>JACBFI010000005.1 GCA_013391385.1 Sediminibacterium sp. Gen4 | reverse complement strand
AGCTTTTTCCCGTTAACTCTAACCAAGAATGGACAACTTTTTGGGGGAGCCTACAGTAACGGTAGACAGGTTCACACCCATATTCCAGATCAGGTTTTTATTCTTGATGATGTCTCCGGTTAATTGTAGTTCCAATCCACGATTGTACATCGTAGCGGTATTTTGGTTAACCGTTAAGGCTCCACTTGATAGTGGTTGTGGTACTGCAAACAACAGGTCAGTAGAATTTCTGTTATAATACTCCAATGAACCGTTGATACGGCCTTTGAATAATGAAAAGTCTACTCCAATATCTAACTGCTGATTGGTTTCCCAAGTCAGTTTTCTGTTTAGGAATGCAGTTTGGCTTTGTACGATACCCGGCTCATTGGCATTATTGGCAAATGAGTATAAACCTTGGTAAGCATAAAAACCAATACCATCAGCAACACCTACCACACCATAAGAACCTCTTAACTTCAAAAGATTAACCCATGAAACATTTTTCATGAAATCTTCTTTATCCAAATTCCATCCACCACCGATAGACCAGAAAGTACCCCATCTGGAATCAGATGAAAAACGGGAATTACCATCTCTACGAATACTTCCGGATACAAAATATTTTCCTTTATAATCGTAGTTAACTCTTGAGAAAAAGCTTTCAATACGATAGCGATCCAGCGAAGATGTAGCAGAGTTAATGGTGGTGAAATTATTCAGCTCCGTGTTTCCAGACAAAGACTGTCCTTGCTTGAATCCACGCAAACCCAAGTCAAGCTGGTTAAAACTTTCATGACCCACCAAGGCATCTAATCTGTGGCTGCTGCCAAATCTTTTACCATAATTTAAAATCTGACTCAATACCAATCCGGTTGATGAACCAAATTCACGATCAGCACGACCGGCAGGAGCTCCATCACCTACAAGTGTATTTTGGAAAGATCCATTGTATTGGTTTTCAAAATCTACGGAAACATTGTTGGTGAATTTAAAATCACGCAGGAAAGTGATATCAGTATATTGTCTGGCACTCACTACTGTTCTTCTGAAATTCTGCTCATTGAGTACTGTTTCAGCGAGCGCATGTCGACCGGCAAATCCACCGCTGGGTCTGTTGGGAACTCCCATTGCTCCACCCATATTTCCCAGATCCCAGAAAGGAGCACCAGTTGCAGGATCTATTAAATAAGCACCCGTAGTCATGTCATGTGCATACACAGGATAGATGGGTCCGATATTTCTGGAATAAAAGAATGGATTTACAAAACTGGTACTACCTCCATCACTGGCGGTATTAGAGCTGGAATAATTACCAGAAATATTCAATCCTGTTTTAAACCAAGATAAAGGCTGTACATTCACATTCAGTCTGGCTGTAAATCTTTCAAAATCCGAACGTATGGTATATCCTGTTTCTTTCAGATAACCCATGGAGAAAAAATAATCAGATTTATCAGCTCCCCCACTGAGGTTAACAGAATAATCTTTTCTAGTACCATCCCGCATCAGATCTCTCGTCCAGTCCAAATCATCTCCATAAATCAAACGGGCATTGGGATTGATTTTTCCATTAACATCCACAATCGCATTATTGGGTACATTGAATGGATTATAGGATAATAATCCCTGAATACCGGTACGGGTAGTTAATCCTGATGCTACTCTGCTTGCAGAGTCTATTGAAATCGCTGCGCCAGAAGCAGGATACACCAATGAATTGCGATAAGACTCCCACATCAAGGGATAATATTGAAATGCATCTACTCTTTCATATTCGGGCAACCCTCTTGTTACAACACCTTGCAACCCTCTGATGGAGATATTATTTCTGCCTTTACGACCTTTCTTAGTGGTAATCATCACTACCCCATTCGCAGCTCTTGAACCATATAAAGCAGTAGCTGCCGCATCTTTTAATATGGTAGTACTTTCTACATCATCCGGATTAATATTGGATGTTCCACCAACATAAGGTACTCCATCCACCACAAATAGGGGTTCTGAGGTAGCATTGATTGAACCAAATCCACGAACTCGGATACTGATACCAGAGCCAGGTTGACCATTGGCCGTAGTAGTAACTACACCCGGAACAGCACCTTCAATGGCTGCAGTAACGTTCGACAAAGGACGTTTAGCATAATCGGCTGATTTAATTTGACCTATAGAACCTGTCAATGTTTCTTTCTTGGCTGTACCATAAGCTACCACCACTACTTCATCCAGGTTTGCATCTTCTCTTTTCAATGCAACTGTCATGGCATCAGCAATATTTAATCGCTGTGTGGCAAAACCTACATAACTAAATTCTATGGTTTTTGCTGATGCGGGAACCACGATTCTAAAGGTTCCATCAGCAGTTGTTACTGTACCCGTAGCACCGGTTACCGTAACTGATACACCCGCAATAGGTGTTCCGTCTTTTTCATCCGTTACCTTACCGGTAATGGTTTTGCTCTGTGCCATTAACTGAGTAGCACCCAGTAAAAAGCACAGCAAGACTGTGACAAGTTTTCTCATAAATCAGTTTTTAATAGTTAACGAAATGGTCGTTTAAAATGACACAAGAGTAAGACATAAATATATTAAACAATGCTGCAAAAAGCCGCAATCTTCCGCATTTAGACTCAATGAACGGTAATAATGACTGATAAATGGATATAGAGAAAATAGTTAGATTGATTGAACGCGCGGGATATAATCGTCTAATTGATTAAAAATCAACTAATTACCAGTATCGCAAAAGATTAGCAATCTACAACCATAAAAAAGCCGTCTCACCATAAGATGAGACGGCTTTGCACCTACTTCATGAGTGAAGTGGGTATTAGTTGTTATCTACACACAATGGGTTCAATAACAATTCAGTAGAAGAAATTGGCCAGATATACTGCTGAGCAGTGGCAGCAATAGCCGATACACCTGGTTTAGCAGGTAATGGCAGTCCTAATCTGGTAATATCTGTTCCTCTTAATCCTTCTCCGAGGAACTCAATACGTCTTTCATTCACAATCGCATTGGCTAATGCATCTGCATTGGCAAAATTGAGTGGAGTGAAAATTGTAGTAGCATCGGAACGACCACGAACTGCATTTAGCAATGCAATGGCTTGTGCATCTACGGTATTGGTAGAACGAACGCGTGCTTCTGCTAAATTCAGTAGTACTTCTGCGTAACGAATCACCGGAGCCCAGTCTATGAAAGTAGAAGCCACACTATATTTGGTCAAATAGCTTTTTCCACTGAATACTTGTACAAAGCTTCTTCTTCTGTCGGTAGGCAACCATCCCGCATCTGCAATGATGCTATTGGGTAACAATGAATATTCACCATTACCACCATTGAATGCAGATGGACCATAATAATATCCCAACTGATTTTGTCCGCCAGGCGTTTCATTCGTAGCAAACGGCATGGATAAGATAGATTCTGTAGTAGTATAGTTCGATGTGAACATGGTTCTGTAATCTGATTGTAATGCATGTGCTACACCTGTTGAAGCAACAAAGGGTGCTGAGGCACTTACAATCTTGTTGGCTTCAGTGATTACATCTGCATAACGACGCATGCTCATTAACACCCTTGTCTTTAAAGCAATGGCAGTATTTCTGTGAGCACGGGTAGTATTCAGTGTTGCATTAGCATTGGTTAATGGCAAGTTCTGCTCAGCAAATGTGAGATCTGTTAAGATCTGGTTGTATACTTCAGCAACTGTTGCACGTGCTAATGCATAATCATCTGAACCGGTATTACCTTTCAAGCGCAAAGGAACACCTGGTTTACTTCCGTTACCATCCCAGAATGGACGAGCATATAACTGAAGCAAAGAATAATAACTCAATGCTCTCAGTAAACGAGCTTCTCCTAAATAATTGTTAGAGAGTGCAGCACCTACTACGCTGGTACCTTTCACTGCCATACCGTCAATAAATACGTTGGCAAGGTTGATTACATAATATGCTCTTGACCAGTGGTTCAATACACTGTTGGTAGAGCTGTTACTAGGTGTATAGTTCCAAACATCGAAGCCGGTTACAACATTGGTACGTTCGTTATTGAATTCTTCACCTCTGATATCGTTGAAGATCTGATAACGACCGCCATACATACCGGCATTTTTGATAGAGGCATAAATGGCACGTACCTGACCTTCCACTCTTTCTTTACTGTCAAAGGCAGTAAGATCTGAGATGGCGTTCGTTGGAACAGGGCTGATGAATTTATCCTTGGCGCAGGAGGTCAGTTGTACCACCGCTGCAGCCATGATTACGTATAATATTTTATTTTTCATTTTCTGCTACATTAATAGTTTAACAATTAGAAGCCAATATTCAAACCTACGGTTAAGGTTCTCTGGTTGGCAACTGTGTTTCTGTCTACACCAAAGTTGGTGGTACCATTACCATTGGATGAAACCTCAGGATCTGGACCAGGATATTTGGTCAGGATCAACAGGTTATTACCATTGATATAGAAACGAGCGCTGGTAATCTTGATCTTTTCCAGCAATGACTTTGGTAGATTATAGCCAACTGTTAATGTTCTCAGCTTAACGAAATCACCTCTGAATACATTGATATCAAGTGGGAATGATGAACCATTGGATACGTTATCACCAAATACAGCTTTTGGTATCTCTGTTACATCTCCTGCTTTTTGCCATCTATTTAAAATGGCTACTTCATTGTTCCAGAAACGCTGATCTCTCAAACCGGCTTGTGAACCAAAATAAATCCAGTTACCAAACTGATAAGTTAACAATGCAGTTAGTTCAAATCCTTTGAAGCGGAAAGTATTTTCCCAACCACCAAAGATCTTGGCATGTGTATTTTTATAAACCACCGCATCTGCATTACTTACAGTAGGCGCAGTCGTTCCATCCGCATACATGAAACGTGCTTGTCCGGCAGGAGCCACATGCTGGAAGAATACTTCACGACCTTGTGCATTGATAAAGATTCTACGACCGGTTGCTGGATCTACTCCTTTTGTACGCGTAACAAAAATCATAGAGATAGGCTGACCCGGTACAGTAATGTTAGGATTTTCTAATCCACCTGTAGAACCAATGATACTATTGATACCAGGAGCCAGTGAATTTACTTTGTTATCATTGGTTGATAGATTGAATGATGTATTCCAACTGAAGTCTTTCTTCTGAACTGCAGCGAAGTTCACGGCAAATTCTAAACCTCTGTTGTACATGCTACCGATGTTCTGAGGAATGGTAGAAGGTAAACCTGCTGAAGGAGGTTGCGGTACAAACAATAACAATCCATCGTTATTACTATTATAGTAACCAATCTCGAAAGTCATACGATCTTTCAGGATACCAAAATTGATACCCACATCAGTTTTCTTACTGGTTTCCCAAGTTAGGTTAGGGTTACCTGCCTGACTATACGCTACTGTACCATTTCCGCCATACAGTCCGGAACCGAACTGAGACAGAGAAGCAAAGTTTCCGAGTCCACCAATATTACCTACTTTACCATAACTAGCTCTTACTTTAAAGCTACTGAAGATACGATCTAGTTTAGCTGAAGTCCAGAACTTCTCATTCATCACTTCCCAACCAGCAGATACGCCCCAGAATGTACCATACTTAGAGTTCGCACCCAATTGAGAAGCACCATCTCTACGCAGGTTAGCAGTTAAGTAGTATTTACGATCAAAATTATATTGAACACGACCAAACTCAGAATAGAGATAGTTTTCACCAATACCCAAACCAGCAGTATTAGGTGTAGCCCATCCACCCTGAATATTCGTGAAAGCCGGATCATTCACTGTAATACGGTTCAAACCAAAGCTATTACCATCAGACTTCTGATGCTCAATACCAGCCAATGCACTTACATTGTGTTTTTCACCAAATGTTTTGTCGAATTGCAAAGTGGTAGTCCAAACCCATCTTTTGTTCTTGCTATAGGTTGCAGTAACAGAACCGTTTGATGCAAAACCTTCACCGGAAATTGGATGGAAATAAGAATCATTTTCTGTAAGAACATAATCAATACCATAATTTGTACGAGCCGTTAACCAACTAAATGGTTTTACCTGCGCATACACATTGCTGATGATATGTTCAATATAGTTGTTGTTTCTATTCAAATCCAATTGAACTACCGGATTATTAAAACCAACCTGACCTACTCTATTACCCATTACGCCAATTAGTGCTCCGTTTACATTATAAGAGCCGTCATTATTATAAGGAGAAATATTAGGAGCAGTCACCATTACTACACGACCCAAACCTGCTGTAGCAAATGCATCACCCAATGAACCTGTACTCACAGCAGCTAGATTCTTTTCGCTAGAATATTGAATCTTACCTCCGATATTTATTGCCTTGCCTACTTTATGATCAACATTCATTGTCAATGATAAACGTTGGTAATCATTTCTTTTAAGAATACCTTCTTGATTGGTATAACCTGCAGAAAAATAATAGTTGGTAGACTCGTTCGCTCCAGAAATACTAACCGTATTGCTGTGCTGAACACCTGTACGATATACATAATCATACCAACGCGTGTTGATAGGTTGTCCGTCCGGACCATTGGTCAACGCAAAAGCATTGGTTGTAGCATTGAAAGTACCTGCATTACGCAAAGCTTCATTTTTGTAATCAGTGTACTGGAATGCATCCAATAAAGTTGGTAAACGTTGAACCTGACTAAAACCAATCCAACTATCTAAAGTAACTTTAGAGCGACCTGCTTTACCTTTTTTGGTAGTGATAAACAATACACCATTTGCAGCACGGCTACCATAGATAGCAGTTGCAGCCGCATCTTTGGCAACGTCTACACTTTCAATATCATTCGGATTAATGCTTGCCAGAATATTACCAGCTGCACCACCAACGCCACTGAAATCACCAGTAAACATTGGAACTCCATCCAATACGATCAATGGATAAGATGATAAGGAAATAGAGTTGGTACCGCGGATACGAATAACCGGTGGTGCATTCAATACACCATTCGGAATATTCACCTGTACACCGGCAGCACGACCACCCAATGCCTGATCAAAACTCTGGGTTGGCTTATTGGCCAATGCTTCACCTTTCACACTGGCAATACTACCTGTGATCTCCTTTTTCTTTTGTGTACCATAACCTACTACCACCACTTCAGACAATGACTTGTCTTCTTCGGTCATACTTACAGTAATGGAATTTTTGTCGGAGATGCTGGCATCTAGGATGTTATAGCCAACATAAGTGAAACGAAGAGAACGGACATTAGATCCTACCTGGATGGTAAAATTGCCCGCATTGTCTGTAACTGTTCTCCTGTCGGAGCCAGCGGAAACGGTAACACCTGCAAGCGGTGCTCCTTTTGCGTCCGTTACCTTTCCTGTGAAGGTACGGCTCGTTTGTGCCTGAAGTTGTGTCATTAATAGCACAACACTGGCAACAAGTGCCAATAATTTTCTCATGCGCATCTTAGTTTAAGGTTTATAGAAGTGTTAAATTTAGACAGCAATAGACAAAAAAACGCTGTTTGGGACAGAAAAAACTGTAGATTTATAACAAATTTTTTTAATCGTTATTTATAAAAATATAGTATTCAATAATAAACTGCTTTTAGCCCGGCAAACAAAAAAAGAACTCATTGGTTTATGACAAATTCGATCATTTTGTCTTTCAATGACCTTTAAAAAGGGTTTATTGGTCGACCCAATACGCTAATCATTGTGTGTACAACCCAAGATCTTACATCTTATTTCCTGTTCTTTGTTTCTTATTCTTTCAACAGTCTGTTACCCCTCCGTGGGTATTATTAGGTGTAAAAACCTTTATTCCTTTTTTCTTGACCCTTATACCTTCCTTGTTTCTTGTTTCTTGTTCCTTGTCTATTACCTGTTTTAAGAATTTCAGTGCTATTTCCTATGATTGTTATAGCATCAGCATAAGAAGCCCGCCTTGATCACTTTATTTGATTTTATGGGCCGCATGATTTTATGATGATTGACGTTGATAAAAAACTGCACTATCATAACCCATCTTAAAAATCTGCGTCCCATCTTTCCAACACTTTACATCTTATACCTTTTTCCGTAACCTTAAGTTATACAATAGTGAAAAGTGAAAATAAAGCCTTTTAGAGCCCTTTATTTTCAAAACCATATAAACCCTCGAGCAAGAAAATATCCTCGATTCCTCTTCGAGAAAACTACCCCTTACAATTGATTTTTAAAATAAGAGGGGCAAGGCTTCATTGGTTATTCGGGTGGTTTAAATACTTGCGTCGTAGCATCGCCTCACCAAACTCGCTTGTTTTCCGTGGTTTCTTCGAGTGTTCTTCGAGATTTACCGAAGAAGTATCGAAGCGGCTTCGAGAGCGCTTCGAGAATTACCGAAGAACACTCGAAGAAAGCCCGGAGAAACAACAGACCTGATACGGTCATGGTACGGAAGCAATTCAAAGAGAATAGGAGAATGTTTGAGAGTGTTTAGGTAGTGTTTAGTTAACTGTGTAAAGTCTCTGAGATAAACAAAGAAATGTCTAATGTTGAATTTCGAAATTGGACATTGGACATTTCTCTGTTTATCTGTTTTGACTTCCTTTCCTGCGTGTATGTAAAATAAGCACGGGTAACAAAATCAAATTCGTAAGTGTTCCTGTTACCAATGTTAAAGAAGTTAACCAACCTAATGCCTTCGTTCCACCAAAATCACTGATACAAAAAATGATGAATCCTGCGATCAATACCAGCGAAGTATAAATGATACTGATACCGGTATGTTTGATGGTTTGTACCAGGGTTTGCGGCACTTGATAATTATAATGCGGCAACTCTTGTTTATAGTTAATTAAAAACCGAATGGTTACATCAATAGCAATCCCCAACGCAACACTAAAAACCAATACAGTAGAAGGTTTCAGCGCTATTCCCGTCCAACCCATTACACCCGCGGTAATTAATAAAGGAATCAGATTAGGAATCAATGAACAAACCAGTATTCGAAACGAACGAAACAGGTATAACATACAAAGTGTAATCAATAAAAAGGCCCAGAAAATACTTTCTTTCAACCCCTTGATAATAAAACTAGACCCCTCTAAAAATGTAATGCTGCTACCCGTAAAAGTGATATGATAAGAAGCAGTATCAAATATTTCTTTGGCTTTCTTTTCATAATCAGCAATTAGCAATGGCAGTTTTACACTACCTACATCTTTCATATTCACAGTAATACGTGCTACTTGTTTACTGCTATCCATAAAATTGCTGATAATCTTTGAAACACCGGTCTCAGGTGTCTTTCCACTATCAGCAGATTGTCGCAAGTATGGACCCATAAATGCAAGGTCTCCTTCGTATGGAATATCATAACTCAAAATATCTCCATCATAATATGCCTGTTTTGCAAATTTTAATCCTTCTGCGAAAGACAAGGGTCTAGCGGCTTCAGGGGTAGCGCCAATATAAGCAGATAGTTCATCGATCTTTGAAATGGGTTGGGTAGTTCTGAGTAATCCGTTTTTCTTTTTTGTATCAATTAATATCTCCAATGGCATTACGCCACCAAAATTTTGTTCAAACCATTTCAGATCCGTATATATTTTATCCTGTTTAGGGAGATCGTCTACAATAAATCCTTCGCTTTTCAACCTGAATAATCCCGCAATGGCTACTAAGGTAAATACGATGGTTACACCATATACCCAACGTGCATGATGAAAAGTCCATCGTTCGATTTTTACCAATAATTTTTCCAGGAATTTATTGTCGAGATAGCGTACATGTTTGGGTTGTGGCGGTTTTGTATAACTAAGAACAACGGGTATAAAAATCAATGAAATCAGAAACAATGCCATGATATTGATTCCGGCTACTGCTCCAAATTCTTGCAGCAATGCACTCTTTGTTAATGCAAATACAGCAAACCCAATGGCAGCAGCAATATTGCAGAACAAGGTTACAATTCCCATTCTTCCCACCATGGTAACCAATGCTTTTTCTTTATCACCGGTATCTCGATAAGCAGTGTGATACTTATTGAGGAAGTAAATACAATTCGGGATACCAATGACCACAATCAATGGTGGTATCAGAGCTGTAAGTAATGTAATCTTATAACCCAATAGAACAATGGTTCCCAAGCTCCATACTACACCAATTCCCACTACAATCAAACTCATGAACATAGCACTGAATGACCGAAAGAAAAGGAGTAGTGTGATAGCAGACAACAACAAGGATCCAATCAAAAACCAATTCATTTCATCTTTAATCCTATTACCAATCGTTGTTCTGATGTATGGAAGTCCACTTACATGTAATATTGATCCTGTTTTATCCTCGAATAATTTTAATTGTGCTGTTATATCATTGATCAATCTGGTTCTACTCTTACTATTGATCGTATCTCCATTGACAGAAATTCCCATTAAGTAGGCATGAGAAGAATCACTGTATAATAAGGTTTTGTAAAAAGGAAGATTTTCAAAAATAAGTCGGCTACTATCTAGCAAAGCCTGATCGGTATAAGGTGTATTAAAAATTTTCTCTGGAACCAGTTTTGCATTTTCACGATCATTTCTCAAACTCACTGCATCAGGAATACTGAGAATCCCGGTTACACCTTTTATTTTTTTTATTTCCTGATGAAGTTGTGCTACTGCATTGAAATAAGTTTTTTGGTAAAAGGAATCGGTATCAAATCCAACCACCATCATATTTCCATCGCCACCAAACTTCTTTAGAAAAGATTGATAATCTTGGTATTTAGGATTATCAGTCGGTATTGCTCGCGTAAACTCATAACTCAATTTTACTTGTGTTGCATAATAAGTCATGATTCCTGTAGAAAGGATCAACAATATGAGCAATGACAATCTGTACTTTACAATAAATTGACCGAGTCTATACCACATTTTCGTAAATAGTCTTTTTCTTAATATATAAACAATAGAGTGAGTGTGAGTAATCTTGTAGTTGTAATCCTACAAAGAAAAGAAGATTCTGTCATATAGAATAACATGGCTTAGCGGTCTTAGTTGTGTAGATTGCATTGACCTATGAAAGCTGTTTCAGAAAATCGGAGTCCTATCCGCCCGATTTCTGATTAACATCTTATATCCAATATCCATGACTCCCCAAAAGTACACATACCGTGTTGTGCTCTTGCTTTGTTGTCTATATACCTCTTCAATGGTAAAAGGACAAGGCACTTGTTCAAGCAGTGCTTTAGCACCGGTTTTTTCACAGACATTCGGACAAGGTGCTAATTCTTCTTCCAAAACCACCGTACCCTCAGGTTTCACTACCAATTATTCATTCCAAAGCAGTGGTGCATTGGATGATGGCAGGTATATCGTAACACCACGTGTTCAGAACTCCGGTCGAAACGATTGGGCTGTTGGTTCAGACCATACCGGCAATTCGAATGGTAATATGTTTCTCGTGAATGCCGGAACAGGCGGCTCTGTTTTTTTTACACAACAGGTCGATAATCTTTGTCCGGGTTCTACTTATAATTTTTCTGCATGGCTTGCCAATGTTAATACTACCAGTCATACCCTACCTATTTGTGGCAGCGGTTATGTATATCCGAATGTTACATTCAATATCAAGAATACATCAGGCACTATATTGGCTACATATAGTACAGGAAATCTTCCGCTTACGGCCAATCGAACTGTAGCTCCTAATTGGCAGCAATATGGTTTTAGCTTTGCTCTTCCTTCAGGTACCACTTCATTGATATTGGAAATGGTAGATGCCTACGGTGGTCAGCCTCAGTGTGGAAATGATCTTGCGATTGACGATATTCTTTTTACTGCCTGTACGCCCACTGCTACCATTTCATTTAGCAACGGAACTACTGTTTGTGCCGGGACAAGTACAACCATCAATGCTGCTATTGTCAACAGTCCTTTCACATCTCCTGCCTACCAATGGCAGAAAAGTACCGATGGCGGTACCACTTGGTCAAATATCGGCACAGCAGGTACTTCCAGCAGTTATACCATTAACAGTGTTACCAGTACCGATGGTGCTGCTTATCGCGTAATTGTTGGTCCGGATGTGGCCAGTTTATCTTCCAGCACTTGTATTACAGCATCAGCTGCGGTGTCACTTACTGTTGCATCGGTTAAACTGAATGAAGATGTCATTGAATGTAACAATGGTATTACCAGTTATTCAGCATCTGATGCTTATTATAAAGTTACTTATAGTAATACCAATGCTGGTAATAGCTATCTCTGGTCAGTATCTAGTTCAGGTTCATGGAGTTTTCAGGGTTCACACAGCCCCTCTTCACAATATCCCCGTTTTCAATTCAACAGTTCTGCTGCATATACTGTAAGCGTTCAGTTTACCACCAATGGTGTAAGTTGTAGTGATACACAGGTTGTATTTAAAAATGCAGTGGCACTTGCCAGTATTCTCAATTCAAAAGACACTTCTATTTGTTACAACACAAATTCTGTACCACTGTCGGGCAGTATTTCATACGTTACCAATAACTATACTTGGAGTACATCGGGAACCGGCACCTTTTCAAATGCCAATTCATTGAACCCAACTTATACACCCAGTCTTGCAGACAAACAAAGTGGTTTGGTAAAACTCTATTTCACAGGAACATCTACTTATAATGCCACCGGTAATTGCGGAAGCAATACGAGTAAGGATTCTATGATCCTAAGAATTTATCCGAATAATACCGGCACCAATACAAGTACAGCTATATGTTCCAATCAACTATTGACGCATACGCCGTCTTCTACACAACCGGGTAGTACTTTTTTATGGACTTCTGCTTTTACGAGTGGCTCAGGTAGTGGCAATACAGCCAGTGGTTCAGGGAATATCAGCAATTTGTTAGTGAATGCATCCTCTACTACTGCAGCTGTTGTAACTTATACCATCACTCCTTACTATGGAGGTTGTGCAGGAGAGCCTTATACGATTTCGGTTACTGTGAACCCTAATCCAACGCTTACCATTACCAATACAACAACAGAAATATGTTCTGGTGTTGCTACCAATGTTCAGTTAAGCAGTTCTTTAACAGGTTCTTTATTTTCCTGGACTTCTTCCATTGTTTCAGGTGCTGCAAGTGGTCATTCATCAAATGCTACTGCTTCATCTGTGAATACCATTACTGATATTATCACGAATACATCTACTGCTAATGCCATTGTTCGTTATCGAATTACAGCCGTTTCTCCGAATGGTTGCATTGGCATTGATTCAACTGATATTACGATCAAACCCAACCCAACCATTGCTGCTGCGGGTACCGATCAGCAATTATGTAACCTTTCATCCACGCAGCTCAATGCCAATACTCCTGTTGTTGGTAACGGAACCTGGACAATGGCATCTGGCCCATCAACCGTTACTTTCAGCAACGCTTCACTTGCTACTAGTACTGTCAGCGGATTGGTTCCGGGAACTTATGTATTTGTTTGGAGCATCTCCAATAACCCTTGTACTGTTTCAAGAGATAGTGTGAATGTGATCATCAGTCCGGAAACAGTGGCAGGAACATTGTCCAGCAATATGAATGTTTGTTTTGGTAGTAATTCAGGTACACTTACACTCGCAGGTTATACCGGCAATATTATTCGTTGGGAATTTTCAACTAATGGCGGTACAAACTGGACATCGATTACCAACACAAGTAATACGCATTCATTTAATAATCTTACAGCATCAACTATTTTCAGAGCTGTTGTTCAAAGTGGCAGTTGCAGCAGTCAGTTTTCAAATACAGTAACAATTACTGTTGATCCTTTAACTGTTCCAGGAACATTAAGTGGAGCCACAACTGTTTGTTCTGGCAGTAATTCAGGCGTTCTCACACTTAGTGGATATACCGGAAATATCATTCGTTGGGAAGCTTCTACAGATGGCGGTCTCACTTGGCCCACAAGCTATGCTGTAAATACCAATACTTATACTTTCAGTAATCTTACCCAAACAACCACATTTAGAGCAGTTGTGCAAAGTGGTAGCTGTTCTATTGAATATAGTAATGCGATTACTATCACTGTTTCACCACTTACTGTTCCCGGCACATTGGGTAATAATGCCACGGTTTGTGCTACCGCAAACAATGGCTCATTAACATTGAATGGTTATAATGGTACTATTCTGAACTGGGAGTTTTCAGTGAATAATGGTAGTAGTTGGTCTGTTATCTCCAATACTACTAATACACAGAGCTATACAAATCTTACTACTACCACCCAATACAGAGTTAATGTACAAAGCGGTGTTTGCCCAACTCAGTATTCCAATACAACTACTATTACAGTAGTTCCTCCTGTTGAAACACCCAATGCCGGAAATGATTTTGGTGTATGTAATGTAGCTGCAACTACTCTAAATGCAACAGCCCCCAGTTCCGGAAGTGGAAGTTGGTTACTGATCAGTGGTCCGTCAGCTGTAAGCTTTACCAATGCAGCAGATGCTCATACCACCGTTAATGGTTTGGTAGCGGGTACTTATCAGTTTGAGTGGACCATCAGTAATGGTGTTTGTACAAATTTGAAAGATACTGTTATTGTTACTGTTTATCCTGCAACGGTTCCGGGCACTTTATCTGCCAGTAATACTGTTTGTGCAACAGCTAATAGTGGTACACTATCTCTCGCCGGTTTTACTGGTAATATTCTCCATTGGGAAGCTTCTACTGATAATGGAACTTCTTGGACCAATATTGCTAGCACTACCAATACACTCAACTTTACCAATCTTTCTTCCACTACGCAGTACAGAGTATCTGTACAAAGTGGTGTTTGTGCTCCACAGTATTCCAATATCATTACTGTTACTGTACTACCTGCTGTAACTACTGCCAATGCAGGTACTGATACACATGTTTGTTTCACTACTGCCACCATTCTTGCTGCCAATACGCCTACAAATGGTACCGGTACTTGGTCGGTTCTTTCGGGTGCTCCTTCTGCTGTTAGCTTTACCAATGCGAATAATCCTAATTCAACTGTGAATGGATTAGTGGTAGGTACTTATCAGTTTGTATGGACCATTTCGAATGGTACTTGTACTGATTCAAAAGATACCGTTGCTATTACTGTTGATCCACAAACTGTTCCCGGCACTTTATCTGCCAGCACTACTGTTTGTGCAACAGCTAATAGTGGTACACTATCTCTCGCCGGTTTTACAGGTAATATTCTCCATTGGGAAGCTTCTACGGATAATGGTACTTCTTGGACCAATATTGCTAACACTACCAATACAATCAACTTTACCAATCTTTCTTCCACTACGCAGTACAGAGTATCTGTACAAAGTGGTGTTTGTGCTCCACAATATTCCAATATCATTACTGTTACTGTACTACCTGCTGTAACTACTGCTAATGCAGGTACTGATACACATGTTTGTTTCACTACTGCCACTATCCTTGCTGCCAATACGCCTACTAATGGTACCGGTACTTGGTCGGTTCTTCCGGGTGCTCCTTCTGCTGTTAGCTTTACCAATGCGAATAATCCTAATTCAACTGTGAATGGATTAGTGGTAGGTACTTATCAATTCGTATGGACCATTTCGAATGGTACTTGTACAGATTCAAAAGATACCGTTGCCATTACTGTTGATCCACAAACAGTTCCCGGTACTTTATCTGCCAGTACTACTGTTTGTGCAACAGCTAATAGTGGCACCCTATCTCTCGCCGGTTTTACAGGTAATATTCTCCATTGGGAAGCTTCTACTGATAATGGAACTTCTTGGACCAATATTCCTAACACTACCAATACAATCAACTTTACCAATCTTTCTTCCACTACGCAGTACAGAGTGTCTGTACAAAGTGGTGTTTGTGCTCCGCAGTATTCCAATATCATTACTGTTACTGTACTACCTGCTGTAACTACTGCCAATGCAGGTACTGATCAGTCAATTTGTAATGTTACCGGTATCACCCTGAATGGCAATAATCCTACGTCAGGAGCAGGTACATGGTCTGTTCTTCCAGGAGCACCTTCAACTGTTACTTTTACCAATGCAGCTAGTCACAATACCACTGTAACAGGTATGGTTGCCGGTACTTATCAATTTGTTTGGACGATTTCTAATGGTACCTGTACCGATTCAAAAGATACCGTTCAAGTAGTAATTCATCCTCCTTCTGTACCTGGTAATATCACTGCTGAAGCCACTGTTTGTGCAATTGCTAATAATGGAACACTTACTTTGATAGGTAATACAGGTAATGTTATCAGATGGGAATCTTCTACTAATTATGGTGCTTCCTGGACTACACTGAGTAACACTACCAATACACTGGATTATAATAACCTCAGTTCAACGACTACATTCAGAGCTGCTGTTCAGAACCAAAATTGTCCGGCATTATATACCAATCTCAACACCATTACAGTTCTACAACCTGTAACACCTGCGAATGCAGGACCTGATACTACATTCATCAATGGTGTATCGAGCTATACACTCAATGGTAATATACCAAGTTCAGGAACAGGTGTATGGTCAGTGGTACCGGGTGCTACCTCACCACTTAATTTTTCAGGAATCACCAATCCGAAAGCAACCATTACGGGTCTTGATTATGTTCATGGTACGCCACCAACAGACGGAAAATATTTACTGGTATGGACAATCTCAAATGGTTATTGTCCTATTTCGAGAGATACCATGCAGATTACAGTGCAACCACCAACAAATCCGGGTATCATCGGACCCGATGCAGTGGTTTGTACGGGTAATAACAGTGGTACTTTACAGCTCACCGACTATCTCGGAAACATTCTTCAGTGGGAGCTCTCTGTTACTAATGGTGCTACATGGACTGTGATTTCTTCTACGATAGGTACCAATCAAGATACTTACACGTATAATAATCTTACGCAGACAACTTTATTCAGAGCGCTGGTAAAAAATGGTGTGGGTGCTGAATTGTATTCAGGTATTGCAGCCACTGTTACAGTGCTTGAATTGGTAACTCCAGCCAATGCTGGTCCAGATCAGTTCCTGTGTAATACAACATCTACAACACTCGCAGGCAATAGCCCTACTTCGGGAATGGGAACATGGTCTGCTCTTCCCGGTAACCCTACTGCTGTATCTTTTTCGAACGCAGCAGACCCTAATAGTGTTGTGAGTGGTTTAAGTTTCGGTACCTATCATTTTGTATGGACGATCTCAAATGGTATTTGTTCAGATTCTCAGGATACGGTAGCCATTACTATACAACAACCAACTGTAGCTGGTACTATCAGTGCAGATAATACTGTTTGTATTACAAGCAATAATGGAACCTTACAGCTTACCGGTTTCTTTGGAAGTATCGTACAAACCGAATATTCTACGGATAATGGTATCACATGGGCAGGTGTTACAAATACTGCCAATCAAAGTACAATCAGCTATACCAATCTTACACAAACAACACAGTACCGCAGCCAAATAAAAAATGGTGTTTGTCCTGTATTGGTAACGAATATTGTTACGGTTACCGTATTACCGGAAGTTACTCCTGCCAATGCAGGTGTAGATCAGGTAATATGTAATTCAACAGCTGCAACATTGAATGCTAATAACCCTGCTTCAGGAACAGGTATATGGACTGTTCTTCCCGGAGCACCTTCCATTGTAAGCTTTACCAATGCTGCTGACCCGGCAACAACCGTGAATGGGCTTACCTATGGTACTTATCGTTTTGTATGGACGATCTCGAATACACTTTGTGCCAGTTCTGCTGATACTGTTGAAATACGAATTGTATCACCAACTATTGCAGGTAACCTTGTAGCTTCTGCTACTGTTTGTGCCACCAACAATACTGATATACTCACTTTATCAGGTAATAACGGTAGCATCATCCGTTGGGAATATTCAACCAATAATGGTGGATCATGGAATAATATTTCCAATACTACCAACACTCATACTTACAACAATCTCAATACCACCACTACTTACAGAGCGCTGAATCAAAATGAAATTTGTCCCGCATTGTATTCCAATGATGTTACCATCACTGTAATTCCACCTGTTACTCCGGCCAACGCAGGTACTGATCAAGTACTGTGTAATGTAAATTCGATAACACTCAATGGTAATACACCTACATCAGGTACGGGTACATGGACACTGGCTGCCGGTGCTCCTTCAACAGTAAGCTTTACCAATGCCAATGATCCAAACACAACAGTGAATGGATTAATAGCGGGCACTTATCAGTTTGTATGGACCATCGGTAATGGAATGTGTGATCCTTCGAGTGATATGGTTGAAATACGCATCGTGCCTCCAACAATAGCGGGTAACCTAGTAGCTTCTGCTACTGTTTGTGCTACCAATAATACTGATATACTCACACTGTCCGGTAATAATGGAAATATTATTCGCTGGGAATACTCAATCAACAATGGTGCTTCTTGGAATAATATTTCCAATACTACCAATACTCATACTTACAACAATCTCAATACCACCACTACTTACAGAGCGCTGAATCAAAATGAAATTTGTCCCGCATTGTATTCCAATGATGTCACCATCACTGTAATTCCACCTGTTACTCCGGCCAATGCAGGTACTGATCAAGTACTGTGCAATGTGAATTCGATAACACTCAATGGTAATACACCTACATCAGGTACGGGTACATGGACACTGGCTGCCGGTGCTCCTTCAACAGTAAGCTTTACCAATGCCAATGATCCAAATACAACAGTGAATGGACTTACACATGGCACCTATCATTTCATCTGGACAATCGGTAATGGAACGTGCGCACCTTCAGCTGATACGGTGATCGTAAGAATTGACCCGCTTACCATTCCGGGAACATTGGTGGCTGATGCTACTGTATGTGCTACCGCCAATGGTAATATCCTTTCGCTGAGTGGATATACCGGTAATATACTGAGATGGGAATTCACCACTCCGGGAAATGCTTCATGGACAACTATTACCAATACTACCAACACGCTCACTTATACCAATTTGAATACAACCACAACTTATCGTGTTGTTGTACAAAGTGGTTCATGTAATCCATTGAATTCAAATGATGTTACCATTACCGTTTTACAACCTGTTACTCCTGCAAATGCAGGTGCAGATCAGCTATTATGTAATGCAGTAACCACTGTATTAGAAGGTAACCAGCCGGTATCTGGTACAGGTACTTGGACTCATGTGTCAGGACCTACTACTCCTGTTTTTGCTAACGCTACAGATCCACGTACTGCTGTCAATGGGTTAACTGTTGGAACTTATGTTTTTGTATGGACGATTACCAATAATCTTTGTATTGATTCAAAAGATACTGTTCAGATCACGATTGCTCCGGTGACTGTTCCGGGTGTATTATCATCCAATGCTACTGTTTGTTCAGGTACCAATAACGGTTCTCTGGAATTAAGCGGAACAACCGGCTCCGTTTTACATTGGGAATACTCTACTGATAATGGAGTTTCATGGACAGTATTATCAAACACCACCAATTCATATACATATACCAATCTGACTGTTTCAACTTTGTTCAGAGTATTGGTTCAAAACAGTGTTTGTGCAACTGCTTATTCAAACCCGGTACAGATTACTGTGATGCCAGCTGTAACTACTGCTGTAGCAGGATTGAACCAAGCTTTATGTAACAGTACTACCGGCAGACTTGAAGGCAATACTCCTTCTTCAGGTGTGGGTATATGGAGTCAAATTTCTGGACCTACAACAGCCATTTTCGCTGATGCAGGACTTGCAGCTACCAATATTTCCGGTCTCAGCACGGGTACTTATCGCTTTGCATGGACTATTTCAAATGCAGTATGTCCTTCTTCAAGTAATGAAGTAGAAATAAGGATTGACCCTTCTACTTCTGCGGGTATCTTATCGGGTAATGATACCGTATGTACCAATATTAATACAGGTACATTATCTATTGCCAATTATACCGGAACCATCATCAGATGGGAAAGTTCTGTTGACAATGGCGCCAACTGGAGTCCAATCAATAGCACACAGGATACTTATAGTTACACAAATTTAACTGCCACCACCATATTCAGGGTATTGGTACAAAGTGGCGTTTGCGCTTCTTTGTATTCAAATACAGCTACGATTACTGTCAATCCGTTAACAGTAGGTGGACATATCGTAGCGAATGATACGGTTTGTGTTACATCCAATAACGGCACATTACAACTTACCAATTATGTTGGTGATCTTATCCGTTGGGAATCTTCAATAGACAATGGCAATAACTGGACACTGATAAATTATACCGGTGATCAATATAGTTTCAGCAACCTGCTTTCAACAACCTTATTCAGGGTAATGGTACAAAGCGGTGTTTGTTCTGCAGCATTTAGTGATACCGTAAATATTGTTGTTGATGCAGCCACTGTTGCCGGAACACTTAGCGGAGCTGATACAGTTTGTTATAACAACAATTCGGGGCAAGTGATATTATCAGGTAAACTGGGTAGTGTTATTCAGTGGGAATCATCTGAAAACAGTGGTGCTATCTGGAGTCCTATCAATACGCCACTTACCGATACAATCCGTTACAACAATCTTCAGCGTACTACTTTATACCGTAGTCTCGTGAAAAATGGCACCTGTGCGGTAATGTATACAACGCCAATAGAAATAGCAGTTGTTGAACCTGTTACCACTGCCAATGCAGGTAATGATATTGTCGTGTGTAATGCAGCAAGTTTCACAACATTAAGAGCGAATACAGCTTTATCAGGAACCGGTATGTGGAGACAAATAGCAGGGCCTAATAATGTTTCCATTGCTGATGCAGCCAATCCAAATACTGCTGTTTCCGGATTGATACCGGGCACCTATGAATTTGCGTGGGAAATATCAAATGGCATTTGTGTAAGTTCTTCTGATACAGTATCTGTAAAAGTAGATAAGACAATTGCAGACTTTACTTTGTCTGGAGCTAATAACTGCGGAAATACAGTGTATCGATTTAATGACCGTAGCCAATCTAATTTCGGCATCGCAGCATGGAAATGGAGCATTGCTCCCGGTGATACTGTTTATCAAAAAGAAAACAGTATCCGATTTACCTCTGAAGGCACTTATACCATGAACTTGAGTGTAGTGAGTAATATAGGATGTGTGAATACGCTGCAAGCTCAGTTCTCAGTGAATGTCTTTGAATTCCCACAGGTAGATATTGATGCGATCAGGGATGTTTGTAAAGGACAATTAACACAGCTAGCGCCTATCGTCAATTCGAAAGATACCATTGCCATGTTATTATGGAACCTAGGTAATGGTACCAGAAGTACAGATTCTTTGATTGCTGTTCGTTATCTCATAGACGGACAATATACAGTTCGATTGACTGCCACTACAGTCAATAACTGTTTTGATTCTGCTTATAAAGCAATGACGGTACATCCGCTTCCTGAGATTAATATTACTCCCAATAGTACTATCTGTAAAGGTGATTCTATTCGTTTGATTGCATCGGGTGCAAGACATTATATCTGGTTCGATCAACTTAATAATATCACTGCAACCGGTACCAATGCAAACATTATTCGTCCAACCGGAACTACCACCGTTCGCGTAATAGGTTATGATGAATATGGTTGCAGTGAAATTAAATCTACCAGCATCCGTGTTATTCAACCTTTGAAAATGTTTGCTGCACAAGGTGATACATTGTGTATCGGCGAAAGCAAACAACTCATTGCTACAGGTGCAAGCAGCTACAGATGGTATCCTGAAACCGGATTAAATAATACACAGGTAGCCAATCCTGTTGCAAGACCTGTTGAAACTACAGTGTATAATGTTATTGGTAAAGATGCTCATAACTGCTTTACAGATACTGCTCAGATTAAAGTAGTAGTGGGTCGTCCTACACCAATCAATATTGGCCGAGATACCATTATTACGGCAGGTACCAGTTTCCAACTAAGGGTTTTATCAACCAATACTATCAATGGTGGTAATGATCAAATCAAAAAATGGCGCTGGGGTGGTGATGTTTCTATTAGCTGTCCTACCTGCCCGGCTCCGGAAGTAAAACTTTCCAATGATGCCTGTATATCCTGTACGGTAGTAAACAACTACGGCTGTGTGAGCACTGATACGATTTGCATTAAAACGCTTTGTCCTGCTACAGAATTATTTGTTCCAAATGCATTTTCACCTGATGGCGACGGCGTAAACGATGTTTTACTGGTTCAGGGTAAGGGTATTAAACTGATCAAAAGTTTTAGAATATACAACAGATGGGGACAACTGGTTTTCGAGAAAGCCAATTTCTATCCCGGTGATCCCGCCTATGCATGGAATGGAACAGCATTTGGCAAGGCAGTAACACCGGATGTATTTGTATATGTATCTGAAGTCATTTGTGAAAAAGGATTACCAACCATATTTAAAGGAAATATAACCATATTAAAATGAGCAAAAATTCTACCCTTCGCTTTATTGCTTTAGCAGCAATACTCATCACCGGTAAAGTGCATGCACAAGATTTTACCTTCTCTCAGTTTTATGAACAGCCGCTGTTGCGTAATCCTGCTTTGGCGGGTGTGTTCACAGGCGACATCAGGGCTTCTGTAGCACACAGAAGTCAGTGGGGAAGTGTTACCGTACCATTTAAAACATCTTCCATGAGTGTAGAACACAAAATTCCTATGGGCGGTAAAAACGATTTTCTCACCATCGCTTCACAAATGAGTATTGATGTTGCCGGAGATCTTCGTCTAAGAAGAACGCAGATACTTCCTGCTATCAATTATCATAAATCATTGAGCAACGATAACGATACTTATCTTTCTCTTGCGTTTATGGGTGGACCTGTTTCCAGTCAGTTTGATGCTTCAAAATTAAAAATGGGTGACCAGTTTCGTGGCGGAGAATACAATGCTGCCAACCCGACCGCACAGCCCATCACAAATTCGGGTTATTCCTATTGGGATCTCAGTACAGGCTTATCATTGAGTACTTCCTTTAATGATAAAACCAGGGTGTATGTAGCAGCCGGTTTATCACATGTAACCAACCCAACCATCAAATCTGTTACAGGATCAACAGAAAATTTTCTTTCGCCCAGACTCTCTTTCAATGCAGGCATCAATGCACCGTCAGGTGAACGGAGCCGAATCATGGGTTTCATAGATTATTTTACACAGAATAACAATAAGCAAATACTTGGAGGTCTGTTATATGGAATGACCATCAGAGAATATGATGATGGTAATGAACCTGATCTATTTTATATTGGAAGCTTTATGAGATGGGGTGATGCTTTAATACCCACTGTTAAAATGGAGTTTGAGCATTTCAGTGTCGGCGTAAGTTATGATGTGAATATATCTAAACTAAAAGTAGTTTCTAACTGGAGAGGTGGACTCGAATTAACAGCAACCTATCGTGGTTTCCTGAAAATCAGAAACTCTAGCATCGATAAAACAAGATGCGTAAGATTTTAACAGCATCACATCACAAACAAATACGAAATGAACTGACAGGCAGCTCCTACCAACAGGCCATAATAGATTTCTGAAGGAGTATGATCACTTACCAATAACCTGGATGTACAAATCAGGCCAGCAAGAAGAATAGCTATGCTGATGAAAAATCCGAAAGGAAGTTGATAATAGTATGAAAATAGAATCACTGCCATCACGGCGCCGCCGGCAGCCATGGCATGAAGACTGATTTTGATAAAATTATTAAAGACCAAGCCGATTGATGTTGCAATGAATATGCCCATGAAGAAAAATTTCAGTACTATCGGTTGATCCGTAAAATTTCGGCTTAGGTAATACATCCACCAATAAAAAAACATGGTGATCACAAAAGGAATGATTCTTTCCTTTTGCGTCCTCAAAAAAATACTTTCACTGAATTTCAAGCGCCATAAAAGAAAGACTGCAAAAGCAGGAAAAAAAGCAGTTAGCCAAAATAAGCCGAACAACCTCATTTTTAACTGCCAGGGTGAAATACCGGCAAACTCATAAGGCACTTGTTTCATCAAAAAGAAGAAAATATAGGTAGGGATAAACAGTGGGTGAAACACATACGAAATAATCTTCGCAGGTATTACCAGCAATAATGACTGCTTATCATTTTTTTCAACAACTTCATTCATGATCATCCTTATTTCGGTGCATGATTTTTTTCGACACCGCAATACTACAACTACTTATTGACTTTGATGAAGTATACTACCGTATTAAAGTTGAAATCGCTTGAAATATTCACTTCGGTACGCTTATTTGCACCATCTGTAATCACCATCAATGCTGAATTGGGTGGTGTAATCCCCAGACTCTCTGCAAAAAATATCATTTCATTTTTACTTTGATCGCTACTGAGTTTTACATAGAAAGTGACAGGTTTATTGGTACGTAATAACTGTTTATAAACAACAATTTCTTTATTATAAATAACAGATAAGGAATCATAATCAAAAGTTCCATTATCAAAAAGATCCACTCGCACAGAGTCAGATGTGGTATACACAAATAATGGCTTACTAGGTATACGCATTTTCATTTCATCTACGAGATTCGTGGCCTTTACCTTCGGAACAAATTCTAGCAACTCACTAATGTTTAGCTTCTGTTGCTGATTAACGACTTTATTTGTGTTCGCTTTCCGATCAGATACAGGTGCTAGCTGTTGAACTGCTATCTTATTAGTAGATTTTTCTTGTCTGATTTTTTCTTTTGCCGGCAATACAGTATCCGCTTTAATGACATTCTTTTCAGCTATCGTACGTCCACCACTTTCTTTTTCATTTTTTTGAAGTTTACTATTGGTACGCTTATTCACAGAAGATTTTGCAGATTGCTCATTTACTAATTTACTACCAGCTTCAGCAGTGGTGGTGGCAACTACTGACTGATTGCCAAATAAATCCGCTCCTATTTCTTCACCGGATGGAACCCAACGCGGGTTTTTATCAGTTGTAAGTATAAGGTCTGACCTTCTGTTGGCTATTTGTACAGCTTTATCATAAGAAGCATCTTCCTTACAGGCCATTAAGAAATATCGCTTGGCATAATAATCTGTATTGATTCTCGCCGGATCAATACCTTTTTTGATTAGATAAGCTCGTACAGATGCTGATCTCTTTTTTGACATATTGATATTGGCTTCGCGTGAGCCTATACAGTCAGTAAAAGAAGCCACTGCAATGTTCAGTTCAGGATTTTCTTGTAACTGCTTTACTACTTCATCCAACACCGGAATATCTATACTTCTGATTTTTGCGCTGGCAAAATTATAATTCACATGCATTCTTGTTGTAGCAATGGCTTGTATAGAATCAGGTGTGAATTCGATGGTTTGAATGGTATCTTTTTTAATAAAAGGCTGTACAACCGGCTGTTCTATCTTCACACTATCCTGTCTTGGCTGTTGTTGCTTCACTAATATTGGTAATGCTGTATCTTTCTTGGGAGTATAAGGCAGTAGTATAGCATTAAATATTTCAAGACAGCAGGAAGATGCTCTGTCTGAACTGAAATATACGGTATCAGAGCCTCTGTATTTTTTGTAGTACAGATCATTCTTCCCGGAATTAATGGGATGTCCCAGATTAACCGTTTTTGACCAGTTATTTTGTAAGGGAGTACCCTGTGATTTATAAATATCCATTCCGCCCATACCGATCGAACCATCTGAACTAAAATACAAACTACTATCAGTAGCATCAAAATAAGGCGACACTTCTTCTCTCACCGTATTCACATGTACACCTGCATTGATGGCTGTACCCTGAGGTGTTTTACCATTCATTTTTACCAACCAAATATCATAGCCACCCTTAGTCCCAGGTTGATTAGATGAAAAGAAAAGATATTGTCCATCAGCAGTAATAAAAGGTTGTTTTGAACTATACCCCTTAACATTTATCGGTGCCGGTAATACCACAGGTTTACCCCATTGTGCCGATACTGAACTACGTTCTAGGTAATAGATCTGGTATTCATCTGCTGCACTACTTTTATTTTTTTTCCAACCGGTAAAATAGAGCGTTAATCCATCTGCGGACAAAGAAGAAGCCCCCATGTTCAGTTGATCATCTGCACCTGAAATCAGTTTTTTTACCAAGCCGCTATACTCATTTCCTGTATAAAGTTGTACCGGATATGTTTTTTGCTTTTTGACCATTTCATGCCTCGAACTCGTGAACCACACGATACTATCATTGATTTTTTCAAGGGCAAAATTGGAACCATCGGAAGAACTGGTCGAGGCACTTTTCATAACCGTTGCCCGAGGATTTTCTTTTAATTCTTGAATGGTATACAAACAAGATGCAATACCTAAGCGAGCCATACTTGCATATTCATCTTCTTTGGGGTATCTACTTAAAAAACTGTTGTAAGCATTTTGTGCGTTGACCGGATCATTATTCGCCAAAAGGGTATTAGCGTACCAGAGTTGAGCCAGTGGAAATCTGCTATCCCTGAAATTCAGGTAATCCTTGTATGCCAATAGAGCCGCTCCATTATTATTGTATAAACGATAAGATTCAGCCAACTGATAAGTAGCTCTAATTATTTCTACCGGTTTCAATTTCCCTCTTCGGCTTACAGCCTGATGCGGATAAACAAGACCCGTTGTTGATTTTACCAACGGACTATCATACAAAACAACTGTATATAATCTTGACGCCTGATAATAATCTTCTGACTTGAATGCGGCATCGGCTGTTTTCAATATTTTTTTAGCACGCTGCGCATACAGTGTGTTTTTACTGTGTACTAAAGACAGCAATACAACAATAAATAGCAAACAATATTTAGGGCTTACAATCTTGGGCATACAAACTTCGAATCCGTAATTTTTCTTCGTCCAATAAAACTGATGGATAATTCATATCCTCCATTACCAGAGGATGCACTTTTCATTTTTGACATATTGATATCATAACTGAACCCTATGGTCAGCCCATTCAGGTGAATACCAATATTAGGTGCCACTGCATCATTTAAACGATAGGTTGTTCCTAAAAGCAGATCAGCTCCCTCCTGCAGTTGCATATTCATAGATAACCCGCCCGTAATTTCACTGGCATCACCCTGTTTCAGCAAAACTGCATGTGGCGTGAGATCTACCCGATCACTCATTCGCATCCTTACTCCGCCATGAAGTGCATATCGCATGGGAATTTTATTGTTGTTACCATTGGCAAGAAATTGATTGCGGGGTTGTGTAGGATGATAAGCACTTACACCAAAAAATGCATTGGCTGCTTTATCAGGCTCTGCATCAAAATACATCAAACCCAGACTTCCATCTAAAGCTGTAGCATTGATACGCATAAATTGTTCATTGGATGGAATGGTTGGGTCATAGCCTATGAATGGATTATACTGATTTCCATATTGAAACTTACCCGGATCGATTCCCCGATTCAACATACCTACCTGAAATCCACCACTAATTATTTTGTATTCTGTTAATCTGGCTTTATAGGAAACAGATAGATAACCATTGTTATAATAATACCCGCCATCACCTGTAGTTTGACTCAGCACTGTCATTCCAACCGAAAAAGCATCCGATACACTGATGTCACCTGAAATACCTTTGGTAATAAATGGAGAGGAAATGGAAGGCCACTGGTATCTATAATTAGCGGTTACCCTGTAAAAGCCATCATTCACTCCTGTAAGTGCCGGGTTCAGCCATAATGGATGCGCATAATATTGGGTAAAATGTGCATCAACCTGCGCTGTTGATCTGTTGATGAATAATACCATCACCAGATTCAATATGAGTAAATATCTACGCATGCATGGATCTGTTTTAATTTTATCTGACCAGGTTAAAAGAACCTGCTTTTGTTATTTTATTACCACTTTGTGCTTTTACTTCCAGCGCATAAGAATACCTCCCTGCCGGCGACTGATTACCTTTAAAGGTTCCGTCCCACCCTTTCTGTCTGTCGGTACTGATGAACAGTTCTTGTCCCCACTGATTATAAATCACCAGTCGCATGGTTTCAATGGTATTGCCATACACCATGAAAAAATCGTTGATGCCATCTCCATTCGGAGTAAAAACATTGGGTACATAAATCCCATCGCCAAAAGGATTCAACGAAGTAGCTACGGCTTTCACACTATCACTGGTTTCGCAGGTATTTCTGCCGATGGCTTTTACCCATATCTTCACGGTTTGATTGGGCTGTAACCCACTGATCGTATGCTGTAGCCCTTGAAAACCTGATGAAGGATCATTATATATGATACCACTATCTATACTTTGTTTGTAGCCAATAGCATTTTCAACATTATTCCACCTGAACCGTACAGAACTTCCGGTAATATTATCTGATTGAACAATGGGCGAAGCAATCTTTTTTCTTAGTACTATAGTAGCATTGGCAGCTTTTGCCGGACATATATCAGGATTACCAGTTGCACGCACCATAAAAGTGGTATCAGCCACAACTGAATTCAGTTTCAGGTATTCTCCGGTATGTACTGCCGACGGATTACCGGTAACATACCATTTATATGTAACGCCATTTTGTGGTGAGGGAATAAATAAAGAATCCGATTCTCCATTACAAACAGAATCTTTCTCCATTCTGATGACAAAATCATTCACAACAGCACCGAGCAATACTTCTGTTGAATCTTTAACAGAACAGATACCATCAGAAACTGTAACGATATACCGACCACTTTGTTTTGCCCAGATGGTTTGTGTTGAAGATCCATCATTCCAGAGATAAGTAGTAGGTCCTGCACCTGCATCTAATAAAGTGCTGTCGGCACAAATTTTTACACTATCGGTCAATGATGTCGTTAATCCATTTACTGTAATGAGAATACTGTCTTTTGAAACGGTTGTACCAATGGTTCTTGTAACTGTGTATCGGGTTGTTTGTACCGGTTCTACCTGAATATTTTTTGTAGTTGCTCCAGTAGACCAGCTATAACTGGTATCAGGAATGGGAGCTGTAGAAGAATCCGGATAGTAAGCCCAGATACCATCGAACCTGGCCCAAATAATGCGTTTATCTATTTCATCGTAATAGGCATAAGTCGGTAATGATGTTCTAGCCATTGCCGGGGGCTGCACAGAACCTTCTGCCTGAAACTCTGTAAATCCAGCATCTTTCGATGGATGAAAACGAAAAGTCTTATTCGTGTTATTCAGGAACTGATTGCGGATATAATCTCCTGTTGGCTGAAATCCACCAAAAAGAAAAAATCGCGATTTGTCATAATCATAAGCCAATGCTCCTTCATACTGAATAGACGGATCATTAACTGGCAGTATATTCTTGAATTGATAAGTATTAAGATCCAATTCCCATAAGTCTTTCAGCCAGCAGAAAATCCCCGTAGCAGTTGCCCATGGACTTCCAAGTGTACAAGTTCCTGTTAATTCACTGCCGCTATAATTACCTTGTCCGGAAAAAAGATAAAGCTTGGAGCCGTCTTTATTTCCAGCAACAATATTGCCCCCTTTAGGAGGAGCCATATCGATCGCAGGATTGTTTTTTTTCATCTGCCAAGCAGTTCCATTGTGCTCAAAAATCCAACTCTTCACCTGTGCAGAACCATAACCGCCATAAATACCCGGCTGATTCAGCAATGGATTCCAGTAGGCAGAAGCTCCATAACATTCATTATCTGTTACACCGGCTCCTATTTGTGTCCAAGAACCACCATTTGCAGGCAATGCATAAATATTGTCTCTCCCGCTTCTCCAACATAATAAACGGTTATTGGTAAAATCGTATACAAAGTCAGAATAGTCGCCCGGCCAGTTGGTGGCAGGAATAATGGTTACTTCATTTTTTTTCAGGTCGTAACGTGTCACCGTTCTGTTGATGATGGAATAGAGATATTGGTTTACTTTATCATATCCGAAAGGTTTGATATTAAATGATGATGGATTGATTTGGTTACCACTAATGAGTTGTTTCCATACACCCGGCAATACAGTGTCTTTAGGCAAAGGATCTCTAAGTTCGAGTTGTACAGATACCCCTTTACAAATGGTTGTGTCAGACTGAATAATAAAACGAGTAGTATCTGCAGCAGATGATGCATACAGATGGAAGGGAGACATGGCTATACATAAAGCCATGAATAAAGGAAATAATACATTTCGCTTTTTCACGTGGATGGATATTGAATTTTAGCTGCCCTTGCAGATACAATAAAGGTACTAAAACACAACAAGATTGTTACCTTGAAATCGAGAAAAATCAAGCATTTCGGGAGATTCTGTAAAAAAGTAGGGATATCACTACAACTCTTTGCGTAACCTCGCTACAGGTATATTCAGTTGCTCTCTGTATTTGGCAACGGTTCTACGTGCAATATTGTATCCTTTTTCCTGTAGCATTTCTGTTAACACTTCATCACTCAAGGGTTTACGCTTGTCTTCAGCTTCTATGATATCACTTAAAATTTTCTTTACTTCTCGGGTACTCACTTCTTCACCACTGTCTGTACTGAGTGATTCACTAAAGAAAAATTTCAATCGATACGTGCCAAATTCTGTTTGCACAAACTTACTATTCGCAACACGGCTTACGGTAGATATATCCAATCCGGTAAGTTCTGCAATATCTTTCAAGATCATGGGGCGCATCGTCGTTTCATCACCGGTAAGAAAAAATTCTTGTTGGTGTTTCATGATCGCACTCATGGTACCGATCAATGTATCCTGACGCTGCTTGATCATATCAATAAACCACTTGGCAGAATCGATCTTTTGCTTGATAAAAAGAACGGCTTCTTTCTGTCGTTTGTCTTTCTTACTGCCCTTATCATACTCCTTCAACATATCTCGATAACCTTCACTGATACGAAGATCAGGTGCATTTTTAGCGTTGAGGGTTAATTCCAACTTCCCATTATTATTCAGGATAAAAAAATCAGGGACAATATAACTTTCAGCTTTATTGATTTCTCCAATATTCCCTCCGGGCTTGGGATTCAGCTTAATGATTTGATTGATAACATCACGAATCTGATCATCAGTCAGATTTAATCCACGCTGAATTTTCTCGTAATGCTTTTTGGTAAACTCATCAAAATATTTAGAGAGTACCTGAACCGCTAGTTCTACAGAAATGCCTTCGCTTAATTTTCTTTTCAGTTGCAGCAATAAACATTCTTTCAAATCTCTTGCACAAACTCCCGGCGGATCAAACTGCTGTATTTGCTGAATGATATCTTCAATTTCTTTTTCCTCCACACTCAACCCCTGACGAAAAGCCAAATCATCTGCAATAGAAGTCAATTCGCGACGCAGATATCCATCATCATCCAAACTTCCCACAATCTGTTCAGCGATCTTATAATTTCTTTCATCCAGTTCCAGCATACCCAATTGGTTCAATACCAATTCATGAAAACTGGTCTCTACCCGAATAGGAATCACTTTTTGATCATCCATTTCCGGATAATTATCATCCTTCATTTTATAGTCGGCTATTTCACCGTCATCATCCACTACATATTCACTGATATCTACATTATCATACTCATCAGAACTTCCATCAGGATCCAACTCATCTTCGGGTGAATTTTCGAACTCATCTTTCATGTCGTCCCCAAAATCATCCGTATGACCTTCTTCATCCATTTCCAGTGCAGGGTTCTCTTCCAGTTCTTCTTTGATACGTTCTTCCAGATTGGCAGTAGGTATCTGCAACAGTTTCATGAGTTGAATCTGTTGTGGAGATAATTTCTGTAATAATTTCTGTTGTAACGACTGGCTTAACGACATATCTTCCTCAAAATACAAATGAACAATCCCATTCAGCACTTTTTTTGTTTAACATCTCACAATGCTAAAACGCCGTAAATTTACGTACAATCATTGCAAGATGTTGGCGAAACGGATTTGTTTGTTTGTGAATTTATTCCTAATTACAGTGATTTGCACGAAAGCGCAATACATTACACCTGTACAATCAAAACCCATATTGACAGATAGTTTACGCAATACCGGCTTTCGTTTGTTGCCGGAAGATCATTACAGCAAAAACTTATCATTTTTCTGCAAAAAAGAGTTGCAAATTGAAAAGCTCACCAAAGTACCATTTCGCTTTCGATTGGGCAGCTTAGACCATGTCAATCAATTGGAAGGAAAGCAGTCAATATTCATACCTGCTTCTCTTAGGCGGCCATCCGGTTTTCGTAAAAAATAGAACTTGTAAAATCTCGATAAGTATGTGTGGGAAAAAATATTTTTTAGATATTTAAAAAAAAATAATATCGTTATTAAAAATTATTTTCTAGTGAAGAATAAACTTATTTCCTGCCAGTTTCTACTCATTGTAGCTTTTATTGTAGGCTTATTAGGTTGTAAAAAAATCGAAGTTGAAAAAATCATTGAGTTTAAACTAAATGCGAATGTATCTGCAAAGTTACAAGCATGGTTAAAAAATCAAGCTGCTATTTTGAGTGCATCAAAAAACAATATTGATTCAATAGTATCATTAGCAACTTGGGAAGATGGCATGATAAATAAAGTTTCGCTAAATAAATCTGTAGTATATGTACCACTAAAACACTCAAAAGTCGGTATGGCATTTTTTTACGATCATAATCAGATGTCTGTTGATAGTGGTTGCATTGTTCGAATAATAAGCAATAATCCAAAGTCAGCAACTCAACCAATTAAGGCAATCATCTCTTATTACCAAGCTGCTGTACTTAATATTAATAAGGAAACAAGCTTTTCGGGCACTTACATATCATACAGTATTGATAATAAATTTCAACATGATTACGGTTTAAAAAATGGTAAAGTTATTTGGAGAGGATTTATTTCAAAAACATCTATTAATGAATCGATTAAGGTAAATTCTAATAATGTTTCAATCAAAAAAAATAATTATGAATGTGAATGGTGGGGACATTATACGAGATGGAGTAACGGATCAATTACTCTCGACTATGTTTATCAAGTATGTTATGATTGCGTAACAACTTCAATCGGTCTAACAAATGGAGGACTATATATAAGATATAATTGTGGAGGAGGAGGAGGAGGAGGGGATTTAAGTGATATGTATAATCCATTATTACAAGATATTATTAATAATCTTCAAAATAATTGCCTTAAAGGAATTGTAGATAACATGTTGAGTAACAGTTTTATAAATGATGTAAATCAGCTTTTAAAAAATACATTTGGATTATCAAGAAAGCTGAGTATTGAATTTAACGAAACCCGAGGATTAACTGGATATAATGGCGAAACATTGGCTGGAGAAACACAATTTACTATAAATGCTTTTGGTAGTATTAATGTTCATGTAAACTTAAATTTGGATGTTTTAACAACAGCTAGCCGTGAATATTCTACTTCTTTTATTTTTCATGAAGTGATGCATGGCTATTTAAGAGCTAATGGGATACTTGAAACTAATACTGGTAGTAGTGCTCATCATAGAATTATTATTGATGAATACCGCGCAAAAATTGCCGCCTCGATGAGAAACATGTTCCCACAGTCTTCTTCTGATTTTAATAAGTTAGCTTGGAATGGAATGACCAAGGATGATTATTTTAATAATCATCCAGAATTATCAGAAATTGACAAGCAAATGATTCGTAATACTTTAAATGATCATAGACTTGCATATTTGGGGGAATTATGTAATAATTAAAATATAATGAGTTGAATAATAAAATTTAAGTAGATGCTTCATAAGATAATAATTCTTTTTAATTTATTAATCTCTTCATCATTCGGATATACACAGTATAGTGCATTTATTGATGATGAATCAAAAAAAATTTTAACCTATCTGATTGACAGCATTTGTCATGAACAGGAAACCTTAATTAATAAAGAAGAAAAGAAAAAAGTATATCTTATAAATCGCTCAACTATTCCATTTTCATTTAAACATTTACCACAAGAAATATTCGATAAAGAAAATAATCGAATTGATACAATGGGAATGACAAGTCAAAAGAATATTGTCTTGGATTTATATAAGATCATTGAACAAAAAGAGAACATCATTTTTTCTTCAATGATACCAGATAAATTAAGTTATAAGCCCGAGATTATGCTTGTGTTTGATAAAATTTGGATTTCGCAACCCATATTTCTCGAAAAAATGTCTTATTGTTTGATTGAAATAGGCTCCAAAAGTCAAGGTAAAATTCATTTATTTAAAAAAGAAAATCAGAAATGGTCACTATCCTCAACTATTTCAGAATGGATTTTCCATGCAATACAATAAAATAACGTTATCGGTTTTCGTAAGGAATAGATCTGTGCTGAATCTGCTCATTCAAAGCTTCGATCAACAAAGCCTTATCTCCCTCTGTTATGGTTTCAAAAGGAATATTATCAGAAAAATAAGTAGACATGTACTTGATGGTGATTTTTTTATCATCAATCACAACTTTTTTAATATCGCTCCATACAATAATCTCACTTTCTTTTACATCATAGTTCCCATGATGTAAATTCCATCTGATTCCTTCTTCATCAACTTTCACAAAGCAATTTTTTATTTTGCTGTTTCTGTATTGCTTGTAAAGACGTTCAGCTGTACTATAAAAAATAAACCCATGTGCAATAGGAGTAAAAAAGTTTTCCCAGTCGCTCATAAAAGAGGGTGGCCATAAAAATCTAATGATATTATAAACGATGACTATTACTAACAAAATAATCCAAAAATAAAACCAAAAGCCCAAGGGTATGGGCCTATAATAAGCAGTATAAGATTTAGGCTTAGGCATTTACCGTAGCATTTGTCAATACTTTTTTAATAACTGCTACCATTTTTTCACCTTTCTCTTTGATCTGCTCTTCTGTCCATAACAAGCTAATAGCAGTTGAAATACATCTACTCATCACCGCATCACTTGCAGCAAATGAAGTCTCCTTTAATTTCAATAGCGCATTTTGTTGTACATCACTTAATTTATTCAACGTAGTCGCATTCTTTAAGTGATCCCATTTACTGATATAATGCCAGTTATTTGCATACCAGTAAAAATTACCAGCGAGTATTCCTTGCTCTTTCATTTCAGCGATCACTGCTTTTGTTAACGCTTCAGTTGGCAAAAACCAGCTCAAGAAACTACAACTATCACCTGCCTCATCAGGCACTTTTCTAAAGCTTACCTCCGGTATGGTTTCCAGATATGCACGCAATGCTTTGTTATGCTTGCGTTGCAAGCTCAGGAATGTATCCAGTTTTCTGATTTGTGCCAATCCAACAGCAGCATGCAATTCACTGATCCTAAAGTTGTATCCAATGAAAGGATGCAGATCAGCACCGCGATCAACACCCTTGTGGTCATGCCCATGATCGGTATAACCATCACACTTAGTCCAAACCTCTTCGCTGTTGGTCATCACCACACCACCTTCTCCACAAGTAATGGTTTTTACAAAATCAAAAGAGAATGTGCCTGCATGACCGATGGTACCCAAAGCTTTTCCTTTATAAGTTCCACCAATACTCTGACAAGCATCTTCCAATAAGATCAAGTTATGTTCAGTACAAATCGTTTTCAATGCATCCAAATCAGCCATGCTACCACACATATGAACGGGCATCACACATTTTGTCTTTGACGTGATCGCCGCTTTTACTGCAGCAGGTGAAAGCGTTAATGTTTCATCTACATCTACCAGCACCGGTACCGCTCCCACACTCAATACCGCTTCAAAACTCGCCACAAAAGTGAAAGAAGGCATGATCACTTCATCACCAGCTCCAATATTCAAAGCAGCCATAGCAGTAGTTAATGCAGCGGTTCCGCTAGACGTCAAATGAGCATATTGACAACCAAATACTTCAGTGATGGCTTTTTCCAGTTCCTGGGCTTTCCAGATCCCTTTCCGTGGACCATCAAATCCATAACGCATCAGGATGCCTGTTTCCAGCACATCATTCACTTCTTTTCTTTCTTCAGCACCAAATAATTCGAATCCAGGCATAAAAAACTGTTTAGGGTTCAAAAATACAAAGAATCATCTTGATCGATGAGTGTAGATCTTTGAATTTTTGATCTTTGATTTCTTGATTTCAGTATTTATTAGATCAACAAATCAAAGATCAAAAAATCAAAAATTCATTCCACCTATCTTTGCCCCATGACTCCAACGCTCTTCTACTGCTACGACGCCTATTGTGGGTGGTGTTATGGATTTAGTCCGGTAATGAAACAAATCCAGGAAAACTATCCTCAATTACCTATTGAAGTATTATCAGGTGGGATGATTTTACCGGAAGAGCCTGTTTCCATTGCTGCCACAGCCGGATATATTCAAAAAGCATACAAGACAGTGGAAGAATATACCGGTATTACATTCGGACCAGACTATTTGTGGCATATCAACCATCCGGATCTGAGCGATTGGTTTCCGCATTCTGAAAAACCGGCCATTGCTCTTTGTATTTTCAAAGAATTCTATCCGGATCAACAAGTAGCTTTTGCATCTGATTTACAATACGCTTTACACTTTGAAGGTCGTGATTTAACAGATGATGAGGCTTACAGACACCTACTAGAGAAATACAGCATCCACCCTGAAACCTTTTACGAGAAGCTGAAAAGTGATACGTATAAAGAACAGGCTTATTATGAATTTTCATTGGTGAAACAATTGCAAGTGACAGGCTACCCTTGCGTATTGATACAAATCAGTGAAACAAAATTTCATCTGTTGGCAAGAGGATATACTGATTTTGATACGCTGAAAAGCAGACTGGATAATGTTTTAAGTGAGTTACAAAAGGGTTAGCACTAACACAAAGAAACGTTAAGATATAAGAGTGGTTATTGCTTATCAATTCATCGGAATAGTTTTCGTTTTCAAATCATATACACATGAAGTTGATCTTTACCATCACAGCGCTAAGCTGTGCAGTTTCTTTAATGGCACAGAATGCCAAAATGGACTTTGAAAAATATGAGCCGAAAAGTACACTTGTAGTACCGGAACATAAAGTTACCAAAGCCAAATTCCCTTTCATTGATGTACACAATCACCAATTCAATATGCCCTCGCAAGACGTAAAAGCATTGTTGAAACAAATGGATGAATTGAACATGCGTGTGATGGTGAATTTAAGTGGCAGGGGATTTAAATCTGTAAATGGACAATTTGGTTTACAGGATCCACAATATTTGGCTGATGCTATTGCCAATGCCAAGAAAGCAACGCCCAACAGGATCATTCTTTTTACCAATGTGTCATTCATTGGTGTAGGAGAACCCGGATGGGCAGAAAGAGCTGTGAAGGAATTAGAGAACGATGTAAAAGCCGGTGCCAATGGACTGAAAGTATACAAGAACTTAGGATTCTCTTTCAAAGACAATACCGGTAAATTATTGCGTATTGATGACCCAAGATTGGATCCTATTTGGGCAAAATGTGGCGAGTTAAAAATACCGGTGCTGATTCATAGTGCCGACCCCGAACCTTTCTGGCAACCCTTAGATGATCAAAACGAACGCTGGCTGGAATTGGCTACCAGACCCGATCGCAAGAGAAGTGATACTGATCCGGCACCTTGGGCTGATTTGATACAACAGCAACACAATATCATCAAGCGTCATCCAAAAACCAATTTCATTGCTGCACATTTTGGATGGTATCCCAATAACCTCGCTAAACTCGGCAGCTTATTAGATGACATGCCCAATATGTATATAGAGTTTGGGGCAGTCATTGCAGAACTAGGCAGACAACCAAGAACAGCGAAAGCTTTTTTTGATAAGTACCAGGACCGTATCATGTTTGGAAAGGACAGTTGGGTTCCGGAAGAGTATACCACTTATTTCCGCGTATTGGAAACTACAGATGAATATTTTCCTTATCACAAAAAATACCATGCTTTTTGGAGAATGTATGGAATGGGATTGAGTGATGAAGTGTTGAAGAAAGTATATTATAAAAATGCGCTGCGGTTGATTCCTAATATTGATAAGACTTTATTTCCTGATTAGTAAAGAAAAGAATTAGCCACAGATTCGTCAACCTTGGCTGATGAATCTGTGGCTATTATATATAGATACTTAATCAATCAACGGATTCTTTTCTTTTCTTTTAAATCTCGCAAACCATTTTTTAGGGATTAACAGATACGCTTCTCCCATAAATAGAGTAAGGATAATAGCAAAAACCCACTCACCTCGATCTGTTTTAGACATCAGATAGAAAATCACAATCACTAATGCAATTATCACTGCAAAAGAAAGGCGAATAATTAACTTTCTGCTCATAACTCTAAAATACTAAAATAATTTTTCATTCGGCGGTGTCACTCCTTGTAATCGAATATAAATAGTACACTGTCCGCGATGATGGGTTTGGTGTTCAAAACCTTTCATGATCCAGCTAAGTCTGGATTCATTAAAATTACCACGTTTAACCAATTCACCCGCCTTGGCGGATGAATCTGTGGCTTAATTCAAACAATCCATTAGAGATAAGATTTTGTCGACAACCGAACCTCTTTTAATTGCCCAGCAATCGTTTTGATAGCAGCCTCAATTTTTACCACCTGTTCATTGGATGGTTGTTTATGTCCTGATGAGTATTGTCTTATTAAACTCGAATTAATTCCTGCCAATGCTGCAATTTTAGATTGGTTAAGAAAATTAAACTGCTCAAAGAACATGGTTAAATCATAACTATATTCAAATTCAACATCATCTATTTTTTCAAAATCTTTCAACGCTTTTTTTAGCTTTTTTTCCAGTAATGTCACATTATTGGCATGGTCAACAATAAGATGATTACCAACAGTTACTCGACCCCATATTTTGTTACGATCTTTTTCGAGAATTAATGGTAGTTTTTTTAGCTTACGCATAATTGATTCAATTATCAGTTAATAGAGTTGATCTTAGGAAATTATTTTAACCCTGCTTGTTTCAGTATAGCATTTAACGTGCCTTTAGGAATATCGCCACCATGTATTGGAACCGTTACTTTACCTTTTTTATTCGGATGCACAAGCTGAAGATGACTCCCCTTCTGTTCTTTCTTCACCCATCCATCTTCTTTTAGTTTTTGAAGTAATTCCCTGATTTTCATTGACTGCATATTTTGTGCAGCCTATTCTTTCTGATATTGTAGATCAAATATAGGTAACAAAAACGTTACTTACTCAAATCTTAAAAAAGTTTTTCATTCGGCGGTGTCACTCCTTGTAATCGAATATAAATAGTACACTGTCCGCGATGATGGGTTTGGTGTTCAAAACCTTTCATGATCCAGCTAAGTCTGGATTCATTGAGATTACCTCGCTTCACCAATTCTCCCAGTTGATTGGCATCCATGGCTTTGATACCATCAATCGCAAAATCATAACTTGCATTTACATAATAACTTACCGAGTCTTTACTTTGAGCAGTCGCTGATTTTTCCATATTGTACCCCGGAAAAATTCGGGTTTTACCGGTACCGTTGGCAGACAGTCCAATACTACCCTGTGCCAGATGCAACATTTGTTCTGCAAAACTTCTGATACCTTCTACGGGTTTAGCTGTGTATTTATCAGCCGGCATGGCAGCGAGGTATTCAGCGGTATATGTTTTGGCTCTTTCCCAGTCTTTGATCAACTGTGCTTTTACAGAATCGGGAGCTACTGTTTGTGCAATACCAACAGTGCTACAAAAAAAGATCAGTATACAACTGATCATGATAGTTTTTTTCATGTGTTTAGTTTTATATGATAAGCATTAAAATGTTTGAGGAATGCTATGTAAGGCAACACGGTTTCCTTCAGAATCAATGAACACAGCCATGAAGCCATATTCAGGAGATATTTCTGTTTTTGGAACGATGATCTTTCCACCTGCAGCTTCTACTCTATCTAAGATGATCTGAAGATCCGGATTGCCATTTAGATACACCAATGGACCATCTGTTGCAGATACTTTATGAAAGCCGCCACTATCGCAAAGTGCGCCACCTACTGCAACACTATTGTCTACCGGAAACATGCGCATTTTGATATTGGGCAGATCCAATGGAATCATTTTAAAATCAAAAATCGTTTCATAAAACTGTTGTGCGCGGTTGATATCCATTACCGGAATTTCAAACCAACTGATCGCATGTTCCATAAATATCTGTTTTAGGGGGTTAAGTATTATAGCTTAGATCTTGTTTCTTTTAGTCCTTTCATTTTTAAATATTCCAATAACGCTTTGGCATCTTCTCCTCCTCTTTGTGCATGATGCAGCAGCGTGAATCCATGAGGTCCACGAGCTGTTAAATAAGCAGGGAAAGCTTCTATAAAGCCTTTCACTATTTCCGTTTTGCCCAACATGGTCAATACAAACAAATTGGTTCTGGCTCCTTTTTCGATCAAAAATTGAGCGATTTCTTTATTACCCACATGACCGGCTCCTTCTATGGCTGTTTCAAAATCACCACCTCCCAAATCATGTGCTGCATACACCAGCGCAGGCTGCTCTTCATAGAGTTTTTTTACTTTATCAAGGTTATTATGTCCCGCTCCCACAAATTCTTGAACCAATAACTTATCCAAGGGCGCAACTTTTTCTGTTTGTGCCACCAGTCCGGAAGGCGCATACAATACAGCGGTTCCAAATGATAAAGTCTTTAAAAAATCTTTTCTTTTCATACATGGATCAGTACCTCTGCAGGGGGATTAATAATAATATGATTTGTTAAAGAATTTTCTGATGAAAAATGGGGTAAGTCATTTCAGGAAGACAAAAAATATGGGCTTCGCAGTGCTTCACTCATCACAAGTTATAACCACCTGTCGATGAATACAACCATTGGCGCTGATATCTTCGATTATGCGTGATGATTTTTACAGGTATTCGTTCAAGAGAACTTAGTTGTATAGACCTGCCAACTCTGATGCTTTTTCCCTTACTTTGCAGCCCTAACATTTTGTATATGGAGTATAGTAAATTGATATCTATTACCGGACTTCCCGGATTGTTTGAAATGCTTGGAAGCAAGACTGATGGAGCTATCGTGCGTTCACTCGATGATAAAACCACCAAATTTGTCAGCAGTCGCGTGCATAATTTTTCTCATCTGGAAAGCATTGAAGTATATACCGTACGCGAAAACGTAAATCTCGTAGAGGTATTTCAGGCGATGGAAAAAAGCAAAGAAAAATTACCGGCAGAAAATGATGCAAAAGCAGTGAAGACTTATTTTGAAAAAGTATATGCTGATATGGATTTTGATCGTGTATATGCCAGTGACATGAAAAAGATGGTGAAATGGTTCAATATCTTGAAAGCCAATCAGGTAGAACTCAAATTATCTGAAGAAGAAACAGAAGAAGGTGAAGCATAATGGTTTCCAACCGCTTTAAAAACCCGCAGTCAGCAGCTGCGGGTTTTTTATGCAGCATCATTTAGAACATTTTTAAAACCCGCAAAAAACCGCAAATAAAGTAGAATCCTTAACTTGTGCCCAGAACCTCACCATATGAAAAAACTTTTTCTGTTCTGCCTTTCTGCATTGATTTTCACAAGCATCACTGCTCAACAATTTTATGAGCATACCCCGGAAGCTGATAAATGGGTACGCAAACAATTCCGCAAATTATCGAAAGACCAACGTATCGCTCAGTTGATGATCATTCGTGCACATAGTAATCTCGGAGCCGATCATGTGAAAGAAGTGACCGACCTCATCAAAAAATACAATGTAGGTGGTCTATGTTTTTTCCAAGGCGGACCTGTTCGCCAAGCCAATCTTACGAATGAGTACCAGAAGATCGCTAAAACGCCTTTGATGATTGCGATTGATGGCGAGTGGGGATTGGGTATGCGCTTAGACAGTGTGATCAATTTTCCGCGTCAGCTCATGATGGGCGCAGTTCCGGATGCAAAACTGATTTATCAATTCGGATTAGCGGTGGGTGAACAATGTAAAAGAATAGGCATCCATGTGAATTATGCTCCGGATATTGATATCAATAACAATCCCATGAATCCTGTGATCAATGACAGGAGTTTTGGTGAAGACAAATACAAAGTAGCACTCTTTGGTGTACAATACATGAAAGGCATGCAGGATGTGGGTGTGATGGCTTGTGCCAAACATTTTCCTGGACATGGCGATGTTAGCGTAGACTCTCACTATGATCTACCTGTGATCAATAAAACACGTGCGCAATTGGATGAGTTGGAATTATATCCATTTCGCGAATTGATCAAAGCGGGGGTAGGTAGTATGATGATTGCACATTTAGCCATCCCTTCTATTGATACAACCACGAATCTTCCCACTTCTTTATCCGCAAAAAATGTAACAGACCTGCTACGTAATGAATTGGGTTATCAAGGTATTTCTTTTACAGATGCACTGGAAATGCAGGGTGTTGCGAAATTTTTTCCCAAAGGAGATGCATCTGTTATGTCGTTGATAGCAGGTAACGATATGCTTTGTTTACCCGGAGATATCCCCGGAAGTATCCAAAAAGTAAGACAAGCGATTAAAGAAGGAAAACTTACTTGGGATGATCTGAATGCAAGGGTTAAAAAAGTATTATTGGCAAAATATCATCTTGGATTACATAAAAAACAAGTGATCAATACTGAAAATTTAGCAGAAGACCTCAATGCCAAAACCAATGAAATCAAAAAATTATTAGCTGCCAATGCATTGACTTTGCTTCGCAAAAGCAATGATAACCTATTGCCACTTAAGGCTACTAAAGTTGCTTTTGTGGGTATCGGTATCAACAAAACCAATGCTTTTGCAACACGCGTACAGCAAGCATTCAACGCCGATCTCTTCTTTTTTGAAAACAAGGATACCATTACAAAAGTTAACAGCATTCTTGAACAACTCAAGAATTATGACGCAGTTGTGGTAGGATTCCATAATTACAATCGCAGACCTGCCAATCAATTTGGCTTGAGCAAAAACAGTCTTGATTTATTGAACAAGTTACAAGGAAACAATACGATCACATTTGCTTTTGGAAACCCTTATGCAGTTCAATATATCTGTAATAGCAACAACCTGGTTGTTTGTTATGAAGATGATGAGATCACTCAACAAGCTGCTGCTGATCTGTTGATGGGGAAAATCAATGCCAAAGGAAAATTACCGGTAACTGTTTGTGAAGGATTTCGTTTCGGAGATGGTATTGTTTATGACAATATACTCCCCCTTGCCAAACCTGAAACAGTAGGTATGCAAGGTGAAACACTGCAACAAATTGAAGCCATTGCTAAAGCCGCCATCGATAGTGGCGCTGCTCCTGGAATGGTAGTGCTGGCGGCTAAAAACGGAAAAGTGGTATATCATCAGGCATTTGGTTATACCAATACCGATCGTACGATACCCATGAATAATGACATGGTATTTGACCTGGCATCCGTTACAAAAATTTCATCGACTACCATGGGTATCATGAAATTGTATGAAGAAGGAAAAATTGATCTCAATAAAACTTTAGGTGATTACCTCAGTTGGACAAAAGGCACTGATAAAGCGCCTTTAAAATTGGTGGACATTTTACTACATCAGGCCGGATTGAATCCATTTATTCCCTTTTATCGTGAAGTGATTGATACGGCAACCGGAATTCCATTCCCGCAATATTTCACCCAAACACCCACAGCACAATATTCTTATCGCGTTGCAGAAAATGTATACTTACGCAATGATTGGAGAGATACTATGTTCAGTAGGATCTTATCCAGTAAACTCACCGAACAAGGTAAGTATGTGTATAGTGATAATGATTTTATTTTTTTAGGTCAAATCATTGAAGCAGTGAGTGGAATGAGTTTAGACAATTATGTACGCAAAACTTTTTATGAGCCCTTGGGCATGACTTCTACCATGTACAAACCCAGAGAGTCGATGCCATTAAGTGTATTGGTACCTACAGAAGTAGAAACTCATTTTCGCAAACAACAAATGCATGGTGATGTACACGATGAAGGTGCTGCCATGTTTGGAGGTGTTGCCGGACATGCAGGTCTATTCAGTAATGCATACGACCTGGCAAAACTGTACCAATTATTACTCAATGGAGGAGAGTTGAATGGAATTCGTTTGTTGAATAAAGCTACGATCGACAAATTCACTGCCTATCAAAGTGAGATCAGTCGTCGTGGATTGGGTTTTGATAAACCCGAAAAAGACAATGCCACCCGGAAAGAACCTTATCCATCCCTGAGTGTTTCCCCTGCTACTTTTGGTCATACCGGTTTTACAGGAACCTGCGTTTGGGTAGATCCGTCGCAGCAACTGATCTATATTTTTCTCTCCAACCGGGTAAATCCTAGCCGAAATGGCAATAAGTTAGGACGCTTGAATGTGCGTCCAAACATACAGGAAGCCATTTATGGAGCTATTATGAGGTAAAACCAGTTTTCTGTAAATATTACTGTGTAGGCTTTAACTTCGTATACTATAATCATTAATGTATACATATGAAGTCTGCTCTGCAATCTGTTTTAGCCGTAATTGTTATTGCGGTGGTATTTACTTCCTGCTCAGGTAGTGGCCCAAAAGAGGCTCGCTTTATTCCTAAATCATCCAGTGCCGTGATCGTTTTAGATCCGGGTGCTATGCAGGACAAGCTCACCAAAGGAGGCATCAGTATCGATACACTACTGAGTCGTGTATTTAAGAACGATTCTATTGATTCGAAGGACAAAGAAAAATTGAATGAGTTTAGAACCAATGCCGGTATGAACTGGCAAAGTCAGTTCTTCTTCTTCGTATCTCAAAAGGGCAATCCATCTACACCTGAAGGTGGTACTACCGTTATGAACCTGATGGGCGGATTGACAGATGCTGCCAAATTTGAAGCATGGTTGAAAAAACAAGATCAGATCGAGAATAAGAATATTGTGAAGGAAAAAGATTATGCTTATTTAGTAGCTGAAGACAATACCATTATTTCATGGAGTGAGAAAAACGTAATCGTAACCATTTATAATTTTAGTCAGCAACCTAGTTATGATACTGTAACCATGCAGTTCAAAGTTCCCGAAAAGAAGAACGTTGAAGCTGAAATGAAAGAGCAGGTAAAGACTTACTATACACAGGCGAAAGATGCATCAATGGCGAGTGTAAAAGAATTTACCGGTATGTTTAAAGAGAAAGCGGATGGTTATGCATTCACATCTTCAAACAGTTCATTGTCTGCAATGAGCATGTTACCTGTTTCTTTACCGAAAGTAGAGGAATTACTGAAAGACAACTATTCAGCTTCTACGCTGAGTTTTGAGGACGGTAGAATTGTTGCTAAATCCAACACTTTCACCAACCCATTGGTAAGCAATATCCTAAAAGAATATGCTGGGCCTACGGTTAATCTATCTATGATTGAGAGATATCCTTCAGATAAAATCAATGGCATCGTGTTGGCTTCCTTTAATCCGGAGATCTTTGGTGGTTTCTTGAAGCAATTGGAAGTAGAAGGATTGGTTAATGGCATGATGGAAAAAACAGGATTCTCTGTTCAGGACTTGTATAAATCATTGAAAGGAGAAATTGCAGTTGTAGTATCTGATCTGGGTTCTTCTCAGCCTGAACCTCAGGAAAGAAAAGATGAAAAAGCAATGACCGTAAAAAAACCAATGGGTAAAATGATACTGAATGCACCTGTTGGCGATAAAGCCAGTTTTACCAAGCTCATGGATAAAGCTACCGAACTGGGCTATTTCACCAAAAATGGCAGCACTTACAAAAGTGGGGAGTTGATGAAAGTATTGGGAATGTACATGCAGGCTGATGATAAAAATTTGGTTATCGCGAGTGATTCACTGACGTATACACAGTATATGTCTGGCAATAATCAAGCTGTCATCAATACCGAAACACTGAATAGATTCAAAGGAAAATCAACCGTATTCTATTTCGATATAGCAAATACAATTGGCGGATTTTATGGTAATGGCGGAGATTATAATCAATCTATGAAAACTGCTAAAGAAACTTTCAAAGACATTATCGGTACTTCAGACAATTTTGATGGTAAGAGTATAAAGGGCACATTTGAAATTCGCATGCAGAACGAAAAACAAAACAGTTTGGTTACCCTTACCAGTCTGATCACAGATATCGCAGTGGACATGAGAGTAGCAGCACGCAGACAAAAAGAAATGGAGGAGAAAATGTTCCCCGGCGGTTTCCCTGCAATCATCCGCACGAACTAATAGAAATTTTCGAGTCAAATAAAAAGTCCTGTTGTAGCAGGACTTTTTATTTGACCCTATTGAATGATAACTTAGCGTCATGATCCTATCACTACATAATGTTGTACCTACCCCTTTGAAAGATAAAGTACTGCAGCAAGGTTCTGATGTATGGAATCGTACTGTTAGTTTTTCTGCGGGGCAATGGACAAAAATCAAAGCTCCCAGTGGTACTGGTAAAACCACATTGATCCATTCTTTATACAAGTTGCGCGAAGATTATACCGGAAAAATAGAATGGGATGGAATGCATTTACAACAATTACCTGCAGAACAACTGGCGCAATACAGACAAGAAAAGATCAGTATTATTTTTCAGGATCTGCGTTTGTTTCCTAACCTAACTTCTTTTGAAAATATAGAACTGAAAAGGGTTTTACAAAAACCTTATTGCGATCAGGAAAAGATTTTTAGTATGGCAACGGAATTAGGTGTTCAACATATCCTACATCAAAAAGCCGGTATTTGCAGTTATGGAGAGCAGCAAAGAGTTGCTATTATCAGAGCCCTGATTCATCCATTTTCCATGTTGGTGATGGATGAACCCTTTAGTCATTTAGATCAGGCAAATACAGCAAAAGCTGCCGCATTGATCATGAAAGAATGTAAAGAAAGAAATGCAGGTTTTATCATTACCGATCTGGATGATGATGATCATTTTCCATACGATCAAATATTGAATTTATAAGTAGTCAACTATGAATGAGCTGAATATACTTTTAAAAAAATTAATTAGAACAGCTACCGGAAGAACCCGATATGCCATGGCCATTATAGGCTTATCCGTTGCATTATTATTGATACTGGCAGCCGTACAGATACAGGTGAACTACAATGAACTTTTACAAGGAAAACAGAACAAAGACAGTATAGCCAATTTTTTAGTTGTCAATAAAATACTGACCGATCAGAATATAGGGAAAGCGGTACTTGCACAAGAAGAAATTAATGATATCAAGGCACAGCCATTTACAGAAGCGGTAGGTGTTTTAGCAACCAGTCGCTTCAAAGCATCTATTCAAAGCAGCAGTGATGTCTTTCCATTTTATACAGATATTGCTTTTGAAAGTGTTCCCGATGCTTTCTTAGATGTGAATACAAAAGAATGGAATTGGAATGAAAACAGTGCTTATGTACCCATCATCGTACCGGGTATGTTTCTAGACATTTATAATTTTCAATTCTCATTATCACAAGGCTTACCACAGTTAACACGGGAAATCGTGAAAATGATTTTTTTCAATGTGAATGTCTATGCTGTTGATGGTACAACACGTGTATTCAAAGGTAAAGTAGTAGGCTTCAGCGACAGGGTATCCTCTTTATTGATTCCACAATCGTTCATGGACCATGCCAATGCTTTGTATGGAAAAAATACAGGTAATGCTCCATCCAGAATCATCATTAGAACCAAAGATCCCGGACATCCGGATTTGATCAGTTATTTGAAGAAAAAACAATTGACTACGGATCAGGATAAAACCAGATTTAGTAAGTACAGACAAATTGTAGAAATGGTGGTGAATATTACTGGTGTAACAGGATTACTCATGTTTTTATTTGCGATGTTGATCTTCTCTTTGTTTATACAACTCACCATCAGTTCTTGCAGAGAAGAAATAAAATTATTGATTAGTTTAGGTGCTTCGCCATCACAATTGCGATCATTTCTAACACGTCAATTTTTCCCATCCAATGTTTGGATTGTGCTGTGTTCGTTATGTGTTATAGCTGTTGCACAGTATGCATTGGCCCTATTTTTGCGACAGCAATCTGCTTACATTTCCCCACTCATTTCTCCGATTACTATAAGCATTTCAGCGTTAGTATTACTAATCATTTATATACTAAATCGAAAGAGTATAAGTGCCAATATCTCAAATTAATGATCTTATAAAATAATAATCAACATATTTATAAATAATAATTTTAAATATTCGTTTAAAACACCGATTATAAATTCAGTGAAAACACCTGCTCATATTCGGTGAATAAATAGTGTATTCATAAGAAAAAAAGCAGAACTTTGTATCTGATGGGAATAAAATTTGGATAAGTCCCATCTAAACAACTTGTAGCACCTATTTCGTTAAACCTTGGTCAAAACCTATTAAAAACAGACAGATGAAAAAGTTTCAAATTTTAGGCACAGTTTTACTGCTGTCAGTAGTTACCATCCTTCTGGTAGCCTGCCAGAAAGAACAGGATGGTGTTGCTAACGAAGTTAACAGCTCAAGAGTAAATGAATCTATTGGTGCTGTGGAAGTCAATGCGTCTGATATTCCAGGTATCATTGACAGAAATGAAGCTGCTAAACTTGCTGCTAATTATGCAAATGCAAATATCAATACATCAACCGCTGTATCATTCGAAGTGAAAGACATTCAAAGTTTTTTGAATAATCTGAAAAGAGAAGGCTCAAAAAATATTTATGTGAATTTTGGTATCTATGGTGAGGGAAGAAACAAAGGTAGACTTACCGTTTTCTTCTCAGGCGATAAAAAAACCAGAACAGGAAATGTTAGAGGTAATTTTGAAGAAGCATCAGAAAAGTTCCTGAATCACGGTGGTTTGTTCCCTTAATCTTAATCGGGTTATTGAAACCATAATGAATAAACCCTTCCTATAAAATGGAAGGGTTTATTCATTATAATCATATACATTAGCAATTATGCAAGACCTGCATTTATATCTGGAAATCATCAGTCTTTTAATTGCTCTTTTCTTTTATAAAGATTTGAAGAGAAATGATGCAATGTTTTATTTCATTCCTTTCTTAATTGTAACAGCATTGGTTGAGATGGGTGCTAAATGGATTTGGAAAGAAAGGAACGAAAAATTCTTACTATTCAATATTTTCACAGCCGCTGAATTTGTGTTTTACTCTATTTTATTTCGTATTCATCTTAATAATAAAGTTCTTCGCTATATTATTATCCTACTGATTCCATTTTATCTGATCCTTTTTATTCTGAATGTCATCTTTATACAAGGACTTACCACTTCTTTTCACAGTTATACTTTTCTCTTGGGTTCTTTCTTTATGGTAGTTTATAGTTGTTTCTTTTTGTATGAATCAATTCTTCCAGAATCAATCAATGTAAGACTATCGCGACAGCCATTTTTCTGGATAACAATTGGATTATTAATTTTCTATTTAGGCTCTGTAATCATTAACGCATTAGTTGAGTATCTTACAAAAAGTGATTTTCAAAAACAAGGAATTATTATTTATCAGAACATTACAAATAGTCTGAATGTAATCTTATATGGTTCGTTCAGTATAGCTTTTATTTTATGCCGAAACAACAGGAAGACATCCTCATCACCATCGTTATAGCTTCTGTATTTCTAGTACTGATCGGGTTTTTCTTGCTCCTGATTGTATTCGTATTCCTGAGGCGCCAGAGAAAATTTCAACAAGAAAGAGATGAGATGAAAAACAGATTTGAACAGACCATCCTTAAATCACAACTAGAGATCCAGGAGCAAACTTTTAGCCATATCAGTAGAGAAATTCACGATAATATTGGACAGGTATTAAGTCTGGTCAGACTGAACTTAAGTACCTTTACGAATATTGAAGAGCACGAGAAACTGGAACATACGGATGAACTTTTAGGAAAGGCTATTAAAGACTTACGCGACCTGAGCCATAGTTTACAAACGAATAGGATACAGGATATAGGAATTGTGGAGTCTATCAGACAACTTTTGAATAATTTACAGAAGAGTGGTCGATATAAAACAGATCTTTCAGTAGCGGAGAATTTCACGGGTATTGATAAGAATACAGACCTTATCATGTTTAGAATGGTTCAGGAAATCATCAATAATATCATGAAACATGCCAAGGCTGACCAAATATCTGTAAAAATAGAGGGCAATGAGAATGAAGTTCAGCTGATTATAACGGATAATGGGATTGGATTTGACATGGAAAAATTTAAAACTGCCGGACCGGGTATCGGTTTACAGAATATATTTAACAGGGCAAAAATGATTCATGCCACTGTTGATATAAAAAGTGAGCCGGGAAACGGAACAGCCATTATATTGCAGGCGAAATCGAAATAACCTTTGTATGACCTTTGTAGCACTTGTGGACGATCATGAATTACTTCGTAGCGGTCTCGCTTCAATGATCAATTCATTTGAAGGCTTCAAAGTAATTATGGAAGCCGGTAACGGTAAGGAATTCATGGAGGCGTTGAAAAACAACAAGCCACCAGCGATAGTTTTATTGGATATCAATATGCCATTGATGGATGGCTTTGAAACCGCTGAATGGATCAAAGCCAATATGCCCGAAACCAGGGTATTGGTATTAAGTATGTTGGAAAATGATATTGCTATCATCCGCATGCTGAAAAACGGTGCCCGCGGTTATTTACTTAAAGACAGTAAACCCAAAGTCTTCAAACAAGCCCTCGAAAATATCCGCGATACCGGTTATTTCATCAATGAATTAGTGAGTGATAAACTCATGCACTATATCAGCAATGAAGACTCCTTCCTCGGTGATGGCTCTCCACTCAGCAGCCTTACAGAGAATGAAACCATTTTCTTACAATGGATCTGCTCCGATAAAACCTATAAAGAGATCGCTGAAGAAATGCATATCAGTCCACGTACTGTCGATACCTATCGCGATAATCTGTTCAAAAAATTAGATATCAAAACAAGGGTTGGACTAGCCATTTTTGCGATTAAACATGGAATTGTGAGCGTGTAAGCGTTACCGTTGATTCCACATAGTAGCATACAGGCTTTTCTTTTGTATCAGGTATTCATGTGAACCTCTTTCCATTAATTTACCTTGTTGCAATACCAGTATTTCGTCACAGAACCTAAGTGTTGTTAACCTATGTGCTACAAGAATGATTGTTATACCCTTTCGACGATGGTATTGCAAACATTCTTGCACTACAGATTCACTGATGGTATCTAATGAAGCCGTGGCTTCATCTAATAATAATATAGATGGTTGCCGGTACAATGCACGTACAATACCAATTTTCTGTTTTTGTCCGCCAGATAAGTTTGTCCCCTGCTCCTGTAATACGGTATGATACCCTTCCGGTAAGCTACGAATGAAATGATCTAATCCCACTTGCTGACAAAGTTTTATTACGTTATCCATATCAACAGCTGTATTCAAACAGATATTTTCAAGAATAGTACCTGAGAGTATATCCGTCTCTTGTGGAACTATGGCAATTTTTTCTCTTAATTCTGTGAGACTTACATCACTGATATCGGTTTCTCCAATGCGTATTTGTCCATTTTGCAATGGATAAAAGCGTAATAAAAGATGCAATAAAGTAGATTTTCCTGATCCACTTTCACCAGCTATCCCAATACAAGCTCCCGGGTTGATCTGAAAAGACAAATCAGTAAAAACTGTTTGTCTGCTACCATATCGAAAGCTGACTCTATCAAATACAATTGTACCCACTTTAAAAGCGCATTGATAACGACCGATCTGAGCAGCTTCTTCTGTTTCTAATTCCATGATCTCAAAAAGGCGATCTGCTGCAATCATGGCTTCCTGAAAACTTTTGGTACTTCCTATCAATACCAAAACAGGACCGGTAAAATACCCGATAATACTATAAAAAGACAGCAAAGTACCAGGTGTAAGTGTTCGCTCGATCACTAATATTGAGCCTATCCATAAAATGAAGAGGGTAAAAAGTTTTGTCAAAAATTCTGCAACAGAGGAAACTGCAATATTTCTAGTAGCGGTAGCATACAGGGTACGTAATAAACCAATGAGTTGCATCTCATTTTTTTCCATCATTACATGTTCCAGTCCAAAACGCTTGATGGTAGCTGATGCTTGTAAAGTACCCACCAGTTCTGTTTCCATGGCAGCACTTCTTTCCATTAATTTTCTTTGCCAATACTTGTTGATTTTATTACTCAGAAAATAGAGTGCCGAATAAAGTGGTAATAATACCAGCATCCATAAAGCCAACTTACTGCTATAAAAAAACATCAATAAAAAAGAACAGAGCAGGATCAAACTATTCACTACTACCTGCATAATTGTATCACTGATAAAATTCCTGATCATAACAGCATCATTGATTCGACTCAACACTTCGCCCGTTCGCATGGTATCAAAGAAAAACTGTGGGAGTTGTAAGAGGTGACGCAGATAATGGGTGATGAGTGCTGCATCCATCCGTTGTCCAATCTGTAATCCAAGTACCGTTTTAAACGTACCCGTGTATTGTTGAACACACAACAATAAGATCATCATCATACTGATGAGATTCAAAAGTCCCAAATCACCATCCACAAATACGGTATCCACTAGTTTCTGGATATAAATACTGACTGAAAGGCCTAAAATAGTATATACCAAGGCTCCCATAAATCCTTGTAACAATAAGGATCGATTGGAGTAGAGTAAATGATACAGCCTTTGTTTTGTGCTGATAGTAAACGCAGAACCAGATACAGCTATTGAAGGTTCCAGTAAAAGAAGTACCCCGCTCCATATTTTAGTAAAAGCATCGGGCTTTGTCTTTACCAGCGTACCCGTTCCCGGGTCCATATATATGAGCTGATGTTCGCTGATTCGATAGAGTACTACAAAATGTTGCAATCCATTTTCCAATAATACATGCGCAATAGAAGGAAGTGGAATCTGACGAATCAGTTCAGGATTTGCACGTACCGCCTTAGCCTGAAAACCCATTCTCTGTGCTGCCTCCACCATACCCAACATACTGGTACCTCGTTTATCTGTTCCGGCTATTTGTCTGATTTTACTAACAGAAAACTGATACCCATAACTGCCGGCAATGGATACCAAACAGGCAGCTCCGCAATCGGTAACATCTCTTTGCTTTACACAAACTATCTTCCTCTTCATACGGCGGATTGACTAAGAGTGCCAGGATTGAACCAATCGTATAATTGCTGATAAAGAAGCTCCCAACAACTTTTTCTAGCTAAAAGAAATCTTGTCTCCAATAAAAGTCCACGACCTAATACATATGAAAACCCATTTTGTAACTGAACCCTTGTTTGGTTCAAACTACATTTAACCCTGAACAAGGGCTTATTATTAACAAGTGTATAATCCTCTGCTATGGAAATAACTTTTCCCTCCAATGTCGTAGACATCTGATTACGAATTTCTGGAATCGAATAGGTAATAGTCTGTCCATGATAAATGGTCACCCTATCTGAAGGAGATATCCAACATTCAACAATCAGGTCTTGTGCGGGAGAAATAGATAAAAGTTCTCCGGAAGGGAGAACAGCAGCACCTGTATATAAAGGTTCTTGCATTAAAACGGTGCCAGTTATAGGGGCTTTTACGATATAAGACTGTGCATTCGCTAACAGATTACTATTTTCAGTTTTGTATGCCACTAATAATTTTTGTTGTTCAATCAATTCCTGTTGCCATTGGCTGATTTGTTTGCTAATCTGCAATTGAAAAACGGCCGACGCTTGTAGTAACTGAAACCTGATATCAGCAAACTCATTAGGTGCTATAACTTTCTCCCGAAGTAGCGGATCATACAGGAGTATGTCTTTCTGTAATTTTTTATTAAGTATATCTTTCTCTTGTAATTGATCATAAAAATGCAGGTATTGAGAGCGATAGACTGCTGTTTGCAAACGGTTATTGATCGTTGAATCTTTCCACACATCCGGTTGCGTAAGTAGTTTTAAATCATTGATCAGCTTTGTACAATTATTGATTTTTTGTGTGATATATTCTTTTTGTGCCGTATAATTCAATTGTTGAAACAAGATCAGAGTATCTCCTTTTTTAACTGTGCTTCCATCTTCACAATGAACAGACTGAATGGTAGCGCTCATTAGGCTTCGAACGACAGTTCGCTCCTGAAAGGGCCTGATGATTCCTTCGGTACGGGTAATGACGTTGACATAACAAAAAGGCAGCATGGCAAGTCCGAAGAATACGATCAGGATCAGTGATACATAAAAGACTTTGCTATAGGGCGAAAATTCGGCAAGATAGCATTGGATGCTATTATTGGCTTCCGGCAATGGCCCCTTTCCCTTATCCATCAATAAAATAGTTAAATATTAACGCTGTTATGTTATGCAGCATGTGTACCATCGATGTCCATAAAAAGCCATTCCATTTTCTAATCATACAAACAAAGTAAACCGACGTGTAGACAGTTCCGGTAACCAATGTCTTCAGCATATAAGGAACTGAATAATGATGTAAGACTGAAAAGACAACAATACTTACTATGATCCCTGGCCCATATTTTTTTGTCCATTTATAGCCATACTCCATGATTGTATATTGAACCAGCCAAGTTTCGAGAAATGGTGCCACAATGATTGAAGCAATAAAATATATATTATCAGGTAGTTGATTCGGATTAGCATCTTGTTCTGGGAATAATACATACCCAAATAAGACCGAAACAAAAAAATTAATAAAATAGGCCCCAATGATCAACTTAAAAATTGTGAGCCGTTCGATTAGGTTCAATACTCGTTTACCAATTGACATACTAAAATAAGTTTTGAGAATGTATTGTAATGAATGACCTCACTTGAATCATGAGGTCATTCTCATGTTGATTATTTCTTCAAACTTGGTGGTAATGAAGCCTGATACTCTCCGGCAGTTTTTGCAAACTCGTAAAAGCATCGAAACGTTACACCAACTGTGTAGAATAAATCTCCCCAAAAACCACCACCCTCAATTATTTCCAGCTCTTTTGAAGACAGTGACTGACATTCAAATGAATGTATGCTTGATTGATTATTGGTTTTCATGATTATTTGTTTTAAAGGTTTAGCAATCATTTATTATCTGCGAAATGCCATCCTCTACTGAACTCTCTTTTGATTTCATCCCAGTTTTTTATGGCATCCATAATAAGACCACTCCATCCGAACTTTTTCAACCAGGATGGAATCGCTCCTCCTTCAATACTGATCAGCTCTTGATCTGAAAGGGGCTCTAGTTTTAATGTTTGATGGTTCATAAAAACAGTTTTAGTTTTTAAAGTCGCTTCTTCTGTATCTGCGCGGGATACAAGGCTTACCGACAATACTCCCATTCATGGCCCATGAATCTGATGCTAAACTACTATCGTTCAATACGAGCCTTGCGGAGTATAAAAAAAACTTTACCTAGCAATAAAGCCAATCACAAAATCTCCCTCCTCTTCATAGTAATAAGTCTGCTTAAATTTATTGTACTGAATGGGTGCCCCCATCGTTCTCATCATAGCGAGGTAAGTAAATAGTGTTGTGAGTGAACAATCAAGTTTTACAGCCATTTCAGCAGGCTTACCTGTATTTTTTTTCACAATCAACTGATTGATTTTCTTTATTTGCTCAATAGCAATTCGACTCGACATAGTGTAATATTTAGAATGCCAAAATAGACTGCTTTCTCTTTCACAAAAACCGTAAAAACTCCTGATTTTTATGATAAAACTTCGTCGTAGAAATACCTATATTTTTATCCTGTAACTTTACTTATGACGATGAAACATCGCTTATATACTTGTAGAATAGCGATATGGCTGATGGGTTATTTACTCATGAGTCATATCATCACTGCACAAATACCTCCGATTGGACAATGGCGTGAACACCTGAACTACCAGCAAACCATTCAGGTAGTCAAAGGATCTCAATTGTATTGTGCTACCAACAAAGCATTATTTTCCATTGATGATAACAATGAACTCACTCGTTATTCAAAAGTTACCGGACTAAATGATATCGGTATTCGTTGTATAGGATGGGATGCCAGTACCAATCAACTAGTGATTGCATATAACAATAGCAATCTCGATCTACTGAAAGGCAGCATCGTTTATAATATTCGTGATATTGCCAATAGCACCATTGCCGGTGATAAATCGGTCCAACAGATTTTTTGTCATAATGGTCTGGCTTATTTGGCGAGCGGACTTGGTATCATTGTTACTGATCTCAACCGAAGAGAAATCAGAGATACCTGGATCATTGGTAATAATGGTAATCAGGTGAAAGTGAATGGATTTACCCTATATAATAATTTCTTTTACGCAGCTACGGAAGAAGGACTCAAAACGGCAAGCACTACAGTCAATAATCCCGCTAATTTCAGCAACTGGACTTTGGTAAGTGGCACTAATCTACTTCCTTCAGGCAGTATTAAAAATGTAATTGTTGCCAATAACAATGTGATTGTTCAAAAAGGAGATTCTTTATTCATTCAAAACGGTACCAACTGGCAGCTTTTATACCATGATAGCAACTGGCCCATTGTTTCGATCACTGCTGCCAATAATCAATTAACGGTTTGTCAACGTACAAGCTCCGGAGCTGCTCGGGTTTTGTTATTAAATACCAATGGAAACATCGCTAGAACCATCGGCGCCAGTGGTATCATCTCATTTCCATTATCTGCTATTGTAGACAACGGACAGGTCTGGGTGGCCGATCGTTTTGGTGGTTTATCAAGAACCAATAATACTACTGATCGATTCATTCCCAATGGACCTCCCGGTGTTGCCATCGGCGAATTAGCTTCCAATGGTAATTTAACAGTTGCAACGGCCGGTAGCGTGAATGATGCCTGGAACTATTTGTTTAACAGAGATGGGTTTTATGTATTGAAAGACAATGCATGGAGTTCTAGAAGTTTTTTCAATACCCCCATATTGGATTCTGTTCTAGATTTTATCACAGTAGCCATCGATCCCCGTGATCAAGCCATTTGGGCAGGGAGTTATGGAGGTGGACTGGTTCGTTTTGCTAACGATCAGTTCAATATTTTTAAACAATTCAATAGTAGTTTAAGAGCTGCTATTGGTGATCCGGGCAGTACACGTGTGAGTGGGTTGGTTTTTGATAGCAAACAACAACTTTGGGTAGCCAATTATGGTGCACCTCAAAATCTCAGCGTACGCAAGCGAGATAATAATTGGAGGTCTTTCTCCATTCCATTCACACACAGCGAAAATGCCATCGCTCAACTCATTACTGATGACCTTGATCAAGTTTGGGCAATCAGTCCAAAAGGTAATGGTTTGTTTTGTTTCAATCCCGGAACCGATATTGATAATCTGGCTGATGACAGATGGAAGTATTATAGACAAGGAAGCGGTAATGGCAACCTGCCTTCTTCCAATGTATTCAGCATCGTGAAAGATAGAGATGGTGCGATATGGGTAGGAACAGACAGAGGCATAGGCATCATCCGTTGTCCGGAACTTGCATTTTCTGCTGCAGGATGTGAAGCCATTCAACCCATTGTTCAGCAAGATCGTTTTGCCGGATTACTTTTTCGTGATGAAGTAGTGCAATGTATGGCGGTTGATGGCGCTAATAGAAAATGGGTGGGCACACGCAATGGTCTATGGCTGCTTTCTTCCAATGGAGAAAAAATAGTGTATCGATTTACTGCGGAGAATAGTCCGTTGTTCAGTAACGATGTTCGAAAATTAACCATCGATCCTGTTACCGGTGAATTATTTATTGCCACTTCAGAAGGCCTTTGCAGTTTCAGAAGTACAGCTACTACCCCAGCTGAAACACAAAATAAAGTATTGGTATTTCCCAATCCGGTTCCTCCCGGTTTCAATGGCACGATTGCTATTAGAGGTTTGGTAGATAAAGCGTTAGTAAAGATTACAGAACTGAATGGAAGACTGGTTTACCAAACCCGTTCTCTTGGCGGACAAGCCGTTTGGGATGGAAGAAATTATCTTGGCGCCAGAGTAGCCAGTGGCGTTTATTTGGTATTGATACGAGATGATTCTGGAGAAGAACGTGTCGCAACTAAGATTGTGATTACAGCAAATAAGTAAAGGACTATTACTGCTTCACATAATCATAAGTACGTGCAACTTGAAACTTGGATCCACCCTTTTCACCCGGTACAATACGATACATGACTTGACGCATTTTTCCGGTGGGCTGTGCACCCAAACTATCTGCTGTAAAAAGAGGAAATCTTCTGGTAACTACTCCTTCCATTACCCGAAATTCATCAAACCCACGATACCCTTCTCTTATTTTAGGATCATCCACTATATCAGGGAAACCAATAGGAACAACACTATTATTGGCTTCTGAGCTGATGCAGATAAGATTACCCTTATTTAGCGTATCGCCATAATAGATATACAATAATAGATCTGGAAAATTATCTCGGTTTACATCGTCAACTTCTGCTCTAAGTATGCGTCCCTTGATCTCAAAACTGAAATCACGTACCGAATTATCGAATCCTATAGGTGAAATATTAATCGTATTCTTTTCAGGATTACGATTGGTACAGGTTACTCTATAGCCTGCCTTACCGATCTTCATAGAACTATCATAACGTCGGGCAGGAACTTGCGCTGTAGCATTGATATGCATACAAAATAAACAACAGAACACAAGAAAGAGTGAATACTTCATACCGGTAAATTTATAGTAGATTTTACAGAAATCAACATGCTTCTTACATATTCCTTCTGTATTGTCCACCCACTTCATACAATGCATGTGTGATCTGTCCCAATGAACAGTATTTCACCGTTTCCATCAATGCCTCAAACAAGTTGCCATTATTGATAGCTGTTTGTTTCAATTCTGCTAACGCGGCTACCGACTTCCCTTCATTTCTTTTCCAAAAAGCATGAAGGTTTTGGATCTGTTGTTCTTTTTCCTCCGTAGTAGAACGAATCACTTCACCCGGTAATACCGTAGGGCTACCTTTTTTATTCAGGAAAGTATTGACACCAATCAGCGGCAGTTCGCCGGTATGTTTCAAAGTTTCATAATGCAAACTTTCTTCTTGAATCTTATTACGCTGATACATTCTTTCCATTGCACCCAATACCCCACCGCGTTCACTGATTCTTTCAAACTCAATCAATACCGCTTCTTCTACCAGATCTGTTAATTCTTCTATTGCAAAGCTTCCCTGAATAAAGTTTTCGGTTTTTGCACTACCCAATTCACGGTTGATGATGAGCTGAATGGCCATAGCCCTTCTTACACTTTCTTCGGTTGGTGTAGTAATGGCTTCATCGTATGCATTGGTATGAAGACTGTTACAATTATCATAGATCGCATACAACGCTTGTAGTGTGGTTCTGATATCATTGAAATCAATCTCCTGTGCATGCAAACTTCTTCCGCTTGTTTGGATATGATACTTCAATTTTTGTGAACGATCATTTCCCTTGTATTTATTCTTCATGGCTTTGGCCCAAATACGTCTGGCTACTCGACCAATCACGCTGTATTCAGGATCCATACCATTGCTAAAGAAGAATGATAAGTTCGGCGCAAAATCATCGATATGCATTCCGCGACTCAGGTAATACTCCACATAAGTAAATCCATTCGCCAATGTGAACGCCAATTGTGTAATGGGATTAGCGCCTGCTTCAGCAATATGATAACCACTGATACTAACACTGTAGAAATTTCTCACTTTCTGATCAATGAAATAGGCCTGCACATCACCCATTAATTTCAATGCAAACTCCGTAGAGAAGATACAAGTGTTTTGTGCCTGATCTTCTTTCAAAATATCCGCTTGTACAGTTCCGCGCACTTGCGACAATGCTTCTGCTTTAATTTTTGCATACACATCTGCCGGCAATACTTCATCGCCACTCAATCCGAGTAAACGAAGACCCAATCCATTATTGCCTTCCGGTAAACGTTCCGGTGAAGATGGATTATAATAAACGGGCTTGGTAACCTGTTTGTATTTTTCAGCAAAGACTTTATCTACTTGTGCCCACAGATTATTCTCTTCAATGTATCTCTCACACAACTGATCAATGGCTGCATTCATAAAAAATGCCAATAAGATCGGGGCCGGACCATTGATGGTCATACTTACCGATGTTTTGGGATCACAGAGATCAAAACCACTGTATAATTTTTTGGCATCATCTACAGTTGCAATACTTACACCACTATTACCAATCTTACCATAAATATCGGGACGTACAGCTGGATCTTCCCCATATAAAGTCACACTATCAAATGCAGTTGACAAACGAATCGCCGGCTGTCCGAGTGATACATAGTGAAAACGTTTGTTGGTTCTTTCCGGACCACCTTCTCCAGCAAACATGCGGGTTGGATCTTCTCCTTGTCTCTTTAATTCAAAAACACCTGATGTATAAGGGAATGCACCCGGTATATTTTCCTGTAACTGCCAGCGTAAAATATCACCCCAGTCTTTGTATTTGGGTAATACCACTTTAGGAATTCGTGTATTACTCAATGAAGTTGTGGTCAATGGCTGACGAATGATCTTATCCCTCACTTTGTATTCAAAGAAATCAGCAGCATACTGTTGCACCAATGCTGGCCATTGCACAATCAATTGCTGACATTCAGGATGTAGTTTTTTCTCAAAAGATTTTTTTACTTCCTCTAATCCCGCTGCCACTGCTCCACTCACTGTTTCCAATGCACCTTGAATTTGGTACAATTTACTGGCAATCGTCACCTGTTCATTCACCCACTGATCATAACCACGATTGTTTTCAGCGATCTCAGCCAAATAACGAACACGTTTGGGTGGAATGATCTGAGATTTGGTAGTAGTATCTTTTGTATGTCCTTCTTTAGCAAAATTGCCAAATGAAACTTTTGTTTTTTGTTCGATGGTCAGCATGAGTTTCTCGAACAACTCATTGACACCGGCATCATTGAATTGTGCAGCGATGGTTCCTACAACCGGCAGGTCTTCATCTTTGGCTGTCCATAAATTGTGGTTGCGCTTATATTGTTTACGCACATCATGCAAAGCATCCAATGCACCCGCTTTATCAAATTTGTTGATACATACTACATCGGCATAATCCAACATATTGATCTTCTCTAACTGAGAAGCTGCACCATATTCAGGTGTCATCACATACAAACTCACATCACAGAAATCTAGAATCGATGCATCGCTTTGCCCTACACCAGCTGATTCCAGAATGATGAAATCAAAGCCTGCATTTTTACAGATATCAATCGCATCTTGTACATGTGCACTCAAAGCAGTATTGTCATCACGTGTAGCCAAACTGCGCATATACGCTCTGGGGTGAGAGATGGCATTCATGCGAATTCTATCTCCCAATAAAGCTCCACCTGTTTTTTTCTTGGAAGGATCCACCGATATCACAGCAATTGTTTTGTCTTCAAACAACTGCAGGTATCTTCTCACAATTTCATCGGTCACAGAACTTTTACCCGCACCACCCGTTCCTGTGATACCTAATACCGGCGCTCCTATATTTGATTGTTCTTTGTTTCCTCCAACACCATTTTCTGCATTCGTAATCTTACGGGCAATGGTTCTGATGTCTTTCACTTCACCCAGTGTCATCGGCTTCTGATATACACCCGTTCCATTCAGATTAAAATCACACTGACGAATCACATCTTCAATCATGCCTTCCAATCCCATTTTCCTGCCATCATCCGGACTATAAATTCTCGTGATACCATAATTGTGCAGTTCACGGATTTCTTCGGGAAGAATGGTTCCTCCACCGCCGCCAAATATTTTGATATGACCACAACCATTTTGCTCCAACAAATCGCGCATGTATTTAAAGAACTCTACATGTCCACCCTGATAACTGGTAATGGCAATACCTTGTGCATCTTCTTCAATGGCACACTCTACGATTTCTGCTACACTTCTGTTATGTCCGAGATGAATGATCTCCGCTCCTTTTGACTGAAGAATGCGACGCATGATATTGATGGCAGCATCATGTCCGTCAAATAAACTGGCAGCGGTAACAATTCTGATTTTATGCTGGGGTTGATACGACATATCCTTACTTTTCACTGAGGTGCAAATTTAGCAGTTTTATGCCGAATGGTTAACAATCGTTAGTTTTTTGAGGGGTATGTTTACATAAATTACCTTATGCCATTTTCCATTCAAACAACAGGGGAAGGAAGTCGTCTGATCATCCGTTTATCAGATACGACGACAGGTACCGTTGCTGAAATTTTTGCATTCGGGGGCTTATTGAATGCTTTCCTAGTACAAACCGCCCAAGGATCTTTGAATGTGATTGATGGATTTACCGATCCCGAGCACGCCATGACTCATATTACAGATGGATTTAAGAGTGCGAAAATGAGTCCCTTCGCATGCAGACTTGAAAATGGTCATTATGATTTTAATGACCAGTCATATACCATGGATAGTTTTTATTTGGGTAATCATGCCTTGCATGGCATCCTTTATGATGCGGTATATACAATCAAGGATTTGGTTGCCGATGAAAAGGCAGCCAGTGTTGAACTAGAACATCAATACAATGGACATTTCTCAGGCTATCCCTTTAAGTATACTCTTTATGTGAAGTGGGAGCTTACATCTGCCAATAGTTTAACAGTTACTACCACTGCTGTTAACCATAGTGAGAAAGCCATTCCTTTTAGCGATGGATGGCATCCTTATTTTACTATCAGTGAATCTGTGGATGAATGTGAATTAAAATTCAATACCAGCCGAAAATTGGTGTTTGATCCTGAATTGATCCCCACAGGTGAAGAAGAAACAGATGATCGTTTTATAGCAGGTCATTCTTTACAGGATATTTTTCTGGATAACTCATTCCTGCTACCCACAACAGAAGAAGGGTATTGTGAGCTAAAAAATAAGCAGGTAAGCATATTGATCAAACCATTGATCAACTATCCTTACCTGCAAGTATATACACCCCAGCATCGGAAAAGTATAGCCATTGAAAATCTCAGTGCTGCTCCAAATGCTTTTAATAATGAAATGGGGTTATTGCATCTGTTACCCAATAAGCCTGTTTCTTTTGCAACTTGTTATCGGGTAAACGTATTATAGATCCACTACGGCAATCATACTGATCTCCACATTCACTCCACGTGGCAATTGTTTTACTGCTACTGTTTCGCGTGCGGGATAATCACCTTTAAAATAAGAGCCATACACTTCATTCACCTGTGCAAAATGTGCCATATCACTCAGGAAAATGCTGGTCTTTACTACATGCTCAAAAGTGATATGTGCTTCTTCCATCACTGCTGCCAGGTTTTTCATCACCTGATGGGTTTCTGTTTGCAGATCACCGATTCGCAACTCACCGGATGCCGGATCAAAGGCAACCTGACCACTCAAAAACACCATACCATTGGCTTTTACTGCCTGACTGTAAGGGCCGATAGGCGATGGCGCCTTATCGGTTTTAATGATTTGTTTGGACATAATAACTTCTTTAGTGATTGGCAAATTGCTGCATTTCTATCAACCTGCCAACCTAAATTTGCAGGATGCGAATAGTGTTGAATGCCAGTCCGCAACAGACTGCTATTTTTCTCTCCCGAACCATTCCGGATACGGTGACTATTTACCGTAAAGGGATCGATACATTACCCGATCAAGCGGATGCATGGTTCGACCTGTGTTTTGAAACCGAAGGTGCTGCCTTTCCTGAGATTACGACAGCACCGGTATTTGTAAATGCAGTATTGACCACTACGGATGCATTGGCTGACAATTATATCCGTATCAATGCATGGAATGATTTTTTGGAACGTGCGGTTCTAGAAGTAGTTCCTCCAAAAAATAAAATGCCATTTGAGCAAATATTGGCAACACTTGGATGGAATTACCAAATAGTTCCCGATGTGCCCGGTATGATTGCCGCAAGAGTCATTGCCATGATCATCAATGAAGCCTATTTTGCATGGGGTGATGAAGTAAGTACCAAACAGGATATTGATACCGCGATGAAATTAGGCACGAACTATCCGCATGGACCATTTGAATGGTGCGATATCATTGGAGTACAGCCCATTTATCATTTATTACAAGTACTGGCAAAAGAAGATGATCGGTACACACCGGCACCCGCTTTAACAGCAGAAGCATTATCCAAAACAAATACACCATGAGTTATTTTCTCAACATTGATACAGCCACAGAACAGGCCAGTGTTTGTTTGAGTGAAGACGATCGTGTATTGGAGATGCAGATCAGTACTGATCAAAAAAATCATGCTTCTTTTTTACAACCTGCTATTCAAAGCCTACTTACAAAAACCGGGTTACAACTCACACAGATAGATGCTGTGGCTGTAACCGGCGGACCGGGTAGTTATACAGGCTTAAGGGTGGGTTTGGCGAGTGCAAAAGGTATTTGTTATACCCTAAACAAACCTTTGATCATCATCAATACCCTGGAAGTGATGGCTACTGCTGCCCAAGAAGGAGAAAAACTGGCAGAAGAATGCCTGATTTGTCCGATGATCGATGCCAGAAGAATGGAAGTATTTACCGCTGTTTATGATCAGTCGCTTCAAGTAATCCTAGAGCCACAACCCATGATACTAGACCAGCACCCCTTTTCCGAACTCCTCGAAAAGCGGTCTATTTTGTTCTTTGGAAGCGGTGCTGAAAAATTAAAGGGAATTTTAAGCCACCCCAAAATGCGATTCAAAAACGGTCATCAGCATGCCGGACATTTGGCACAGCGGGTGTTAAAACCCTTTGCTGATCAAGCCTTTGCAGATTTAGCCTACAGCGAGCCGCTTTATTTAAAAGCTTTTTTTGATGCTTCAGGAAAAGTAAAAACCTAGTACGTCACTAGGTTGTATATAAATTTTATACAATAAATCAATAAAGATTTTCGTATCTTTATCTACACAATTTTAGTTTGTTAACCCCCAATCAACTTAATTGTCATGAGTCAATCATTACAATCCGTTGTACTAAACAATGGCAAATCCCCCATCAAGGTAGATTTTCTTCATACCAAGAAAGCTGCTCTGATACTCAGGTCAATCAATCACAAACTCCGACAGCAAATCATCAAATTACTTGACGATCATCAAAAAATGACGGTTACAGAAATTTATGTAAAACTTCGCCTGGAGCAGTCTGTAGCCTCTCAACACCTTGCTATACTCCGCAGAGCAGGTATTGTAAGTACTACACGTGATGGTAAATTCATCTTCTACTCCGTTAACTATGCACGCTTGAATGAAGTGGTAGGGTTTGTAGAATCACTCGTCGGCTGATATTTTAACTGACAGAATGCCCTTTTTAGTTGTGATCTGCTTTGCTGGCTTGATCATTGGACTATCTTTGCCTTAAACTCAGGAATATGTTTGTACAACAATTATATACTGGCTGTTTAAGTGAAGCAGCTTATTATATTGAAAGTGATGGTATTGCAGCCGTGATAGACCCTTTGAGGGATATTGATGAATACCTGAATCTAGCCAGAGAAAGAAAAAGTACCATTCGCTATATTTTCGAAACACATTTTCATGCTGATTTTGTAAGTGGCCATCTTGACCTCGCTGCCGCAACAGGTGCTACCATTGTATATGGCCCAGGTACCACCACCAACTTTCCTGTTCATGTTGCAAAAGATGGCGAAACTTTCGCTATTGGTGCATTGCGTATGCAAGTATTACACACACCCGGACATACACTGGAAAGCAGTTGTTATTTGTTGAAAGATGAGAACGGAAAAGACCATGCTATTTTCACCGGTGATACTTTGTTTGTAGGAGATGTGGGCAGACCCGATCTCGCACAAAAAGGAAAAGAAATTACGATGGAAGACTTGGCAGGAATGATGTATGAAAGCTTACAAGGCAAGATCATGCCATTGGCTGATGATGTGATTGTTTATCCTGCTCACGGTGCGGGTAGTAGCTGCGGAAAAAATTTAGGCCCGGAAACCTTCAGTACCATAGGTGAGCAAAAAGCAACGAATTATGCATTGCAACAGCAAAGCAAGGAAGACTTTATCAAAGCTGTGACTGATGGGCTCGCTGCTCCACCACAATATTTTCCAATCAATGCCAAAATCAATAAGGAAGGGTATGAAAGTCTAGATGCTGTTTTAGAAAAAGGGATGCAGGCATTGGATATTCCTGCTTTCAAACTAAAACTCAAAGACGACAATATTCTTGTATTAGATACGCGTAAAGCCACTGTTTTCACGCAAGGATTCATTCCAGGCTCTGTGTTTATCGGACTGGAAGGTCGCTTTGCAGAATGGGCGGGTAGTTTGTTGCCATTTGATAAAGAAATTCTATTGGTAGCAGAGCCGGGTAAAGAAAGAGAAAGTATTGTGCGTTTGGCCAGAGTAGGATTTGAAAAATTTGCCGGTCACCTGGCAGGTGGATTTGAGCAATGGAAAAACAACGGTGAGCCAACTGATATGATCATTGATGTAGAAGCCGATGAACTGGCGATGGATATGCCTTTTGATCCACAACTTGTCATCGTAGATGTTCGAAAAGTACCTGAATATGCTGACGGACATATCAAAGAAGCATTGAATATCCCTTTGGATGAACTTACAGACCCGGGAAGTATGGCGCATCTGGAAGACAACCACAATATCTATGTGCATTGTGCCGGCGGTTACAGAAGTGTAATTGCTGCATCGCTTATGAAGAAACAAGGCATTCACAACCTCAGAAATGTACTGGGTGGGTGGGGGCAGATCAAAGAGTTAAAAGATAAATTCAGTATCGAAAAAACAACAGCAGTGTTGAATTAATTTCTGATGTCGGATGTCTGATTTGTTGTGATCTTTCAAATCAGACATCCGACATCCTACATCCGACATCCTACATCCGACATCCTACATCAGACATCCTACATCAGACATCCTACATCCGACATCCTACATCAAACCATCAAGTGCTTATACTTCTCCGCCTGATCACTATATTTCCATCTTCTGTGGCTCCATAAATAGTTGTCGGGAATTTTTCGGACAGAGTCTTCTACTTTTTTTACCAATAGCTTGGTTAGTTCGCCGTCCGCAAAATCATGTGGCTTTGTGGTGATCAATTCAAACTCCAATTGATAATAACCACGTTTCACTTTATAAAAATGCGCATAGACAACCGCTGTATTGTTCATCTTTGCTCCTTTCTCCGGCCCTCGAGCAAAAGGTGCCGGTTTAGAGAAAAAGTTAGTCCAATAAGCTTTCCCCGGATTACCGGGATTTTGATCTGCCACCAATGCTAATGCGTATCGATTTCTGGCGTATTGATGAAAATTTTGCTTGAACTCACTTGCAGGTACGAGTAATGTACCAAAACGGGTTCTGAATTTGTAAATCAATTGATCAAATACTTTATTGCTCAAAGGCATATACACTGCTACAAATGGAAATTTACTGTCCATAGCAACACCCAAATTCGCATATTCCCAATTGAAATAATGTCCACTGACTATTTGTACATTCTGATCACCTGCATACAAATCATTGAGCACTTCAATATTACAGATAAATCGTTTCCTCAACTCCTTCTCTGAAACCGAAAACAGTTTGATGGTTTCAATAAATGTATCAACAAAATTGTGATAGAATTTTTTCTCGATCTGTTTTCGCTCAGCTGCAGTTTTCTCCGGAAATGCAATCAGCAAATTCGCCGCCACTACTTTCTTCCGATATCCGAATACATAATAAAGCAACACATAAATGCCATCACCTATCAAGTACAACAACCACCAAGGCAGTCGGGACAATAAGTAAAATAAACCTGATACAAGGGTGTACATGATCTTTGATTTTTTGATCTTTGATTTTTTGATTTTTGACTTTTGACTTCTTCAAATCAAGAAATCACAGATCAAAAAATCAAAGATTAAAGTATGATATTCTGCAACAATTCGCTCTTCTCTTGATGATCTGTATTATAATGCAAGCCTCTACTTTCTTTTCTAAACTGTGCACCTTTTACGATGAGGTATCCTACCGTAATGAGGTTTCTCAACTCACAAAGCTGTGGTGATACTTTGGTAGAGCGATACAATTCTTCGGTTTCTGCATACAACAGATCCAGACGTTTCATAGCGCGTTCCAAACGAACATCAGTTCTTACGATACCCACATAATCGCTCATGATCTGTTGCAATTCTTTCAAACTTTGGGTGATGAGGATCATTTCACGAGGCTCAGTGGTTCCAGTGGTTTTCCAATCGGGAATACTGTGTTGAATGTTGGTGTTGTGAATGGCTTCAATACTATCCAAATAACAACGATGTCCAAATACCATAGCTTCCAATAAACTATTACTCGCTAATCGATTGGCACCGTGTAACCCTGTACTGGCGCACTCTCCACAGGCATATAAGTTACGAATGGAAGTTCTTCCATGCTCATCCGTTTTAATACCACCACAGCTATAATGAGCTGCAGGAGCTACCGGTATCATGTGTTGTAGAACATCGATACCCATACTCATACATTTCTCATAGATATTGGGAAAATGATGAATGAATTTTTCCCGATCCATATGTCTGCAATCTAAATACACATATTCCGTACCGGTACGTTTCATTTCATTGTCGATGGCTCTAGCTACAATATCACGAGGTGCGAGGTCTTTGCGAGCATCATATCGCTCCATAAAAGCTTCCCCATATTTGTTACGTAAAATACCCCCGTCACCGCGTACTGCTTCTGTAATTAAAAAAGAAGGTGAAGTACCGGGTTCATACAAAGCAGTGGGATGAAACTGGATGAACTCCATGTTCTCAATTCTTCCTTTGGCCCTGTATACCATCGCAATACCATCACCCGTAGCAATCTTGGGGTTGGTAGTGGTTCTGTATGCTTGTCCGCAACCACCTGTTGCCAGTAAGGTGATTTTGGAAAGAATTTTCTCGATTTTATTGGTGTGCAGGTTGAGTACATACACCCCATAACAAGTAATATCTGCAGTAGACTTTGTTACCAGAAAACCCAAGTGGTGTTGTGTCAGAATATCTACCACAAAACAGTGATTGATCAATTCAATATTCGACACCTGCGCCATCTCATCCAATAAAGCACGCTCCATTTCTTGTCCGGTTACATCTTTATGATGTAAAATTCTGTTTTCACTATGTCCGCCTTCTTTACCTAGGCTATACTCTCCTTTCTCATTTTTATCAAACTCAGCACCATAAGAAATGATCTCCCGAATTCTTTCCGGACCTTCTTTCACCACAATCTCTACAATCGACTCATTACATAAACCATCGCCCGCTATTAATGTGTCTTCAATATGTTTTTCATAACTGTCTCTATTCTCATCCCATACACCAGCAATACCTCCTTGTGCATATTTGGTATTGGTTTCATCGGCCTGTGTTTTGGTGATGACTGTTATTTTTTTATCTGGAAAATGACGTGCTGTTTTCAGCGCATACGTAAGCCCTGCAATACCTGAACCAATAACGAGAAAGTCTGTTTGCATAAAATATCCCTTTCCATAAATTTCAGATAGCTACAGGCTTAAGCCTGTAGCTATCCGAAATTTATGATGCCGGTTCTACCCAGGCTTCATTTTCTTTTAATAAATTGATCAACTCGTCTACCGCTACTTCACTATCTACATTTCGCTTTACCACTTCTTTTCCTTTGTATAATGTGATCTTCCCTACACCGCTTCCCACATAGCCAAAATCAGCATCCGCCATTTCACCCGGACCATTGACAATACATCCCATGATGGCGATCTTTACCCCTTTCAAATGATTAGTAACCGAGCGAATCTTGGCAGTGGTCTCTTGCAGGTCAAACAAGGTTCTTCCGCAACTCGGACAAGAAATATATTCTGTTTTGGAAATACGTGTTCTGGTTGCTTGCAGAATACTGAAAGCCGTACTATTGATGAATTGTTCCACGGAAGTATTGGTCACATAATTTCTGCCACTGGTATCTGCATGACCTTTTTCTGATTGCTGTAAGTAACTGTTGACAGTCATCCCAAAACAAACACCATCACCAAAACCATCAAGTAATAAAGCACCTGCCTCGGTTGCATAGTGAATGAGATGTTCATCAGCAGTTTGCCAGTTACTGTCAACGATCAGTACCACGGGATTATTCACTTGCTGTTGCATCAGCTCTACAAAAGCCCTGCGCACAGAAGGCATGGCGTGATCATTGGTACTGCTCAAACAAAGTACTACGGTTTTATCAGCAGCTAGTTGTTGTAATTCAGCAGCAGTAGCAAGTGTACCATCATTGTAACAATCCAACATTACAAAATTCAACTGCTGACTTTTTGCTGAACCATTGAGATAACCTTTCACATCATTAATGGGAAAACATTTATCATGATCCGTTGCTTTTTGCCAGGTACTGGTATCAACAATCACTTTTAAAGTTCCCGGTAAAGCAAAATCAGGTATTTGCTCTCCGGTGAAAATATAATCTGCTGCCATATCACTGATATTCCATTTATCAGTAGCAGCATCATAGGTATATCCAACAGCACTGAGTTTTTCAGGTGTCAGTGCATCCAACTTACTGAGGTCAGCAATCACAACCGGTACTTGTTTTCCACCGATATTACTCACTTCAAAACTTTCACGTCTTTGATAGTTGAACGGATTATAAGTGAGCTTTTCAATAGCCGGAATATGTTGTGTTTGTCTGGTTGAACTTGTATAACGTTTTACAAGATCACGACAAACGGGAATTTCAAATTCAGGATCTTCTGTTAAACTCACACGAACAGTATCTCCAATTCCATCTTCCAATAAAGTACCAATACCGGCTGCACTTTTCACGCGACCATCTTCACCGTCACCAGCTTCTGTTACGCCTAAATGCAAAGGATAACATTCACCAAATTCAGCATCCATTTGTTGGATCAACAAACGATAAGCCTGCACCATTACCTGAGGGTTACTGGCTTTCATGCTCAATACGATGTTATGAAAACTTTCATAGCGGGCGATGCGTAAAAATTCCATGGCACTTTCTACCATACCCATGGGTGTATCACCATAGCGACTCATGATACGATCGCTCAGGGAACCATGGTTGGTGCCAATACGCATGGCAGTTCCATATTCTTTACAAATACGAACCAGTGGTGTGAATTTTTCCTGGATGCGTTCAATTTCTTCTGCATAATCAGCATCGGTATACTCAATCAGTTCAAATTTCTTTTTATCGACATAGTTACCCGGATTTACACGTACTTTCTCTACAATTCTGGCAGCGATCTCGGCGGCATTGGGTGTAAAATGGATATCGGCTACCAAGGGGGTATGATATCCTCTTTTACGGAGTTCATTTTTAATATTGAGCAAGTTTTCTGCTTCTTTCTTACTGGGGGCCGTAATACGCACCAGTTCAGCGCCCGCTTCAATACAGCGGATACTTTGTTCTACCGTAGCCAGGGTATCCATGGTATCGGTAGTGGTCATGGTTTGTAAACGGATGGGATGGAAATTACCCAGCAAAAGATCACCAATACGCACTTCTTTGGTCTTCAATCGATTGTACTGCGTGAGGGAGTGACAGTATGCTTGCATAAATGGGATATAAAGTACAAATTTAGTGTGAAATCGCCTGATTTAGTGATAAACGCCTGGGTATCAGTACTTGTTCGTCAATTACCCGATTTTAGAAGCGTTAGCCAGGTCTTTTTTCGGTTTCAGTTATTCAAAGCAGAGTTGATGTAAAACTTTTGGAAAGTTTCGGAACTTTCCAAAAGTTAATTCGCATATTAGTTGATATAGGTCTTAGTACCATTGAAGCTGCGATTATATAGATCCTTCAAAAAAAGTACTCTTTCCTCCATCATTTCAAAGTAATATCCCCAATTGTATAAACTAGAATTTTGATTACCAAAATCATTTAAATCATAGATAAATTTCTTCTCTTTATTATAATAATCCAGCCATCGCTTTTGAGATGTTATGAGCTTATCTTTCATTGCTGGTTGTAATATCAGCAGCGATTTTTGGTAATACTTATTTAAAAGTTGATCATAGACATCCAGTCGTTTAGATTCACCCCAATTCATGCCCATAGTTGTACCTGCCATTGAATATGAGTTTGTATATTCAGATAAGAATTCATTTATTCGAATAGTATCCTCCGTAAACTGAATTTCATCTTGATTTTGTTGGACAGTGAGCGATTGAAGCATCTCATGGTTACGATCCTTGAACTCCTGAAGTTTTTTCTGAGCGATTGGAGCAATCATTTTATTTATCCTTCTCTCTACTGCTGGCTTAAGAATTAAACGATAGTTTTTGTCGACATCAAAAATATCAGAAGTATCTATGACTTGGGAAAAACTATTTTGGCTTAGCAATATCAAGAGTAATAATGATATTGGTTTCATATAAGATAAATGTTTTCGCTTTGATAAATATACAAGCAAAATATTGCGAAGAAAAAAGGAATCACGAACTCCTATGTTGCCTTACGCAGATCCCCTCCTACCTCGGGAGCGTCTGCGAGTAAAATCTGCGGAGAAGGAAGACCCTTCCTCACCATTCCCGACTTGCGTCGTGAGGTTCGTCAGGGTGACAAGAAACGATGGGTACAAACTGCGCTGATTAAGTACTATAATCATAACTGATCGTAAAAATCTGCGTTCCATAAACTTTATTGAGAATTAACTTTTAGAAAGTTCTCAAACTTTCCAAAAGTTAATTCTCAAACATATAAACTGCGAGGAACTATTAAAAAAGTAAACGATACCGAGAAGTAAATGTAATCTTTATCTGTATTGGAAAACCTTGAAAAATCTTGAGACTTGTTGTTGAATTGAAAAGTTAAGGAATGAATAATTATCAGGTTTAAAATCATTTTAATAATTAAATATATGTTTTATAATATATATTTGAATATTCTTTTACACTTTGCAGCAAAGTGATTTGGATATACAATCAAACAAATTCAAGTGTCGTATACTATACAAATTAAGAATGGCGAAAATTGTATAATTATTTAATCACCTACCCAATTATAAGAATAGGCTATGAAACAAAGAATTATTTTGCTATTCCTTTCTTTTTTAACATGTAAAATCACTATTTCACAAATTTCTTTTGCATTTAGATTGGGCGGGAATATTGCTACGACAAAGGATGTAATACAGTTTCCGAAAAATCGGCTCGGATTTTATACGGGTTTGGCTAGCGACATTAGTATGAATGATAAATTCTCATTTATACCAGAACTTATTTATTCTTCAAAGGGACATAGGTCTACTGGTAATACTGGTACAGACAAAATGGTATTGAGGCTTAATTATCTAAATATCCCTCTTTCTATCGCCTATAAAGTTGATACAAAAACCAAGTTTTTAATTGGACCAGAGTTGGGTTATTTACTATCATCTAAACTTGTTATAACTAATAATAATTTGAATGTTTCCAAAAATTATCCTCAAAAATTTGGCATAGGAGCACTCATTGGTATCAAGTATGCCATTACCAATTTTTGCAGTTTAGATATAAGATATATTTATGGCTTTGATCAAATGTATTATGTAGATGACGCTGGTGTAAGATACACGAATGAAGAAGGAGCAAATCGTGTTTTTCAACTAGGTCTAAACCTGAAACTTAATTAAATAAACACAACCTGTTAAAATGAAAAAACTAATACTACTCTCACTTTTTGCAATTTATTCGATTTATTCATTTGCTGATTTCGAAAAAGTATGTGTAATAACTAATACTGGTAGTACAGGTCAAGCTTGTACTCCTAGTGATCTTGGATTTGTGTCTCCATGTCAAAATGTACCATTCTATGTAAATAGCGATATTCCACCCGGGTATGCAACTATTGCAAAAATTGAATGGTTTGTTAACAATGTATCAGTTAAAATAACTACAAATCCTACTGACCGAGGCCTTAATTGGGTTATTAAAGAAAATAATACAAATGTATATTGTAAGATTACTTATAAAAAACAAAATGGAGACCTGTCGATTGAATATTCATCTAACACCTTTGTTCCATCGGTTAGGCAACTTAATTTTCAATCTATAACAACTTCTATTATTAATCCAAATTATGGTTGCACAAATCCGATTACGTATAATTTAAATACATACAATTGTACTGGTAGTTTTTGTGATGCTGTTTATAGTGTAAATCAATTTGAGATTACTTGGACCGCTCCGTCTGGTTGGTCACAATCTAGTATTTCTTCTAATGGAAGTTCAGTAACATTTATTCCTGATGCTTCGACAGGAGGTAATATAACTGCGACAATCATACTACCATGTGGGTATACCGAAATAAAAACTTATACTGTATACAGAGGAACTGAACAACCAAGTATACCTAATTCCAATACTTATACACTTTGCAATTCAACTGGGAATTTTCCTATTAACTCAATTTGTGGATCTATCAGCTATACTTATACAATAATTGGGAGTTCTGGAATTACTTTTTCCGCCAATGGTTTGCAAACAATTACTACCACGAGTACAGCTCCTATTATCAACTTATCAGGAAGTTCAACAGCGTTTGTGTATAAGGTAAAAGCAAATTTTATTAATAACATAAGTAGTTCAGAAATTTCAGCTGACTTATATTATGGGACACCACCAATAGATTTTGTTTCATTTTTAAACCCATCTAGCGGTGAAGGATATTGGTGTTCTAGTGCTTATGGTAATACATTTGCTTTGTCACCATCTTTACCAAATGTTAGTTATGAAGCAAATTTACTATCATGGCCGAGCTTAACACTTTACAAGACAAGCGTAAATCCCGCGCCTGGATCTGATCCATTCGGATATGTACCAGCAGGTTGGTATGTTTTTCAAATTAGAGTAACTAATGTATGTGGCACAAGCACATGGTATCAAACAGAAGTAGAATATGTTGATTGTGACAATAATTTTAGAACAGTAGAAAGTTTTCAGATTACTGCATCACCTAACCCTGCAACAACTCATTTAAATATTGTAATTCAAAATGAAACACCTCCTGTTACTAAACTCAGTAAAACAGAAAAAGTAGTTTTCAGTCTTTATAATAAAGAAAAATCTGAATTAGTTCGAACTTGGAAGTTCGTCAATAAAGCAAACAAGTTTAATCTTAATATACAAGGAATAACTGGAGGAAACTATATACTTATTGTTAACAAAGGGAAATTTCATAATACTAAGCAAATAATTATTCGATAATCCGATTTCATTTTTTATCTGCTCTTAGGCCACCTCTATAAAATGAAGAGGTGGTTTTTTTATTTATCAAAAAAGCTTTGCGAGGTTTATATGTTTGAATTTGCTAGATAGGATATCTAGTTTAAAGGAAGTTTCGGAACTTTCCAAAAGTTAATACACACTAGAAGTATTTCCCAATCGTAATTGTCAATCCCATGCCTCTCAGCCATTTTTCCATCGTAAGCTCAGGATCTTCTTCAAAAGCCTTATCTCCTCTTAGATTTTGATAAATAGGAATAAGTATTTTAGGACTCAGATAATAATTCCTCGTATTGAGCTTTTTTTCAAATCCGAAATAGGTATTTACGGAATAGCCAAGTATTCTTGAATGGTTCGTTCGATATTTAATTTGATCGTAATTAATATGGTACAACTGTGAAAAAGTATATAAGCCATTGAAGTCGGCCCCTATAATGATAGCTGCTTTTTTAGAGTAATCTTTTTGATAAAAAAAACCTAGACTCATATGAAAATTATCATAATGATATTTACTGGTAGAAAACAATAGTTGTATACCTAATGGATGTTGATAGTCTATATTTCTACCAGTGACAATTGAATTGAATCTTGTTAGGTTACGAATTTTATCGATACCCAATTGATAATAACCTATCCCGATTTTTGTATTTAAATATTGATTCCATGAGCGTTTATAATTGACATGGAAACCAAAGCTTTTACCCCATAATTCCATATCATCTGTATAAGACCTATTGCCAAATCTTGTGGTATAATCAGCATGCTTATCGTACTGACCAGTAATTCCAAATTCCAGGCTGTGACTTTTTTGCCCAAAACTGATGGTAATGTATAAAAATGCTACTGGGATAAGGAGTAACTTTCTCATGCTTATATTGACATGATTAATCTGAAAAAAGTTGCTTATTAAAAATCACCAATGTAAACTTTTGTAAAGTTCCGAAACTTTATAAAAGTGGGTTCACATCTGTATGATAATATATTTTGTGCTGTAATATTAACGAGAAAGTATGTTGCTGGGCCGCAGATTTTTTATAATGGTTTATGATAGTAATAAAAAATCTGCGCTGATCATGACAATCATAAAAATCTGCGTTCCATCAATCGCGATATAAAACTTTTGGAACGTTCCGAAACTTTCCAAAAGTAATTCAAAAGAAAAAATCACTCATTATAAAATCTCCAATTGGTTTTAAAATTCTCAGTCAATGGTTGTTTGGTGAGAATCGCTCTTACCATTTCAACAGGCATGCTGTTCAATGACATTACTGCATCATGGTATTGTTTGTATGTCATCTTACCACTGTCTACCAATTCTTTTTTCAACGCATAAAATTGTCTGCCGCCTGTTAAATAGGCCAGCTGATACAGCGGTGGATAACGACCTGTAAATGAACGACGCACTTCACCCTCTGCATTGGCTCTTTCATGACCTACTCTGTCTACCAAAAAATCAATACACTGTTGGGGTGTCCATTTACCCATGTGATAATTCAAAGAGAAAATAATTCTGGCGCAACGATGCATATGCCAGAAGAGCATACCAATTCTGTCTTCCGGTGTTTTAGCAAATTGCATATCCCATAAAATCAGTTCCCAATACAATGCCCATCCTTCACCCCAAAATGGTGTACCGAAATTGCGATAGGTTCTGGTTCTGGTATTCACAAACTGCTGTAGGTTATGTCCGGCTATCAGTTCATGATGCACTGTTGCTTTTGAAAAATGCGGATTGTTACCACGCATGCTCATCATCCTGTCTTCATAGGCCATGGTATTGGTAGGATAAGAGATGATGATATCAGCACCTCCTAAAAAGAAGGGGGCGATCAATTGTCTTTCAGGAGACATCATCATCATACCCCAGGTTTCTTCTGCCAATGGTGGAATGCTGATGAGGTTGTTCTTTTTGAGAAAATCAATCGACTCTGTATAAAGCTTTAAAATAGCTTCAGGCTGTTTGCCCGGTGGCACATATAAGGTTTTTACTTTCTCCAATGCTGCTTTCCAGTTATCACCAAAACCCATTTCTTTAGAAGCTTTCAACATTTCAGCATCACACCATGCAAATTCTTTATTCGCAATATCAATCAACTCTTCAGGAGTATAGGGAATCATTTCACTTTGTAATTGCTTGATGAGATTTGCTCTCCCGGCTCGTACCCCAACAATGCCACTGTTATCACTTGCTGTCAATGCGCTATTGGCTTTTGTTTTCCATACACCTGCATAAGCTGTTAAAGCCTCATCCAAAGATTTATGCACCGTTGGTACCCACCAGGTAAACATGGGATCATACCCATTGTAAAAATCAAATACACTTTGTAATGTCTGACGAAGATTGTTGATCACTTCTCCCGCTGTGTACACTGATTCAGCATCGATCACTTTTTCTTCTTTTAATTTTGTTTGTAAGGATTTGATCTCTGTGATCATGGCCGCCCAATCTTTTGCCACTCCTTCTGCATTGGGCTGATAGCCTCTTCGGCGTTGCTGTTCCAACGCATATACTTTGGGTGCAAAAGGAAGCCACTGACTCAGTTTTGAAACTTCATTGGCTTCTGTTACCAATTGCTCCATTCTTTCGGTCAGATCTCTCTTGAATAAGATATAATCCACCTTACACTCTTGTGAAAGATTTTTGAAATCAACAGCTGCCAGCTTTTTCTGATACTCTTGCACCAACTGTTGTAACCGTTTATTTTTTTCAGGAGAACCGATGCTCGCATCGGCTCCACCACCAAAACCACCACTTCTTGAAGAAGCAGGACTATAATACCTGCTCAGTGTACGATTGTCTGCAGCATATTGCTGAATCAATGTTGGCATTTCCTGACAAGGAACATAGGTCTCTTTTGAAACCTGTGCATGTGCTTGTTGTGGCAACGCACAAAACATACTGCCTGTTAGTAGCAGTGCAAGGAGCAATTGTTGTTGTTTCATATAGCTGTTTTGGTGGTTCGTTTTATAAAATTTAAATGACTAAACATTTAAGTATTGTGCTTTTTAAAAGCAATCACTCTAATTGTCAAAACTCTATATTACTCCTGGGCCGAATGGCCCCGTCCCTGTTCCTCCGCCTCAGGCGGACATTGGCCTCTGATCATCCGCCGCGGCGGATGATCTGTCTTCGCTGCGCTTGACACCGACCCCAATGAGGCCCGTCCACAGGGACTGATTAAAAATTATTTATTTTGACAGCCTTATGCTTTGAGTTTTTAATGTGTCTCTTTATTTTCCGAATAAATAACACAACAGATTAAACATTTAGATTACTTGAAACCCGTGTGCATATGGATCATCATCATCAATGATAATCGTATTATATCCTGTCACCCTTGCCCATCCCTCAATACTTGGAATGATTGCAGGTTGCCCATTTACGGTGGTTGCTGCTTCAATCCTTCCGGTGAAAGTTGAGCCAATGATGCTTTCATGAATGAATGCATCTCCTTTTTTCAGTTTCCCTTTTGCATACCACTGTGCCATACGTGCAGATGTTCCGGTACCACAAGGAGATCGATCAATGGCTTTATCACCATAAAATACAGCATTGCGTGCTGTTGATGTAGGTGCGATGGGTTTGCCTGTCCATAACAAATGACTTAACCCTTGGATATTTTCATTTTCAGGATGAATAAAACTATATTGTTCATTCAATAATTTTCTGCAGACCCTACTCCATGAGATCAATTGATCGGCAGTATAGTGTTCAAGACCCGGGAAATTTTCCTGTGGATCTACAATAGCATAAAAATTACCGCCATAAGCAACGTCTACTTTGATCTTACCAAGATCCGGACATTCCACTTCTAAGTTTGAAGCATATAAAAAAGCAGGAACATTGGTAAGTTTTACTGACAATACTTTTTTGCCTTCTTGCTTGTATTCAATTAGTACCAGACCCGCAGGTGTTTCAATTCTTAATTGACCCGGAGTTTTGGGTGTTACCAATCCTTCTTCAATAGCAATGGTAATGGTACCAATGGTTCCATGTCCACACATGGGCAAGCAGCCACTGGTTTCAATGAACAACACCCCAATATCATTTTGCGGATCATGAGGCGGATATAGAATACTTCCACTCATCATATCATGCCCACGTGGCTCAAACATCAATCCTTTTCTGATCCAATCGTATTCACGAAGAAAATGCAATCGCTTTTCCATCATGGAATTACCTTCCAGTAAAGGACCACCACCTGCTACGAGACGAACAGGATTACCGCAGGTATGTGCATCAATACAAAAGAATTTTTTATGAGCCATTATAATAGTATCGTTGATCAATCAAATTTAATCAGATAGCATCACGTGTATAAGTGCCATTTACTTTACGCATGATACCTGCTGTATTTTCATTTTGTAAATACAAAGGCAGTAGTTCTTGTTGACAATCCTGATAACACACCGGTCTTACAAATCTTCGAATCGCTTCTGTTCCCACAGAAGTGGTTCTTGCGTCTGTAGTAGCCGGGAATGGACCTCCATGTACCATGGCATGACAAACTTCTACGCCGGTAGGTACATTATTGAAAATAATCCTGCCTGTTTTTTGTTGTAAAATATCTACTACTGATGAATATCTTTTCAACTCATCGGTAGTGCCAAATACAGAACCGGTCAATTGTCCATGTAATGTTTGTAAAGCAGTTTCCAATTGCGTTCTGTCATCACATATTACTATCAAAGAACATGGACCGAATACTTCGTCTTGTAATGATGGGTCTTGTATAAAGTCCTGCACATTGACAGTGAATAAAGCCGGACTTCCTTTATATGCCTGCCTCAGATCTTCTCCGCAGAACAATACCTGTACTCCTTTTGACTGTGCAATCCTTGATCTGTCTGTATAGTATGCTTTACAAATATGCTGATTCAACATGGTAGCCGAAGCTGCATTTGAAAGTGCTGCTATCAGTGATTCAGTAAATGCCTCTGCAGCTTTTGATCGGATAACAAATAATAAACCCGGATTGGTACAGAATTGCCCAACACCCAGCGTAATCGATGCCGCTAAAGCAGTAGCTGTTTCTGCTGTTTTCAATGCCAATGTTTCCGGTAATAAAACCACAGGATTGATGCTACTCATCTCTGCATACAATGGTATCGGCTCTTTTCTTTTCTGTGTAACAGTGGTGTACAAAGCCATCCCTGCACGATAAGATCCGGTAAAGCCAATGGCTTTGATGGATGGCTCCAAGGCAAGTCTTTGTCCCAAAAGAGCACCTTCGCCATTCAGTGAAGAGAATACACCATCAGGCATTCCTGTTCTTTCAGCCGCTTTTCTAATAGCATGGGCCATGAGTTCATTGGTTCCTGCATGAGCACTGTGTGCTTTCACGATGACAGGGCAACCTGCGGCCAATGCAGAGGCGGTATCTCCTCCTGCCGTAGAGAAAGCAAATGGAAAATTGCTTGCAGCAAATACGGCCACCGTGCCAACAGGCTGCAATATTCTTCTGATATCTGAGCGAGGCAGTGGCTTTCTATCGGGCATTGCTGTATCTATCACTGCGTCTGCCCAAGAGCCTTCTCTCAATAAGGATGCAAATAGTTTCAGCTGATTCATGGTACGATCTCTCTCTCCGGTTAATCTCGGTAGAGGTAATGCCGTTTCCAAATTGGCTCGTTCCAATAAAAAATCTCCGATGTTCAAAATCTCTTCTGCTATAGCTTCCAGAAAAACGGCTCTTTGTACAAAACTGGTCTTGCTGAAAATTGCGAAAGCAGCTACCGATTTTTTAATAGCTGCTTCAATTTCTTCATCAGTTGCAACATGAAAATGTTCCGGTAAATAAGTTCCTTGAAGGGTACTAAAAGACTGGAATGATCCTTTGCCTTTTGCAGTTACTTCAAATCCAATAATGTTATGCCCTTGTAGCATGCTACTTGTGTTTCAGGTTCAAATAATCTGGTAATGTTGGACGACAGGCCAATGCCGTTTCTATAATCGCAGTCACACGTTTCAACTCTTCCCCTTCCAGTGGCAAACGTGGTGCTCTTACATGTGTTGATCCAATACCGGTATGCGTTGCGGCCAGCTTGATATACTGAACCAATTTTGGATGAATATCCAACTCCAATAAGGGCAGGAACCAACGATAAATCTTTAATGCTTCATCGATCATGCCCGCTTTTACTAAACGATAGACGGCCACTGTTTCCTTTGGAAAAGCATCTACTAAACCGGCCACCCAACCATCTGCACCCATACACAGACTTTCCATAGCAAGGGTATCAACACCACAAAGAATATGAAAACGATTCCCAAAACGATTGATCATTCTTGTTACATTGGAAATATCCCGTGTAGATTCTTTTACTGCCTGAATATTTTTGTATGGTAACATGGCTTCAAACATATCCAATGTAACATGAATCTTATAGTCAACCGGATTGTTATAGATCATGATGGGTAAGGAAGTAGAAGCAGCCACTGCTTTAAAATACTCTAATGTTTCTTTACTGTCTGCATAGTAACGCATAGGCGGCAATAACATCAATCCATCAGCCCCATTTTTCTCAGCATCTTGCGCCAACTGAATAGCGGCTTTGGTGGTCTGCTCTGCAATATTGATGATGACAGGAAAATCTTTTGGAATATGCTCTTTAGCATACAACAAGAGGTCTCTTTTTTCTTCATTGGAAAGAGAACTGGCTTCACCAAGTGAGCCGCCGAGAATGATGCCATCAACGCCTGCATCCAATTGTGCATCGAGATTTTTTTTGTACACTTCAAAATCAACAGCATCATTCTGTTGAAATGGTGTAAGAAGAGCAGGATAAACTCCCTTCCATGTCAGATTAGCCATACTGAATAGTTTATAGGTTTATACCCTTGGGAAAGTATTGGAACTTTCCCAAATTGAATTCAACATTTTATACTGTAATATTAACGTATTGAATTTTTAGAAGAAAGATATTAGTAAGAAAGTATATTGATGGGACGCAGATTTTAGTACTATCATAACCCATCATAAAAATCTGCGTCCCATCAATCGCGATGCAAAAAAGTAGCGTATAGAATATGTTGATGATTGACTTTTTGTACTCCTTTAACCTTCTATCATCGGCAGTAAGCTCAAATAATCTTTAGTATACATGATCACATTAGCATATTTCTCAAATTCCTTTGCTTCATGCATGGTAGTTAGCACTACACATTTCATTCCGGCATTCAAAGCTGCTTCCACACCCTTTGGTGCATCTTCAAAAACAATACAGTCTACAGGATCTACACCCAACTCTTCTGCACCTTTTAAAAAGGGTTCGGGATTGGGCTTACTATGTTTTACATGTTCAGCGCCAATCACAGAATCAAAATAGTGCCTGATATTGAGACCATCAATCGCAAAATCAATATTGAATAAGATAGCAGCAGAGCCGATTCCCATTTTTATTCCTTTTTGCTTGGTGGTTGCAAGGAATGTTTCTAATCCGGGTAAGCCTTTTAATTCAGGTCGGTAAAGTGCCTGGTATTTTTTCTCTTTTTCTACTGAGATATGATCCATTTCTTCTGCTGTGAAACGATCTGGACCAAAGATGCGGATCAATAACTCCGTATTTTTTCCATACATCTGATGCGCTACTTCCTCCCATGTCAAGTTAGCACCCAGTTCTTTGGTCAGCACATCAAACCATACTTGTTTGTGATAATGCATATCATCGATCATGGTTCCATTCAAGTCAAAAAGAAAAGCTTTGGCACTGTGTAACATCCGATCAAATTTTGGTGTACAAATTAATACATCACTGGCGCAACAAATGATTTATTTATTGACTCATATTTAGGGATAGTTATCACTAGGAAATTTTTTTGACCAAAGCAGCATTGGCTTTTAACATAGCCAGCCCTTCTGCTCTTGTCATATAAGGTATCCCCTTTGCATGATTGATCATACTGATCTTGCACATAAGATACCAATGTCGTGAAATTTCACGCCATGCAAAAAAGACCGAATGTTTGGGATCATACATGTGCGTAGGCTCACTTCCAGAGCCATTGAGTTCAACGATCATGAAGTTTTTACCTTCTCTGAGCAACTCAATCGATTCATAACGAATATCCATTCTACCATAATAAAATCCTTCGATCTTCTTGGCCAGTTGATCAATCACCTGATTCAGTGATTCATCTGCTAAATAGCTAAGATCAATAAACTTAGCGCCACGGGCATGATTGCCATAGGGCACTAATATTTTTTGTTCTCCTTTTTGTAGAACGTCAGATAGCTCTTCTGTCATGGTGCGGCGAAGTACAGGTAATTGCAGAATGTATCTGGGGTCTAATTGCAATAACTGATCGATGGTGGATACACCATCACCCGTTACAGTTAGAAATTCTTTTCCAACTATACCTGTAATTTTTCCTTTCTCCTCGCCAGGAATACGATAATAAAATATCCCTACTTCCTCTTCAAAGGGGATATAGGCCTGTATGAGAAAATCAAAATTGGCTTGCTCAACATAGTCTTTTACTTCCAACACAGTCTCTAGCTTTTGAACACTCATTCCCCGCATACCAATATCAGGTTTCCCGATCAAAGGAAAATCCAAACGTTCATTTGTAATTGTTTTCAATACGGTTTCAGCATTTGTTCCAGCAGGAAAAAAAAGTGTAGTGGGATAAGTGCCTTCCGGCAGAATATCATAAATCTCTTTTTTACTCTCCATCAAAAATCCCCCATTACGTATACCGGGATTGGCAGCATTGATATAAAACAATGCTCTTGCTTTCAAACATAGCCAAAACCAATAAGGATATAAGGGCGCATAAAGCACATTGAAGGACCAATACTCCCAGTTGAAAAGTTTGATAAAAAAAGGATGAAACTTGAGTTTCCTAATCAAAGACATGCCTGAAAGTTAAGAAACCGGCTGTTGCTGTACAAATGAAAGCGATAACTGGTGCTGTTCCTGATGAATAATATCGTTATACAACATGGTAGCAGACTGTTCATCACAAACAATATTGGTGACACTTACTGTTAGCATTTCATTATTGCGATTCATGCGTATGTCATTTTCTGCATCACCATTACCACCAAACAGATGAAAAGATAGAATATCTGCAGAATTTGGATGTGGATGCTGTTGCAACCATTCAGCAAACCATTGTTCTCTTTTTTGAATAATATCTTGTGTATATAGTGTAACAGAAGACCATATATGCGGCTGTGTTGAATCTACTTCACGAATGTATTTTTCTTCGCCGCTCCATCTGCATTCATATAAATAACCTGCTTCCCAAATGATCAGGGTAAAGGGTTCTATTCCTAGTAAATTAATTTTCCTAAAAGCAGATAACACATGTTGCTGAGAAAGGATATCCAAAAAAATAAGCCCCCTACTTTTCCGATAAGTGGCTGCAGGTTCATGTTTGATAAAACCGCCATTTAATAAAACCATGGTAGTACCTATCTCAGAGGTCCCAATCCAGGTACCGCCCGCCTGTGTGTCTTGAGGGAACAATAGTTGGTATTGACCAACTGTTTGAATGTGAGGGGGTGCTGCTTTCTTCCGAACTCCTTTTTCATCTCTGTTAGAAGTAAGCAATACTGTATCCTTCAAGGGTATATAAGTTACTGTGCACATGTATCGCGGTGTTTCATAGTTGAGGAAGCAACACCAAAACCGTCAGGTAGAATGACATCAGATATTTCTGAAATACCTACACGTATCAATGCCATATGATGTACTGTATGTTCTAGATTATAGACCACTTCACGATAATAATTACTATTGACCACTACTGTCTCATTGGAAAGATCATCATAACTCATTTCCAACTGAATGGTCTTGTCTTCGCGAATCAATCGACTACTGATTTCATGCAATAGTTGGATGGCCAACTGCTTGTCAGTTTCAATACTTTTATCTCTTTTTCTTTGCTCATAATTCACAATACCTTTCTCATAGCCATTTTCCAAACACTGAAATAACTCAACAATATGTCGAACATGTTGACCAATGGTGGCATTGAATAAGGCCTTACTGGGTTGCGTATATTGATCAGGATTTAGCTTATCTAAAGTTTCGTGTAGTTGTACAAACACGTTTTTAATAGCAAAAGCAATTTGCATAAGTAGGGTTTCTTTTGTTAGTTTTTTCTGGCCAAAACTGAGAGGTTAACCGATAGTTGATCAGACAATATCAGGCTTTTTCCGCCAACTTTAAAATCTTTTCTATTGATTTTAAATCCTCCTTTAAATACGTATCCATCCGCCACGGGGTTTGCTGTAAATGGAAAACTGATTTCTTTACTGGTCCCTTTTATCTCAAGCATTCCTGTGATTGTATACTGTCCAACTCCTTCTATTGTTATATTTTTTGATATAAAACTAATCCTTGGATACTTCTCTACATAAAAATAATCCTCTTTTTTCAAATGATTATCACGGGCTTTAATATCTGTATCCACGGTGCTGGCATTCACAGACACTGAAAACTTACTCTCTGTTAAGTTGGCTGGATCAAAATGGATCCAACCGGATAAGCCTGTAAACTTACCGGAAACATTAATACCCAAATTTTTGATGGTAAAATTCACTGATGATTCAGGGTCGACAGGGATAAATTTTTGTGCAGAAATCAATAATACATTCAGCAACATTATGCCCACTAAAATTATTCTCATCATTTCCTGTCTTCTTTTGATTCAATAATCATTTGATGGTTGCAAAACCAAAAACCCGGTTAAATTGCTGACAATGTATAACTGCGAACTTATAAGTATTGAAATCTGGGTTGCCGGGGATATCATACAATTGATTCCCTTGAACTGATTTTAATCTTCCCAATTCGATAAAATTCACCGGCTGCATTTCTTTTGATATATATACACGTAAATCAGGCCCATTGGTACTTTTGAAATTTTCTAATGCCAAAACCAGTTTACCATCTTTCTGATATACTCTTACATTGCCGGTAACCGTATATGAATTTGCCGATGTAAATGCCATGGCAGAAGTTACAGGTGTTGCAGCACTACCCACTTGTTCATTCAGAGGATCAGATGATGTAGCACTTTTTGTACAGCTATAAAAAAGAGCTACTACTATAACAGCTATGAGATAAATATGTTTTTTCATGATTAAAATTTTTAAAAATGCCTGGATATGCCAATACCAAATGCATTTACTTTATTTCGGAATCTGTTAATGACAGTACCATCTGAAGCTACCTGACTCAAATTATTCGTTTTATACTCCGAGAAATAGAACTGGTAAATACCTCTTAAAGACCATTTATCAGAAAACTTATAGTTGATGAAAAGCTCAGAATTCAAACTACCCAGATCATGATCTCCTGTAAGCAATAAATTAAAGGCAGAAGGCTTTACCGCAGCATCATTTCTAGTAGTACCATTGCTGGTGAGAATACCATTGGTGGTTCTTCCTAGTGTAACTCCAATCAAATCAATATTAAAGCCTGCCGACCATTTCTTATTAAAATGATACCCAATATTTACGGTTGCATTCAAAGCAGTTGTAAAAGGTCTTTGAACATTGAGCGTATCCCAGTTTTCCGGTCTTTGATCAGCAAAAAATATTAAAAATGGAATGGAATGACTTCTGGTTAGTCTGGCAGGACCCGCTGTGGTATAATCTCTTTTAGTTCCGAAATAACTTGTTAATCTTCCTCCTATTCCGATTTCCCATTTTTGCTTTTTCCCAATTTTCCAATTGTGTACATAGGATAAGGCTGCAGAACCTTGTGAGGTTCCGGCAGTTAATGCCAAATCAACGAACCGATTTATATTTTTTGTTGATACCGTCTGTGCAGTAATGATCTTCACAAGAAGTACTAAGCAAGCAGTGACAATATATCTTTTCATGTTACTTATTATTCAGTTTTTTTACCAATTGCATTATTTTTTCTTTTTCTATCCAGATTATGATGGCGCTACACATCCACACGATAAGTGCATATGCAAAAAGTTGCCCACCGTCATCTTTTACTTCAACTCCTAAAACAGTTAGATGAGAAAGTATTGCACCACTCATGATACCAGCTGCCATGATGGCTCCAAAAATTAATGTTGGACGATACAATATCAAGATGGAAGCAATCAATTCAAATATTCCCGTTGCGATACGCCCCCAAGGTTCAATACCCATTTCTGTGAAAATAAAAACAGATTCTTCCGCTGCTGAAAACTTGAAATAAAGTGTTTGTAACATAATAACAGCAGCGATGATTCTTAATACCCATAATAGTATAGTAGATGATTTCATTGATGTACTTTTAGAATGCCTATTAATTGATAAATTTTTTCCAGGCTATATCAGCCTTGGATTTTAAGTTAGCCTCATCTTTATTCCAATCTTTCAGTGTATTATTAAAGAATCGGTTATAAAAGAGATAGAGTTTATTGTTGACAATCTTAAAAGTTTCAGGATCAACGGGAACTTTTTCACCAGTAGCTCCCATGGCATACGCACACCAGCCACCATATTCCGGTTCATAAGCAGAAGGATTTTTTACAAAAGTTTCCAGGTTTTCTTTTGAGGAAAAATAATAGGTGACATTTTTTTCTGTTACCGAATAGGTTGATTTACCCTTTATAGCTTTTTTTGAAGTAAAATAGGCAACGGGATCGTATCCACTGATGGCAAGATTATTGGACAGATTGTACTGCTTTTTTCGAATTTCAGGGGTTTGGCTAAATAAAGAAAAAGCCAAAATCATAAAAAAGAATAGCAAAAAGGATTGTTTCATATAACAGTTGTTGGTTTATTGATTATCCATTAAGACGGATGATCTTTTAATCCCTTACAACTGAATATTATCAAATTGTTAAAGCCCTAACTAAAAGAACTACCATGAGTTTGGCGAATTAACCAGTTAGCGAGTTGGGGTGTCTTGGAGATGGTGGACAAGAAAATCCTTGTAACAAAAGGATTTCCGAAAAAGGACTGCACAAGTCTTCCGATAGCCAGTCTTTTCGAGAATTGTTTCTTCCAAACTTTACTGTATTGCTTTTCCATTTGTTCACGAGTAATACTGCCTTCGAGGAAAAGTTTCATCTGTTGAAATGCAAGACTTGAAGCATGCATCGCCATACTCATTCCATTGCCACAAAGTGGTGTAATTAATCCGGCAGCATCTCCTACCATTAACAGGTGATTTTCAACTTGCTCTTTTTGATCAAAACTGATCTGAGCAATGGTAAGTGGTTTCTCGTACAAAAACTGTGCTTTTGAAAAAATTTCAGCCAGGGCTTGATTTTTAGACAAAACAGTAGCTTCCAGTTTTTCAATCGTATTTCCTGCATATGAAAGTTGATCAGCTGTGGTTAGGTAGCATACACAACATATATCGTCTTCAATTTTAGATATCCCGCAATATCCATTTTGAAAATTATGCAGTGCTATCAAATCCTTTGCTATATCATATTTGATATGATATTTTACTCCGATATAGTTATTCAATCTATTCTTACTCTTTAAAGAAAATTTTCTTCTCCATTTGATATCGAGATTAGATCTTTTACCAAATGATCCAGCTACCAATTTTGCGGTATACTTTTTATTTTTGGTATCTATTGTAAACAGATCATTTTGAAATAATACATCTTCCACTTTCGTCTCTTCACATAGTTCCACCTGTTTTTGCTTGGCAATTGTAGCCAAAGTATGATCTAATTTAAATCTGCTGATACCAAACCCACCTAAAGGCAACCGAAATTCGTATAGCTTTCCTTCACAATCGGAAATATGTAATTTAGAAATCATTGGTAAATCCCATTCTTGTAAAGGCACCCCACATTGCGATAAGAAATCATAGCTCTCCATACTGATATATTCGCCACAAACTTTATGAAATGGGTAGCTTTCTTTTTCAAAAAGAATGGTTTGATATCCTGCATTGGCAGATTGTATGGCAAGTGTAAGTCCGGCTAATCCACCGCCAATAACCGCTATGTCATATATTTTATCTTTTTCGCTCAATTCTATTTTTTTGATAGTACTAAATGCCTGAATGCCCATTCCCATGATACCTCAGCTTTAATGGATGCCTTACCAAGTAAATCCATCCACTCCTCTTTCTTAAAGCCACGTTTAACACTTAAGGGAGCATCGTTTTTCACTAAATAAGATTTAGAGAATAATTGTGTAAGGACTTTTATTGAATAATAGGCCAACCAGTGTCTGTGAAGATCATTGATGAAGAAGCCCTTGGCTGAATTTCGATGCATCCATTGAAGCTGTTCAATAAGAGCTTCATTGGTAAAATGATGACAGAATAAACTTGAAAAAATGATATCAGGATATCTGGTAAAATTGACATTACGATAATCACTGGTAATCCAGTTTGCTTTAGAACCAATATCTTTTCGCTGTGTTGCTACGTCTATGCAATTGTGGTTGATATCGATACCTGTGATTTCAAGTTGAATATTTTTACTGCTTGCCCATCTTGCAATAGCAGCTAAATTATCTCCGCCACCGCAACCTATTTCACAAATATGTAAAACATTTTGTTTGCCAGACAATAGCTGTACCCCCTTTATTGTGATACGATGTCCGCCTAAATAAGTATTAATGATATCCAATTCAAGCATATTCTGCCGGATAGCTTCAAAGGGTATATTAACGTCATCTAAGAGTTCCTGTTCATATGATCTTGTTGATAAATTCATACAAAATGAGCTGTAAAAGTTTCCATGGTTAATCCCGGACCAAAAGCCATACCTAATATGTTCTCATTGGATTGATACTTATTTTCAAAAATGTTTTTGAGTACAAAAAGAATGGTGGGTGATGACATGTTTCCATATTCTTTCAATACAGCTCTAGACTGATCAAGCGTATCGGGCGATAAATTCAATTTTCGTTGAATGCTGTCAAGAATTCTTTTTCCGCCCGGATGAATACACCAATGCTGAATAGACTCTTTGGTTATTCCTCTTTCTTCTAATGCACCTGATAACAGTGATTCTATATCAGCTTCTATCAACTGGGGGATATACCCACTTAATCGCATCTGAAAACCGTTAGATCCTAACTCCCAAGCCATATCTGATTTTCCCTCGATAGCTATTTGAGCATAAAATCCATCAATCCGGATCTTACGCATTCGATGTATTTTATTGGATATTAAAACAGCTGCACAGCCATCAGCAAATAAAAGACTACTGGCTATATTGTCTTCTGTCATCGTAGTTTGAAAATGGAGTGTACACAATTCTACCGCAACAATTACAATATTGGCATTGGGAGTTCCTTGCGCAATCATATCTGCCAATTTTAAAGCATGAATAGCAGCATAACAACCCATGAAGTTGACTGAAGTGCGGAAAATATTTTTATTCAGTCCCAATTCCTCCATCAATTTTATATCCAATCCGGGTGCAGTCATCCCGGTACAACTAACTGTGATTAGATGAGTGATTTCTTGTTCTGATATAAATCCACTAATACATTTTTGAATTGCATGGATGGATAGTGCTAGAGAAGATTCATCATAAATTTTGAGACGATCTTCTAAAGTTGGTTCTATTTTTTTGTTATTGGTGGAAGAGAAAAAATTTTCATCGGATATTGATGAAAAATCAGGTAATACAGAATAACGCTTTGTTATACCGCTTTGATGATACATGAACTTGAGTTTCCGTTTTTCTGTATCATCAAGGTGGAATGCATCACCCATATAATGAAGAATATCATCTTGTTGATGACAGAATTGGGGTACAGCCGTTGCTATGGAAATAATATCAGTCAAAATATTTGATTAATAGTATGGTAATAAATGCCAATGAAGTACATGTAGACGCTATCCAATTCATTTTCATGGTATGTTCATAATCTGCTTTTTGAGGATTTCGCCAAACTTTTGATGCCCAAATAAGAAAATATACGGCCACGGGTAAAAAGAAGATTTGTACAACAGCAAATAAATGAAGCTGCTGTTGCTGATTAAAAAAAAGAAACAACAAACCAAAAGCCAGCAGATACAATAAACTACAGAAAATAAAAGTTCCTCGCTTACCCAATAGCATAGACATTGTTGTGACATGATCATTTTTATCTGAATCATGCTGATAAATTTGAGTGATAGGATAAAAGCCTCCAATCAATAAACAAGCAGTAATACAGCCAATAAAAGGGAATTTCGGATCGATGCCATGAGCAGCACTATTATAAATCATTAAAAAAACAATTCCTCCCTGGTTAAGAATGACTGTCAGATAACCTAAAACAGGATATTTTTTTAATCTAACACCTCTGTAACTATACAATCTTGAACATACAATATAAATAAATAGTAGCCCAGCAAAGGATAAAGAAATGATCAAAGACAATAACAAGGAAATGATGTCCAAAATAATGGTGATAATAAATAATTCTTTATCGGGTGGAGGCGGATTTTTAATACCACCTATACTAGATGTATCCTGATCCATGTAAGAATTATAGCCATTACTAGATGGATAAACGAGTAGGTGCAATATGAAAAAACTTATAAGTGCATGGATCCAATTGATATTTTCAACAAAGCTGAGACTAAACCAAAATACTGGCATCAAAAAGTAAGAAAACGGGATACGCAAAAGTTGTATGCTCGATTTTTTTATCATAGAATGATAGAAGGCTCTTTTCGATGCTACTTTATTGGACGAACAATAAAATCAATCCTTGCACAGTATACGCTTTATTCAACATTTTTGTTTAATTCTAGCTTAAAAACATCGTAGTTCGATTTATAATCTGAATAATTAATCATATTTTACCATATCAGAATGGTTTTTTAAAACATGAACCAACAAAGAATCACATTCATCATAAAATCTGCATGCATCTTTGTATTTGCATTAAGTTTTATGGTATTAATAGGGTGGCTTTTTACTATCCCTTTACTGACCAGTATCATTCCTGAGTATGCGAATATGAAAGCCAATACTTCGATTCTTTTCATTTTATCATCTATTGAATTATACAGGATAGTATCTAAAAAATGGGATTTTTTTAAAGGAACACTTTGCTTTTTTATAGCGTTAGTTGGTTTAGCAACTTTAATCCAGTATGAGTTTCAATTGAACTTTTTCATTGACGAATTCTTTGTGAAAGATTTTTTATACAATCAATCTATTGATTCTTTTCCTGGAAGAATGGCCAGAGGTACTGCTTTATCTTTTTGTTTATTAGGAGTTTCTTTTTATTTGATCAAGAGTACGCAAGAACGCTCGAGAAAAATTGCTCAATACTTATTACATATTATCTCTCTTATTTCATTTCTAGCAATCATTGGCTATTTATTGGGAGTGCCTATATTCTATAAATTATCCGCTATTGGATCAATGGCGATACACACTGCTTCCGGCTTTTTAATATTATCAATAGCTGCTTCACTTTTAAATAGCAATCTAGGTATTACCGGTTTGTTAACAGGTGATAAAATTGGAAATAGAATGGCGCGTCAGCTATTGCCAACATTGACTTTATCTGTACTCTTTCTAAGCTTCATTCGAATTTATTTACATCGTTCTAATTTGGTAAGTGTAGAATTTGGAATTGGAATGTTTGCTACTTCATTTATTTTAATAGGCCTACTATTAATCACCATTTCAGCACGCCAGCTTAATAAAATCAACTATGGAAAAACGCAAGCTGAGGAAAAGCTTGAAGCATTAAATAAAAATCTTGAGCGTGCCATTCTTCAGAGAACAAATGAATTGCGAAACAAAGAACAACTACTAAACGCGATCATTAACAATACTTCTTCAGCCATTTTTGTAAAGGATATATCCGGCAAATATATTCTGGTTAATAAAAAATTTGCTACTGATTTTGGGCTTGAGCCTGAATCAATGATTGGTAAAAATGCCTATGACCTTTTTTCAAAAGAAACTGCCGATCAATTAACGCAGGATGAAAATCAAATTATTCAATCTGCAAAGGGACTGACAAATGAAGTAAATATTCAAACCAATGAGAGTCAGAAAACAATGCTGACCAATAAATTCCCCTTAATTGATGAGAATAATAATGTGTTTGCGATTTGCTGTGTTGCCACAGATTTCACAGAAATAAAAAATGCTAAAACAGAACAAGAGATATTATCCTTACAGCTACAAAAGAAAAATCAGCAATTGCTAAACTTTGCACATATCACTTCACATAATTTACGCTCTCCTGTTAGCAACCTTAATTCATTGTTGTGGCTGTATAAAGAAAGCCAAACCAACGAAGAGAAAGCCCTCTTATTTGAAAAATTTGAAACCGTTATTCATAATCTTTCTGAAACCCTGAATGAACTTGTTGATGCATTAAAAATTCAAGAAGACACCGATAAAAAAAGAGAAGTGCTTCTTTTTGAAGAAGTGTTCAAAAAAGTGAAAGAAAGTATGGCAGGTAAGATACTGGAAACCGAAGCCGTTGTAAGTTATAATTTCACCAAAGCACCTACTATTGAATACCCAAGACTATATCTGGAAAGTATTTTACAGAATTTGTTATCGAATTCATTAAAATACAAATCGCCCAACAGAACGCCTGTTATACATGCGGAAACACTGTTTCAAAATGGCATACTCACCCTCAAATTCAGCGATAATGGTATGGGTATAGATCTTAAAAGACATGCCGATAAATTATTCGGACTCAACAAAACTTTTCATAAGCATGCAGAAGCCAAGGGTGTTGGACTCTTTATTACCAAGACACAAGTTGAAGCCATGGGCGGATCTATTACAGCGAATAGTGAAGTGAATAAGGGTAGTGTTTTTACAATCTTCTTTAATAAGAAAGACGCATAATCATTATTTACTTCGATACCGGATCCACTCTTTAAAACTTTCATAAGAAGCTCCCATGTCAATCATTTGCTGAGCCAATGTATACAATGGTTTGATGGATTCCGGTATTGGAATGGATATACCAATGGCTTTTTCTACAATCTCCGGGAACTTTACCGGATGGGCAGTAGCTAATAGCAACCCTTTTCCTCCTTTTTTAAGTTTTTGTTTTAAGGCACTATAACCAACTGCGGCATGTGGGTCTAGAATGTACTTGCTATTTTTATACACTGATTCTATCGTATGAATGGTTGTATCATCAGTTTGCTTACTACTACTCAACTGTGATTTAACTAAGCTGAGATTATGCTGATATATTTCTAAGATTCGAATCAGGTTACTTGGATTTCCTACATCCATGGCATTAGAATAGGTCATGACTGATTGCTTAGGCGTGTGGACTCCTGTTTCTAAAAAATCAGTGATGCTGTCATTGATATTACATGCTGCTATAAAATTACCCATCTCTAATCCAGATCTTTTTGCCAATAAGCCTGCCGCTATATTACCTAAGTTACCGCTAGGTACTGCAATAATGGGAGCTTTTTGTGACGCCGGCCATTGTTGCATCGCCAAAAAATAATAGAGCTGTTGCGGTAGCCATCGAGCAATATTAATAGAATTGGCAGAAGTAAGTTGCAAGCATTCTCTCAACTGTTGATCCATAAATGCTTCCTTCACTAATTGTTGGCAGTCATCAAAAGTTCCATTAATACGCACTGCAGTAATATTATTACCACAAGTGGTCAGTTGCAACTCTTGCACAGGACTTACTTTACCTGCGGGATACAGGATAATTACTTCTACACCTTCCACATTCAAAAAACCATTGGCTACAGCCCCACCTGTATCTCCGGAAGTGGCTACCAAAACAGTAGTCTTATTTTGCGAGAAATAGCCTAAGCACCGACTCATGAACCTTGCTCCAACATCTTTAAATGCGAGTGTTGGACCATGAAACAATTCCAATACATAGATATCTTCTTCCAGTTGAATCAAAGGGATATCAAAATCGATGGTTTCTGTTACAATCTGATACAATTGCTCTGCTGAAATATCTCCACCCACATAAGGTTGCATAATTTGATAAGCAAGCTCTATTTTAGGGATAGACCGAATATTATTCAATAATTGTTGATTTATTGAAGGAATTTTTTCAGGAAAATAAAGCCCCTTATCAGGCGCTTGTCCTCTCAATGCAGCTTCTTTAAAACTGACTACCGGTGATTGTCTATTGGTACTATAATATTTCATGGTTGATGGTTATTCGGAAAACAACTGTACCCCTTTTGAACTAACAGTAGTAACATAGGTATAGTGTAGCAAATTCATTTGCTGAAATACTGTTTTCATTTGCGTCTCCACTAATTGAGCAGTTTCCAGACTCCGACTCAGCATAAAAACAGAAGGACCCGAACCTGAAATACCACCACCTAACGCTCCTACTGATTTCGACCGTTCTTTTATTTCATTAAAGCCGGGAATAAGAATACTTCTTACAGGTTCTATGATTACGTCCTCTAATGATCTTCCAATCAATGCGTAATCACGCTGTAATAATCCGGATACTAATCCAGCAATATTTCCCCACTGTTTAATGGCATCTTTCAAATAAACTTGCTTTTTTAAAATACTTCGCGCATCAGCTGTTTTTACTTCTATCTGTGGGTGTACAATGGTGACAAATAATGGTGGTGGTTGTAATGGAATGATGTCTAACGGAAAAATAGATCTGATCAATGTAATACCTCCATAAATACATGGCGTAATATTATCCGCATGTTTTACACCGGATGCTAACTTTTCGCCGTGCATGGCAAACTGAACCAAGGATTCTTTACTGAATACTTCTCCTAATAAATAATTAGCGGCAACTACAGCCCCTGCAGCACTCGCGGCGCTAGAGCCCAATCCACTTCCGGGTTTAATATGTTTATGAATAGAAACATGAAAACCAGCTGGCATGGTGAGTTCAGCCAGCATAGCCTGTAATGCTACCCCTGCTACATTATGATCAGGTTCCGTTGGTAATCCATGATCATCCGTATGAACGATAACAATACCAGGCTCCTTTTTTAAAGTGATCGTCATTTCGTCATAAGGCTCTGCAACTGCAAATCCCAGTATATCAAAACCACAAACCATATTCGCGATGGTTGCGGGTGCTTTTATTTTTATTGATTGTCCGTATTCCATAATTTATATTCTTGCTACCCGAATAATATCTGCAAAAACGCCGGATGCTGTTACCTCCGCACCTGCCCCGGCTCCCTTTATGACCAAGGGTTGTTGATGATATCGATGCGTATGAAATAAAACGAGATTGTCTTTTCCATATAAATGATAGAAATCCGATTCGGGTGCAACTGTTTCTAATCCAACCTTCGCGTTTCCATTTTCATAAGTGGCGATGAATTTCAGTTTACCATTTTGTGTTGCCGCTTCTTTGTACAGTTGTTGGAAATGGCCTTCATGCTTGGTCATCTCTTCGTAAAAATTGTCTACAGTTCCATCGAAACAACTGGAAGGAAGAAAAGAAGTATTGGCAATATCTTCCATTTCCAACGGCTGCCCTGTTTCTCTGGCCAGTATCATGATCTTACGCATCACATCAGTACCACCTAAATCAAGACGTGGATCCGGTTCAGTGTATCCTTCTGCTTGAGCTTTTCTAACTACTTCTGCAAAAGGTATCAAAGTATCATAATGATTGAACACATAATTCAAAGTACCTGAGAGTACTGCTTGTATTTTTTGGATCTGATCTCCGCTTCTTAAAAGATCATTCAGTGTGCCGATAATCGGAAGTCCTGCCCCCACATTGGTTTCAAAAAGAAATAAAGCATTATACGATTTAGCCAAAGATTTCAATCTTTGATAAGAAGAATAGGAAGATGAGCAAGCAATTTTATTACAAGCTACTATGGATATACTTTTTGTTAACAGAGATTCATAAACATTTGCCACGATATCGCTGGCTGTAACATCTACAAACACACTATTCCTTAAATTCTTATCCTTGATCGCAGAAGCATAGTTCTCAATTGAACTCAAAGGAGCATCTGCTAATTTTGACTGCCATGATTCCAGATCAATTCCATTTTCATCTATTAATGCTTTTTTGCTGTTGGCAATACCAATAACCCTGATCTGTACATGCAGTTGATCTCGAAGAATTGTTTGTTGCTGTCTTATTTGTTCCAATAATTTACCCCCTACATTTCCAGCACCCGCAATGAATACATTCAGTTGTTTATAGGTAGTTTCAAAGAAAGTTTCATGCAATACATTAATCGCCTTTTTAACATCACGCGATGCTATAACAGCAGAAATATTTTTTTCCGATGACCCTTGTGCTATGGCGCGAACATTAATGCCATTTCGTCCCAGTGAACCAAACATTTTTCCGCTAATACCCGGATGACTCTTCATCTGCTCGCCCACTAAAGCTAAAATTGACAAATTCGTTTCTACAATTAATGGCTCTACTTTTCCATTGATAATTTCAATATGAAATGCGGCATCAATTGCTCTTTTAGCTTTCAGTGTATCTGATTCATTAATAGCCACACAAATAGAGTGTTCTGATGAGCTTTGTGTTATCAATATCACATTGATTCTTTCATTTGCTAATGCTTCAAACAGTCGCTTAGAAAAACCGGGAATACCTACCATACCACTCCCTTCCAAACTCAATAAACTGATACTATTAATACTGGATATGCCTCGAATAAAATCTTCAGAAGGAGCTGAATAGTTTTCAATCAATGTTCCATGCTCCTCTGGAGCAAATGTATTTTTTAACCATACCGGTATACGCTTATGCATAACAGGCTGTATGGTTGGCGGATAAATGATTTTAGCACCAAAATGAGAAAGCTCCATAGCTTCCTGATAAGAGATTTGTGCAATAGGCTTTGCATTCATCACCAATCTTGGATCCGCCGTCATCATACCACTGACATCTGTCCATATTTCCAATACATCAGCATCTAATGCCGCAGCATAAATAGCGGCAGAATAATCAGAACCCCCTCTACCCAATGTTGTAGTATGTTCTGCCAAACTGGATGCAATAAATCCTGGAGCGATGTAATATTTGTAATGATGGTTATTGAAATATGCCTGTATCCTCTCATTAGTAGCTGAAAAATCTACAGCAGCGTTACCATGTTGTGAATCTGTGATAATTAACGATCTGGAATCTATCCATTGTTGATTCATTTGCAATGATTGAATTTTCGCAGACAGTATAACCGATGAAAGTATTTCACCGAATGAAACAATTCTGTCTTGTATACGAGGCGATAATTCTTTGAGCCGATATACTCCATCCAATAATTCCTCTAATTCATTGCAATACTGTTTAACCTTACTCAGTACTGAACTCTGTTGCTCTAATGGCAACAGATCTCTCACCGCTGTAAGATGTTGAAGCGCTAATAATTCTGCTTCTTTTGTATACGATTCATCAGCATTGGCTGCCATTGTAGCCATTTTGAGTAAATGATCTGTAACACCACTCATGGCCGAGACAATGATTACTAGCTTATCTGACGAAGATTGATTCACTAAAACCGATACAACTTTTTGAATATGATCGGCATTGGCCATTGAAGTCCCGCCGAATTTGAGCACTTTCATAATAATGATTTGAAATACAATGAATAGAGGATGACCCTTGAAAACGATCCTAAGATCCTTGGATGATATAAAATGTATAACCCCTTACAGGGTCGTTGTGGTAGTAGTAATAATAGCAGTGCCCATCGCTGTTGAAGCGAAAGAGAAGGACATATATGACTGCATTTGATTCATTACAGAATAAAGATAAGGACTTATTATATTACTAAACCAAATAACCAAAAAGATTATCATTCTTATTCAGTTCCGTATAATTAATTTGATGAGCAATCAGATTATCTACTAACAATTGATAGTCTTTTCTTGATTTCAATTCAATACCTACCAATGCCGGACCTGTTTCTTTGTTATGTTTTTGCATGTATTCAAAGCGGGTAATATCATCATTCGGACCTAATACATCATTGACAAACTGTTTCAATGCACCGGGTCTTTGTGCAAAACGGATTAAAAAATAATGTTTTAGTCCTTCATACTGCAATGATCTTTCCTTGATCTCTTGCATACGATCAATATCATTATTGCTGCCACTCACCACACATACCACTACTTTTCCTTTGATCTGTTCTGCATAATCGTCCAAAGCAGCTACCGATAATGCTCCGGCAGGTTCTGCCACAATCGCATCTTCATTGTATAATTTGAGGATACAAGAACAGATTTTCCCCTCCGGAACCAGACATACATCATCCAATACATCTTTACAAATAGCAAAAGTGAGTTCACCTACTTTCTTTACAGCAGCTCCATCTACAAATCGCTCTATGGTTTCCAGCTCAATAGGTTTACCGGCTTTCAAAGCTGCGGTCATAGAAGGTGCTCCTTCCGGTTCAGCACCAATAATTTTTGTATGGGGAGACATGGTTTTAAAGACAGAACCAGCTCCTGCACTCAATCCACCGCCACCGATTGGAACGAATAAGTAATCGATATTACTTTGTTCTTCAAGTATTTCCACCGCTACAGTAGATTGTCCTTCTATGATCTTCACATCATCAAATGGTGGAATAAAAGTCATGCCATTTGCTGCTGTATAGGCTTTAGCAGCCATCGCACAATCATCAAAAGTATCTCCGGTAAGAATAACTTCGATGGCATCTGCACCAAACATTTTAGTTTGGGTAATTTTTTGATTTGGCGTGATCACCGGCATGAAAACAACTCCACGAATTCCTAGTTTTTTACAGCTGTAAGCAAAGCCCTGCGCATGATTACCCGCACTGGCACACACAACCCCTTTCGATAATTGAATGGGATCTAAGCTGCTCATCATGTTATAAGCCCCTCTCAACTTATAGGAACGAACGATTTGTAAGTCTTCTCTTTTCAGATAAACATCACAATCATACTTTCTAGATAAAGAATGATTATAAGTAAGCGGAGTTTTAACCACCACTTCTCGCAAACGATCAGACGCTGCAGTAAAATCTATCGAATAGCTCATTGTTTTCATGCCAATCACTTTATGAAAGCGCTGCCGCTTCTTCTACTTTTTGATTTTCAGGGCGGAGACTTCTCACTGTTTTTCCTGCTTGCCACAACTCACTTTCGCGCAACTCTTTTAATTCTTCTTCCAGCTTTTCTCTATAATCAGCTTTACTATTGCTTTCAATTGATTTAGCCGCTTCTTTTCCGGTTGCTACACTTTCATACAATTCTGTGAAAACGGGTAATGTAGCATCTCTGAATTTTTTCCACCAATCCAAAGCACCTCTTTGAGCAGTTGTAGAGCAATTGGCGTACATCCAATCCATTCCATTTTCAGCAACCAGTGGCATCAATGATTGTGTTAGTTCTTCGACCGTTTCATTGAAAGCTTCTGAAGGAGAATGACCTTTGGAACGTAAAACCTGATATTGCGCGGCAAATATTCCCTGAATGGCGCCCATCAAGGTTCCTCTTTCGCCTGTTAGATCACTGTATACTTCTTTTTTGAAATCGGTTTCAAATAAGTAGCCACTACCAATTGCGATACCCAATGCAACAACCCTTTCAAAAGCTTTTCCGGTTGCATCTTGAAAGATGGCGTAACTACTATTCAAACCTCTTCCTTGTAAGAACATTCTGCGTAAAGATGTGCCTGATCCTTTAGGTGCTACCAGAAATACATCCACATCTTTCGGGGGTACAATTCCGGTTTGATCTTTATACGTTACACCAAATCCATGAGAGAAATACAATGCTTTTCCGGGTGTTAGGTGTCGTTGTACCGTTGGCCATAACTTGATCTGTGCAGCATCACTTAAGAGATAACAAATGATGGTACCTCTTTGCAATGCTTCTTCAATTTCAAATAAAGATTCTCCTGGAACAAAACCATCACGTACCGCTTTATCCCAGCTCTTTGAGTTTTTACGTTGCCCCACGATCACGTTGATACCATTTTCTTTTTGATTCAATGCTTGCCCGGGACCTTGAACACCATATCCAATTACTGCTACTACTTCATCTTTTAATACTTCCTGCGCTTTTTCCAGCGGGAATTCTTCTCTGGTGACTACATTTTCTACAACGCCTCCAAAATTTAACTTTGCCATGTTGCTTGTTTTATATTTTAATAGATTGGGTTGATTACATACTAAATACTTCCTGTTGTTTTCCCAGGTATTCATTTTCGATTAAATCATCACTTGGATCAGTTGCTTCAAACTCTTTGATCTTTTCATGAAAACCGCTACTGGCTTTGATAATAGCCACACGTGCACTTCTTACAAATTCAATGAGTCCATAAGGTTCTAAAACACCAATCAATCTGTTGGTTTCTTCGCGGTGACCACTGGTCTCAAAAATGGTATAGTCTTTTCTGATCACTACCGCTCTCGCACCATACTCTCTTAGTAATCTTTCCACTTTTACCTTCTCGGCAATTTCATCCGTAGATACTTTATAGAGTGCCAGCTCCTGCCAAACGATTTCATCATTGGTATTGTAATAAGCTTTTAAGACTTCCACTTGTTTTTCTATCTGACGCACTAGTTTTCTTACCACTTCTTCCAATTCATCAATAACAATGGTAAAACGATGAATGCCTTCTACTTCAGAGGGGGAAGTATTCAAACTTTCTATATTGATTTTTCTTCTGGAGAATATAATAGCGATTCGGTTCAGCAAACCGATATGATTCTCTGTATAGACTGTGATGGTAAATTCTTGTTTTTGCATACGTTTACTTTAATCTGATTTCACTAACACTACAACCTTGTGGAACCATTGGGAATACATTGTTTTCTTTACCGACCATCACCTCCAATAAATATGATCCTTGGTGAGAAAGCATTTTTTGTAAAGCGTCTTTTAAATGATTCCGCTCTTTTACTGTATCTCCACTGATACCATATCCCTTAGCTACCGTTACATAATCAGGACTGGCTATATCAACGAAAGAATATCGTTTATCATGAAACAATTGCTGCCACTGCCGCACCATTCCGAGAAACTGATTATTCAGGATGAGTATTTTTATGTCAATACCTGTTTGCAGAATGGTTCCTAATTCCTGAATGGTCATTTGAATACCGCCATCACCAATAACAGCAACAACAGTTCTTTCAGGTGCTCCAAACTTTGCTCCGATTGCAGCCGGCAATGCAAATCCCATGGTACCTAATCCACCCGAAGTAATATTGCTTCTGGTTTGATTGAATTTGGCATAGCGGCATGCTACCATTTGATGCTGACCTACATCAGAAACCACAATAGCTTCTCCCTCTGTTAATTCATTCAATACACGAAGTACTTCACCCATGGATATTTGTCCTTCGCTGGGATATAATTCATTACTGATGACTTCTTTTTCTTCTTCTTTTTGATAAGCCCTGAATTTTTCGATCCATTGAGGATAAACTTTGGTTTGTATCAATCGCGTGAGTAGAGGTAAAGTCTCTTTACAATCGCCCCATACACCTACGGTTGCTTTTACATTTTTATCAATTTCAGATGGATCGATATCCAGATGAACCACTTTTGCTTGTTTGGCATATTTGTCTAGTCTACCCGTAACCCGATCATCGAAACGCATACCGATCGCAATTAATACATCACATTCATTGGTCATTACATTGGGACCGTAGTTTCCGTGCATACCCAACATCCCCATGTTTAATGGATGATCAGTAGGTAAAGCACTCAAACCTAGAATAGTCCATGCTGCAGGTATCCCAGATTTTTCCAGAAACGCTTTGAACTCTTGTTCTGCATTACCCAGTATCACACCCTGACCAAAAATTACAAAGGGCTTCTCTGCTGCATTGATCAGTTCAGCTGCAGCTTCAATAAATTCTTTTCGGATATATGGTTTGGGACGATAGCTCCTGATGTGATCACAGGATTGATATCCTGCATATTCAAACAATTGCAACTGCGCATTTTTAGTAATATCAATGAGTACAGGACCGGGTCTACCACTTCTGGCGATATAAAAAGCTTTCGCCAATACTTCCGGAATTTCACAAGCATCAGTAATCTGATAATTCCACTTGGTTACCGGAGTAGTAATATTGATTACATCTGTTTCCTGAAAAGCATCCGTTCCCAAAAGATGGGCGAATACTTGTCCTGTGATACAAACAAGTGGCGTACTATCTATTTGTGCATCTGCCAACCCTGTAACCAAATTAGTAGCACCCGGACCACTCGTTGCAAATACCACTCCCACTTTACCGGATGCCCTTGCAAACCCCTGTGCAGCATGTATTCCTCCTTGTTCATGTCGAACAAGAATATGTTTTAGCTGTTCATGATAATCATACAATGCATCATAAATAGGCATAATCGCACCACCCGGATATCCGAATATGGTATCCACCTGCTCGGCAATTAATGCTTCGAGCAATGCTTGTGATCCGGTAATCTGTATGGTAGCTTTTACCGGCTTTTCTATGATGTCTATCGCTGTTTCCATTATCATTACTTATTCATGTTTAATTAGATTTCATCGGTTACACAACCTTCGGATGCATCTTTTACTGTTCGGGCATACTTAAATAATAAACCCTTGGTTGCTGCAAGAGAAGGTCGTTTCCATGCTTGCTTTCGTTGTTGTATCTCTTTCTCAGGTACTTTTAAATTGATAGATCTTGTAGTGACATTTAATTCTATGACATCATCATCTTTTACCAAAGCAATCAGTCCACCATCATAGGCTTCAGGAGTAATATGTCCAACAACAAATCCATGTGTACCTCCGCTAAATCTTCCATCAGTAATCAATGCAACCGACTTACCCAATCCAGCTCCAATGATGGCTGATGTAGGTTTCAACATTTCAGGCATGCCCGGACCACCCTTGGGTCCTACATAACGAATTACTACCACATCTCCTTTTTTGATCTTACCGCTATTGATACCTTCTATCAATGCATGTTCTCCATCAAATACGCGTGCGGGTCCAATGAATAATTCCCCTTCTTTGCCGGATATTTTTGCTACACTTCCTTTCTCTGCCAGATTCCCATATAATATTTGAAGATGTCCAGTTGCTTTTACCGGATTTTCGAGAGGGTAAATGATTTTTTGTTCTTCAAAATTTAAATCAGGAACAGCAGCAAGATTTTCTGCTATCGTTTTTCCGGTAACTGTTAGGCAATCGCCGTGTAGTAATTTTTTCGATAAGAGATATTTCATCACGGCAGGAAGTCCTCCATATTGATGTAGATCCTGCATCAGGTATTTCCCACTCGGCTTAAAATCTGCCAGCACAGGAATACGATCACTGATGGTTTGAAAATCATCTTGTGTTAATGAAACATTGACTGCTTTAGCCATGGCAATCAGGTGCAGTACTGCATTCGTACTACCACCCAGTACCATGATTACTGTCATCGCATTTTCAAAAGCCTTACGTGTCATGATATCACTGGGTTTGATATCTTTTTCCAATAATAATCGGATGGCTTTCCCGGCTTCCAAACATTCCTTCTTTTTTTCATCACTCAATGCCGGATTTGAAGAAGAGTACGGTAAACTCATACCCAAAGCTTCAATAGCTGATGCCATGGTATTAGCGGTGTACATACCACCACAGGCTCCTGCGCCCGGACAAGCATGTTGAATAATACCTTTAAAGTCTGCTTCAGAAAGTTCACCGGCAATTTTTTGTCCTAACGCTTCAAATGCAGATACAATGTTGAGATCTTGTCCATTATAATGACCCGGTGCAATAGTGCCCCCATATACCATAATGGATGGACGATTCAATCGACCCATTGCTATCAATGATCCGGGCATATTTTTATCACATCCGGGTAAAGCAATCAATGCATCGTAATACTGTGCGCCGCAAACAGCTTCAATTGAATCTGCAATCACATCTCGACTCACCAAAGAGTAACGCATGCCATCGGTTCCATTACTCATACCATCACTCACGCCGATGGTGTTGAAGATGAGACCTACCAACTCATTATCCCATACCCCTTGTTTCACCAATTTCGCTAAATCATTCAGGTGCATATTACAGGTATTACCATCATAACCCATACTGGCAATACCCACTTGTGCTTTTTTTAAATCATCTTCCGTTAATCCAATACCATAAAACATAGCTTGTGCCGCAGGTTGCGTAACATCTTGTGTAATGGTTTTGGAATATTTATTTAGTTCATTCATACTCATTGTTTGTAAACAGATACTACTTAAGCTTCTGTCATTTCTCTTGTATATTCTTTTTGTAACACTTTTGCTTTATAGGCTTGTTGGAGTACAGCACCTAATGACTCTTCCCATTTTTTCTGAAAAGGAATAGTATCAAGCGACTCTAATGCCACTACTTCTGCAGCTGTTCCACAATAGAAAGCACTATCTGCTCCTCGTATTTCTTCAGGTCTGATCTTTTTTTCTACTACGGCAATATTCAATTCATCACATAGTTCCAATAAAGTAGCTCTCGTAATTCCGGGCAGGATATTGCCTACCGCAGGTGTATAGAGAACACCCTCTTTCTCAAAAAAAACATTTGCTCCTGGACCTTCTGCTACATAACCATCAATATCTAAGAGTAACGCTTCATCAAAGCCTTGATCCTTTGCTTCTTGACAAGCTAATATTGAGTTTACATAATGACCCGATACTTTTGCGTTGATCTTAAATCCACTTGGATTGGGTCTTCGGTAAGAAGATGTCATCACACGCATTTGATTACTCAAATAACCATTGGTCCATTCCCATGCAGTAATGGCCAGATAACTTTCTTTTCCTTTTGATAAGGACATATTCGGAGAACAAAGAATAATAGGTCGTATATAAGCATCAGTAAATTCATTTTTTTGAAGCAGCTCATACGTGATATCAATCAATTCTTTAACGCTTACTGAAAAAGGAATACCCATTACTTGTGCTGAATAACAAAGTCTTTCGTAATGCTCTTCTGCTTTGAAAATAACCGTTCCCTGATCTGTATGATAGGAGCGAATTCCTTCAAATACAGCATACCCATAGTGCAGCGATTGACTATATATATCAATGCTTGCCTCTGTCGCTTTTATAAAGTTGTCTTTGAAGTAAATAATTGTTGATGACCCGTAATACATATATCTGTTTTGTGTAAATAAAAAAGCCCCGCCTTTTGGAGGCGGGGCTGTATAATTCAGTTAATTGATATTATAGTAAAACTCCTCCTCCGTTAGGTACAGGGATAATAATGACAACCACAATAATAATTGTGCTGATGATGTTGACAATATTAGTACTGTTACTAAACATGAGGAGATTCTATTCAACGAATATACTCCCACCTCTGATAAAAACAAAGAACTCTTCTATTATTTTTTCATCTAACGAACAACTGTTTGTTATCTGATATCCGAAAACAACAAGTGCGACACCTATTGTATCGCACTTTAATACTGACTTTAAAACTATATTTTACTCATTATCTGAAAGTCTATCAGATAATAGTAGATTTATTCAAACTAGCATTCGCACTCACGCTTAATCCAATGTTTCGCTCAATATGATCCGCTATCAAATCCCCAATAGCACTGGTGGAATAATTATTGACAGGATCGATATCTTTTGATACAAATCCATTCAATAAAGTCCATTCTACGGCTTTTCGAACCGTATGCGCTTCTTCAGTTAATCCGAAATGATCTAACATCATAGCTGCAGAAAGTATAGACCCTATTGGATTTGCGATATCTTTTCCCGCTGCTTGTGGATAGGATCCATGAATAGGCTCAAACAATGCTGCTTTATTTCCAACTGAAGCCGATGGCAATAAACCAAGCGATCCCGATAATACACTGGCTTCATCACTAATGATATCACCAAACATATTTTCTGTTAGCACTACATCGAATTGTGCAGGATTTAAAATGATTTGCATGGCTGCATTGTCTACATACATATAATTTACTGTCACTGTTGGATAGCTGACAGCAATCTCCTGAACAACAGTTCTCCAGAGTCGCGATGTTTCTAATACATTGGCTTTATCAATGAGGGTCAGTTTATTTTTTCGTTTTTGCGCGTATTGAAAAGCCAACTGTGCAATTCTTTCGATTTCATACTTTGAGTAAGTACATTCATCAGTTGCCGCATCTCCGTCAGCAGACTTTTCTTTTTTTCCAAAATAAATCCCTCCTGTCAATTCTCTAAAGATCACAAAATCTACATTTTCCAATAGTCTTGCTTTTACCGGAGACAAATGATGCAAGGCTTTATAAGTATCGATTGGGCGAATATTGGTGTACAACTCCAATACTTTTCGCAATTTCAATAAGCCTTGCTCCGGTCTAACAGTTGCTGAAGGATTGTTATCGTATTTAGGATCACCAATCGCACCAAATAATACAGCATCACTACTTAAACAAGTATCAATCGTTGCATCAGGTAATGGATTATCTGTTTGATCAATAGCAATAGCCCCCACCACTGCAAAATGATAATCAAATGAATGCCCGAATCTTGCTGCAATCACATCCAGCACTTTAATACTCTGATTGGTGACTTCAGGACCAATCCCATCTCCCGGCAAAACAGCAATTCTCTTATTCATATATTTTTCTTTAGGCTACCTTTTGTTCAAACTGTTCAATTGCTGTTCGCATATTGATGAGATAATCAATATCATCATACCCATGTAACAAGCAGGTTTTTTTATAACTATTGATCTCGAAACTTTCTTTTTGACCAGATTTATCGATACAAACCGTTTGTGCTTCTAAGCTCACAGTTAGTGTATCTGCAGGTGACAACTGAAATAACTGTTGCAGAAACACATCACTAACGGTGATGGGTAATAAGCCGTTATTCAATGCATTGTTTTTAAAAATATCAGCAAAAAAACTAGATATCACTACTTTGAATCCATAATCCTTGATAGCCCAAGCTGCATGTTCTCTCGATGAACCACATCCGAAATTTTTACCCGCTACCAATATCTCACCACTGTATATTTTATGATTCAATACAAAATCTGCTTTGGGTTGTGATTCATCATCATTGCTATATCTCCAGTCTCGAAAAAGATTCTTACCAAAACCGTCGCGTGTAGTAGCTTTTAAGAATCGTGCAGGAATGATCTGATCCGTATCGATATTCTCGATGGGCATGGGAACAAATCTGCTTTGTATCGTGGTTATTTTATCCATTTTTATTTTAGTAGTGTTTGGCTGATGGCTTATGGTTCATAGCTTATAGCATTACATTAATTCTCTTACGTCTGTTACAACACCTGTAATAGCGGCGGCGGCGGCTGTGAGTGGACTAGCCAATAATGTTCTTGCACCTGCTCCTTGTCTACCTTCGAAATTTCTGTTACTGGTACTGATGCAATATTCACCGGCAGGAATTTTGTCTTCATTCATTCCCAAACAGGCACTACATCCAGCTTGTCTGATCTCAAAGCCTGCTTCTTGAAATATTTTATCCAATCCTTCTGCCTGTACCTGTTTTGAAACCTGCTGCGATCCCGGAACAATCATTACTTGAACATGCGCATTCTTTTTCCTTCCTTTCACCAATAATGCCACTTGTCTGAGATCTTCAATACGAGAATTCGTACAACTACCAATGAATATATGTTGTACCGGTAATCCTAATAAAGACTTACCACTTTCTAGTCCCATATACTGCAATGCTTTTTCAATAGTATGACGTTCCCCTTCATCGGGTATACTTTCGGCAACGGGAATGAACCCATTGATGGCGATACCTAATCCGGGATTCGTACCATATGTAATCATGGGTTGAATAGCAGTTGCATCAATATGAATTTCTTGATCAAAAACAGCATCTGCATCACTATATAAGGCAGCCCATTCCTGTATTTTCTGATCCCAGGATTCACCAGATGGTGCAAACTGACGTCCTTTGATATATTGAAAAGTGATCTCATCGGGTGCAATCATACCTCCTCGGGCACCCATTTCAATACTCATATTACAAATGGTCATTCTTGCTTCCATCGATAATGAGCGAATAGCAGAACCTGCATACTCAACAAAGTAGCCGGTAGCACCACTCGCAGATATCTGTGCAATAATGTATAAAATGATATCTTTTGCTACGACGCCCTTATTTAATTCACCTTCGATATTGATACGCATTAGTTTGGGCTTAGTCTGCATCAAACATTGTGATGCAAAAACCATTTCGACTTCACTGGTTCCAATGCCAAACGCGATGGTACCAAATGCTCCATGGGTAGACGTATGACTATCGCCACAAACAATCGTCATACCCGGTTGCGTAATACCCAACTCAGGACCAATTACATGAACAATACCCTGAAAGGGATGCCCTAGTCCGTATAACTCTATTTGATGCTTTTTACAATTCTCAATCAGTTGTTGTACTTGTATTCTCGATAATTCATCTTTGATTGGCAAATGCTGGTTCAAAGTGGGTACATTATGATCTGCCGTTGCCACTACTTGCTTAGGTCTGAACACTGACAACTCTCTTTTCTCCAATCCTTTGAAAGCTTGCGGACTGGTGACTTCATGAATAAAATGTTTGTCGATATACAGAATAGAAGGACCTCCTTCAATCTGTTTAACGACATGTTTGTCCCAGATCTTTTCAAATAATGTTTTTGCCATTGTATCGTATTACTTTCCAATCTTTTAAATAGTTGCTATCTCCATACTTAAGCAGTAACAGGTTCTGATTGATAAGCCTGTGCCAGCACTTGTAAATCTGATTCCTCTACTTCTTTTTTCTTATCCGCTATTTTGAGAAACGCTTGATATAGTATATCAATATCATTTCGATTATACTGGTATCCTAGCTTTTGAAAACGATAGGCCAATGCACTTCTACCGCTTCTGGCTGTTAAAACGATCTTACTTCCTTCTGCTCCCACTTCTTCCGGATTGATGATTTCATAGGTTTGAGCATCTTTCAAAAATCCATCTTGATGAATTCCGGATGAATGAGAAAAGGCATTCGATCCAACGATGGCTTTGTTCGGTTGTACAGGCATTCGCATCACTTCTGCCACTTCTCTACTCATCGGATTCAATTGCTGTGTATGTACCTGTGTATAAAAGCCCAGATCTTTATGTTGCTGTAAAATCATGACTACTTCTTCCAATGAAGTATTACCCGCTCGTTCTCCCAGCCCGTTGATGGTACATTCTATTTGTCTGGCACCATTGATCACACCTGCGATGGCATTGGCAGTGGCTAATCCGAGATCGTTGTGGCAATGACATGAAATAATGGCTCGGTCGATATTGGAAACATGATTCTTGAGGTAGGCTATTTTTTCACCATACTGATGCGGTAAACAATAACCGGTAGTATCCGGAATATTGACCACTGTAGCACCGGCTTTGATGACAGCTTCGATCACTGTAGCCAAATATGCATTTTCTGTTCTGCCTGCATCTTCTGCATAAAACTCAACATCATCTGTAAAATTTCTCGCCCATTTCACTGCTTGTACAGCTCTTTGTAAAATCTCCTCGCGAGTAGCATTGAATTTTGAACGGATATGATAATCAGATGTTCCTATACCGGTATGTATTCTTGGTCTTTTCGCATACTTCAATGCTTGGGCAGCTGTTTCGATGTCTTTTTGAACGGCTCGACTCAATCCACATACCGTTGCATATTTAACTGCTTTTGAAATCTGTTCTACCGATTCAAAATCACCGGGTGATGAGATCGGAAAACCTGCTTCGATGATATCAACCCCCAAAGCTTCCAGTTGAAGTGCTAATTCCAGCTTTTCTTTGGTATTGAGTTTACAACCCGGAACCTGCTCTCCATCTCGCAAAGTGGTATCAAATATGTGGACCTGCTGAGCCATGAATGGTTTATTATTTTTTATGTAGGATAAAAAAGCAAGCTGTTTATATTTGTTAACGATTGCCTGTATTAACAAATTCACAGCCTGCTCTTCATCGAATATAGATGCTCTGATCAGCGGCTTAAGATCAATTTTGGTCTTATTTTACGCCGTATGAAATGAGTTGTATTTGCTGAAACCCTTACCAATAAAGGATTATAATCGTTTTGAATTACCATGCCCAACCGTAGTACAGATACTCTTTTTCAACTGATTCAGTCGCTCACAGCCTCTGAAAAAAGGCATTTTAAGTTGTATATGAAGTCGAGGTCTGGAGAATCCGGAGACCTGAAAGTGGTACAACTCTTTGATGCCATCGATAAAATGAAGCTGTATGATGAAGAGGTATTGCTCAAAAAGAACAAAAGCATTCTCAAACAACAGCTTTCGAATCTCAAAGCTCGTTTATACCATGAGGTACTCAGCAGCTTACGTTCATTAAAACAAGAGGAAAATATAGACCTGCAATTACATGAGCAACTTGACTTTGCTCGCTTACTGTATAATAAAGGTCTATATCTGCAGAGTTTGAAAATATTAGATAAGATCAAGGAACTTGCTAAAACAAATAATCAGGTCACTTATATTTTGCAGGTTGTTTTTCTGGAGAAAAAAATAGAAGCCTTGCATATTACCAGGAGTATGCAAGACCGTGCTGAAAAATTAAGCCTGGAATCTGCAGAAATCAATGAAAGGCTGAAATTGATCGGTGCTTTATCTGATTTATCACTTCAACTGTATAGCTGGTATATTCAGCATGGACATGCAAGAAACAATCATGATCGTGAACAACTAGATGCTTTGATGAGCCAACCCATGATGGAAACAGCTTCCAAAGCTGATGGCTTTTATGAGAAGCTATACCGTTATCAGTGCTTTTGTTGGTATGGATTTATTGTTCAGGATTTTCTACTGTATTATCGCTATTGCCAGAAGTGGGTTGATCTTTTTCATAAAGAACCCAAAATGATAGAAGTGGAAACCATGCACTATATCAAGGGTATGCATAATTTATTGAGTGCTCATTTTGATCTACGCAATTATCAAAAATTTGATGAAACACTCAAACAGTTTGAAGCATTTTCAGAAAATACGGGTATACAGCAAAACCAGAATAACCTAATTCAAATTTTCATCTATCTCTATACTGCAAAGCTGAACAAACACTTTATGGAGGGCACTTTCACCAAGGGTTTAGCATTGGTACCTGAGATTGAAGAGAAGCTAAAAAACTATGAGATCTATCTGGATCGCCATCGTATCCTTGTTTTTTATTACAAATTCGCTTCTCTTTATTTTGGATCAGGTGATCATGAAAGAAGTATTGATTATCTGAATAAGATCATCAACTGGAAAGTAGATCTTAGAACAGACCTGCAATGTTATGCGCGACTTTTGCATCTGATTGCACATTATGAATTGGGAAATTTCGACTTGCTGGAGTATTTGTTGAAATCAGTATATCGTTTCATGTCGAAGATGAATAATCTGAGCATAGTGGAATTGGAAATATTTGCTTTCCTAAAACAGTCATTCCGATTAACGCCAAGGCAACTAAAACCTCATTTTGAAAAATTATTATTAAAGCTTCGTAAGTTATCTAAGAATAAAATGGAAAGTCGGGCATTTATGTATCTCGATGTACTCTCCTGGTTAGAGAGTAAAGTGGAGGGTAAAGACGTACAAAAAGTGATTAGGGAAAAGTATTTATATAATAAGCAATAGCTCATAGTTATCACTTTTCACAACACTTGTATTAACCGATTTTCTCATACAGCTTCGGTTTTCTTTCTTACATTCATTGCATAATTATGCTGTATGAAAAAGTTATTACTCCTTCTGAGTTTTCACCTTTCTCTTTTCACTTCCTTCGCCCAAATTCCCAAAGCGCCTGAAGTAAAAGAAGGTGGTGGACCTTATACACAATTGATCATTCGTGGCGTTACACTTATCAATGGTACCGGTGCACCGCCGGCAGGACCTGTAGATATTGTAATTGAGAACAACCGAATTGTTCAGATACAAACTGTGGGGAGTCCGGGTTTACCTATTAATCAAAGTAGAAGACCTGCTTTAAAAGAAGGCGGAAAAGAACTGAACTGTGAAGGCATGTTTGCTATGCCTGGGTTTATTGATATGCATGGACATATCGGTGGTACTGCGCAAGGTACGCCGGCTGAATATGTGTTTAAATTATGGATGGCACATGGTATCACCACCATCCGTGATCCATCGGCGGGCAATGGATTGGATTGGGTATTGGAACACAAAAGAAAAAGTGCAGCTAATACGATTACTGCTCCGAGAATTTTTGCATATACCGCGTTTGGGCAGGGTCATCGTGGTCCGATCAGCAATGCAGAGCAGGCCAAAAACTGGGTGCGTGAAAATGCCAAGAAAGGTGCGGATGGAATTAAATTTTTTGGTGCATCACCTGAAGTGATGGATGCTGCTGTTCGTGAGAACAAAGCACTTGGATTGCGTTCTACCGCACACCATGCGCAAACAGATGTTGCCCGCTGGAATGTATTGAATTCTGCACGTGCGGGTATGACCAGTATGGAACATTGGTATGGTTTACCGGAAGCTTTATTCACCAATAAAACGATTCAGGATTATCCTGCTGATTATAATTACAATAATGAACAACATCGCTTTGAAGAAGCCGGGAAGTTATGGAAACAAGCGGCTCCTCCTTATTCAGATCATTGGAACAAAGTGATGAATGAACTGATCGCATTAGACTTCACATTAGACCCCACCTTCAATATTTATGAAGCCAATCGTGATTTACACCGTGCGAGAAGGGCAGAGTGGCATGAAGATTATACATTGCCTTCTTTGTGGAAATTCTATGAGCCTAGCTATCAAAGTCATGGCTCATACTGGCATCACTGGGGAACAGAACAGGAAGTAGAATGGAAAAATAATTATCGTTTGTGGATGACTTTTATCAATGAATATAAAAACCGTGGCGGAAGGGTAACAGCAGGTTCTGATAATGGATTCATTTATCAGACCTATGGTTTTGGTTATATACGTGAACTAGAATTATTACGTGAGGCTGGATTTCATCCGTTAGAAGTCATTCGCTCTGCAACCTTATATGGCGCACAAGCTTTGGGTATGGAAGAGGAATTGGGTTCTGTTGAAGTGGGTAAACTTGCAGATTTGGTAATCGTGAATGCAAACCCATTGAAAAATCTCCAAGTTCTATATGGCACAGGTGCTATTGAGTTGACAAAAGACAATAAAATCGTAAGAGCCGGCGGTGTACAATTTACCATTAAAGATGGTATTGTATATGACGCTAAAAAACTACTAGCAGACGTAAAGAAAATAGTAGACGAGCAAAAAGCGAAAACTGGCTGGAAGTTGAAACAGCCGGGGGTGGAGTAGTTAATGGTTGACAGATGACAGTTGATAGTTGACAGTTGACAGATCTTTCATCAATACACTATTATTAACTGTCATCTGTCAACTATCAACTGTCAACTAACCTCCTTCCTGCTTCACTAAAATATCATTCGTAATCGGGAACTCAATTCTGAGTTGACATCCTTTTCCGGGTTCGGAATGAATATTGATTTGTCCGTCATAAAGTCCAACCCTGGTTTGGATATTGTGTATACCGATACCTTTTCTTTTCTTTTTAGTATCAAACCCAACACCGTTATCATTCACAGATAACCTGATAACCTCATCACGATACAATTCAATGACTACTTCTTTGGCTTTTGCATGCTTTAAAATATTATTCATTTGCTCTTGTACTATTCGATAGATACTCAATTTGAATTCGTAATGAATATCTTCTTCATAAAAGTTTTCACAAAAGAAATCAAAGTGAATGCTATTGTTTGCAAGTTCAATATCTTCTAATAAACCCTCAATAGCTTTGCAGAGTCCAAAGTCTTTAATGAGTGGTGTTACGAGTGCTTTTGAAAGTTTGCGAATCTCTTCAATGGCATTGTATATAAAACCGGAAGATTGTTTCAGTAAAGCTTCTGCATTATTGGTTCCCTTTTCAGCAGTAGCTATGTACATCATGGCAACTGTTAATTGCTGATTCACATTATCATGCAATTCTCTGCTTATTTCATATCGTTCTTTTTCTTGGACCCTAATAACCGCTTCTGTGATTTCTTTCTGTTTGGCTTCGCGTTCTTCTTCCAGTTTACTTTCAAGTCTTATTTTTTCATCGATATTGTTTGCCAATGCTAATACAGCATTTCTTTCCTTAAACAATATTTTCTGTGAATAGATTTCCATTGTCATCTCTTCCCCGTCCTTTCTCAAATGCCTCCAAACGCCTTGCATAATGGTATCCTGTCCTGTTTTTTTGAACTCCTCTACAAATAGTAGATACTTTTCAATATTTTCTTTTTTACGCAGGTCTTTCATATTCTTTGAAAGAAACTCATCCCGCGAATAGCCATATTCTTTCTGCGCAGTATCATTTACTTCGAGAACTTCTAAAGTATCAATATCCCATATATAGATAGACATGGGATTATTAAAAAACAAGCTACGGTATCTTGCCTCAGAAGCTAAAATGGCTTCTTCTGCTTGCTTTTTTTCTGTTACATCCCTCGAGTTTGAAACGATACCCTGTACTGCAGGATCTGCAAGTAGATTTGTAAGTTTTGTTTCCAACCAACGCCACTCTCCTTTTTGATTCTTAAAACGGAAATACGGAATCTCATGATAGTCCGTTTTTTTGATGATTTCGAATCGATGAAGAATTTCCTGTAAATCATCTGGATGAATAAAATCAAATGTGCTTCGTCCAACGATCTCTTCTTGACGATACCCTAATACTTTCTCTACACTTGGACTGGAAAAAGTAAATATGCCTTTGCTATCGAGTATCTTGATCATATCAGAACCATTCTGCACCAATGATCTGAATCTCTTCTCGCTATCCAGCAATTTTAATTCTGCCAATTTTCTTTCAGTAATATCCTGCATAGAGCCAATCATTCGTATCGACTTCCCATTTACATACAGGAGATAACCTTGATCAAGAACATATGCGTATTCCCCATTCAATCGTCTGAAACGATATTCATCTTCCCATTGGTCACTCTTTTGATCATTACATACATCTAATAAATTTTTAACTACCCGATCACGATCATCCGGGTGAATTTTATCTGACCAAAAATCAAAATCAGTTTCTCCATTTTCAACATCATATCCGAATACGCGTCGCATATTCTCCTCTGCCCAAAGAATTCTTTTGGTAGAAAGATTCATATCCCAAACCACATCATTCGTTACCCGCGTCACAAATTTGTATCGATCAATACTTTCTCTCAGACTTTCCTGACTTTTCTTACGTTCGATACTATACTGAATGGACTTTTCTAGGAGCTTTTCATCAAATTCACCTTTGATCAGATAATCCTGCGCACCACTTGCCATGGTTTCAAGGGCTATTTCCATATCAATTAAACCTGTCAATACAACAATAGGTATTGACCCTGCATATTCATCTACTATTTCATAAGACTGAAGCCCGTTACTATCTGGCAGACTCAGATCTAATAAGACAAGATTTATTTCTTCTTTTTGTAAAACCTTACATGCTTCACCGGCGCTGGTAACTTTAATCAGCTGTTTTACGGGAAGTGTTGACCCTCTCAATAACTCTTCCAGTAGGAATAGATCACCGGGATTATCTTCAACAATCAGTATGCTTAAGGGCGATCGGTTATCAGACATAACCTATGGTTTTATGGAAATGATTGACACAGTTTTCATAATAAGCTATACAAGATACTAAAATAAAGGGGTTATATAATATCAGGATATTCATCTTTTACCAAGCGTGAAAAAGAAAGAACTTCCTTGTCCGAGAGCTGATTTTACCCATATTTTACCATTATGACGCTCAACGATCTTTTTACAAATAGCCAACCCAATTCCGGTACCCGTATATTCAGATCGACTATGGAGCCGATGAAAAATCACAAATATTTTTTCATGAAAGGCCGGATCGATACCGATTCCATTATCCTTGATTTCAAACAGATGATCTTCCTCCTGTTCTGTGTAATGAATTTCAATACTGGGAACTCCTTCTTTATGGTATTTGATGGCATTGCTGATTAAATTCTGAAACAGTTGTAATAACTGTGTACGATTGCCTTTCACAACCGGCAGACTATCAACTGTAATATTGGCTTTTACTTCATCGATTGATTTTCCGAATAGATCTTTGATCTCTTCCACCAATAGATGCAGGTCTACATTTTCATTCGGTTCAGTATTGGATCCTACCCTTGAGTAATCCAATAAATCCATAATGAGTGTTTTCATTCTCTCAGCACCATCTACTGCAAAAGCAATGTATTGGCCGGCGGTTTCATCCAACTTGTCTTCGTAACGCTTTTTTAGCAATTGCAGAAAGCTTGTCACCATCCGAAGAGGTTCTTGTAAATCATGAGAGGCGATGTATGCAAATCTTTCAAGTTCCACATTTGAGTTAGCCAGTTCTTCCGCCCGGCGTTTAAGCCTATTATTCAGTTCTAGCAATAATGCTTCTGTTTCTTTTCGCTGCGATACATCCTGGGTAGCTCCAATCATGCGAATAGGCGTACCATTTGCATCACGAATAATATATCCCTTATCGAATACATGTGCGTATGTATCATCTGATTTCCGAAATCTATACTCATCTTCCCAGTATAGGTCATTGCTTTTATAAAGAATTTTTTCTCTTTTTGAAATCATTACTTCTACATCATCAGGATGTACTCTTTTGATCCAAAATTGATCATCAGTAGCTGCTATATCTTTATCATAACCGAAAATATTTTTCAATCCATCTCCTACTCGAAATACTTTATCGTTTTGGATATCCCAATCCCATATAGCATCATTGGTTGCTTTGGCTGCATAATAGAAGCGTTCATTTGTTCTTACCAATTCTGCTTCCTTGGATTGCGTTTCTGTGATATCCCGAACATTAATTATGGCTCCTACAATCAACCCATCTTCATAAATAGGACTATATCGAATGTCAACTACAACCTTTGGATTATTATGAATAGGGGGAATTTCTACAATATTTCTTCTAACGGCCCCATTCAATACATCAGCATACAATTGTTTCAATATCGGAATTCGCTCTGGCTGTGCACTATCCAGGATAGACCTGCCCCTCTCAAATGGCACTCCCAATAATTGTTTTAATTTCTGTTCTGTAGCTTTATTGAAGTTGATAACAGTAAGATTTCTATCAATGATAATAAACAACTCATCCGTATTATCAAGTATCATTCGCATGTTCGCTTCTGAAGTACGCAGTTCCTCTTCTCTTCTTTTGCGTTCAGTAATATCCTGAATGATGGTAAACGTTTTTTCCTCTTTTCCTTCCTCTTTAAAAATGACAGAGGATACCCAGATAGGAAATTTCTCACCATTTTTTTTGACTCCTATCAATTCACATATGATCTTCCCTTTTTCTTTTCTTTCTACAAGTAATTCAGCCAACCTTGGTGATGCACTGTCAATAATCCCCTGTCGCCCAGCAACTTTAAACTCTTCCAATGTGTACCCAAACATAGAACAAGCTGCAGCATTGGCATCCAGAATAGTGCCATCGGGTTTGGTCAAAAAGAAAGCATCCAGTGCATTTTCAATCATGACACGATAGATGCTTTGATCAGACATATTTCTGATGATAATAGGTTATAGAATAGTAAAAGCAGGAATGATTTTCCTGCTTTTATCAAGCATAAATTCTCTCAATCGCCGATTTGAATTTCTCCATCACCACTTTTCGCTTTAAACTCATCTTAGGCGTCATTTCTCCGGTATCGATGGTCCATTCTTGGGGCAGTAATTCAAACTTTTTGATTTGCTCTACATGATTAAAGAAAGCATTATAACTCTCCACCAGTTCTCTGTACAACTCCAGTACCCGTGGATGATGAATGGCATCTTCATTGGTGGTATAGGCAATGCCTTTTTCTTTCATCCATTCTTTCAATGTTAGGAAAGATGGAACAATTAAAGCGCCGACAAACTTCCTTTCAGAACCCACTACCATGATCTGTTCAATGAATGGACTCTCTTTCAATTTATTTTCGATAGGCTGTGGAGCCACATATTTACCACCACTGGTTTTGAATAGTTCTTTTTTACGATCCGTGATCTTCAGGAATTTTCCATCTTCCAGAATTCCTATATCACCGGTATGTAACCAACCGTCGATTACCGCTTCGGCAGTAAGATCAGGTCTTTTGTAATAGCCTTCCATCACACTAGGACCGGCAACACAGATTTCACCATCTTCTTCTAATTTGAGTTGCACACCATTGATCACCGGACCTACCGTTCCGAATTTTGTAAGCCCTTTTGCTTGTCTATTGACACTTATTACCGGACTATTTTCAGTTGGACCATAACCTTCAAACACCGGTATTTTAGCAGCATTGAAAATGCGAAGTAATTTTACTTGACAAGCTGCGCCTCCGGTAACAATGAAAGAAACATTTCCGCCTAGTGCTTCTCTCCATTTACTAAAAATGAGTTTATTAGCTAGCGCTAGTTGAATATTGTACCAGAGACCTCCGCTTTTCAGGTTATCATATTTTTCTGCGAGATCCACTGCCCAGAAAAATAATTTTCGTTTAAGCCCTGTTAGCTCATTCCCTTTAGACATGATTCTTTCGAATACTTTTTCCAGCAAACGCGGAACAGTTGTAAACCCATCAGGCTTTATTTCACGAAGATTATCTCCAATCGTCTCTAAACTTTCTGCATAGTAAATACTAATACCGCTATACAGATAGATATAAGTAACGGTTTTTTCAAAAATATGGTTGAGAGGCAAAAAGCTTAACACTTTAGAATCCGGTGCGTCATTAAAAGGAAAACTTTCTTTGGAGAACTGAACGTTGGAATAGATATTTCTGTGGCTCAACATCACACCTTTGGGCGTTCCGGTAGTACCTGATGTATAAATGATGGTAGCCAAATGTGAAACAGGTATGGTTGCTTTTACCTCATTTACTTTTTTCAATAAAGTATCATTGGCCAATGCAGTTACTTCAGACCAATGCTTGGCACCTTCAATTTTATCAAATGTATAAATCGCCTTGATAGAAGGCACTTTTGCAGCAACCGCTTTTGCTTTCTCTAATAATTCTGCATTACTGACAAAAAGATACTGCACTGCAGCATCATTAAGAATAAACTCTAGCTCTATAGGACTGGTAGTTGGGTATACCGGTACCAATATCGCACCAATTTGCTGTGCTGCAAGATCTGTGAAAATCCACTCAGGTCTATTGTTGCTGATGATAGCAATTTTATCACTAGACTCAGGTGTTATATCACGGGCACTTACGCCCAGTTCAAGTAAACCGGCACTGAATTTATTTACAATGTCTACTACTCGTTCAGTACTGTAGGTGGTCCACTGACCATTTTCTTTGGCAGCCAACATATCGCTTTTAGGAAAACGATGTAACTGATGTTCAAGGCAATCGAATAATCTCTTAATCGTCATAGTGCAAGCATTCTAAAGTGTTCAAAAGTAAACGATAACAAATAAGAAAGACGATTTGTTATTGTTGTCTTTTTAATTTCTCATACTCTTCTTCTGCTAAATCTCTTCCGCTTCCATTATAAGCATTAAAATACTGAAAGCCCAGTGCGATACCCCATCCCAACATCACCCATATTGGCCAGGGAGTTCCATGAAAACCGTGGTATCTGCCAGTACTCATCCACCAAATCACCCACAAAAACGCGATGATAACAATATAGCTGTAAAGGCTTCTCTTAAATGAAGCCCGTCTTTTGGCAATACGCCAGAGTTTGTCGTCTTTATTAGGTTCCATGATAAGCAGTTTAAGACAGTCAATTTAAGCAAAAGAATACAAACAAAAAAGCCCGCAATAGGCTTGCGGGCTGCTATTCGCTTTTATCCTTTATTTGGAGAAATGGTATTGTCCGGCAGGCAGCTTAAATAATCGTGTTTTTTGATATTCACTAAACGCTTCTGCCTCTTTGGGATGGGTGTCTTTCCATACTTTATAAGCATTCTCATTGACTGATTCACCAAAAATCCACTGATTATAGGCTTCAAATAAGCCTTCTCTGATAAAATACTGCTGCTGTTCAAACAAACGGAAGGGGAAAACAGTCGCATTGGTTTTAAACCACTCTAATACAAACTGTGAACGTAATGAAGTGCTATTCTCTGCCTGAAATCCAGCTTTCGCAGTAGTTATTTGTTTCTCTACAATTTGCAACACTGCTTTTTCGAATGAAGAAACCCCGGTTTTTAACTGTTGACTGATCACAGTAGGCAAAAACATTTTTTGCCAAGCATTCAGCACCGCTTTTTTAACTTCTATGGTTCTTTCTGTAAAACTTTCCAGATTGATGAAAATCTCACCATACAATGCCATTCTGATCCAATTACCAGTTTTGGTATAATAGATACAGGCATTATAATAGTTTCCACTGAAATTGGGGTCAACCTGAATACCCTTCTCCCATTGCTCAATAGCTTCTGCAGGCGAATTATCCATTGCCAGTAACTCGCCATATTCATTATATATGATTGTACTATTCGGAAATTTTTTCAATGCGGTTTTATAAAGTTTGATACCGTCTTTGTAGGCAGCGATTGCTTTATAAGAGAGCCCGAGTATTTGAAAAACTTGCTCATCAGCATCCTGTCTTTCAGATAATGGCCTACCAACCTGAATGGCTTTTGCAAAATCTCGCTTTAAATAACACGCATAAGAAAGATCTTTTAATATGCTTAAATCTCCCGGTGCCTGTTTTGCAGCAGACTCTAAAATGGCGATTGCATTCTCGAAGTCGCCTTGCATCAGCATGGTTTTTGCTGTTTCCTGAAGTTTCTTACCAGGCTCTTGCGCCTGAACAGAAAAGCTCAGCAAGGAAGAAAAAAGCAAGAATAATAGGATACGCATTCGCATTATTTTATGGATCAAAAAGAGAAATTTATTCAATAATTAAATGTGTCAATAGTCCATCTCTGAGTTTGGGTTCAAACCAGGTACTCTTAGGAGGCATTACATTCCCACTATCTGAAATATCGAATAGTTGATCGATCGTTACAGGATATAAACTAAAAGCCGCTGCAAAATCGCCACTGTTGACTTTCTTTTCCAGTTCACCCAAACCTCTGATACCTCCAACAAATTCAACGCGTACATCTGTGCGTGGATCTTTAATGCTTAGTATATTATCCAATACACGATTCTGCAGTATGGTAACATCCAAAACACCAATAGGATCATTGGTATAGGTACCCGGTTTTGCGATCAACTGATACCAATTACCTTCAATAAACAAGCCAAAATGATGCAATTCGGATGGTTTAAAAGCTGTTGCCCCTACTAACTTCACTGTAAAATCTTTTTCCAATGCAGTAAGAAAAGCTGCAGTTGTTAATCCATTCAGATCCTTCACAACCCTGTTATAATCTAAAATAGCTAGCTGATTGGAAGGAAATAATGTCGTTAGGAAATAGTCTGCCGCAGGTCCCGATTGTTCCCCCAGCGCTTGACGCACTTTAGCCGCTGAAGCTGCACGATGATGGCCATCAGCAATATAAGTACAAGGAATTTCATTTGCGAACAAAGCAGTGATCTGATCACAAACATCAGAATCGTTTACGATCCAGATGGTGTGTTGTATTTCATCATCTGCTATAAAATCATATACAGGTGATTTGCTTTCTTTCCACTTTTCAATCAGCTCATCCACTTTTGTATTGTTTCGATAAGCAAGAAATACATTACCGGTTTGTGCGCCTGAAGTTTTAATATGATTGATTCTATCCAGCTCTTTTTCCGGACGTGTAAACTCATGTTTTTTTATGATATCATGCTCATAATCATCAATGCTACTTACACAAACCAAGCCTGTTTGCTTTCTGCCATGCATGATCAACTGATAGATATAGTAACATTCTTTTGACTCCTGAAACAATACCTCTCGTTTGATAAAAGCATCCAAATTTGATTTTGCCTGCTCATATACTTCTTGCGCATGAATATCAATTCCATCCGGCAGATCGATCTCACTCTTGGTGATATGAAGAAATGAACTTGGGTTGCCTTGTGCTTCAATTTTAGCTTCCGCACTGTTCAATACATCGTAGGGTCTACTGGCCACTTGCTTAGCCAGCTGTGGTTGTGGGCGCAAAGCCCTGAAGGGTTTAATACTTGCCATTGCGCAAATATCAGTAATTAATTATAAAAGAAACGTTATGAAAGATTGGTTACCTACGATATATGTCGCGCATAAGCCTCTATCCACTTTGAAATGGTTTTTTGTTGGGATAGTTTGGAGAAAATAAAAATGCCAATCGCAGCGCATGTTATGCCTGCCAGTACGTCCAATACATAATGATGACTCGTATACACAGCTGCAAACCAGATACCCAACATGGTGGTTGCAAAGAACAGATTGATCCATGTAAAACGAAATCGCCATCCAAAATACAAAACGATCAAAGGATAGGCTGAATGTAAAGAAGGCATGGCAGCAAAAACATTAGAGCTCTTTTCATACAACGATTTAAAAACAGAGACTCCGAAATAGGTATCAAAACGATGTAGACCTGCTGTATTTCCCTGTGTTCCGGCGATAAAATCATACCCATATTGTTGTACATACCAGGGTGGCGCGGCCGGATATATATAATAGATAACAAATCCTAAAATATTCACAAACAAAAAAGTGAGAGAAAACTCCAAAAACCATTTTCTGTTTTTAAAAAAAAGAAATGCTGCAAATCCGAGCGGAACTGGAATCCAGCTGAGATAAAAAAAACCGGTCAAGACATCTAGAAAACGAGTTCGGTGAAGAGTCCAATATTCATTGGGTGTGATAAGCTTTCCTGCATCTTGTATACCGAACCATTTTTTTTCTGCTTCATACAAGCTTTGAATGTGCACTTCCTGATAGTGATAATTAGGAAATGCTTTCATAAAATCAAAGATGATCCAGAAAACAATGAAGATGGAAAACCCCACAATAAATTTTCGGGTAATAAAAGAAAGATAGTAACAGATATTAAATAATAATACCAAGGTCAACTGATCTTGTTGATACCCGATCAACCAATAACTCAGTAATAAATACGCTAACGAAATAAGCGAAGTAATCAGTAGATCTTTCGCTGTGAAAAGTTTATTTATTTGCGTGAAACTGCCTGTCATATCAGGGTTTGAAGCGTTGCATGAGTTCTTTTCCCGTATATTCATCTACTCCTTTCATTTCCATATACACTACATTGGGCGACCAAAAAGTTCCTCCATCTACTTTAATGAATATCCTGTTCAGTACTGCCTGTTGGTTATTGATGGTGGCATATACTTTGTATTGGTTGTCTTTCTGTGAGCGCATCAGGTACAGCGGTTTCTTTTTATAGGAAACAAAATGAAGTTTATAAGAATCTTTCTCCAGCATCTGAGATTTGATACCATAAGCAAAGACACGTTGTATATAGGAAAGTTCCTTTTTTACACCCCCTTCTGTATAACGTATCCAATAAACATGTACCGGATCAGATACATCCAACAACCCATTTTTATCATAGTTGAGCTCGCATACAATGGTATTGGTATTCGCAGTTCTCTGTAAATAAAACAGTTGTTTATTATTGGTTTTAGGAACCGGAAATGTATCCTGCGGTTCTATTGCTGATTTTGTTACTTGCAGCGCACTTACCTCTTTCTGCGCCATTGCCGGTACTGCTGTCAAACTAATCAGTAACCCGATAATTACTGATGGTAAAATTCCCGATTTCGATTGTTTCATTTGTTCATCTTTCAAATCCAACGCCTTTTTTGATCCTCTTAAGCGATTAATTGCCGTGATATTGGTCAATACTGCCATTAATGTAAGTGGTAAAGTAAAAATGGACATGGTCTCTAATACATGAAACCGAATTCCACTTACATACCATTTCCAATCACCACCGATAGATTCTCCAACAATACCACAAGCAATGGCAGATACGCCAATCGTAACCACTCTTTCCGGTCTTTGCATGAGTCCATCTTTACACTCTATTCCCAATCCTTCAGCTCTGGCTCTGGTATAACTTACCATCATAGAGCCGATCATGGCAATAAACGCAAATAAAGAACTCAGAAAATAATGATGTGCAATGAGATAGTAACAAATGCCGAGGAACATAATCAACTCACTGTATCTATCCAATACCGAGTCGAACAAAGCGCCAAACGAAGAACTCATATTTCCCAAGCGCGCCACCTGACCATCTAACATATCAAATAAGCCTGCAAACAGAATTAAAGCACCCGCCCATCCAACATAGGAGAGATCACCGCGATGACCTCTTTCCCCTCCTTCTACAAAAATGATGGCAACTCCGATATTCAGAACAAACCCTATCATGGTAACCATATTAGGGGTTAATCCGATCTTGATCAATCCTTTTACAAAAGGATCGATGACCACATAAATGGCTTTCTGTAATTGTATTCTCAAGGGTAGTTTTTCCATGTACCGTTAACTGCTATACAAAATAATAGAATCAAAAATCAAATTTAAAACGCGCTCTCACACCCCAGGTGCTGATATTCGGGTTTTCTTTATAGTTAAACCTTCTCACCAGATCTACTCTAAAAATTTTAAAGATATTTCCTACACCCACACTTCCTTCAATATAAGGTTTCCTATTCAAGGAAAAAGTTGTTGTCTGACCGTTCAATTCAGGGAACTTGATTAAATCAGGGTTTTTATCCGGATTGTTCTCATCTCTGATGCCGCCATAAATTACTTTCATCGTCAACAATTCTCTCAACTTTAGTTTACGTAACAATGGAATACGATTAAAGATCAGACCATTGAAATGATGATCAATAGACAATGCAGCAAACTGGTCGCTCACAAACTCCTGAAAGTTCATTAGATTATAAGAGTTCAACTGATACGCATAGGTTTGGTTGGCACGATGAATGGTTAATAGAGGATAAGGCGCAGAACCAAATGTATAACCACCCTCAAGTACCATATCACTATAGCCTAACTGCGACATGAATACACGTTTCTCTACACGCAGATTGATGTTCTGATAATTGTACTCGCTATTGAATAATCCTTTCACACCTGCTGTATACCGTAAAGTGAAAATGGGATATTTATTGATGATAGGAATTCTGTATACCTTACCCTGATAAAACTGTTCTTTAGGAGCCCAACGAACTTGTGCAGATATTTCACTGGTATTGATCGAAGCAATGTTTTGAAGAACACCATTATTGAATTTATTGTACACAATAGATCCCGCTGGAGTATGACGCCAATTTCTGAAACCTAATGTATAAGACAATCTGTTTTGAAATTCATGTACATATTCCAGTTTGAAAATATCGTTATAGATCCACTTATCATTCAAGCCACGTTTAAATGATAGAAAGAAATTGTCTTCCTGCACAAACTGCAATTCCTGACCCGGAATTTTTGTATCGTGCTGATAACTGGCTCTGATAAATTTCAACGGGAAAGTATAAATCGATTTATTGTTCAAAGAATAGGTAGTGCTTAAGAAATACTTCCATCTCTCATCTTTGAATCCATAAGCACCATAGGTTTCGAAATAAATCCGTTTGCTGAGTTTAGGGGTTGTTCTTCCTCCCAGTCTTAGTTTAAAGCCTTCTACCGGATTAAACCCATAAAATGCTGCAGCGGGACCCATTTCAAAAGGACCAAAAGAAGTATATCCTGCTAATAAGAAAGTAGCAAATGCCAGTGTTCTTCTGAAAGAAGGCATTTTTTCCAAACTATCGATATTGGAATACACTTTTGATTCTGTTGCCGTAAGTGTATCATGTCTGTTTTGTTGCCAGAAAGCATCAGGAAGTTTATCAACTTTTTCCAGTTTTACGGTTGCAGGACCATCATAGACACTATCCGGCTTGGCTTCATTGATCTTATAGTTTTTAAAAGAAACCGTTCGCTCGCCAAAGAAACCTCCGCTAGATCCCTTGGTAACAGCGGCTTCTGCCATTACATTACTTTTACTTAAGTGGTAACGGCCATCAGGATTTTTTTCAAAGTCGAGATCAACACGTAATTCACGTACAAAGTTCAGGTTCACATTCCTACTCAGGAACATATCCAGTTTTTGTACCGCATAGTTTCCATCCAGTGTAATAAACATATTACCACGGAATAACAGATCATTGGTATTTCTTGGAGTGAAATACATTTTGATCAGTTTATTCCCTGTTTCGTCCGTAATGGTATCACGGATATAGTACATGTAAAAAGTGGGGGCGAGATCTGCAATCGGACTCAAAAACTGATAAGTGAACAATGGAATATTGTTATCATAGATGTCAATATCCATGATCAGTCGATTCAGATAAGAGCTAACACCATCATTATCGATATACTCACCATAGTTCACTCTTTTCTCTCCCCGAACAATGGTCTTGGTCTTCTCGGGATTTTTGCGGTAATATTTTTGCGCCAATTTTTCTTCGAGATAAACAGGCAATAATGTTTTTCCCTGAAGTTTGGTAGAGTCTACATTCTCAAACAAAAACTGGTACTTGCGTAACATTCTATTATTGGCCAGTTTTTCCGGAACACTACTCAATGATACTTCCAGTTTTTCGTACTGATCATATTCTACATAATCATATTTCTCCGGACGATTGAGTGGCTTATTATCAATTACTCTTCTAATGAGGTCTACAGCAGGATTATTTTTATTTCTGTATTTAGCTCTTTTGTTGGTAGACACCGTTACATTGTATACAGCTTTTGGATCTGTCTCTAATTCAAAATCAATGTTTTGTTCTTTTCCTACAACGATATCACGCTGAATGGTTTTATATCCTACATAAGAAATAAGGATCACTGAAATATTCCCTGATGAACGTAAAGTATACTGACCCAGGCTGTCTGTAACAGTACCACGTCCGCCCTTGAATACCACACTTACATATTGTAATGGTTCTTTGCTGAATGCGTCAACGATCTTCCCTTTCACTACCGTTTGTGCCATGCTTTGAACAAAGCCTGTCAGGATGAATAAAGCCAGAAGCCCCCATTTTACAACGCCGCTTTTAGTTTTCATTTTTGTTATGATTTGAACACGAATTTTTTTTGTAACAAATAATTATAGGTAAACCCTACAATTAGTGATACAATGATCTTTGATGCGAGGGGAGTAATTCGTGCATATTCTGTAACCACAAACACGCCTCCTGATACCAATAATAGATTACCGATCCATACCAATACGTATTTCAATGCTTGCCTTGGGATTTTGCCCTGCATTGCATCGAATACCCATACACGACCCAGTAAAAAATTGGTAACGCCTCCTGAGATGGTTCCGGTAATACTAGCTGCCAGGTACCAACAGTTAAACCACTCTGTCAATAGAATAAAGACAGAAAAATCAACTATGGTAGCCGCTAATGAGGCAGCTTGTGCTTTTACAAAAGTAACCATCGGTCAAAAAACATTTAACCACATAATTGTGTGTAACAGTACGTTGGTATATAATCCGGCTATCATATCATCCATCATCACACCCCATCCACCAGGGAGTGATTCTGTCTTTCTGATCAGCAGTGGTTTGGTAATATCCAGTAATCGAAATAAAATAAAACCCGTTGCCACATAACTCAAGGTAACCGGTACAAACAGCAGTGAGATCATCATTCCTGCTGCTTCATCAATTACCACTCTGCTGCTATCTTTCCCCCAGTCTTTTTCAACACCGGTAGCAGCCCACACTCCCAATGCAGTAACGACAACAGTTACTACACATGCAATCGTTTGAAAAGAACCAACTGTCTGAGCGAAATACCACGGAATACAACAGAGTAAAGCTGCGATTGTTCCGCCTCCTTTGATATACCCGATACCCAGACAGCTGGCTATTAATTTTTTTACTTTCATTACAATGCTTCCACCAGATCCTGATAATAATCCAGACCCAGGTGAGTGATCAAATCTTCACCCATCATATGACGCAGTGTATTCTGCAACTTGATGAGTTGTTTGAAAATATCATGCTCCGGTCTTAATCCGGGTGCAGTTTGTGGCGACTTAAAGTAAAAAGATAACCACTCCTGAATACCACTCATATTGGCACGCTTAGCCAAATCCATAAAGATGGCAAGATCCAATACAATCGGTGCAGCTAAAATAGAGTCACGACATAAGAAGTTGATCTTGATCTGCATGGAGTATCCCAGCCAACCAAAGATGTCGATGTTATCCCAGCTCTCTTTATTATCACCATGTGGCGGATAATAGTTGATACGAACTTTGTGATACAGATCACCATATAATTTCGGATTGATGTCTGGCTGAAGAATATCTTCCAGTACACTCAACTTAGAAACTTCTTTTGTTTTGAAATTATCCGGATCATCCAATACCAAACCATCTCTGTTACCCAGGATATTGGTAGAGAACCATCCACGAACACCCAGTGCACGTGCATGTAAACCCGGTGCCAGTATGGTTTTCATTAAGGTTTGTCCGGTCTTAAAATCCTTACCACCAATTGGTGTATTGGTTTCTTTTGATAATTCAATCAATGCAGGAATATCGCAGGTCAGATTAGGTGCTCCATTTGCATAAGGAACGCCAATTTTGATCGCTGCATATGCATAGATCATACTTGGCGAGATAGCAGGATCATTGTTTTTCAATCCGGCTTCAAATGATTCAATCGTTTCATGAACGGCTGATTGTTCAATATATTTTTCGGTAGATCCGCACCAAACAATTACTACGCGATCACAACCATTGGCTGTTTTAAAGTTTTCGATATCGTTGATCACTTCATTCGCAAGATCCCATTTGGTAGCTGCTTGTTTAATATGTGTGCCATCCAGATTCTTCACATAAGATTTATCAAAAACAGCCTTCATGGGCTTGATGGCTTCCAGTTCTGGTTTGATAGCATTGAGCAATGAGGCTTCCAATACTTTCGCATTCATGGCTGCTTCATATACATTATCGCTATAAACATCCCATCCACCGAATACCACATCCTGCAATGGTGCCAAAGGCACAAAATCTTTGATGAGAGGGTAACGATTTTCTGTTCTTTTTCCCAAACGGATATTGCCCATTTGCGTAAGTGCTCCAATAGGTTCAGCAAGGCCTTTGTTCACAGCCACAACACCTGCAATAACAGTAGTAGCCACAGCTCCCAATCCGGGAAGAAGGATACCCAGTTTGCCATTTGCAGGTTGGATTTGTTCTTTCATGTTTAGTAGATTTTCTCTGTTGTTGTAAATGATCGTCTCGCCTGAGGCGAGACGTATAAAACGTTTTTTTATTTTATTTTTTAATTCCTTTTACCATAATACTCACAATCGAATCAATTCTTGTTTCCAGTTTTGGGTATTTATTACCTGCAAACAAGTCAAATTCCAGTCCGCGCAAAGAACTCACCACTACAGATGGTAAGATATCCAGGTCTTTTTTTATTGCACTACTGAACTCCCCTGTTTTAATACCAAAGCTTAGAATATTCTTTACCAACTTTATTTCCTGCTGGTCATACTCTCTATGTACGTGTTTCATGCAGCGATTGTTTTCCTGCATTTCTCCGCGTACCACTCTATATAAATTGGATTTTTTCTGAAGAGCTTTGATCTTAGTAATGGTGAAGACCCTGAGCTTGTCTTCAGCAGAATGTGCTTTTTCAGCTGCATCCTTTGCCTCATTAAAGACCTCCGTCATTTCTTTACTAATGACGGCATCAAATATCTGTTCCTTACTGCAATAGTAATAATATAAGGTGCTTTTGCCTTTGCCCATAGATCGGGCAATGTCTTCCATGGTGGTTTTCTTCAGACCAAATTGTTGGAATAACTTTTGCGCCTCTTTCAGGATGTCGTCTTTAACGATCTCTTCTTTCTGCGTAATTATCATTTTCGACCAAAATCGTTTTTCGGTCCAAAAGTAGGTAAAATTTATTTCCGCTCACAACCGTTTATAAAAATCATCCATGTTTAGATGCGAAGTCTTTCATGAGCTCACAAATCGCTTCTACACTCGATAATGGCAATGCATTGTACATGCTTACGCGTATTCCGCCTACTGTTCTGTAGCCTTTTACCCCAATCATATTTTCATGCTTACAGGCTTCTAAAAAAGCTGTCTCCAATGATGGGTCATTCAGGAAAAACACAGCATTCATAAGGCTTCTGTCCTCTTTAGCCACATCTGCACGAAACAGAGGAATGCTATCAACCGTTTGATATAAGCGTTCTGATTTTGCTTTATTTCTTCTCTCCATCTCTATCAATCCACCTTCCTGAAGTATCCAGCGTAAAGTGAGCATACTCACATACACAGCAAATACCGGTGGTGTATTCATCAATGAACCGGCAGCAATATGTTTTTGATAATCCATGATGGTAGGAATCTTTCTATTCACTTTTCCTAATAGATCTTTTCTTACTACCACCATATTGACACCTGCTGCACCCATATTTTTTTGAGCACCGGCATAGATCAATCCGAATCTTTTGTAATCAGCAGGTCTACAAAAAATGTCACTGCTCATATCAGCCACTAAAGGCACTTGTGTTTCAGGGAATTGGTGCCACTGTGTTCCTTCCACCGTATTATTAGAAGTAATATGCAGATAAGCCGCTGATGTAGGTACTGCAAAGTCTTTACTGATATAGGTATTTTGTTTGTCGGCGCTGTCTGCTACTACTTCTACTTTACCAAACAAAGCCGCTTCCGTGGCTGCTTTTTTACCCCAGATACCATTGACATGATAAGCAGCTGTTGCATTTTCATCCAGTAAGTTCATGGGTACTTGCATGAATTGCGTAGTAGCGCCACCATGTAAGAACAACACTTCATGTTCATCGCCCAGATCCATCAATTGCTTGACGCTGTTGATGGCTTCTTGTAATACTTCCTGAAAATGAGTGGTACGATGTCCGATCTCAAGAATAGATAAACCCGTTCCATTAAAGTCATGAATCGCCTGTGCAGCTTGCTCCATCACACTTTGGGGCAAAATAGACGGACCCGAATTAAAATTATGAACCTTCATGTCGATTGCTTGAATGCGCAAGGTAGGGAAAGTCTTGAGCTTGTAGCATATAGTTCATGGTTTATAGCTAATGGTTCATAGCTAATAGTTTATCGTTATTATATTGTATCTCTGATCAATCATAAGCCATGAACTATACGCTATAACCTATAGCCCCCACTACTCCACCTCCGTCACCCCACCCGACACCGTATACTTCATGGCGTCGGCGGCGCTGATGGATGGTAGGGGTTTGATTTTTTCTTTGGGCACAAAATAGGTGATGCCGGAAATGGCATAAGAGTGTGGTACATAAACAGTTACATGATCTTTCAAGCCAAATTCATCGGAGGACTGTTGGGTAATGAATCCAATACGCCATATATCTGTTCCATCCACATTCACCAGTACGGGTTTATCGAATTTCTTTTTATTGCCGGCAAAAGCTTCCAGAAAATCTTTAACCGATGAATAAATGAATTTGATGCCGGGTGTTTTTTCGAGAACAGTATCTAACAGTGTTACCAATCTTCCCACTACAAAAAGAGAAGAGATCCATCCTACCAACAAAACCAATGCAACTACTACAATAAAGCCCAATCCGGGTAAGCTCCTCAGATTACCGGCTGCATCTTTTTCCAACAGATCGGGGAAGAGAGAATTGATCAGATTGGGAAGAAATCCATCGATCCAGCGAAACAACCCTACTACCACCCAAAGTGTAATGCCGATGGGTGCAAGCACGATCAATCCTTGAAAAAAGTATTGCAATAACTTTTTAAGGTATAAGCGAAGGCTATTTTTTACATCTACATTACTCATCTCTCTGGATTTCAATGTAAAGTAACTAAGAAATCAATAAATCTACTATTTGTATACAATATACAAGTGCTTCAACCGTCTAAAAAACTAACTGTCATAAGCATTTCATTCATCGTTTTTATTCACCGCTTAACACAAAATTCATTCGAAAAACACATGGAAACTTTGGTAACGATAAAAGTTTCCATAGTTTTGCCCCCGATTTTAGATTATGGAAACTCAGGAAAGAATATTAACCAAAGCGCATGAACTATTCATGCGGTATGGATTGCGCAGTGTGAGCATGGATGAGATTGCCAATCACCTGGGCATGAGTAAAAAAACCATTTACCAGTACTATGCAGATAAAGATGCGCTGGTAGAAGGTACCATTGATATTGAGATCAAACAAAGCAAAAAAGATTGTGATGGTCACCGTGAACAAAGTGAGAATGCCATCCAGGAAATATTCCTAGCGGTGGATATGATTCAGGAGATGCTTAAGCATATGAGTCCGTCATTGATGTTTGATCTGGAAAAATATCACCCAAAAGCCTACAAGAAATTCTTAGAACATAAAAACAAATTTTTCCATGAAGTCATAAAAACCAATTTGGAATGGGGAATTGAAGATGGCCTATACAGAGAAGATATTAATGTAGAGTTATTAACCAGATTTCGTTTGCTGTCTATGTTTTTCATGTTTGATACAGAAAACTTTCCTGCTTCCAAATTCACACCTGGCCAGGTCATAGCAGAAATCACTGACAATTTCCTCTTTGGTATGGCAACAGCAAAAGGACAAAAACTGATTTTAAAATACAAGCAACAAAGACAAAAAAAATAAAACTAAACCTATGCACGAAAGAAGGACCCCGAGACTGGTTTTACTGATAGGGCTGGCATTGATAAGTTTTCTTACCAACGCTCAAAATCCTGCAAAGCATGAATTTACCATTCAGCAATGCGTTGATTACGCCAATAGAAACAATGTTCAGGTAAAAAATGCATTGTTGAATATTCAGGTGCAAAACCAAACCAACCGCGATATTACTGCGGCTGCATTACCCACCGTTACGGGTAACGTGAGTGGTAATGATTATTTACAATTACCTGTTTCCTTATTACCCGGAGAATTTTTCGGAGGAGCTGCTGGGACTTTTATTCCGGTTCGTTTCGGAGTGAAATACAATGCATCTGCCACTGTTCAAGTACAGCAATTGCTGTTTGACGGACAAGTATTCATTGGCTTACAGGCTAGAAGAACTTCCATCGAATTTCAAACCAAGAATAAGGAAGTAACAGAAGAGATGATCAAAACCAATATTCACAAGATCTACTACCAGTTGGTGGTGAGTAAAACACAGATCGATCTTTTGGATGCAAACATCAATAGATTATCCAAACTGGAAAACGATACCAGAGAGTTATACAAGAACGGTTTTGCTGAAAAACTAGACCTCGACAAAATAGCTGTTCAGGTTGCGAATTTGCAAACAGAAAAATTGAAAGCTCTGAATAGTATTGATCTGGGATATATGGGTTTGAAAACTTTGATGGGTATGCCCGTAAATGATACACTGATCTTGACGGATCGCTTAGGCGAAGATCAAATCAGTAAGGACTTCACCCTGGATACTGCTTATAACTATGCTGACAGAAAAGATTTCCAATACCTAAGTCTGGGTAAAAAATTGAATGAATTCAATATCAAACGTTATCAGTTAAGTTATTTACCTACTGTATCGTTATCAGGTTCCTATACCAAGAATGCACAAAGAAATAAGTTTGACTTTTTTGGTAAAGGCGATTGGTTCACTACTTCTTTTATCGGCTTGAATGTATCTATCCCCATTTTTGATGGTTTTGGAAAAGATGCCAGAATCAAAAAAGCTCGTTTTGAATTGCAACAAACCGAAAATCAGCTTGATAACCTGAAACTGAGTATTGACAACGAAGTAGCTCAATCAAGAGTGAATTTCAGAACAGCTATTGCCACTATGAATTTCCAAAAGAAAAACATGCAACTGGCAGAAAGTGTATACAACCAGACCAAGAAAAAATATGAAGTAGGTACCGGTTCCAATACCGAGATCACTGCTGCACAAACAGATCTGGTGACCGCACAAACCAATTATATCAGTGCCCTGTACAGTGCTATTATTGCCAGGGTAGATTATTTAAAAGCAATCGGAAAACTATAAACCTAACTATATGCAAAAGATATTCACTATTCTGGTACTCGCCGCTTCAGTAACACTGGTTTCTTGTGGTGCAGGTTCTACTGAGGCCAACAGCGGTGCCGCAGCTGAGCAAAAAGCAAAACTGGCTGAATTAAAAAAACAAAAGGACGGAATTGATGCTGAGATCGCTAAGCTTGAAGCAGAAATCGCTAAACTGGATCCGGCTTCTGCCAAACCGGATAATGCAAAACTAGTTGCGTTATCTGCAGTAGCACCTGAGACATTCACACACTATATTGATCTGCAGGGTAAGATCGAATCAGAAAATATTTCTTTCGTGACTCCACGTGGTGGTGGCGGACAGGTAAAAGCTGTTTATATCAAACGTGGTGATGTGGTAAAGAAAGGACAACTCATCTTAAAACTGGATGATGCCTTACAACGTCAAAGCGTAATTGCAGCTGAGCAAGGTCTTGAAACCCTGAAAACGCAATTGTCTTTCGCAAAAACATTGTACCAAAAACAGAAGAATTTGTGGGAGCAAAATATCGGTACAGAAGTACAGTTGATCACCGCAAAAAACAATGTAGAAACACTGGAAAATCAATTGAAGAGTGCGGAAGAGCAAGTGAAACTTAGCAGAGAACAACTCGCTTTCACTTCAGTATACAGTGATGTAAGTGGTGTTGCTGAAGATGTAAACATTCGCGTAGGTGAAATCTTTGCTGGTCCGGGTCAAATCAAAATTGTCAATACCAGCAATTTGAAAGTCACAACTGAAGTTCCGGAAAATTACATTGATCGTGTTAATAATGGAACCCGCTTGAAAATTACTTTACCTGATATTAATAAAACTGTAGAAGCAAAAGTATCTGTATCCGGAAAGATCATCAATCCAATTAGTCGCAGCTTCTTTATTGAAGCAAGAATGCCGAATGACAAAGATTTCAGACCCAATCAAATTGCGATGGTACAGATTCAGGATTATACCATCAATAATGCCATCACTGTTCCTGTCAATACTTTACAGAATGACGAGAAAGGTAAATATGTAATGGTGGCTGTAAAAGAGAACGGTAAAATGATCGCTAAAAAGAAAATAGTGGTTGTAGGAGAATTTTATGGCGATAAGCTGGAAGTAAAATCCGGTTTACAGGCAGGCGATATGGTGATTACAGAAGGTTACCAGAGCTTATATGATGGTCAGGTAATTACCACTAGCGTTAAGTAGGCATTAAGATTGAAGATTTATTAAACTAATTGTATGAGTGCATTAGAAAATATAAAAGGTAAGTTCAAAGAATTTGTACTTACTACCTGGAGTATCAAAAACAAAACATCCATCTATCTGATGATGTTGTTTGTGAGCTTGGCAGGTATTTACCAATTCATCACTTTACCAAAAGAGCAATTTCCTGATATCGTTATCCCTACTATTTATGTACAAACTGTATATGTAGGCAACTCTCCAAAAGATATCGAGAACCTGGTTACCCGTCCTATCGAAAAACAAATCAAGGGTATTACGGGTGCTAAAATCAAAAAGTTTACTAGTACATCACAGCAAGATTTCTCAGCCATTATGGTTGAGTTTGATACGGATGTAAAAACAGATATCGCACTACAAAAAGTAAAAGATGCGGTTGATAAGGCAAAGCAAGACCTACCGAATGATCTTACACAAGAGCCCACTGTTCTTGAAGTAAGTTTCAGTGAGCAACCCATCATGTATGTGAACCTAAGTGGTGATTATGATCTTCCGCGCTTGAAGAAGTATGCGGATGATATGAAAGATAAACTCGAAGATTTACCTCAAATCAACCGTGTGGATATTGTGGGTGCTCCTGAGCGTGAATTCCAGATCAATGTCGACAATTACCGGATGCAAAGTGCGGGTGTTACTTTCGATGATATCACAGCAGCTGTTCAGCGTGAAAACCTAGATATTTCCGGCGGCCTTTTAGAAGTAGGTAATATGAAACGCAACCTTCAGCTAAAAGGACAGCTGAAAACTGCTTTTGATATTCAGCAGCTCATCGTCAGAAATACCAATGGCGCCCCTATCTATCTAAAAGATATCGCTCATGTGATTGATACCATCAAAGAAAGAGAGAGTTATGCGCGACTGGATGGTAAAAATGTGGTGACACTGAATATCATCAAAAGAAGTGGAGAGAACCTGATCGAGACGAGTGACGGTGTTAAAAAGATTGTTGAAGAAGGAAAGGGCATTTTGTATCCTACGGATATGAAAGCAGTCATCACCGGTGATCAGAGTATTCAAACCAGAACTTCCTTCAATGAATTGGTGAACTCTATCATTATCGGTTTCGTATTGGTATTGATTGTGTTGATGTTCTTCATGGGTGTTGTGAATGCATTTTTTGTGGCATTGTCTGTTCCACTGAGTATGTTCGTTGCCTTCGTATTCTTACCGGGTGCCGATCTGATTGTTGGAACACATGTAACACTCAACTTCATCGTACTCTTTGCATTGTTGTTCGGATTGGGAATTATTGTGGATGATGCAATTGTAGTCATTGAAAATACGCACCGCATCTTTGTAGAAGGAAAGGGTAAATTAACTTCTGCTTTCTCTGCAAGAATTGCAGCGGGGGAAGTATTCGTTCCTGTATTAGCAGGTACACTTACTACACTGGCTCCTTTCTTTCCATTGTTATTCTGGCCGGGTATCATTGGTAAATTCATGGTGTACCTGCCAACAATGTTGATTTTCACATTGGCGGCATCATTGGTGGTTGCTTTTATCATGAACCCCATTTTTGCGGTTGACTTCATGAATCATGAAGATGAGCACGGAGTAAAAGAACCGAAGAGTGCTATCTTCAAAAAGAAAGGATTCTGGATTGCAATCGTTATTGGTATCTTATTAGATATCGCAGGTGCTACTTTCTGGGGCAACTTACTGTTATTCTTCATGATACTGGTGGTATTCAATAAATATGTATTAGATGATGCCATCCATAATTTCCAAAACAAGGCATTGCCTTGGATCATGAGTCATTATGAAAGTTTATTGAGATGGGCATTGAATGGACGGAGACCTGTACACCTGTTATTGGGAACCATCGCACTGTTCTTTATCTCCCTGTTCATTTTTGTGGGTTCTATTGGAAGTGGTCGTATTCCGATTACTTTCTTCCCGAAAGGTGATCCTAACCAGATTTTTGTCTACCTGAAATTACCGGTAGGTACGAATGTGGAATACACAGACTCTGTTACCAAGGTATTGGAAGGAAGAGTGAATAAGATTTTGGGCACTGAGAATGGCAAAGAAAATCCGATCGTGGAAAGTGTGATCAGTAACGTTGCCGTGGGTGCCGGTGATCCGATGGCAGGCGATAGAAGTACGAGAAGTGAACTGGGACGTATTCAGGTATCATTTGTGGAATTTGAAAAAAGACATGGTGTTTCTACCAGACCTTACTTAGATCAGATACGTGCAGCGATGAAAGGTATTCCGGGTTCAGAAATTAGTGTGGATCAAGAAAGTGGTGGACCACCAACCGATCCTCCGATCAATATTGAAATTGCCAGCGAAGATTTTGATGCGATGATCAAAGGTGCTACGGCACTGAAAAATTATCTGGATTCTATTCAGGTACCGGGTGTGGAAGAATTAAAAATGGATATAGACCTGAAAAATCCGGAGATCACTTTAACTGTTGACAGACAGCGTGCATTAATCGAAGGTGTATCCACTGCTCAGATCGGCATGGAAATTCGTACCGCACTGTTTGGAAGAGAAGTGTCAAAAGTGAAGGAAGGAAAAGAAGAATATAAAATACAGCTGCGCAACAATGAGATTCAGCGTAAGAGTCTCACAGATCTGCTCAATATGCGTATTTCATTTAGAGATATGGCAGCGGGTGGCGCGGTAAAAAATATTCCGATCAGTGCATTGGTAAAAGTTGAGCCTACCAGTACCTTGGGTAGCGTAAAAAGAAAGAATCAGAAACGTTTGATCACACTACGTTCTAATGTATTGACCACAGAAGGATTCAATGCTACGGCAGTGAATCAGGTATTGGCTAAGCATATTGCTGACTTCAAAGGTTTACCTGATGGCGTAACCATCAAACAAACCGGTGAAGGAGAACAGCAAGCCGAAACCGGCGCCTTCTTATTCAGCGCTTTGTTGATTGCATTGGCATTGATCTTATTGATTCTGGTATTACAGTTCAACAGTGTAAGTAAGCCGGTGATTATTTTAACTGAAATTATTTTCAGTGTGATCGGTGTGTTCCTTGGTTTCTCGATCACAGGAATGGAAGTATCTATTTTGATGACCGGATTTGGAATCGTAGGTCTGGCTGGTATCGTAGTGAAGAATGGTATTCTTGTGATTGAATTTGCGGATGAGTTACGATCCAGAGGTATGAAGACAAAAGAAGCTGTAATACAAGCTGGTAAGACACGTATCATTCCGGTACTATTAACTGCGCTTGCTGCGATCCTAGCTTTCATCCCGATTGCGGTAGGTTTTAATATCAACTTCATAACGTTGTTCTCTGAATTGAATCCAAGGATCTTCTTTGGCGGTGATAATGTAGTGTTCTGGAAGCCATTGAGCTGGACCATCATCTTTGGTTTGACTTTCGCTTTCTTCATGACATTGATCATTGTACCTGCGATGTATCTGATCGCCGAACGTTTACGCAGACCGATGCGCAGAATGTTTGGTGGTAAATGGATCAGTTTCATGGGTATTCCACCGTTGACCATTATCTTCTTACTGTTGATGGTAGCGGCATTGATCAGAAATAGAATAGCGAGAAAGAAAAGAGAAAAACGTTTGAAAAATGTAGCCACTGTTAACCAATCTTTTATTGGCAGTTGGTTCTAATGATAGTGTACAGTTGGTTTTTGGTAATAATCCACACACCGCCCCTGTTCTCAGGGGCGGTTTTTTTTGCGGGAAATACGGTACACAAGAAAAAAAATTCTGTGTACCTCTGTGCTCTCAGTGGCAATAAAATGAACCCATACAACTCCAAAGACTACCCCGTCCAAACAGAAACCAGCCAAATTCTATCTACCTGTATAGAAGTTCATCGAATACTTGGTAAAGGATTTTTAGAAATAGTCTATAAAGACGCATTGGAATATGAGTTTCAAAATAGAAAAATAAGCTACCAAAGAGAACAACAATACATCATCGAGTATAAATCAATTATCCTACCACATAAATTCTTTGCTGACTTTGTTGTTTTTGATCAAATTATTTTAGAGGTTAAGGCTCAAAATGGCATTGCGGAAGAGCAATACAAGCAGGTTATTAATTATTTACGTGTGTCAGGATGTAAGATTGGATTGATTATTAATTTTGGGGAGGATAGGTTGGGTATCAAGCGAGTGATTTTGTAAAAAGAAATGCCACTGAGGGCACTGAGATACACAGAATTAAAGAAAAAGAATATACAGTTACCTATAAAAACATCATTTTACCGCATAAATTTTATGCCGACTTTGTAATTGACAACTCAATAATTTTAGAAATCAAATCAAAAGCAGGAATTATAGAGCAACATCAGGCACAGGTATTAAACTATTTGGCTGTTTCAAAATTAAAATTAGGATTGCTTTTAAACTTCCATGAAAAATCATTGCAATACCAAAGAATAATACTGTAATCTGTGAATCTGTGGCTAATTTTTGCCACAGATTCACAGATTATTTTACTCGAGTTATAACTGATATGTAATCTTTATTACTACTTGACTACTAATTTTTAAAATTGTTTGATATGAAACAAAACCACGAAATAGACTACAAAATCTACGGAGAAGAAATGCAATATGTGGAAGTAGAGTTGGACCCAAATGAAACGGCAATCGCTGAACCGGGGGCTTTTATGATGATGGATGATGGTATCCAAATGGAAACCTTGTTTGGCGATGGCAGTAAACAACAAGGAGGATTATTAGGTAAACTTCTCAATGCCGGTAAACGAGTACTGGTAGGTGAAAATCTATTCATGACCGCATTTACCAATGTTACCGGTGGCATTAAAACCGTCAGTTTTGCTTCCCCTTATCCCGGGAAAATCATCCCTGTTGATCTTTCCCGTTTTCAGAATAAAATCATTTGTCAGAAAGATGCATTCCTCTGTGCCGCTAAAGGAGTAAGCGTGGGCTTAGAGTTCCAAAGAAAACTAGGAACCGGCTTATTTGGTGGCGAAGGATTCATCATGGAAAAACTGGAAGGTGATGGAATGGCATTTTTGCATGCCTGTGGTCATGTAGTACAAAGACAATTACAACCGGGCGAATTGTTAAAAGTAGATACCGGCTGTATAGTGGGCTTTACTTCAAGTGTAGATTATGATATCCAATTTGTAGGCGGTATTAAGAACACCATTTTTGGAGGTGAGGGTTTATTTTTTGCAACACTCCGTGGTCCTGGTATCGTTTGGATTCAAACACTACCGATCAGCCGACTGGCAGGAAGAATTCTTGCTTATGGCACTTATAGCAGAAAAGAAGAAGGTAGTATACTCGGAGGCATCGGTAATATTTTGGATGGAGATGGATGGAGGTAAAGTTTAGCGGATAGCTGATGGGTCATAGCAAATAGTTTATAGCAGATAGCTTATGGTTCATAGCAAATTACTTGTTACAAACTATTTGCTATGCCCTATAAGCTATTTGCTACCAATAATAAAGTGGACTTAGTGATGGACGATTGTGATAGTTTTGTACCGTATGAAAATCGATAGTAAGAGCTCCTTAAAAGATTTTTTCGACAGTAAAGTACAACAATACAATCAACCCTCCTTTATCAAAGAAGATCCTATCTGCGTACCTCATACTTTCACCAAAAAGCAGGACATAGAAATAGCAGGTTTTTTTGCAGCCATATTTGCTTGGGGCAATAGAACTACCATCATTCAAAAATCATTTGAATTGATGAAACTGATGGACAATAATCCTCACGAGTTTTGTCTGCACCATCAAGATCAGGATTTGAAAAGATTGGTACACTTCAAGCATCGAACATTTAATGCTACCGATCTCCTGTATTTTATCAGCTTTCTACAACAGCATTATAAAAAGTATGACTCTTTAGAAGCTGCCTTTACGATTCCAAAAGAAAAAGAAATGGAAATCCGATTAATGCGATTTCATGAATACTTTTTCTCCCTAGAAGATGCTCCGGCAAGAACCAGAAAACATATCGCCCCTCCTTATAAAGGCTCATCTTGTAAAAGATTGAATATGTTTTTACGCTGGATGGTCCGAAAAGATAAAGCCGGCGTTGATTTTGGTATTTGGCAAAAGATCAATGCATCAGAATTGATTTGTCCGATTGATTTACATGTAGCCAGGGTAGCAAAACGGTTTGTAAGCTCCCCCAAAGTTCGGCCACTTAAAAGTTGACAGAATTGTTAACTTTAAAAAGGAGGTCGTTATGAAAAAATCAAGATTTACTGAGACACAGATTGTGAAAGCAATCCAGGAACACGAGGCTGGTAAAGATGCCAAGGATATTTGCAGGGAGCTTGGGATTACTACAGCATCGTTTTACAAATGGCGTCAACGTTATGGCGGATTGGATGTAAATGAATTGAAACGAATCAAAGAGTTGGAAGAAGAGAACAGCCGTTTGAAACGCATGTATGCCAACTTAAGTTTAGTGCATGAAGCGTTAAAAGATGCAATGGCAAAAAAGCTGTAACGCCTGATGAGAAAAGCAGCCTGGCTGAACACATGGTGAGCGAGTTTGGTATCAGCCAGCGTCAGGCATGTAAAACAGTAAGCCTGCCACGAAGTACACAACAATACAAGCCTAAGCCAAAGGATGATACTGTTGTTGTTGAACAACTGCAACAGTTAGTAGAGAAGCATCCTGCTATTGGTTTTTGGCAGAGTTACTTCAGGATCAGAAGAAACGGGTACATCTGGAATCACAAGCGGGTGTACAGAGTGTATACTGATTTAAAACTCAATATCCGCAGACGTTATAAAAAGCGGTTGCCACAACGTGTAAAGCAATCACTTTATCAGCCCGCTGCTATCAATGAGGTGTGGAGTATTGATTTTATGAGCGACACCTTATGGGATGGCAGAAGGTTCAGATTGTTAAACATCATTGATGATTATAACAGAGAGATTCTGCACATCGAATCAGATCTGTCACTGCCAACGCTTCGGCTGATCAGAGTGCTGGAATACCTCAAAGAGTTTAGGGGCTTACCGCACATGATACGTGTAGATAATGGACCAGAGTTCATCTCACACAAGCTTGAGTTTTGGTGCAGGGAGCATAACATCAGTCTGGCTTTTATACAACCCGGTAAACCTATGCAAAACGGCTATGTAGAACGTTGTAATGGCAACATCAGAAAGGAATTATTAAATGCGTATGTATTTACAACATTGGATGAGGTACGAGAAAAAGCAGAAGAATGGCGTATGGATTATAATTGCTCAAGACCACATCAGTCGCTGGGTTTTGTACCGCCAGTCGAATACATTTAATCCGTATTCATGTTAAACTGAAAAAAGAAAATTATACTTTTAACTGGCCCGAAAAAAAGGGGAGCTTACAGGTTTCAATTACTAGATAGAAAACAAACAGACTGGCAAGCAGCTGTAGAACTCACCAATTACCTGAAGACACTAGACCCCAAAGATCCGGTGAAATATGATTTTGCCTTATTTGGGTTGGGGGTGATGGAGAAGTATTAGCACTAATAAAAAACTCCTATTCTTTACGGTTACTCCTTTAAAGTAAATAACCGCAGAGAATAGGAGAAATGAGTTATCGCAAAGAAGAGATTAGAAGAAAAACATACTTTGCCTTCCCCCTACTTTACCACCTGATCCCTTACCGGATGCTCCAAAGCTTCTGATATTGTAGGTAAATGTGAGCATAAAATAACGCTGAAGAATATTTACTTGTCGATCGGTAATGAAGTTCTCAGCTGAGAAACGGAATACAGAACGATTTTGATTCAGTAGATCAAAGACTGAGAACTTAAGTTGTCCTTTATCCTCTTTCAAGAACAGGTACGTTAATCCGGCATTCAATAGAGCAACTGTTTTCTGAACCCCGGGAGCTGTTTGTGAATTATAACGATGATCTAAAGTCATTTCCCAAACAAATTTTTTCGGTATCCGTACTACGAGATCAGTATTGATGCTCTGTCTTTCTACTTGCAGGTTACGAAAATCGCCGCTTTCATAATACGCATTATTAATACCTCTGTTATAACTGATATTCCACTCTACTTTATCATTCCAGTTGAAGCCTCCGCGTAAGTACGGACTGAAATCAATATTCTTTACATAGCTCTTCTTGGAATTGATGATTAAAAAATTTCTGGTATAGTTAAGATTATACCCACTTCCGAAGTTCACAGAAAAAGTCTTGTTGAGTTTATACTGTTTATTGAAATAAAAGTTTGTATAAAAATTATGGATACCATCTGCATTTACAGGCATCGTGGTTTGAACACCATTGGCAGCAATTTCGCGACTTCTTACCACACTATTATTGCTAATGTTTCCTCCCAAATAAGCACTAATGAATAATTGTTTAGCAGTGATATTCTTAAAATAGTTGAGATTAAAGTTATGAGATTCTGCCGGTTTCAGATCAGGATTACCCTTATTGATGTACAATGGGTTACTGTTATCCGCTACAGGTTGAATATCTCCAATACCCGGTGGATTGACATTCACATTATAACTCAGGTTAAACTCTCGCCAACTGATATTTCCACCCGGTAAAATATAATTGAAATGCTGATCGAGTTTTTGTCCAATAGAAATATAACGGTTATTCAAATCCAGCCATAAGAAGTTCAGCGTAGCTGTAATGCTTAATTTTTTATACCTGAAATTCAATCCTGATGAAAGATTGTTTCTCCAACTCGTTCTTTCCAGATGATTGGTCAATAAACTGTTTAGTTGATCATATTTACCACTACTATTGCTTTTATTAAAAGTTGATAAAGCGTCTTTATTTTCAAAATACGTTAATGCATATCCCAAGCGTAAGGTTAAGTTTTTAGCAAGCGGCTCAGCAAAATTCAGATTGGTATTGGTAGAGAAATTGGCACGCTCCAAATCACGTAACTGATCCAAAGTAGTGGAACCTGTTGGGAAAAAAGTATTTAAAACATTATTGAATTGATCACTGTTGGTGCTGTTGTAATTCACTGTATTGAATACATTGAATGTTCTTCCCTTTTTTCTGAAATTTTTGAAATAGCTCAATTGATGATTATAGCCTAGATCCTTTGCATGTACAGACTGAAGATTATTACTTGTATTCAAAAGCCCATCTACACTACTTGTTGTATTGATATTGGTAAGACGATTATTATTCTGCTCTCCAACCGTTAAAGAAGGGCGAAATTCCATTCTTGAAGTCGTATCAATTTTCCAGCGCAGACCAAAACCCAATCGATGGCTGTTGGCATTTTGTATTTCAGATCTGTTCGATCTTGTATTAAGGATGGTATCACCCAAAAACTGTTGTCTGTTTTCTAACTCTGTAATATCATTTCTTGTTTTACCATAGAAATATTGTGTATTGAGCGTTAACCCTTTTTTGAATTCATTATTCAGGTTAAATCCAATCCCGCGCGATTGTTGAATACCTTGTCCGGTTCCTCCAAAAGAAATACCATTCACATTCAATCCGCCATTACCGTTGATGGAGATAGAATTGATACCACTTCGATCGAAACCACCTAGGGTTCTGATATCATTGAATCCAAATCCGGCTTTATTCAAATTATTACTGAAACCTAAAACGCTCACTTGTAAAGTATCACGGAACATATTTACGATACCGCCCGCTTCATATCTATCTTCATCTGCTTTACCTGCATAGGCTTTTCCAAACCATCCTTGTTTAATGGCTTTTTTCAATTTAAGATTGATGACCTGACCCACATCTGCCTTGGCCTTATCCGGATTCAAATCCAATTCATCTTTATCATCTGCTACCTGAATTTTATCGATAAGGTTAGCCGGTAAGTTACGAGTCGCCATTTTAGGATCACCACCGAAGAAATCTTTTCCATCCACCATGATTCGGTTTACTTTTTTTCCATTCACGGTGATATTACCATCGGCATCCAATTGAACACCGGGTAATTTTTTAAGCAGGTCTTCTACCAAAGCAGAAGGTAATGTTTTGAAAGAGTTGGCATTGAATTCAATGGTATCACGCTTCACCACAACCGGTGGACGTTCGGCATACACCAACACTTCATCCAATGTATTGGCTTGATTGGGTGTCATTTCAAGAGTGCCTGCATCAAAAGAAGGGGCATCTGATGTGAGTTTAAATTCTTTTCTGGTAACAGTATAGCCTGAATAAGAAACAATCATTCTTAATTGTACATCCAAAGGCAATCCACTCACTTTGAATTCTCCTGCCTCTGTACTCAAACGATAGGTAACCAACACAGTATCGACGGCTGTAAAAACGGAGACTGTTGCCAGATTCATTGGTTGTTTAGAAGCTGAATCAATCAGTTTACCGGATAGTAAGCCCTTGTTATTATTTGTTTGGGCTGAAACTACAGTAGTCATACATATGCTCAGTAAGAGCAAAAGAATTCTGTTACGCATTGAACGTATTTTTCTCGTAAACAATAAATGGTTAGGAAACAGTGACTTTTAGATGCATAAGTAATTACCCGAAGGAATTCCTCTCCATTCAAAAGTTGATGTTTCGGGAACTTTTGTTTTCCCAGTGCCAGAAGGGTGTATGCCCAATAAGAGAACTACTGCGAGTGCAGCTGTGGTGACCAGCAGCAACAAAAGCGGTATCCATTTTCTCAGATTCAGCATACAAATGACTTATTTACTTAACTCCAAATAAAGAGTTCTGTTACACGAAAAGGTTGGAAAAAGGAGAAAAAATTAATCCTCGTCCTCTAATTCAAATAATTCTTCTACCGGAACACCAAACAGTTTTGCCATTTTGAGTGCCAGAACAGTAGAGGGTACATATTTCCCGGATTCCATAGTATTGATAGTCTGTCGGCTTACGGCAATTTTTTTGGCCAAATCATCCTGTGTCAGATTATGAATGGCTCTTTGCACTTTGATCTTATTTTTCATAACCTACTTTATTATACTGAAACAATATGTACCTAAAACGAAGGATAAAGATGATCAGCACTGTAAACATATTGTACGTCATCACCTGAAAAAATGTGGTTCCGTACACAGCCAATATGCTGATAATCAATACCAAATAGTTGGCGTATACCGCCCACTGCAATGCTTCCAACCGAAAAAATTGGATAGCTTCATCTTCAATGGATTCTTTGGAGAAAGCAATTAAGATAAGACTGATGATGAGACCAACCGAAGCTACTTCATCTGTGAAATTATGGCTGGCACTAAATTCCAATTGACCATTTGTAATCATTTTAAATTGCAACCAAGAAGGGTTGAATTCAAAAAACATGTGCGCAATACCCAATGCCAGAAAAGGCACCAATAAGACATAACCAATGCGCTGATAGCTATGCGGAAATAATTTGATCTGTTTCATATACTTATTTGATTTGATACTACAAAGGTAAAATCATTTTTTCATTTTGTCAAATTTATTTTACATTATGTAATGATTTTTTAACAATTTGTACATATAAATTGACTTAACCGATTGATATTGAGGTAAAAAACACCGACAAAAGATTGCTATACCTTTAAAGAATGGCAGAAGAAAATAAGCTGATGGGTATCGAATCCTATTCCTGGGATCAATTGGTGGCTTTTGTAAATGGGCTCATCACAGATGATTTTAATCAACTGATAACCTTACTGTATCGATTAGATATCAATGAAAAAAAACTCAAGCAAACCCTCGCCGATCATCCGGATCAAAATGCGGGTGAATTAATTGCAAAACTGATTATTGACAGACAAGAAGAAAAAAAGAAATCAAGAGAGGCTTTCAAGCAAAAAGATTGGGAGGGATCGGAAGAAGAAAGATGGTAGAGCACTTTAACTTCTGTGCTTCTCAGTGCCTTCAGTGGCAATTTTCTTGATCGATTGATTGCCACTGAAGGCACTGAGAAGCACAGAAATCTTATAGTTTGTCGATGGTTGTGAAATGGTAGCCTTTTGTTTTCAACGAACTGATGATCTCAGGTAAACGGTTGTACAGTTTATCTTTTCTTCTCGGATCTGTTCCTGCGTGTATCAACAAAATTGCACCATTCAATGTATGCTTTACTTCAAATGCTTTGAGCAGTTCGATTAATTCTTCACTTGATTTATAAGAAGCTCCCATCTCCGGCCAAGTATAATCGGCATTGGTTCTTGTACCGGGCGTAAAGCTCACCAATCGGATAAGGTTTTGCGAAAACCACTTTGTCACTTTTCTATTCCACCATTCATAAGGTGGAATAAAATATTGCGGCTCTCCATTTTTCAATAAGCCCAAGGATCGCATGGCTTCTATATTGTTTTGATAATCTTTCTCCAAAGAATCTCTTGTTACCAATAGACTATCCCTATTTCCCCAATCATTGTATAAAATATGCTGATCGGAATGTGCACCGAAATAATGTTGCTGTTGATACAGTTGTTGAATAATGGGCTGATAAGTTTTATTACGATACATTCTTCCGGTGAAAAAGAAAGATGCTTTGATATTTTGTTGTTGTAGGTTTTTTTGAATCATCGGTAATCCTTCTGCATACTCATCTGCAGTAAAAACAATTGCGATAGACTTCTTAGTCGTATCACCTCTCACAATAGCACCATGCTGTAATGTAAAAGCAGGGTTGATAGGAGGATAAGCTGTCCAGCCGCCGCTAGTTGTTGGTCTTGTTTCATTTTCTTTTGCTGCCAATAAATAGATCAAAGATGCTGTTCCATCCATCGTAGGTTCGTTCGTACTATAATCACCATAATCATCATGATAAACAGCCAAATCACTTTGAAAAGCAGCATATTCATCAGGATCATTCAATTTGATACCAATCAGATTTTTATAGATGGCTGTGTATACCGGACCATCAACCAATCCACCATCAATTGGATAATTCTTTAAGTGGGTAAAAGCAGAATGTGGATCTACAGGTGTATCACCCCATGAGGGTAATCCATAAACCATACTTGTTCCCCATGGGTTACAACCAAAGATCCAATCAATATTTGCTTGTTCCAGTTCGGTGTATGTATCATCACCTGTCATTTTTCGATACCAATAACACTGCAATGCAAATGAAACCGTAAGATTATTGCTACACCATATAAATGGAACACCTCTATAAAAAGCATTTTGTTTGGCCTTATTCCAAACCGCTTTGATGCCTGCTTCATAATAATCATGAAGGGTATCACGCTGATTATTATTGAGTGTTCCATTCGCTAACACATAATGACCCGCATTCACGAACGGATACCATTCATAATGATGCGCTGTATCTTTTCCCAACCAAGGTGTGATAGGTTCTTTTTTAGCGAAGGAATAAGCATCTGTGTGATAGAGATCATCTTTAGTGCCTTTCGTTTGTGCCAATGTTGCTGCAGCCAGTTCCATATCATCTACCCAATTCCCTTCTGCATAGATATAAGGTGATTTAACTGATGCCGTTTGCGAAACACCCGGATATTTTTTCCCATACCGATACGCTGCTTCCGCTTTTTGCAATAACTTTTGGGAGAAGTTTTGATCTTTCTCCTGATAAACTTGCGCTGCCAATGCAAACGTACTTGCATACTTACCCGCTGTGGAAGCAGTTCCTGTTGTTGCATTCATGAACTTGCCTCTTATTTGGGGCTTACCTGAAACGAAATAAACAGGACGTTCAAACCCTCTTCCATAGTAGTTGGTATCTTCTTTAGGGATGCGCATCTTCACATGATCTCTGTCATCACCCAACTGATTGAACATGATACCATCAGCCGGATTCATTTTTAATAACCAATCCAATCCCCATTTGGCTTCATCCAAGACATCTGCTACCCCATTTTTCCCATCCAATCCATTGGCCTGTTTTTCATCACCGAATACCCATCCGAAATTTTGATAGGCTGATAACAGATGCCAGGCTGCATTGGCAGAAGTAGTGGTGTACTGTAAATAATCACTCGCATCATGCCATCCGCCACTGACATCAATATGTGTACTATCCGGCATCGGACCATACAATGTATATCCATCGTGGGTATGACAACTATCTTTTAAATACGGATTAAACCCACTTCTTTGCTGACGCATATAGCGTAAACAGAAATCAGCGGTTCCTTTATAAACATCCTGATCAATTTTAAAAATGGGTGATACAGTATTACCAGCACGAAGAAAATATCGTCCGGGTTTTCGAAATGAAGTGAACCGAACTCGTGCCGTTTTATTGAACGGACCATAAGCACCAAAAGCTTCTAACTGATTAATGGAGTAAACGGCTTGATTCGTCTCAGCATTCACCAACTCGATCTTTTCCGGAAGAAAATTTTCTTTACTACACCAAACTGCTACTTTACTACCATTGGGAGTATAGCCCAGTTGATTGATACGAATCCAATGTTGCTGGTCTTCTGATTTTTTAAATGCAAAGCACAGAATCAGTACAATAATTCCAACAAAGAACAATATCCTTTTCATACGGCTGTTTTGGGTCGATAAAGATACCTGATTAACTACTCTCTGCGAAACCGCTGCGCACTTCTTTCTCTTCAGTTCATGATCACCGCAGAGAAAAGAGAAAAAGAGTTTCGCAGAGATTTTTTAAACTATTTTCGCCCCTCAAATGATTGCATTATGAAACTTGTCTCTTACTTATCTGAAGGCCGTGATCAACTTGCATTTTTGGTAGATGGTTATTTGTTTGATTGTGATATGGTACATCCTGAATTACCCAGTAGTATGAACATGTTCCTACAATATTGGGATGATATGTTTCCTATTGCACAACAGGTGAATGCTGCGATCAAAGATGGCAGGATTGGAAAAGAAAAAGGTATTGATATACAAGGACAAAACTTACTGGCCCCTGTTCCATTCCCTACCTCTTGCAGAGATGGGTATGCTTTTCGTCAACATGTTGCCGCCGCACGTCGCAATCGCAAAGTAGAGATGATCCCTGAATTTGATCAGTATCCCATTTTCTACTTTACCAATCACCACAGCATCCAAGGACCCGGTGATATTTATTGCATGCCTGATCATTTTGAGAAACTAGACTTTGAACTAGAAGCCGCTATCGTTATCTGTAAAAGCGGAAAAAATATTCCGGCTGAAGAAGCAGATCAATACATTGGCGGACTGATGATCATGAATGATATGAGTGCCAGAAGATTGCAAATGGAAGAAATGTTATTGAACCTAGGGCCGGCGAAAGGAAAAGATTTCTCAACAGTGATCGGCCCCTGTTTGGTGACACTGGATGAATTGGAAGCTTATGAAATACCCGCCAAACCCGGACACACCGGTAAGAACTGGAACCTGGGTATGAAATGTTGGGTGAATGGAGTACAGGTAAGTGAAGGTAATATTGGGGATATGGACTGGACTTTTGCAGAAATCATCGAGCGTTGTGCTTATGGCGTACAATTACATCCCGGAGATGTGATCGGAAGTGGTACAGTAGGAACCGGCTGCTTTCTTGAACTCAATGGAACCGGCAAACTGAATGACCCCCATTACCAGGAACAATGGCTACAACCCGGAGATACCGTTACAATGGAGATCGAAGGCATTGGAATACTTGAAAATAAGATTGTGAAAGAGGATACTGATTTTTCAATTTTGGCGAGGAAGAAGGGGAATTAGGGGTATTGGGAAATCGGGTTATCAGGGTATCGGGTGATTAGGTTATCGGGTTTTGAAGAGTTAATAATTCTACATCGAAGTACCCATTACCCGATAACCCGATTGCCTGATCACCCGATTACCTGATCACCCGATCACCCGACCACCAAACATTTTAACACAATTTCAACCCTCGGTTCAGTATATTTGATATGCTCAAAAACTAAAACGAATCATATGAAAAAAGTAATTGTACTCGCTATGGCGGCTTTCCTGGTAACGGGTGTGTCATTGGCCAATGACCATAAGCACGATGGTAAAAAATGTGCGAAAGCAAAAGAATGCAGCAAAGAAGGAAAAGAATGCTGCAGCAAGGATGCTAAAAAAGCAACCAAAGAAACTAAAGAAGCTAAAAAAACAGAAACAAAGAAAACCGTTAAGGCTTAATCTCTTTCTGTCAGTAATAAAAAAGGATGTTCGAATGAGCATCCTTTTTGTTTATAAGATGTTTTCCAATTCTTTAAGGTGGTATACTGTATAGGTAGGCTGTATATGTGCAGCAATATTCAAATGATTCACAAAAACTGTATCCATTCCGGCATTGATTCCTCCTTGAATATCCGCATCCAAATTATCTCCAATCATGATACTTTCTTTCTCATTGGCCCCTGTTTGTTGAAAGGCATAATCAAAAATCTCTTTATGCGGTTTTAAACTATTACTTGCTTCTGAAGTGATTACTGCATTAAAATAAGCATGCAATCCTGAACTCTGCAATTTATTGTGTTGCACTTTTTCAAAACCATTGGTAACAAGATGAAGTTGATACCCTTTGGTTTTCAGGTATTCCAGTATTTCAAATGTATAGGGGAAGATTGCTTTTTTAGAGGGCAATGTTTCTAAAAATTGTACAGCCATATTACGGGACAATTCTTCATCTGCTAATTTATAATCCAATAAAGTCAGCCACATTCTTTTCCATCTTAACTCATCTTGTTTAATAAAACCTTTGGTATATCGATCCCATAAGCGTTCATTATGGTAACTGTATCGATCAAAGAATCCGTCAAAGTCTTCAATACCTCTTTTGCTGAGTGCATGATGATGATACAGGTCATTCAATGTGTCTTTGGCATTGGTTTCAAAATCCCATAAAGTATGATCCAGGTCGAAAAAAATATGACGATAGCGCATGTCACAAAGTTAATGTCTTATTGTACAGGTCTTACCATTACCTTATTACTAAAGAATCAACTATCAGAATCCACATAAAATGATTTACTTCGTAGTGTTCTAACTATTATCCTTCTGTGTATGAAAATCGTTATTACTGGAGCCTCAAAGGGAATTGGGAAAGCCATTGCTGCAAGCTTTGCACAAGATGGTCATCATTTACTGCTATGCAGCAGAGGTGAAAAATCTTTGTATGATTGTGTTGAAGATTTACAAACCCGCTTCCCCCATGTAACGATTCAGGCCAGACCAACGGATATGTCTGTACAAGCAGAAGTGCTGGCATTTGCCAACTGGTGTTTAGAAAAAGGCACCCCGGATATCATCGTTAATAATGCAGGCAATTTTATTCCGGGTAGTGTTCATAATGAGCCGGAAGGCGCATTAAACGAGATGTTACAAGCTAATTTATTCAGTGCTTATCATTTGACCAGGGCTTTATTACCATCGATGATGGAAGCAAAATCCGGACATATTTTCAATATCTGCTCCATCGCTTCCTTACATGCTTATGCCAATGGAGGAAGTTACAGTATCAGTAAATATGCCTTAGCAGGTTTCAGTCGTAATCTCAGAGAAGAAATGAAACCGCATGGTATTAAGGTAACTGCTGTTTATACCGGAGCCGCTCTGACCGCCAGTTGGGATGGTTTCAACATAGACCCCAAACGCATCATGGAAGCAGATGATATTGCCAAAATGGTATACGCAGCCGCCCATCTCTCTCCTATGGCGGTAGCTGAGGATATTATTTTACGTCCGCAGTTGGGGGATCTATAAGAGGCATATAGCTTATAGGTCATAGCTGATAGGAAAACAACTACTATTTGCTATGAACCATTAGCCATTAGCTATAAGCTAACACCATAACAATTTCTTCATCCCCTCCTAACATTCTATTCATACTGTATGAGCAGTTTTGTAAAACCTCATGATGTATGGAAAGACGTCCGCTTGATGTTGTGGTGATGAGCGATCTTCATTTGGGCACTTATGGTTGTCATGCCAAAGAGATTGTCAACTATCTGAAAAGTATTCAGCCACAAATTCTTGTCCTCAACGGCGATATCATCGATATATGGCAGTTCAGTAAACGATATTTTCCTGTTGCACATATGCAGGTGATTAAAGAAATCATGCACTTACTCAGCAAAGGAACCCGCGTGATTTATATCACTGGCAATCATGATGAAGCATTACGTCGCTACTCAGATATGCATATGGGTAATTTTCAGTTGACAGATAAAGTGGTGATGGAGATCAATGGTAAGATGACATGGATCTTTCATGGGGATGTTTTTGATGCCACTACAAAAGGCAGTGCCAAACTATTGGCCAAGCTGGGTGGACATGGCTATGATCTCCTCATTCTGATCAATAGTCTGATCAATCGTTGTTTGAAACTGATGGGCAAAGAGAAAATGAGCTTCAGTAAAAAAGTAAAAAACAGCGTCAAGAAAGCAGTCTCCTGGATCGGAGATTTTGAACAAACGGCAGCAGAATTAGCCATTGAAAAGAAATATGATTATGTCATCTGCGGGCATATTCACCAGCCACAAAAAAGAATCATTACAACCAAAGATGGACATGTTACCTACCTCAATAGCGGTGACTGGATTGAAAACCTAACCTCACTTGAATACCAAAACAATGAGTGGACTGTCTATCAATACGATGAAAAACAATTCGCAGATACAGTCGCTCCGGTAGTTACTATGGAGAAAAAATTACCGCAGTTAAATGTGGTGACCGATGAGATTGCCTTATTCATTCACTCTTTAGCCATTCAACCATGAGTATGAAAATATTATACGCCGTTCAAGCAACCGGAAACGGACATATCAGCAGAGCGATGGAACTCATGCCGTTTTTACAACAGTATGGCGAGGTAGATGTTTTTTTAAGTGGTAGCAACAGTAACCTTCAACCTGATCTTCCCGTAAAATTTCGTAGTAATGGATTGAGTTTGTTCTATGGGAATACCGGTGGATTGGATTATTGGCGTATGTGGAAAGAGTTAGATCTCAGTAGAATATGGAAAGAAGCTAGAGAGCTACCGGTAGAAAAATATGATCTGGTGATCAATGATTTCGACAGTATTACTTCCATGGCCTGTAAACTAAAAAAGATAAAAAGTATTGGCTTCGGGCACCAGGCAAGTTTTCAAAGTGCGTTAACACCAAGAAATAACAAGAAAGATCTTGCAGGTGAAATAGTATTGAAACATTATGCAACTTCATCAGCATACATCGGTTTACATTTCGCATCTTACGATGATTTTATTTATCCGCCTGTTATCAAAGAAGAGGTTTTAAAAGCTGATCCAACAGATCAGGGACATGTTACAGTATATCTTTCTCATTATAGTGATGAAGTGGTGATCCATGCTTTACAAAAGATCAAAGATGTTCGCTTTGAAGTATTTTCAAAAAAAGTAAAATCAGTAACTACACTTGGCAACGTGACATTATTCCCGATCAGTAATACGGGTTTTACGCAAAGTATGATTCACTCAAAAGCGGTCATTACCGGCGCAGGTTTTGAAACACCTGCAGAAGCTTTGTACTTGGGTAAACAATTGTTATGCTTACCCATACGCGGACAATATGAGCAACTATGTAATGCTGCTGCGTTGAAAGATTTTGGTGTCACCATCATCGATAAAATCAGTAATGATTTTACACAGCAAGTCTACCAATGGCTTCAGGCATCTACTGCAAAACAACTTTCACTTACGCATAGTACTTATGAAATTGTACAACAAGCCATTGAGTTGGGCAGAAGCTTACAGCCGGCTAAAAAAGAGGAGTCTTTATTAAACGAAGAAGATTTACTGGCTTTATTTTAATTACAAAGTAATACCTGCCAGGCTTTTTCAATATTTCCGGTATTCAATAATTCAGCAGCATACTTGTGTAACTCTGTTTCCATTTCGGTCGGACTCACTGAATAATATTGAAAGATATTTTTTACCCGATCATCACTAAAAGAAGCATCGATATCAGGCATGGCATGTACATTTCCTAACATGCCCAAATGATTTCCGGTAAGTATGGTACTATTACGAATACTGTCTGGAAGTTGATCTACACCAATACCTAATTGAGTATTCGGTTTGGGAACTTTGAATAAATTGGTACGATCCACTTTACAATACCAATCGCCTCCTAGTCTGGCAACGAGTTCTAACTTTTGCTGATCAATTTTTCCATCATCACCTAAGATGCTTTCATCAACATGCATACAAAGCACTTCAGCAATCACCAATTGTCCTGCGCCACCATTTTCACCCAGACTCTTTACTTCATTGATTTTACACTCTAGTTTGATCTTGGCCTCTTTCACCATCGGAGGCTGAACACGTGTAGATGGTTGCTCTGTAAAACCGGCTTTTACAAATTCATTCATTCCTTTCGGAAACTCACAACTCGATAAACTCATTTGCTGCACCATCGCATAATCAACAATATTGATCACACACTCTGGAACTTCAATTACATTTTCTAAAGTATGCTTGGTGCTGTTATCACGACCCCTCCTGGCGGGTGAGAATATAACAATGGGAGGGTTGGATGAAAACAAATTGAAAAAGCTAAATGGGCTCAGGTTCACATTCCCCTGTTTATCAATTGTACTGGCAAAGCAAATAGGTCTGGGTGCAATGGCATGTTGCAACCATTGCTGCTTTTCCATTACAGGTAGTGAGCTGATATCAATTGTTTTCATGAACGCTGATTATAAAAAAGCCACAGATTCACAGATTATTCGAAAGTAATCTGTAAATCTGTGGCTCAAAAAAATTATTCCCAACTAGCCAAAACAGTCACACCACCCTTCACCACCTGATTCATACTCACATTCACTTTAGTACCCACAGGCAGTAAAATATCAACGCGACTACCAAACTTGATAAATCCATATTCATCACACTGCTTTACCTGCTGCCCAACAGTGGTATAGTTACAAATTCGTTTCGCCAATGCACCTGCAATTTGTTTGTATAAAATGGTACCGTAATTATTTTTTACTGCCACACTCCAACGTTCGTTTTCAGTAGACGACTTAGGATGCCATGCCACCAAATATTTTCCTTTGTGATATTGGTTGTACACTACTTCACCACTCATCGGATTTCTATTCACGTGTACATTGGCGGGACTCATAAAAATACTCACCTGTATTCTTTTGTCTTTGAAGTATTCTTCATCGATCACTTCTTCAATCACCACCACTTTTCCGTCTGCCGGACAAATCAATTTTTTATCGTCAATGGTAAGGGTACGATTGGGTATTCTGAAAAAAGAGATCAGGAATAATAAAAGTCCGAGTGTGATCACAAAAATGATGATGGTTAACCAGGGCAGAGAGGCACTTAAAAAAGTAAAAGATGCCACATTCAGCACACCAAAAATCAATGCACCGATGCCAATAGACTGGTAACCTTCGCGATGAATGGTCATGAGGTTGATGTTGAACTGCAAATGTAAACGGATTAGGGCAAATATCTAAGCCTTCTTAACCAAAGAGAAACAAAACCAGCCACACATAAGGCACTGCCAGCAATAAAGAATCAAATCTATCTAAGAAACCACCATGTCCGGGCATAAAACTACCGCTGTCTTTCACACCTGCCATGCGTTTGAGTTTGCTTTCCAGCAAGTCGCCCAATGTACCCATGACTGCAGCAGTAATGGTTATCAGCAATAACTGAATCCAAGGTAGCTCAAGCCAGTAAACACCTGCAATAGTTACCACAGCAATTGCCAGAATAGCCCCGCCGACTGTGCCTTCCCAGGTTTTTTTGGGAGAGATCGGAGAAAAAGGAGTTTTACCAATAAAAGAACCTACGAGATAGGCCATCGTATCATTGATCCAGATGGTAGCAATGATCAGCATGGGCAACAGCCAGCCTTTTTCATAAACATTGCCATCAAAATAGTTGTACAGGTTCATTAATAAACCCCATGACATTGATATGTATAGAAGTCCGCCAACCGTATACCCGATGATTTTCCAATCCGGCATTTTTGCTTTGATCAACTTAACAAGTACCAATACTGTCAAAGCAACTAATAAAACACGAAATCCGATTTCACTTAAAACGATATCGTCTATGATATACGCATCCCCAGTCATCCAACACATAAAACCTAATCCGGCAGCAATAGCGCCATACAAGTGAATCGGAGAAATATGTTGATATCGATTATCAATCTTGGCAATCAATGAACGGTATTCGATCCAACATCCAATATGGATCACTGCAAAGAGGAAGAAAAAACTCCACTGGTTCCACAACAACCCTCCCAACATCACGATCACAAAAACAATCGCCGTAAGTGCCCGCGTCCGAAAAGTTTGAAAATTAAATGCCATGGGGTGAAGGTAGGAAATTAGTATTTAGCTTATGGGTTATAGCAGATAGATCATGGTGTATAGCTTATGGTTCATAGCGTATAGTAGAACATGGTACTGCTATACGCTATGAACCATAAGCCATAAGCTAGTTCAACAACGCCTTATTAATCAATTCCTGCGCTGTAAGAGCATATTGTCCGGGTACGAAGAGTTGAATATCGCCGAACATGGGGTAGCTGCTGTCTTGTTTGTTCAATAGCTGAACGGGTATCTGATTTTCTTCCAGCATTCCTTTGATGATTGCTGCTTCCGGGTACACACGGGTAGAAAATACTTTTTGCCACTGATTCATATTTCAGTCATCATTTCTGGGTTAGTTACAGTCTTTTCAGTTTTCAACTGATTGCTTTCTGCTAACAATAAACGGAATAATACCACCAGCAAAATCAGTGCAATACTACCCCACCAAATAGGCATGGTCTCATCCATGACTTTATCAATGGCTTTTCCTTGAGCAGATAATATATAGAGTTGTGTTACCACAAAACCATTATTCAAAAAATGAAGCAGGATACTTAGCCATAGATTATTCGTATAGTAAAAAATCAAACCTAAGATTAATCCCAATGCAATTCTTGGTAAGAATCCAAAGAAAGAGAAATGAATAGCGCTGAATAAAATGCTGGTAATGATGATACCTGCCCAGGCATTTTTGGTCCAGCCCACAAATACTTTCTGAAATGCTCCACGAAATAAAACCTCTTCAAAAACAGCCGGAGCCAATGCCATAACCAGCATTGCCAGTAAATAATCGGTAAGGCTTGTCATATGCGCCATATTCATCATGGCATTTTTATAGGCATTTTCAAGTTGTTGAGCCTGTTTCAGCAAATTTTCTGATAAAGGAATTTTTTGATTGAGCATGCCTAATGAGCCACTGAGAATCATGCCGGCAAAAGTGATCAATACAACGATCAATACTTGTTTGCCATTCATTCTTTTATTGAAACCCAACCATGAAAAAGGTTGTTTACTCAGCACTTTTGCAAATAAAATCGCGGGTATTAAAAATGCAACAAGCGTAGCCAGGGTATTCAACAAACGGGAAATATTGGCATTTTGAGGGCGATTCAAAGCATCAGGCACCTGAAGCAAGGAAACACCTAACATATTGGAACCCAAGGCGGCAACAAGGAGCGAGCCGAAAACCATAAAAAGCCCAACGAGCAATAGGAGCATTAAAAACTGAAGCGGATAACTAATCTGTTGCCTCTGATTCATGTGGTTGAAGAATAAGCTTGTAAATTTGCAGCCGATCTTTGCGCTGAGCGACTAAGGTACAGGTAACCATCGAAATACCGGTTTCCGGTCATATGGATATTCTACCTTATATCGAATCCTTTTCCTTCCGAAAAGACAGCTCTTGCAAAGAAACAGTCAATTAGACAGAAAGTTGCCGCATGGTTAAGATTGATCAAATAGAATTACCCGATTTCCCCTTGTTACTCGCACCCATGGAAGATGTGAGTGATCCGCCCTTCCGTGTTGTATGTAAAGAAAATGGTGCAGATCTGATGTACACAGAATTCATCAGCAGTGAGGGACTGATTCGCGACGCTATTAAAAGCCGCAGGAAACTGGACATTTTTGAATATGAACGCCCTGTGGGTATTCAAATTTTCGGTGGTGATGAGGAAAGTCTGGCACTCGCTGCAAAAATTGTAGATGTCACCAATCCCGATCTTCTCGATATCAATTTTGGTTGTCCGGTAAAAAAAGTAGCCGGTAAAGGTGCAGGGGCAGGTGTTTTGAAAGATTTAGACCTGATGGTCAGATTGACCGATGCCGTTGTAAAAGCCACCCGCTTACCGGTAACTGTCAAAACAAGATTGGGATGGGATGAGACCAGCAAAAACATTGAAGAGGTAGCCGAACGTTTACAAGACGTAGGCATCAAAGCACTGAGTATTCACGGTAGAACCAGGGCTCAAATGTATAAAGGTGAAGCTGACTGGACGTTGATTGGTAAAGTGAAAAATAACCCACGTATCAAAATTCCCATTTTTGGGAATGGAGATATTGATAGTCCACAAAAAGCCGTGGAATATAAAAACCGTTATGGTGTAGATGGCGTTATGATTGGTCGCGCAGCTATTGGTTATCCTTGGATCTTCAGAGAGATCAAGCATTATATTCAAACCGGTGAATTAATGGCAGCGCCTTCAGTGGAAGAAAGAGTACAGGTGTGTAGACAACATTTACGCAAATCCATTGAATGGAAAGGACCCATTGTTGGTATCAATGAAATGCGCAGACATTATGCGAATTATTTGAAAGGTCTGCCGGGTATCAAAGATTACAGGAATAGATTGGTGACGCTGAAAACCATGGAAGAAGTAGAAGCGGTATTAGATGAAGTTGCTATCAACTATAAAGGCTTTACGATGGAGCGTCAGCAAATAGAACTTGTGAATTATCACGAAAATTGTCCATTATAATCTGCGAATCTGCGGCTTTATTTACAGCCGCAGATTTGCAGATTATTTGACCAGTAGCTGGACCACAGATTTATCTAAAGGCGATACTGTTTGTGGGAAAAATGCTTTGAGAATGCCTTCTTCATCTACCAAGTATTTACAGAAATTCCAAGTAGGCTCCTCATCATTCCATCCATTTTTACCGGCATCACTCAACCACGCAAACACCGGATGTTGCTCCGCTCCTTTGATCACTGAACTTTTCTTCGCTAACAAGAATGTAACCCCATAATTCACTTTACAAAACTCAGCGATCTCTTCATCATTCTTTTGTTCCTGTTGTTTGAAATCATTCGCAGGAAAACCAATGATCACTAGTTGATCTTTGTATTTTTTGTACAACTCCTCCAATTCAGCATATTGTCCGGTATAACCACAAGCACTCGCCGTATTCACCAACAATAATTTTTTTCCTTTGAACTGTTCCATCGAAATAGTTTGTCCGTTATTGAGTGTTACCGTAAGCTGATAGAAATTCATAGTCGCAGTTTTATGTTGTGTATTCAAAGAGCCTTTCTGACTACCAAATAATTTTCCCGGCAACATGATCACAGGATACACTGCTTTTAAGATAGACTCTCTCCACGTCATATTTTTCTTTTTTATGAGAATAAGTACAACAACAATAACAATCAGTCCAATCAATAGTTTGCGCATTGCTTTATTTATATGGATAAGCTAGATAAATTTCTTGAACAACTTCAGTTTTCCTTTGAATGGTGGATATTTCATGGAAGGATCAAACCATGTAGGTGTTTGCAACACGGCTTTTTCGTGACTGAATGTATCAAATGAATACTTACCATGATAACGCCCCGTTCCACTGAAACCTCTTCCACCAAAAGGCAAATGGTGATTCGTAGCATGCCAGCTGGCGTTATTGATACAAGCCGCGCCGGAAGGTACTTTATCTAACCAACGTTCTGCCTCTTTCTGTTGATTGGAGAATACATAAAAAGCAAGCGGATTCGGATTTCGTTGAATGATCGATAATGCTTCTTCTTCTGTCTGATAAGTAATCACCGGCAATATCGGACCAAAAATCTCATCGGTCATGATTGAACTATCCAGTGACACAGACTCCATCAATGTAGGAGCTATAAATAATTGTTGGATATCATGATCTCCTCCATGTACTACTTTCCCATCTTGCAGATATCCTATCAATCGATTGAATTGTTTTTCATTGATGATCTTACCAAATTCATGACTGTTTTTAGGTTGATCAGAAAAGAATTGAACAATCTTTTTCTTCATGGCATCGATCAACTGCTCTTTAACAGATGCGTGTACCAAAACATAATCCGGAGCAATACACATCTGTCCGGCATTCGAAAATTTGGTAACTACGATTCTATTTGCAGCTACTTTTATATGGGCGTTTTCTGTTACCACACATGGACTCTTGCCTCCCAGTTCCAATGTAACAGGCACCAATCTTTCTGCAGCCATTTTGTAAATGATTTTTCCAACTGCTGTACTTCCTGTATAAAAAACATGATCGAAACTGAAATGATGCATCATCGCAGGAATCACAGTAGCACCATCTCCCGGTGCATACAATATGTATTCTTTAGGGAAAATCGATTCAATGATCTTTTGCATCACAGCATCTGTAGCAGGTGCAAATTCACTGGGTTTTAGCACGACGCAATTACCTGCAGCAATAGCACCGATCAATGGAGTCAACAATAATTGAAAAGGATAATTCCATGGACCGATGATCAACACCACACCCAAAGGTTCTTTCATCACCTTACTCTTGCTGGGCAAATTGAGAAGATTGGTCGATTTACTTTCCGGCTCCATCCAAGCACTCAACCAACTGATAGCATGATCCAGCTCACTCAAAACAAATCCATTCTCAGTCACCCAACACTCTTCCGGGCTTTTTTTGAGATCTGCATACAATGCAGCGTAGATCTCTTCTTCATGCGCAATAATGGCTTTTTTTAATGCCAACAATTGTTGCTTTCGAAAAGCATACGGTCGGGTAGCGCCTGATGCGAAATGATGACGCAAAGCATTCAGTTGTTCAATTGATACAGTAGACATAAGAACAATTTAGGCAAGAATACCCGAAACCATAAATGTCTGAACACCCTTTTTTGTAAATTGCATGCTCTCGGCTCAAGTGAGCCATTGACTTCATTCAGCATTACTAAAAAACACAATATGGAATACAGAAGAATGGGCCGAAGCGGCTTACAGCTAAGTGTACTGAGTTATGGTAGTTGGGTAACGTTTCACAAGCAAATCGATGACAGTATCGCAGATGAATTAATGGGCATTGCCTATGACAATGGCATTAATTTTTTCGATAACGCAGAAGCCTACGCATTGGGTGAGAGTGAAAAAATGATGGGGCGAATCCTCAAGAAAAAAAACTGGGATCGTACTTCTTATACTGTTTCTTCCAAAGCTTTTTTCGGATGGCGTGGAAAAGAAAACAAACCCAATCAAACAGGTTTGAGTCGCAAACACTTGATGGAAGCTTGTCATGAAGCTTTGCAACGTCTGCAACTGGATTATCTGGATCTGTTTTTCTGTCACCGCCCCGATACCAATGTACCCATTGAAGAAGTGGTATGGACCATGCATAACTTGATTCAACAAGGAAAGATTTTATACTGGGGTACCAGTCAGTGGAGTGCCGCAGAAATTATGGAAGCGCATCGTGTTGCACAACAATATGGACTGATCGGTCCAACTGTAGAACAGCCGCAATACAATATGTTCGAGAGATTCAAGATGGAGCAGGATTATTTACCTGTGTTCCAAAATGTGGGATTGGGTACTACGATTTGGAGTCCATTGGCAGCCGGTTTCTTAACCGGTAAATACCTCAACGGTATTCCTGATGATTCCAGACTGGCTATTCAGGGATTTGATTGGCTGAAAGAGCGCTGGGTACAGGAAGCCAAGATTGAGAAAGTAAAGAAACTAGCAGTGCTGGCACAGGAAATGGGCGTAAGTTTAGCAGAACTGGCCATTGCCTGGACCATCAAAAATCCAAATGTCACCACTGCCATTCTGGGTGCTACCAAAAAACAGCAATTGGAAGAAAACCTGAAAGCTTTACAGGTATTGCCATTATTGACACCGGAAATCATGGAGAAAATAGAACAGGTTTTACAAAACAAGCCTATCCTAGACTTAGCATAAGATTTTGAAAAACAATACATTAGAAGCGGAATGAAGGTCTTTCATTCCGCTTTTTTATGCAAGCACTAAAAAAAGTTCTACCTTCTTTCCAACCATTATCTCCTTTTCAACTCCTATAAGCGGAATTATACTTGGAACAGGAACCTACCATACAAACGGCTGTTGTGAGAAAAGCCTGCACGGGAGATGCAGCATCGCAGGCATGGCTATATCGCCAGTATTGTAAAGCCATGTACAACATCTGTATTCGCATGACTGGCAATCAGAATGATGCTGAAGATCTCTTACAGGAAGCTTTCATGATCGCGTTCAAAAACCTGAGACAATTAAAGGATCCTGTCCAATTTGGCGGGTGGTTGAAAAGAATTGTGGTGAATGAATGTATTCGTTTTTGCAAAAAAAATGTGTACTGGTCTGAGTGGGATGAACAATGGGAACAAACCCTGAGTAATGAAGAACCCGAATGGTGGAAAACAGTAGATCTCAAAATGGTACATCAGGAGATCAAAAGTTTACCGGATGGTTGCAGACAGGTCTTCAATTTGTATGTGTTGGAAGACTATAGTCATAAAGAGATTGCCACCCATTTGGGAATTTCTGAATCAACCAGTAAGAGTCAGTACCACAGGGCCCGACAACTATTAAAAGAAAGAATCACAAAACAAATGCAGCTACATGGATGATTTTAAAAAATACTTGCAAGAAAATCGTTCCGCATTAGATGTGGAAGAGCCATCGCCTGCCATCTGGGAACGCATAGAAAGACAAGAACCCGTGAAAAAAATAAGGGTAGTTGTATTGATGACGCGATTGGTAGCAGCAGCTTGTATTTTGGTACTGGCAGGCATTGGCGTGTGGAGTATTGTGAATGACACAACAACTCCTGAATCATCCAATCTTACCGCTGCTAATAAAACGATTGCACCGGTTGAACAACCTGCTGAAACAATATCTGATAACGAGCCAATTATTACAACAAAGGAACTGTCCACATCTGTAAAAAAAGAAACCAGAAAAAAAGAATCACCAAATATAACAGCTGCTAAAAAACAGGACCTGATGATCATGAACAATATTGAGAACAGTTTCAAACAGGTTATCAATTTACAGCGTGATAAAGTAAGTACCACTCCGATGTTTGGAGAATCAAGCGACTACTTTACAGATTTTAAAATCCAGATCAACCAATTGGAAAAAGACGAAAAGAGTATCAAAGCTGAAATCGTCAAAAGAGGAATGTCTGATCAATTACTGAATCAACTCATTAATATCTATCAAATTAAACTCAATACACTCAAACAATTACAACTCGAAATGAACAAGATCAACAACCGCATCAAACAAAATCGTGTACCTGTTGATAGTGTGAAAACTTATTTCATCAATATTTAAAACCATCAATAATATGAAACGTATTGCTCAACAATGTGTACTGCTGTCGGGAATTGTAACACTAGCCATCAGCGGAACTTTTGGTCAGACAGCAAGTTCTCCTGCTGCACAAAATATCAATCGATCATCAAATACCAACGTAATAAGTGTTGATAATGTAGCAACAGCCTATGGCTTTGAAACCCGCAACATCAATCAAGAAGATCTTAAGTCTAAAGAAGTTAGCCAAGAGATCAATATGCCTAAAAGTGGTGAGATCTATATCGAAAATAGCTCCAGATCTATTCAGGTAAAAACCTGGGATCAACAAAAAGTAAAAGTGGTAACCACTGCTTATTTTGAGAAAGAGAGTACACTCACAGATGCAGAATGGTTTGATAGAATGCACATCAGTTTAAAAGCATTGGGCTCTTCTGTAAAAATTAAATCAGGTGGTTCTGGTTTTGGAACATACACTTACGCTACAGGTGGAAGAAGTGTAGTAGTAGGCTCTCCGGCCCCCTTATTAAGAACAGAAACAATGAGTAGAAATGGCAATACGAATAAAAGAATACTTACCATCTACGTTCCTGCAGGCAGTAAACTAGATATTGAAACTAAATATTCCGAATTGCAATTACCCGCAAATATTGGTGATGTATTATTGGATATTACCAATGGTAGTTTTGAAGCAGAGAACTTAAATAAACTTCGTCTTCGTTCTAAATATTCCAATGCCAATCTGCGCGATATCAAAGAAGCAGAAATTGAGTTTGCAAATGGTAGATTCACGGCTAATAATATTGATGATCTTGATATTGAAAGTAAATACTCAACCATTGAAATGGCATCGGCTAAAAAAATAAAATTGGTGAGTACGAACGATGAATTTGAAGTAGAAGATGTTACCGATATCAGAGGTAGAAAAAATTATGGCAATCTTCGTATCACCAGACTCACCGGATCCATTGAGATGGATGGCAGCAATGCAGATGTGAAGATCAGAAATGTAGGTGCGAATGTAAAACTCATCAAAATCAATAACCGCTATGCAGATATTCGTATCCCACTGCGTGATATGAAAAATTATGCAGTAGACTTTTTAGGTAGTTATTCTACTGTATATGGTGATTTTGAAAGAAAAGCAGTTGAACCCACTGAAGAAGAGAAAAAAGAATATGCAAGTCTTGTACAATCGATGATCAATACTTCAAATAGTGCTAGAATAAGTTCTACTAATGGCCTAACTGCTGTAAACATACCGGCACAATCCGGTAAAGTCACAACCGGAACAATAGAAGCTAGAACTGTTCCTATGCCGGGAACTGTGGGTACAACCGGAACAATATCAGGCGGAACTTTTTCAGGAACACTGTCACCAACCGTTGTACAAGGATACTCCTTATCCAGAGGCAGCATCACTCCTGCTAAATTCACTGCCAATATCGGAAGTGGTTCCGGTTTGAAAGTGCAGATGAAATGTCAGAATTGCACGGTTGATTTTAAATAATATTTCAGTTTCCATATACCCGAATGAGCAGTGCCATACTGCTCATTCTTTCTTACGAGTTTCTTCATGTGCATATAAATTTCACACAGCCGATTTTCTCATGTTGTTAACGATCGGTGCGTGCCCCGTTTCTACGGGGCACTCTTGGTTGTTAGCATATAGGTTATAGCGAATGGCTAATAGGATATAGCAAATAGTTGAAAGTTAAATGTATAGTGTACTGCTATCAGCTATTAACCATTAGCTATCTCCCATTCGCTATAACCTCTTATCTTAGCATATCGAATCACCACCCATGACCGAGCTGTATACGATTATATGGATTCTACTCTCCCTGATTTTCATCGGCTTTTTTGCCGGATATGAGATCGCTTTTGTGAGTGCCAACCGATTGAGTATTGAACTCAAAAAGAAACAAGGCAAACGCAGTGGCATCATCTTATCAGACTTTGTTGACAACCCTGCAAAATTCATCGGCACCTGTTTGATCGGACTGAATACCGTACTCGTAGTATACGGCTTGCTGTTTGACGACTTCTTGAAAAGCATTGCCTGGAACCCCCTCAATGTTCAAAATGAGTTCTTAAAATTATTTATTGATACCATCATCTCCGCGTTGGTTGTGATGGTTTTTGGTGAATTCATTCCAAAAGCTATCTTCCGCGCTAAGAATGATAGCTTACTGATTTTCTTTGCTCCACTCGCAAAATTCTTTCACACCCTCTTTGAGCCATTGACCAATTTATTCGTCAACCTCTCACAGTGGATCTTAAAATATATTCTGAATGTTCGTGTGAATGATAAAACAGAAGCTTTTACCAAAGTAGACCTGGAACATTTTTTCCAACAAACCAAAGAACAGGACGAAGACAACCAGGAATTAAATACCGAACTTTTTGAAAACGCTCTGAGCCTGCCTACCATTAAAATCAGACAATGTCTGGTTCCACGTACAGAAATTGAAGGAGTAGACCAACGTATTTCTATTCGTGAATTACAAAATCGATTTGTTCAATCTAAGTTGAGTAAACTGATTGTTTTTGACGAAAACATTGATAATATTCTTGGCTATGTACACCAGATAGACCTGTTTAAAAAACCACATAGTATCCAAGACATCATTCATCCTATTCTGGCTGTTCCGGAAAGCATGAGTGCTGCTGACCTGATCAATAAATTCACCAAGGAAAGAAAAAGCATTGCATGGGTAGTAGATGAATTTGGTGGTACAGCAGGTATTGTAACCATGGAAGATGTATTGGAAGAGATCTTTGGAGAAATTCATGATGAATATGATGTGGAAGAGTTTGTTGAGAAACAACTGGCAGATGATGAGTTCATTTTGAGTGGCAGACTGGAACTGGATTATCTCAAAGAAAAATACAAACTTGAGTTCCCTGAAAATGAATCAGAAACGCTCAGCGGATATATCATCAATAAGCATGAATCCATTCCCAAACAAAAGGAAACTATCATTATTGACGATTACCGTTTTGATATATTGAATGTAAGCGAAACACGTATTGATACTGTTAAGCTGAAAATACTACGTTAACATGCGAAGAGCCTATCTCGCTGTTAGTCTCCGTCATCGGCCGCATCTAGAATCGGTGATTCAAACCCTTCAAACCTGTCTCAAAAAATATTCCATTGAATTATTTGTTTGTGTAGACCATTATCATTTCAGCTCAAATGAAGAGGTGAAAATGATGCAAACTGCCCTGATGGAAATTGACCGTTCTGACATACTGATCGCAGAGGTATCTGTCAAAGCCATAGGGGTAGGTCTAGAAGCGGGTTATGCTGCTGCCAACAATAAGCCTGTTTGGTACCTAAGAAATAAGGCCTCTGCACACTCTTCCACCGTATCCGGTATTGCTTCTGAACGGATATTTTACCGGGATGAGCAAGATCTATCAGATCAGCTGGTCGGTTTTATACCAAAATATCATTGAATAGCTGATAAAATCGACGTTTTTCGTGTTCCTGTTACCCGTAACTTTGGCAACTCAAACGCAGCGCGGATACATGGCTTTATTCAACAGAAACAGAGGACAGGAAAAAGCAGAGATGAGTTTTATTGACCATCTCGAAGAACTGAGACAGCATATTGTTCGCTCTATTCTTGCCATTTTGGTAATGGCGATCGTTATATTTATTTATCGCGATTGGGTTTTTGATAATATCATCATAGGTCCTATTAACCCTGATTTCATCAGCTATAAAGCACTATGCGATTTTAGTCACTGGGCACATATGGGCGATGCACTTTGTATGCCGCCGGTAAAAGTGGATATGCAATCCACCACTTTTGCCGGACAATTCCTCAGTAGTATTTCCATGGCATTGATTGGAGGTATCATTATTGCTTTTCCTTATATCTTCTGGGAGTTCTGGAAATTCATTAAACCCGCATTGAAAGAGAAAGAACTGAAGAATACCCGCTTCATTATTTTCTGGGTATCTTTTTTCTTCTTTTGTGGCGCTGCTTTCGGATACTTTTTATTAGGTCCATTTACCTTTAATTTTCTTGGAAGTTTTCAGTTGGGTACACAAGGACTACTTGTAACCAGACCCACATTAACAGATTATCTGGACAATCTTACCAACCTGATCCTGGGTTGTGGTATCGCATTTGAATTACCGGTATTGGCATTTTTATTGACCAAAATCGGATTGGTTACCCCTTCCTATCTTAAACGCATGCGCAAGTATGCCGTCGTAATTATATTAGTGGTTGCCGCTATCATTACGCCAAGTCCGGATTGGATGAGTCAACTCATCGTATTCCTTCCATTATTTTTCTTATATGAATTGAGTATCATCATTTCTGCACGCGTATCGAAGGAGCAGGAAAGAAGAGAGGAAGAAGAATGGAGTTAAGCATATAATGCCTAGCCATTGTTCCGCTTATACATTTTTTAGTTTTTCGTTGGATCAATACTTTAATTTCACTGCTTAATTTTTAGTCATGAACTATGTGTTTGATGCTTCAAAACCGATTGCTATTGGTTCAGACCATGCCGGTTTTGAGTATAAGGAAGCCATCAAAAAATGGCTGACTGATAAAGGATTTACCGTAAAAGATTTTGGAGCTCCTTCTCTCGATTCAGTAGACTACCCTGATTTCGCCCATCCAACTGCTGCTAGTGTTGAGAATGGTGAAGCTGCGTTTGGCATTCTGTTTTGTGGCAGTGCCAATGGTGTAGCCATTACTGCCAACAAACATCAAGGTATTCGCGCCGGATTGAGTTGGCAAAATGATGTAGCCTCATTGATTCGTTTACACAATGATGCCAACCTCATCTGTATACCTGCCAGATTTGTTGCTTTGCCACTGGCGCAACAAATGATCGAGATATTCATGACCACTGCTTTTGAAGGCGGACGTCATGCTACAAGGGTCAACAAAATTGCCTGTTCATAATTGTTGTAAAGAAAATTTTCCGCTACGCACTTAACCGGATTTAAAAACCCAAATAATCCAATTTCATAAAAAAAATTATTACTTACCTTACGGCGCCACCACCATATGTTGTGATGGCTCTTTCATTTAAAATCAATTTATGAGAATCATTCTTTTATCAGCATTACTGCTATCTGCAGCCACAGGTATGGCGCAGAAAGGAGATCCTGCCACTTATGCCAGCACCATTACGGCTGCTGACCTTAAAAAACACCTCACTATTGTAGCCGGACCTGAAATGGAAGGTCGCGAAGCTGCCAGTGAAGGTGAAAGAAAAGCAGCTGCCTATCTGGAAAGTCAGTATAAAAAACTAGGACTAAAACCGGGTAATGGTAATAGTTACCTACAACCATTTACATTATTCCAATCTGAGTTAACAGAGACCGGATTATCTGTGAATGGCCGTTCATTTCAGTTAGACAAAGACTTTTCATTATCTGTAGCGATGGTACCCAATGGTAAATCCATGATCAATGAAGTAGTATTTGCTGGATATGGCCTTAGTGACTCCAGTAGAAATGATTATGCAAATCTTGACGTGAAAGGTAAATTGGTACTGATATTAGAAGGTTTACCAGGAAATGCCACTGTTACAAATCCTAGAGGTCCGGGTTCTTCGTTTGCTAAAATGACTATAGCCAGATCAAAGGGTGCAAGTGGTGTTTTAGTTGTATCTAAAAACTTCCCTAGAACAAACCCAAGTCAGTTAAAAGGCGGTTTGTCTATCAGCAAACCCACTACCGATGTAACATTTACATCCATCACTATTTCAGAAGAGATCGCATCAGCTTTATTGGGCCGTACAGCTAAACTGAACATGCAGCAAATATCTGAATTGAATAAAGGTGTTTATCGTTCTGAGTTATCAATCAAAGCAGATAAAAAAATCAATGAGCTACAAAGTGCCAATGTAATAGCAGTATTACCCGGTACCGATAAAGCAGATGAATATGTTTTCATTACCAGCCACTACGATCATGAGGGTATTATAAACGGACAGATCTACTATGGTGCAGATGATGATGGCTCTGGAACAGTGAGTGTACTTGAAATCGCCGAAGCATTTGTCAACGCCAAAAAGAAAGGAGAAGGTCCTAGAAGAACCATTGTTTTCATGAATGTATCCGGTGAAGAAAAAGGATTATTGGGTTCTCGTTATTATTCAGAACATCCGATTTATCCGTTGGACAAAACCACTGTTGATCTGAACATTGATATGGTGGGAAGAATTGATCCTACGTATAAAGGTGATTCTATGAACTATGTGTATGTGATCGGTGACGATAAACTAAGTAGTGATCTGACACCGATTACCAATGAAGTGAATCAGAAATACTTTAAGATGGAATTGGACAGAAGATTCAATGATCCGAACGATACCAATCGTTTTTATTACAGAAGCGATCATTACAATTTTGCTGCGAAAGGTGTTCCCATCATTTTCTATTTCAACGGTACACACCGCGATTACCACAGACCTACAGATACGGTTGACAAAATCAATTTTGATCTGATGGAAAAAAGAGTTCGACTCATTTACCATACCGCCTGGGTCATTGCACAAAAAGATACGATGCTGAAAAGAGATATTCCACTGAATATGCCTCCACGCTAAAACAAAAAAGCTCCGAATTAAATTCGGAGCTTTTTTTATTCAACCGAGTCTCAAGCTCTCTATTCTTCTTCCCTTTACTATGGACCATGAACTATTAGCTATTAGCTATTAACCATAAGCCAACTACCACCCCAACAAATACGCAAAGATCAAAGGCGCCACAATCGTAGCATCGCTCTCTACGATGTATTTAGGTGTATTAATATCTAATTTACCCCAGGTAATCTTTTCATTCGGCACCGCACCGGAATAAGAACCATAAGAAGTAGTGGAATCACTGATCTGACAGAAATAACTCCAGAAAGGAACATCATGCCATTCCAGATCCTGGTACATCATGGGCACTACGCAGATTGGGAAATCACCGGCGATACCACCACCGATCTGGAAGAATCCAACACCCTTTCCTCCACTGTTCTGACGATACCAATCGGCCAGCCATACCATGTATTCGATACCACTTTTTACTGTGCTCGCTTTTAATTCGTTCTTGATCACATAACTGGCAAAGATGTTACCGGTAGTACTGTCTTCCCAGCCCGGCACCACGATCGGCAGGTTTTTTTCAGCAGCCGCTACAATCCAACTATTCTTAGGATCAATCTCATAGTATTGTTTCAAATCACCGCTCAATACAGTCTTGTATAAAAATTCATGTGGAAAATAACGCTCGCCTTTTGCTTCAGCGTCTTGCCATTGTTTCAACAAATGCTTTTGTAATCTTCTGAATGCTTCTTCTTCCGGGATACAAGTATCAGTTACACGATTGTAATGGTTCTCTAATAAATCCCATTCATCTTGAGGAGTAAGGTCTCTGTAATTGGGCACTCTTTTATAATGACTATGTGCCACCAAATTCATTACATCTTCTTCCAAATTGGCACCGGTACAACTGATGATGGCAACTTTATCTTGACGGATCATTTCTGCCAGGCTAATACCCAGTTCAGCAGTACTCATAGCGCCCGCCAAGCTTACCAGCATTTTTCCGCCTTCCAGTAAATGGGTTTCATATCCTTTAGCAGCATCTACCAATGCAGCGGCATTGAAATGTCTGTAATGATGCATAATAAACTGAGAAACAGGCCCTTTCGTCATATTCGGTGATTTTGAGGGGCAAAAGTAATTTTTTTAACCGGTTCGGGAAAGTGCAATTCAAACTTAACCGAATAAAAAAGCCCCCCAGCCTATTGGCCGGGAGGACTTCCGATTAACCAAACCAACTTATTTATCCTTATCAAAAATGGTCACATCACCGTATAATGAAACTTCCAAAATCTTGCGGTCTGTGTCATTTTCTATGGAAACAAAATATTTTCTGTCGCCGTTGAATTCAAATTCAATTGTTTCAGTGACTTTGTACTTACCATAATTTTTTCTGATCTTTTGAATCGCATTCAATGGCAAACGTTTCAGATCGGTTTTTCTGGAAGTACCGATCACATCTCCTGAAGCGTTGAAGAAAGCTTCTACCTGCTCTCCTTCAATGGTGAATTTTGCCTTGGTATAGTTGTCAGTAACTGTCCAGCTAACATCTGAGGCATCAGCAAATTGAGCTTCAAAGGCAGCTAGTACACGATAACTAACTTTTGATACATCAGAGGCAAATACTTGACTGCCAATCATAGCAGCCATCAAAGTGGTTAAAAAAATCTTTTTCATGTTTTCTGTTTTTAAAGTTTAAGTATGATGATGAATTTCTTTTGGTTGATAAATCAAAACTAGTACTTACAACACCCGACATCCATTCTTTATGACCAGCGCGACCAGAAGATTACCTCAACATTATGAGTGGTGTTAATGGCTATGTTAATATGGGTTAATAGACCGCTAAAACCCTTATCAGTATTGCATTTCCAAAAGTTTCTTAATAAAACGATAAAAGGCGTTATGATGTGGTTAATTTTTAGAAGTGGTGAACCAATACTTAGATGACAAAGCTGTTGTATCTTTAAGCAAAGCCTTACCATGAGACGAGTTTTTACATCCCCGCTTCTGGCAGTGGTTATTCTAGCATTGCCATTTCTGTATCTGGGTATGCAATACACTAGCTTGCCTGATACCGTACCTGTACATTTCAATGCACAAGGAGTAGCTGATGGATTTGGATCGAAATCTTCATTATGGCTACACACCTGTATTATATCTCTAGTTGCCATAAGCACTTATTTACTCATCAGCAACCTGCATAAGATTGATCCAAAAAAAACAGCCAAGACTTCCGCTGCTACTTTGCATCTTATAGCAATGGTTATTGTATTGTTTCTTTCCGTGATCAATATCAGCATTACGTATAGTGCTGTCAGTTATCCCGCTACTTTCAGTCTTACTAAAATTGTTCTTTTTGCTGTAGGACTTTTACTATCGTTTATTGGCTATCAGATGCGTACCATACAACCGAATTATTTTATTGGCTTACGATTACCCTGGACATTAGAAGATGATGACAATTGGAAAGCTACACATCGGTTGGCTGCTCAACTTTGGGTTCCCGGGGGATTGATCATTGCCATTATCGCTTGGATTTTGCCTTTTTTTGGTGCATTTATCACCACAATCATCATCACAGCTATTATGGTTATCATTCCAACTGTATTTTCTTATCGCTTTTTCAGAAAAAAACAGGCATGAACTATCTCGCACATGCTTTTTTATCTTTTAATGACTCAGGTTTGCTGATCGGCAATATGATCAGTGATTTTGTCAAAGGAAAAAAACAGTTTGATTATACCCCGGATATTCAGAAAGGAATCAGGCTGCATAGAATGATCGATACATATACCGATGCACATCCGGCTACACAAGCAGCTAAACAAGTATTAAAACCTGCCGTAGGTCCGTATGCAGGCGCTTTTATGGATGTGGTTTATGACCATTTTTTAGCTATTGATACAAATATTCTATCCGATCAGGAATGGCAATCGTTTGCACAACAAACCTATGCTACTTTACACGCACATGAATCATTGTTACCGGAAAAGTTTGCCAGAATGCTTCCTTATATGAGTAGTCAGAACTGGTTATACAATTACCGTCACAAATGGGGAATCGAAAAAAGTTTTGAGGGTGTGGTAAGAAGGGCTGCATATCTGGAAGATAGCAGTGCCGCCTATCGGTTATTCGAAGATCATTACACCCTATTCCACGAAGCATACCATACATTTTTCCCTGATGTTAAAAAAATGGCGACCAGCTTTTCCAACGCTTTGTGAAACGCTTATGCAACTATCTTTGCCAAAAAATAAATACCTCATGAAGTTTCTATTGCTGAGTATTTCATTACTAGTCAACTTTTGCATTTTCGCGCAACAAAAACCCACAGATCTAGATAAGTCGCCCATGGATATGAGCTACTGGCCGGCCAACTATCCCATTCTTAAACTCAGTGGCAAAGCAAAAGATGCTCCCATAGCGCGTGTTATTTATGGTAGACCCTTAAAAAGTGGACGAGATATTTTTGGAGGTATCATCAAGTACAATGAAATATGGAGACTAGGTGCCAATGAAGCTTCAGAGGTAGAGTTTTTTAAGAACATACGTATCGATGGTAAATTGGTACCTAAAGGAAGATATACTTTGTATTGTGTACCTACAGAAGGTAAATGGACCATGATCCTGAATAAAGACAATTTCTGCTGGGGTAATTTTAATTATGATGCAAAAAAAGATTTGCTGAGAACAGAGATTGATATTGCCAGAAACAATGAAACCGTTGAAGCCTTCACCATTTATTTTGAAGAAACCAAAAACAACGGTGCCCAAATGATTATTTTATGGGATGATCTCAAAGCCACATTACCCATGACCTTTATCGAAGATGCTCCCGTAAAACCTACTAAAAAGAATTAAACCATCCCTTGTATGAAACTTGCTACAAAATATATACATGCCGGTACAGAACCCGATCCTTCTACCGGTGCCATCATGACACCTATCTATCAAACTTCTACTTATGTACAGGAAGCACCTGGCGTAAATAAAGGTTTTGAATATGCCAGAAGTCAGAACCCAACCCGAAAAGCATTAGAAGAAGCCTATGCGCAAATCGAAAATGGAAAATTCGGATTGGCATTTAGCAGTGGTGTAGCAGCTACTGATGCCGTCATTAAACTCTTATCACCCGGCGATGAAGTGATTGCTGCCAATGATATGTATGGTGGCACTTATCGCTTATTCACCAAAGTGTTTGAGAAATTCGGGATACAGTTCAAATATGTAGACACCACGAATGCTGAAAATGTAGCAGCTGCCATCTCAGCAAACACAAAACTCATCTGGATTGAAACACCTACCAATCCACTGATGAATATTACAGATATCGCAGCAGTTGCAGCCATTGCAAAAAAAGCGGGGGCATTGCTTTGTGTTGACAACACTTTTGCTTCCCCCTATTTACAAAATCCTTTAGACCTGGGTGCAGATATTGTGATGCATTCTGCAACCAAATACCTGGGTGGACATAGTGATGTGATTCAAGGCTGTTTAGTAATAAATGATGCAGATCTGCGTGAAAAATTATACTTCATCCAAAAAAGTTGCGGTGCTGTTCCCGGACCAATGGATTGTTTTTTGGTGTTGAGAGGTATTAAAACCTTACATGTAAGAATGCAGCGCCATTGTGAGAATGGTGAAAAGATGGCTAATTTCTTACGCAATCATCCGAAAGTACAGCAAGTGTATTGGTGTGGTTTTACAGATCATCCCGGTTATGCTGTTGCCAGTCAACAAATGCGCGGCTTTGGAGGTATGATGAGCTTCACTTTAAAAAATGATAGTGTTGAGAATGCCAAGCGAGTATTATCTTCTACTCATGTATTTGCACTCGCAGAAAGTTTGGGTGGCGTTGAATCACTCATCAATCATCCGGCATCTATGACACACGCTTCTATTCCAAGAGAAGAAAGAATTAAAAATGGATTGAGTGATAGTTTAATCAGACTCAGTGTAGGTATTGAAGATATTGATGATTTGATGGCAGATATTAATCAAGCCATCGGATAATTTTCTTTGGTAAAATTGTATTGAAAAGGCATCACATATTCATGTGATGCCTTTCTTTTTTTATACATACTGATTACTGCTCATCCTTATTTACGACTTTCTATCCGATGAAACATGCAATTCGTACAACATAACAATTGTTCAAGATAAGGTTACTCAACTTTGTTATCCAAAAACAGATATATGCAACAGAATAAATGGATCATCGGATTATGCAGTTTACTCATCGTATTTTCATCCTGCACCAAAACAATCACCGGCGAAGGACCTACCGCTACACAAATCAGACAAGTAGCTAATTTCAATAAGGTAAAAATCAATGGTTCAGGGGATGTTGAAATAGTTCCATCCAACAACCAACAAGTCATTATCTCAGGATACACCAATCTACTTGAGGTTTATGAATCAAAAGTGGTGAATGGAGAATTACAGTTAGGCTTTGAGTCCAGAAAGAACATACGCAATGATAACATCAAGGTAAAAATTGAAATTCCAGATATCAGAGGCGTGAATATCAACGGATCTGGGGACTTAGTTATCAATGGGTTTTTACAGGGTACTGATTTAAATGCTTTGATCAACGGATCAGGTAGGATAAGGATTCTGTCTTCTGCATTCAATAGCACTTCTTATAACATCAATGGTTCAGGAGATATTTTTGCTGCTGCTATTCCTTCTAAGAACAGTGAAGCTTCTATTACAGGATCAGGATTCATTGAATTGAATTGTTCACAAAATTTAAAAGTACGTATCAGCGGATCAGGAACGATCGATTATTATGGTAATCCACCTACCACTGATATTGCTATTAGTGGCAGCGGGGTTGTAAGAAAAAAATAACACAAAAAAGCCGGATACAATAGATCCGGCTTTTTTATTTGACTCTCAATAATTTTTCAATCGCTTTATCCAAAGTAGCTTCTTGTTTAGCAAAACAGAAACGAATCACTCGATCATCTTTTCCATTTTTATAAAACGCAGAAACAGGTATCGTAGCAACCCCATACTCAGTTGTTAGTCGCTTAGCAAAAACCATATCCGGCTCATCACTAATGGCTGCATAACTGTAACATTCAAAATAACTTCCGTGAGATGGAATACATTGAAAAGGCGTTTGCTCCATTTGTTTTCTGAAATAATCCCTTTTTTGCTGTATCTGAGCACCTAATTCCAAATAAGCCTGCGCATTATCCAGATAAGTGGCCAGTGCTACTTGTTTGGGCGTATCACAAGTAAAACAATTGAACTGATGCACTTTTCGAAACTCTTTCATCAATTCATGCGAACTGATACAATAACCTAATTTCCATCCCGTACAATGATAGGTTTTACCAAAAGAAAAACATACAAAACTACGTTTCAATAATTCAGGATAACGAAGGATGCTTTCGTGTTTGAGTCCATCAAAGATCAAATGCTCATATACTTCATCACTTAGGATGATAATATTTGTTCCTTCCACTACAGTAGACAAAGTATCCATATCTGAAGATGATAAAACTGCACCGGTGGGATTATGCGGTGAGTTGATCATGATCATTCTTGTTCTGCTCGTGATCTTTTTTTTCACTTCATCCCAAGGAATGCTATAATCCGGATAATTCAAGGCGATACGAACGGCAACTGCACCATTGATCTCAATATTCGGAATATAACTATCGTAAGCCGGTTCAAATACAATTACTTCATCACCGGGTTGTAAAACAGTAGTCAATGCGGTATAGATGGCATAAGTGCCACCGGGAGTAACGGTAATATCTGTTTCAGCATCAATCTTAGTATGATACAACTGCTGCACTTTTGTTGCCAATTGCTGACGTAACAACGGATAACCATTCATGTGAACATATTGGTTGGCTCCCTCACGCATAGCTTTGGCTACCAATTCATGCAGCGTTGTATGCATGGGGAAGTCGGGAAACCCTTGTCCCAGATTTACTGCATTGTGCTGCGCTGCCAGCTGACTCATTACGGTAAAAATGGTAGTGCCAACATCAGGAAGTTTGGAATGGATGGATACAGACATTATACTTCAGTTATTCCAGCAATTTACGAATGGAAATGAATTGTCCATTATTATTCATCCCTTCCAGTATAATTTTGAATTTGGATGAAATATCATTGTTATAAAATACAATTTTAATCTTTGTATCAGTCCCTTGAGTGATAAGATTAGGATTCCAGTATAAAGTTCTTCGTGTATCTGTTTTAGAAAAACTTTGCTGATCAACCGCATAATCAGGTTGATAGAATTCCCTAACAGGAGTATAACCTATCAATGATATATTGTCCAATCCTTTGATTGAATTACTAAGATCTGCTCCTTTCTTTGTGTAGATGGCAACAGCTCCGCCGCCTGCATTAACCAATGATCCGATAAAGGGTGGACGAAAAACTTTCAAATATGCTACATCCGTCATTGGAATGGTAGCAGCAAACTGTGCTTCAATGGGCATTTCATTCAGAAAAAAGCCAACTGTGCCATTCCGCCAAATGATATTGGGACTACTTGTCAATGCCCCAATTACTTGCATACCCGGTACACGCCCTTGCAAATAATCGAATACGGTAAAACTGGAAAGCGCGCGTGGGTCATTGATCATATCAAAAGAAATCGCATCTACATTTCTAAACATTCCACTAGCATAAGTTTCATCTAATTGTTCCAATCTACTCTTTACCCTTGTTCTTACCACTACTTCTTCTAATGTACTTCCCTCACGTAACTTCTGCAACTGTATTTGTTGCAAAGCAATTTCTCGCATCATCCTGATTTCTGCCGTGTCATAATGAAAAGCCGTTGTTGGTTGAATAGACTTATGATAAGGTGTATCGATTAGACTTGTATTGACCGTCACCTTCCCTCTTCCGGGTAAAACAGAGATTTTGTTTAGTTGATAGTACAATTTTACAGTATCAAAAAAGATCACATTGGGCTCATAGATCGATCCATTTTTACCTATGGGGGTAAAACGCATCAATGAAGAAGAGTCTTTGCTACGGAGGATCAAATTCAAAGTTTCCGCTTTCGCCAGTCTATTTTCACTAAAACCATCAATCTTGCCTGTTAAAGACAAATAGTTCGTATCCATTGGATATCGTGTAACCCAGGAAGTGCTATCCATTACTTTTTTCCAAACAAACTTTCTCCATCCATTGGTCAGCATTACCAGATCTAAATAATGTTTGGCAGAATCCTGCTGTTCATCAAAGTAAAAAGCAGGGTTGTGAACTTTTCCTTTGACTTCCGAAGAAAGCAATAATGAGCTGATGATATTATTTGAACTATCATCGGGTAAATCATTATTGGTAATAGCCAGAGATAGATTCGCAGGAATAGTGTCAGGCAATTCTATTTCAAGAACGTTTTTTGCTCTTTTACCCAATCCGATCGTATCTAACCGAATTGTAGCTGCTGATCGATATTCATGATTATTGATAAAGATCAATCGCTCACAAACAGGGTCTCCCATTCCATTCATTAAAGTAATGGTAGCAGTACCGGAAGGAAGTCCCTTTACAGGTATTTTTACTTGTGAAGCCGTTTCATTTTCGAGATTAACTGTACCACGTAAAACCACTTGCTGGTTCACTGCTAATAACATGGTAAGCTTTCTTAAATGTGGTGCCAGAGTTGCTGATCGTTGTACCTGAATGTATCGTGTATCTCCACTGGCACTCACCTGCATGGTGATACCATCTGTAACTGATACAGGCAAAGGCGTTTGTTGAAGTGAGCTATCTGGTGCCAACCATTCAGCGATATAAGCAACACCGGCTTCCGGAATGAAAGCAAATTTCCCCATACCATCATGAAGTGATCTAAAACGATTGATGGATTCTCCTTTATCATTTTTTATCACACCTTGCACATAAATAGGATCGCCATTCTTATCAGTAGCTTTTAATGCAACAAATGCAGTAATGCCATTCACCATCACTCCGCCTTCCGGAAAAAATTGTAAACTATATTCTTTTGTTTTAATCGGCGCTTGTATGGTTCTATCAGAAGACTGAAGTACTCGTATCTTTTTCTGAAATAAAAAGGCTGTATCAAAGTTCAGCATCCATTGTGTGTATGCTACTACATGAATCGTATTTCCGTTGTAATGCTCAGGAACTAAAAAAGTTCCGAATGCAGAGGACATTGCAATAGGTGATACTTGATGCGACAATAGTTTGCCTGATTCATCATACCAATCTGTATAAAAATTCCGATTCAGTCTCGAGAGATCCGGACCATTCATCAGATACGCTTTAAATCCAACCAATGCACCGGGAGTGTATGCATCATTATCAAAATGCATATACGCTTTTTCCTGAGGAAATCGCTCTTTATAAACTGTCAATAATTTTTCAAGTGATTGAGAAAAAGAAAGGCTTGCAATAGAAAGAAACAAACCTAAGATGCATAAGGGCTTTCTCATAAATAAGCGATTCGAGGTGATAAAAGCATATCAAATCGCTCATAAATTATGCAAAAAAATAATAGGTTCTATTTATAAAATATTGATTAGGGTGTAATTTGATTGGCCAGTCTTTTCAATTCAATCTCCGCCAACTTAGCCGTATAATTCAAATTCAATAACCTGAAACCCGATGCTTCAAAACTTTGTTGTGCCTGTCGTACATCAATGATGGTAGCCTGATTGAGTTCAAAACGTTTTAATACGAGATCTACCAATTGCATGGAGAGTTTATAATTTTCAACTTCTGTTTCCAGTTGTTGCAATGCATTTTTATATGCCTGATAGGTTCTAACAGCACCTGTTTCTAAAGTTTGCGCCAACGTCTCTTTTTGTAGCACAGCATTTTTTGAATTGATCTCTGCTACTTGTTGTTGACGCTTGAAGGCTGTACCATTATAAATAGGAATACTCAGGTTTAAGCTGATGAACGGACCAAAACTCTGGTTCTGCAAAATGAAACCTGCACCACTTCTGGTATTGTTGAAATTGTATCCGGTATTGGCACGAAGGGTAGGCATACCCAATGCTTCTGTTTCTTTTTCGATGAGTTCATTGATCTTGATCTGCTCATTCGCACTGAGTAACTGTGGGTTATCTTTCAACTTGGCACGAATATTTTCTAATGAAAGATTACGCTCTACAATAATGGTATCTTGAATATTAATGGAGGAATCAGGGTTGAGGAATAATAAATTCAGCAAATCAGTTTTACCTTGTTGAATCACCAATTCCTGCTGCTGCTTCAGTTGCACTTGTGAGTTCAAGTCCAATCTGGCCTGAAAAATATCGGCGTTATTGGATAATCCGGCTTCTTTGCGTGCCAGTAAAATGTCCAATCTTTTTTGAAATACATCAATGGATTGCTCAATGGTTTTTATGAACTCCTGTTGACGAACCACATCATAATAACGGGTAGCTACTGCTGCCATTGTATTTTGAATCTGTGCATCCAGCAGGTAACGGTTTTGGATCACCAATTCATTCAATCGCTTTTTAGTGGTCACCACCCGATAGCCATTGGATAAGAGAATACTCCCCGTAACACCTACATTCAAGTTATTAGATCCAACATTGCTACGCGTTGTATTTCTGGATGGGTCCGGAAATTTTTGGTTGATGGAAATGATCTGTTCATTATCATTAGCCGTTGCCGTAACCGTAGGCAATGATCCCGCAACACCCGGATGATTATTGATGGTGCTGATCTCTACATTATTCTTAGCCAATTGAATATCGAGGCTGTTCTTCAGTGCCAGATTGATGGCATCTGAAAGTGTAAGGCGACCTTGTGACAGCGCCATTCCTGCATTCAGACAACAAATGAGTATCAATAGTTTTTTCATCGGAGTGAAATTACCAACAGCATTCAACAATAACCCCTGTTTTTATACCAGCGGGCGATCAGCTTACAAAAGTGCCTACATTCATCCCTTCTACTACTTTTAGCAGGTTTCCGGGCTTGTTCATATCAAACACAATAATGGGGAGTTTGTTTTCCATGCAAAGGGTGAAAGCCGTCATATCCATCACTTTCAGGTTATTGGTGATACATTCCTGAAAACTGATTTTATCATATTTAGTGGCAGTAGGATCTTTCTCCGGATCTGCTGTATATACGCCATCAACACGGGTTCCTTTTAAAATCACGTCTGCCTTCATCTCAATGGCGCGAAGAGAACCTGCTGTATCTGTTGTGAAATAAGGATTACCGGTACCGGCTCCAAAAATCACCACCCTTCCTTTCTCCAAATGACGCAAAGCTTTTCTGCGGATATAGGGTTCAGCTACCTGCTCCATATTGATGGCACTTTGTAAACGGGTATAGACACCAATCTTCTCCAGCATCGCCTGCATCGCCATGGCATTGATCACCGTAGCCAGCATACCCATATAATCGCCATGCGCTCGCTCAATACCACTCTCTGCCTCATTCATGCCTCTGTAAATATTCCCACCACCAATCACAATTGCTACCTGAACCCCTAAATTGGTCACGAGTTTGATATCGTGCGCATATTGTTCAATGATCTGCGGGTTGAATGGATCACCATTTTTTTGATCACCTAATAAGGCTTCACCCGATAACTTGAGGAGGATTCTTTTGAACTTAGGAAGCATGGGATTGATTTGTCTGCAAATAACCTGAATTTTTGGTCAAATGCCAAATGAGAGAATGGCGGATGTCAGATGTCTGATGTCTGATTTGATTAGCAGAAGATTAGCTATGAGCTGCAAGCCGCAGGCTGCACGCTACAGGCTATAAGGGGTTTGGTTAATTCCCTTATGCTTCTCTGAGGTATGTGGTCCTTAAGACTCCTGTGTCGAACAAATAAACCATAACCCATAAACTATTGGCTATTGGCTACCAGCCACCAGCAACTCCGCCATTTCTATCGAGTGTTTCAATGAGTTCAGATCATTCCAATCGCTGTGTGCGACAATGATGTGTTTGGGAGACGGGTATTTTTGTTGTACTCTTTTTAAGGTGTTGGCATATTCTTTCACATTACCATCTCCTAAAAATCCCAGATTCTTATCGGAAGCGCCTTTGATCAAACAACCGCCATACAATACTTTCTCTGTAGGAAACCAAATCACAATATTATCTTCTGTATGACCCGGACCAGGATAAAATATTTCAAATCGGTAATTCCCAACCTGAAACAATGTGTCTTTATCCATGAGAAAGGCAGCTCGCTTCGCAGCATTCTTTTTACTCAGTTCATCTGTTTTTCGAGTAGTATAAGTCCTGATACCTTTTTGATGATAATATTCCAATCCCGCTGTTTTATCACTATGCCAATGGGTAGCAAAAGCCATGATGACGGGTTGATGATGTTTGGCTTCTATACTATCTAACAAAGGTTGAAACTGTGTAGTATCCCAAGGTGTATCAAACATAACCACACCTTCCTTTGTGACCACATACATTCCATTCGCAGGTACTTGTGTATTTTGATACGTATTGTATGTGGTGTAGATATAAAAATGATTCCTGAGCGCTGTGATCTTGAGTTTGGGATTTGTCGATTGTGCAATCAATGGAATAATCAAAAAAAGAAAGCCAACAGACAATAATAACTTACGCATAGGATAGATAATGAGGATTTGAAGCAAGATACTTATTTATAGTCACCCTGAGGAGCGTTTACAACCTCATCTGCAACTTTTGGAAAGTTTTAAAACTTTCCAAAAGTTCATCTGTACCCTTTGTCGTCATTTCCGACTGTTCGTCGGAAGACTCCTCAGGGTGACAACTTTATTTTATATAAAAACTCCTCACTTATATTTGGAATATGATAACCGGTTTAGAATATCATGATTAAAAAATCCAGTACCATGAAAATACTTTCAGTTCTTCGATTTAGTTTTTGTTTAGCAGCCATGCTCATAACACAGGATACCCTCGCGCAGATAACTACGCAATTCCTTGAACCGAATGTGTCCATCACATATGATAGCACCCGATTCAAACCCTACAAAAGAGATGCTTTCACGTTTCGGGTACAGGGTGAACAGACTGAAATAAAAGTAATGCCCGGACTACCGGAAAAAGCTCCAACGATCGATAATAAGAAACCAACCAACCTTTCTGAATTGGAAGACTATTATAGAAATACAATAGACAAACTAAAAAAGAATCCTAGCTCTTTTTCTTTGTCGGGCAATCCGATCATTGAATATGATCGAAAATTTCAAAAAATAGGAGCGTTTCGCGGTTTTAGTTTTGTAGAGGAAGGTAAAACTGATAAAAAACGTTATGCGCAGATATATGCAGGTCATTTGTCAGCAAACGATTATACATCCATTTACTTACGCTCATTTGAGCAGAAACCGGTGGCCATTCTATATCAAATACTAAACGAATTTTTAAAAGGTTTTAAATCCTATTCAGCTGCAGAATTAGCTACACATGAAGCAGATATACAAAAGAAATATACCGTGGTAGTGAGTAAGGCGGAGACTATCCCGGCTTCATTACAGCAACGTGCAAAAGAATATATCGCCCTCGTACGCACCAAAGAGCCGATGCAAGACAAGATCAAAGAGGTATACATATCGGCTGATGGCTACGCCGAAGTTTTTTCACCCAATGAAAAAGGAGAAATCTATATCGCCACGAAAAGCAATAAAAAAGGAATGATAGAAAGAACCGGTAGACTGATCGTCATTTCACCCATCGGCAAACACATCAGTATTCCATTTAGCTTTCAATATGAACAGCAATGATCTTGTACCGATATCACTTGGAATATACTATTGCCTATAGATTCTAGTCCACCATTTCCAACCGAATAAACCCTGAAAGAACAGGAATACCATTAATGATATTAGTGTAGGTATTTCTTTTCTGCAGGGGGTGCTTTCTAGACTCTACCCCCCATCTCAAAAGATGCAGCTTCCCCGCATCGTCTCCCGAGGTACGAGGGGACGTTGCGG
>JACBFI010000054.1 GCA_013391385.1 Sediminibacterium sp. Gen4 | reverse complement strand
CCAGATAGATTTGCTCAAAAACCTGCTCACTTCGTCTGCTATTGGCATCAGAGAGGGTACTACGTCTTGGATGACTTTTCATGCCTAAATGTGTAATCCGGTGTTCCCATGCAAGCATGCCAGTGGTTACTTCTCGAAGCGAGGTACAACGGTTAAATGTCGCATATAACATCGTAACAAGATGATCATAGCTCTTTAATGATTTACAGTACCTGTCTGAACCACTCTCCCGCGCAATCCTGATAACCAAGGATCGAGGAATGAAAGAAAGTATCTGATTGAAGATTGGCTGTCCGGTGAAAAAACTACCTTTACTCATGGTTATTTTGTGTTGTGGTAAACTAAAAATAACCAAAAAGGAGGCGAATAAAGCCTCCTTTCTTTTTTAAAATTTAATTTCACCGGACAGCAATGGCTCGTAGCTCGCAGCTTCTTCACCACTCAACATCATACCTCATCGATAACCGAATCTGAAAATTCTTTTTATCAGAGAGTGTGGATGGACTTCCGAAATCTCCATCCAGTTTTAACCATTTATAATTGATGGAACTGAGGCGATCAATTGAACCGGCAATCATCAGTTGTTTGAATTGCCATTGTGCAAATAAGCTGGCAGAGATATCCACCCAAAATGCCGCAGTATTGCCCAAACCGATAGTGCCACTAAAATAATTGTAATAGTAAAAATCAGTATTCCGCATCACCCTTTGCAATTGTAACCCTATTTGGTTCTGTCGTTGATGCCAGGTGATGTTGAAAGTCTGACTATTACTACCCGGACCAATCGCTGCTCCCATCACCCTGCCATCATTCGTATAGCCATGTCTGATACTGGAACTGGTATACCAACTGTAGGAATTGGGATTGGGTCCACCGAAAATATTGTTACGGTCAAAGATCATTTCTGCCTTGGGAAGACCTAAATGTGTGATCTCTGTTGAGATACTCAGGTACTGATCTTTTTTGCGTAAGGAGATCAATTTGCGGAAACCAATGGTATATCCGCGAGGCACACTGTCGCGCACCAGATCAAAGGGACTGATATGTTTATCAGACCTTCCATACTCTGCATAGATCTCGGCCTTGTCTTTGGGCATTACATATCGGAAAAACATCGATCCCAAAGATGATGCACGTGCATTGGAATCGCTATATCGGTAACTGGCATAAGACATACCGATGAATAGATTGTCCATGCCTTTCGGACTAAAAGACAACACATACCCAGTAATGGTTCTGTCTTTGTTATTGGGAGGTGCTTCATAACACTGCGGACAACCCAACTGTGCGATTCTTTCAAATTCAGGAGGGGTTACGCCGGATCCTTTCAAAGTTCCATACACCAATTGAGCTTCCAGTTTACCGATGGGGGTTACCAGCGGCTTCATCGTATTGATACCCACATGCAAAAAACCGGGTGCATTGTTACTCATCACCAAAGCATTGAAACGGGAAGGTCCCCACCACAGGTTTTCATTGGAAACACCGATGGCAAACTGCTCGGTCTTAAACCGTAAAGAAGACTGCCCCAAATAGAATTTGGTAAAAGAAGAGTCTCCAAAACGAGAAGGCATATCAATGCGGTTGCCAATCATGGCAAAAAACTTTCCCCAGTAATTGTTGAGGGTGTTTGAACTGGGAGGAATCAAATCATTGTTCACCCTATTCGTAACACCCACCCATTCCGGCTGAAAACGGATACTAATATGTTTGCTCTCCATCTGCACACCCGCCGTAAACCGCTGCTGAAATCCGGTAGCCGGTACAAAAGTCTCGGCATTATAGCTATAGGGCAAGGCACTATTATTTTGCAAAGCGTAGCCGATAATTGACTTGACCAATATCGAATCTTTTTTGGCTACCGATTGCATACCCGCAAAACGATACTGATAGGGTACCAATAAAAAAGATTGTCGGATAGTATCTCCTAATAATTGTTGACGTCTGTATGTATCATCCAATGATATCTGTTGCAGTAAGCCTTGTTGTGCACTAAGATCTTGCACACATAACCCTAACAGCAGCGCCACAAAATATCGGTTCATTGTTTTTACCATAAATAAGTAGCCGTTATAAACCCATAAAAATTAAAGCGGTCATTCCCCTTTTCCCAAGCATAGTTTTTAGTGCTCACACTTTGCAGCTCAGCACTCAATATCCAATCTTTGAATTTTTTCTGACCATTCAATCCAATCGCAAAATCATTCCATTTAACATCCCTTAATCCGAAATTAGATAAAGGACCTGCCACCAGTACAGATGGACCATGTTGTATCCCTTGTACTATCATACCCAGTCTAGAGAACCCATTCAACCACTGGGTCCTAAACGTATAACAATTATTTCCTCTGCCAACCCCGGCTCCTATAATACGGCTTTGATTCGTATACCCACCTTCATACCCATACCAATCACCGGCAGTACGCAGCAAATAATTCACTGACTCAGACATTTTAGTCATCTCTGCTGAAAAATCCAACCATTGTTGTCCACGATTCAATTTTTTCAGTTTACGAATTCCCAATACATAGGCGGTTGCATGTACTGCATCGGTATTCCAATCACGCAGGTTCAGGAAATTATCACCATATCCATACTCAGTATAGATCTCAGTGTGTGATTCGGGGAAAACCATACGGGCAGATAAAGAAGCCATTTGTTTATAGGCAATACCCTTTCCCCCTGTGGGTGTTCCATAAGGATAATTCTGTCGAAGTACCCCGAACAAGACCGGAAAATATTTTTGCATAAAACTATTCCCCACACCATTGCTGTCAATATTCATCTTATATGCGTACCCCACCCTGGTGACAGACAGAAATAATCCCCTCACCCATTTCGGATTATAACTCAATGTGACTGCACTCAAGTAACGCCAATTTTTTTTCAAATCATTCGGACCCGAAAAACCATCGCCAGTATACGTCAATGGATTATAATAAGTCGTCCTCAGGTTTTTATTTTCCAACAACAAAGAAGTATCCTCTACCATCTTGCCACCGATCAACTGAAACTCAAAATTCCCAATGGGTGTTTTAAGGGGTTTGGTGGTATTGAATGTCAGATGCGCGAAACCCGGAGCATTATTGCTCATCAATAAAGAATTGTATACGCCAGGTCCCCACCATAAATTTTCGGTAGACAACCCCAACGACAAACCCGCCTTATTCACGCGAATAGAAGATTGTCCCAAAAAAGCTTTGGAATAAGTGCCGCGGGTAGGGGCTCCATAATTACCATTGTAAGGAAAAGAAGGATTGGCAGCATATACCACTTCGGGTTTCAACTGTACATCCACCCAACCATAAGAAGCATACACACCTGTTGAAGCCAGCGCTTGCAACCCTTTGGCCTGTATAAACCCTGCCTGACCCCAGGAATAAGGTCTATCGCTGTTGAATTTACTATACACATGCAAGGGCAACACTTCCATACGACCTTTCCCATTGAAAAATGATCGTTGTACAGGTGTATACGTACTATTGGAATCAATCAATCTATACAAACTATCCGTACGCATCCCTCTAGGCATAAAAAAAGGGCGAGCCATCAAAGAATGCTCCACCCCAATTTTCCCTTGCAATTGCAATATTTTCAGCTGATCATCAAACCCCACCATCCCCACCGGCACCGTCTGCCCCACCACAAGACTGCTACTCCCAATCAACCCCACCACCCCACACCAAAAGAGCTTCCATTTCATGTATTCGTTGTTATTGATTATCTAAATTCTGAGCGCAGCGAAGAACGTCATGTCGAGCGCAGTGAATCAACCTTTTGACCGTCATGTCGAGCGCATCCCGCTTAAAGCGGGAGAAGCCGAGACACCCCCTCATCGATAGCACCATCCCATGCAAATCCCCAAAAACCCCGTCATGTCGAGCGCATCCCGCTTAAAGCGGGAGAAGTCGAGACATCCCCTCATCGATAGCACCATCTAAAGAAATCTTCCTAAAGTCAGGAGATTTCTTCCGCCGAGGCGGATCGAAATGACGAACTCATTTTTATAAACCGTCATGTCGAGCGCAGCGTAGCGAAGTCGAGACATCCCCCCATCGATAGCACCATCTAAAGAAATCCCCCTAAAGTCAGGAGATTTCTCCGCTTCGCTACGCGCCGGTCGAAATGACGAACTCTTTTTTAGAATCCCTATAAAACACAAACACCAACCCCGCACAAACCAACACCCCACCCAATGCCCCAAACAACATTAACATCCATAATGGTCTACGACTATCCTTCAATGGATATTTGGAAACATCCAATACCTGCATCACCGGTGTTTGATTGGCGATGGTCATTCTGCTGGCTTCCAGATTTTTCATCACTTCCGCATAAATGGTATAAGCCACCATGCGCTCTCTTTGAGAAACTTCAGCAGGTACTGCTTCCGTTTTATATGCGGCATTGGCATCCAATAGTTGCAAGGAAGCAGACTGGTATGACTTCGCATTAATGATCCGTTGTAAAGAATCGGCTCTTCTTTCCAAACGATCCATATTAGCGGCAGCTACACTGGTTTTAACATTGATGTATAGTTTTCGGGTCTCATCCACCAAACGTTCAGCAAACAGTTTGGAAAACACCGGATCTACCGACTGTGCCGTTACCGTAATGATCGACCCTTTTTTATTCAATCTTTCAGCCTTGATATGTTTTTTGATTAATCGCTCATACAACACATACAAAACACTGTCTTGCACCAAGCTATGAGCTGTACCGGGTTGTAAGGATGCAAAACTGACGCTCGCAATGGGACCCTCTTTTTTACGCCACTTCTCTTGTAAACCGGAAAATATCAAATAACGGTCAGCCAATGTAGGGGATGATTTACCTGCAGTAGTATCTGTCTTCGACAAAAGCACAGTCTCCACGATAGATTCAGAAGTAAGGATATCCAAAATATTATCACCCGCCAGCATCCCGGAATTACCACCCAATGCCCCCACATCAAAACCAAATTGAGAAGCTAAACCGGCCAGTCCCCCGGCCATACCACTACTTTTCTCATCCAAAATAAAACTCACTTTGCCCTTATACGCAGGTTTCTGTACCCAAGCATACACCAACCCCAACAAAGCCCCGATCACAACAATCAACAGCCCCTTAAAAAAGTGTACCCTCAAATACCCCAAAAACCGCCCCAAAGCATCAAATATTTCCGACATTTTTACTGGTTGCATAGTTATTCTTTTAGTCAAAAGTGAAAGGTGAAACGTGAAAGGTGAAAAGAAGTCAACGTCCATTTCACGTTTCACCTTTCACCTTTCACTTCTAATCATCTCGCCGTATTAATCAACACCACCAACAATCCCAAAAACGAAGTCAAACCTGATACTACGGCTACAGCTTCGCCTGTGGTGAGTTTTTTCTTGTCTGAGCGAGAGGGTACATAGATCTCTGATCCCGTTTTGAGGGATGGATAGGAACGGAAGAATAAAAAGTTACGTGTGGTTCTGATCTCACCATTGGCATACACCACATATGAATGTCTACGCGCAGCATTTACCGCAAAACCTCCCGATGCACGTACTGCTTCTTTAAAACTCAGTCCATCACGATACACAATTTGTTTGGGCAAGTTCACCATTCCAAATGTTTGAATGGTTTGAATGGATTTAGGGATCTTGATGATATCACCTTCTTCCAAAAATACATCTGCAGCACTACCTTTTTGACCCAAAGCATCTGCCAAGCGAATACTCACCGGTTTCTGCTGGGCTGATAAATTTTTGAGGATCGTACTATCACCACCATCTACCGGTACAATATTTCTACCACTTTGTTGATTGATCAGTCTCGCTTTACTACCCACCAAAGAAGCATCGGAAGAAGTGACACCCACATAGGTATTACGAATCAACACCGCCCCTTCAGCAAAGGCAGAAGATTTCAATCCACCTGCTCTATTGATGATATCAGACAAACGCTCATTCTTACCCGATAATGTATAAGTACCGGGATACAATACTTCCCCTTCAATACTCACTTTGATCTGTTCTTTGTACACCGGTAATCGACGAACCGAAACCATATCAAATGGCTTCAGCTCAAATAACAAGTCTTGTGGATTATCCAGACTAATATCCTTGATCACTGCATAAGAAATCGTATCTCCACCCGCAGATAATCTTCTGGAGATTTCTATTTTTTGTCGGGCAGCTCCTTCACGATATCCATTCGCCAATAGTACCAAATCCTGCACCCGCATGTTCTCAAAATAATCATATCGACCCGGCTGATTCACTTCTCCATCGATCTCTACGGTATAACGCTCACGTAGATCTGTAGCGCGGAAAATATGGATCGAATCTTCTCGCTGTAAGTTCAGGTTAAATGAACCTTTTAGCACTTCCTGCACACTGAAGGAAACCATCGAGGGCGTAAGATCCGTTTTCAATCTTCTCAATAACCCTCTTTCCTGATAAGCATCTTCACGCAGTCCTGCTAATTGCAACAAAGTCTTCAAGTCTTGAGTTTGCGCCAAGCCATAAGCGCCACTATGGTATACCGCACCACTCACCCACACTCGGTTAGCATAGAGAGCGGGTAATGAGTCTACCACTAAAGTATCTCCCGATTGCAATTGAAAAGTTGATAATCCGGAAGAGGGTACGGTTAGCACCTCTCGACCACTACTACCCAATCTGGTTACCCTTACTCTTTCTTTAAAAGCCAAATCGGCAAAACCGCCTGCATATTGTACAAGATCAGCAGCCGTTTCACCCGCTTTCATATCAAAAATGGCGGGCTTCTTCAATGCACCTTTTAAAGCTACTCTTCTATTGTAAGTACCCACACGAATCACATCATCATCTTGTAATAAACGGTTCTTACTCAAATCACCTTTCAGGAGGAAATCATAGAGATCAAAACTCGTCACCACTTTCCCCCCACGTAACAATTCTATTGTTCTAAAAGATCCAATATCATTCGGACCACCCGATGCATACAAAGCATTCATCAAAGTAGCCAATGCAGAAATGGTATAGGTACCCGGTCTGCGCACCTCACCTAATAAAGTTATCTGTATACTACGTATCTGTCCAACCGACACCTGCACTGCCACCGCACCGGTAGCAATACCCGGATAAATACGGGTCAAAGCTTTTTTGATCTTCGCTCGCGCATCATCTACAGACAATCCAGCCACTTTAATAGGCCCAAGATTGGGAAAACGAATATCTCCCTCAGTGGTTACTTTCAATTTCTTGGTCACATCAGATACCCCATACACATCAATCACCAATTGATCATTTACACCAATAATGTATTGAGAAGGAGTTGCGATAGATAAATTTGGCTCAAAACTCAAGTCGAGGTTATCAAAAATTTCTGCCCCAAACACCTGCAACACTCCACTAGAATCTTTCGAACGAATAGTAGGTCCCTTAGTCAGCACTTTATTACGCAGCACATAGCTATCTGTTTTATTGCTGTAAGCCAGTTGTCCACCCGCAACAGAAGGGTCTAACAAAGCAATTCGCTTTTTCAGCATCAAAATCTGGTCAGACCCCAATCCCGCTTCTTTAGCTTTAGCTTCCAATTCACTCTCACTCAAACCCATGAGATTGTACTTGGTAGCCAACTGAATGAGTTGTTCATCAGAAAGACTTTCAATATTCACTGGCAGCCCTTGTGCCCCCACCCAAGTGGTAGCACAACCCAGCATCAAAACCAACACCAATAAACTACGTATAATCATTTTCATACACATCCTTGAGGATCAAATATCAGAAAAACTCGATAAACAGAAGAATAATGAATAATGAATGTTGAATGACCAACTTCAACCACCATCATTTCCACCGGCCTAAAGTCCGGTGCTATTTAATTGAACAAACCAATAATTTGGAACCGATCACCTAATCAAAAGAAAGATTCTTCGTCCCAAATAATAATCTACGGTTTATTAATGCTCCTCTCTCAAAGGAGTTCTACGAACCTATGGACAGAATGACAGAATAACTAAAGGTTGAGCCAGCGAAGAGTATTGGTAAAGCCAATTCTTTTCGCCCTTATCAATTCCGGCCTTAGAAAAAAAGCGTTAAGAAATTTACGTAGTGAAGCGTTAAGCAATGGATGATGTTGGGCTAAAGGTAAAAGTTGAAGCACAGCTTCGATCCATTGATAACTAATGTTGGGCTTTAGACTTCATCCATTGTAGCGTAACGAAGTAAATTTTAGCTTTTTTTCGACAGCCTAGACTTTTTTTGTTACTTTTTTGTGTCATGACAAAAAAGTAAACGGAGACTGACAGTCTACAAAACCATTACAAACGAAAAACATTCTTCGTCGCAGATAATAACCTACGGTTATTAATGCTCCTCAGAATGACAGGATAACTAAAGGTTGAGCCAGCGAAGAGGATTGGCTTTGCCAATCCTCTTCGCCAGTTTTTTCCACCAAACCTCGTCACCCTGAGGAGTCTTTCGACGAACAGTCGGAAATGACGACGAAGGGTCTCCTACACGCTAGTATAATCTCAAAAAGAAGATCACTCTGACGGACAAATTTGAAGAGCTAGGCGATAAGCCTATGAATGAATATTCACTCGATTATTCAATTCAATCGCTTTACTTCCCCAACTTCAGACAGAACATTAGATAACGTATCCCCATCCAAAGCCATACTACCAAAGAGATCAATATCAACTGATTTGCGATGACCGTATTGCAGTGCTAATGAAGTACCGCCTGCTAACCGTAAGGAAGAGAATGATGGGATCGCAAGTAATCTCCTCAAAAGCTCCAATGTGGGTGTGTCGATTGTATCGTAGTATAACATCTAAAATCTTCTTTTGATACCCCTGAAATATTGATCAAAAAAGCCATGGCTTTAGGATCAAGGGTACGCAGGTGCATAGCTGTTAGTAGAATAGTTTGAAATGGATATAGATGCGTTAAAACAATCCAGTCTTTTAAAAGTCCATATTCCAGTACCCGCTGAACCACCTGCGCCTGAGGCTGATCCAGACTGATCTTATTTCTGTCGAAATCCCAAAACAAATGATCAGAAAAATCAGCAACCGTATATTTCACTAAAGCAGACATATATAATTATGAATAAAGAATATTGAATAATCAACGAAAAACCCACCCCAAAAATTGCCCTATCACCCATACAATCTACCACTAAAAAAAACGACCAGAAAGATTCTTCGTCGCAGATAATAACCTACGGTTATTAATGCTCCTCAGAATGACAGAATAACTAAAGGTTGAGCCAACGAAGAGGATTGGCTTTGCCAATCCTCTTCGCCCTTATCAATCCCGGCCTTAGAAAAAAAGCGCGTGTCTGCCGTTAGGCAGGTTAAGAAATTTACATAGTGAAGCGCTTGTCTGCCGCCAGGCAGGTTAAGCAAAAGATGATGCTGGGATATAACCAAAAGCTGAAGCACAGCTTCGTTTAATCATTGAACAAATGCTTGGAATTAAACTTCTCCTCAGGAGTCCTTCGGACATCTTTTGTAGCGTAACGAAGTAAATTTTAGCTTTTTTTCTAGAGCCTTGATTTTTCTTTGTTACTTTCTTTGTATCAAGTGATTAGCAGTAGGAACTCCAAACCTGATAAAGTAACTTGTAAAAGC
>JACBFI010000053.1 GCA_013391385.1 Sediminibacterium sp. Gen4 | reverse complement strand
TCTCAATCTTCCTGCTATTTTTGAATGGAATTTACCAATAATCAAACATACGAGAGTCTCCGTGGCACGAGGGGCGCTGCGAACGCTCAATAGAGGGATAGATGGCTATCGGGATATTCGGTATAATGCAATTGATGGGCCGCAGATTTTTTATGATTGTTATGATTTACGCGGATAGTGCTCTTCTATCATCATCTATCTTAAAAATCTGCGGCCCATACTCCTCCTTTATACGCTCCCAGCGTCACCTCTTACCTCTGAGACGCTTTATATCAGGAGAAAATACCCCGTAAAAACTCCTGATTTTGTGCACATTTTTTGTGTTTTCATGGTTTCACCTAATATTGCAGGGTAGCGAGGCCTGATTTTATACCATATATATAGGTATGAAACAGGTGGATTTACCTACAAATGATGACAAATTAAAGTCTGTCTCAGGGCAGAAACGGAACTGTACATGGCAAAGAATTTATTGATTGTTGAGTCTCCGGCAAAGGCCAAAACCATTGAAAAAATCCTCGGATCTGATTTTGAGGTGAAGAGTTGTTATGGCCATATCCGGGATCTGGAAAAGGATGATATGGGTATTGATGTCAACAATCAATACCAACCCCGCTATATCGTACCCGAGGATAAAGAACGTGTAGTAAAGGAATTGCGTCAGTTGGCTAAAAAAGCGGATGAAGTATGGCTGGCATCGGATGAGGACCGTGAAGGAGAAAGTATCAGCTGGCACCTGGCCGAAGTACTGGGCTTGGATCCTAAAACCACCAAACGTATTGTTTTCCATGAGATCACTGCCCCGGCCATTAAAAAAGCAGTAGCGCAACCCCGTTTCATCAATATGGATCTGGTAAATGCCCAACAGGCACGTAGAATCCTGGATAGATTGGTGGGTTTTGAATTGAGTCCGGTTTTATGGCGCAAGATCGGTATGCAGCGTAGCCTGAGTGCCGGTCGCGTGCAGAGTGTAGCGGTGAGATTGATCGTTGAACGTGAAAGAGAGATTAATCAATTTGTACCTGAGAGCAGTTATAAAATTGAAGCGTTTTTTGCAGCGAAAGATATCAATCAACGTGATGTTACTTTCAAAGCGGAAGGACCTTCCAAGATCAGCACCCAACAAACTGCTTCAGATTTTCTGAAGAGTTGTAAGAATGCCGATTATAAAGTCATTGATGTTACCGTTAAGCCGGCCAAACGTACCCCCGCAGCTCCCTTTACTACTTCTACCCTTCAGCAGGAAGCTTCACGTAAACTGGGTTATGGGGTGAGTAAGACCATGTTGCTGGCTCAGAAACTGTATGAAAGCGGTAAGATCACTTATATGCGTACAGACAGTATCAATTTGAGTGATACTGCTATGGCTGATATTAGAAAAGAAGTGGAGAGTAGTTATGGGAATGATTATTATCAGCCTCGCAAATACAAAAACAAAAATGAAAGTGCACAGGAAGCTCACGAAGCCATCCGCCCCACTTACATGAATAACCGAACGGTGGCTGATGAAGATACACGCAGACTCTATGAACTCATCTGGCGTAGAACCATCGCTTCTCAAATGAGTGATGCTGAATTTGAAAAGACCGTTGCTAAAATTTCCATCTCCACCAATAATGATACTTTGAGTGCTACCGGTGAAGTGATGAAGTTTGATGGTTTCTTAAAAGTATATCTCGAAGGAAAAGATGATGAAGATGAAGATGATACAGAAGGTATCCTTCCTCCACTAGTTGCCGGACAAGTACTCAACTTCCGCGAGATGACGGCTACGGAAAAGTTCACACGTCCGGCACCACGCTATACAGAAGCTTCATTGGTGAAAAAGCTGGAGGAATTGGGTATTGGTCGTCCATCTACCTATGCTCCAACGATCTCTACGATTATCAAAAGAAACTATGTTGAGAAACGCGATAAAGAAGGTGTGAAGAGAGAAGTGAATGTATTGCGACTCACCCAGCAACAAGAACTGGAAAAAGAAATTCTCACTGAAAATACGGGTGCTGAAAAAGGCAAACTGTTTCCTACTGACTTAGGTATGGTGGTAACAGATTTTCTGAAACAACATTTCGGTAAAGTGATGGACTTCGGTTTCACTGCCCGTATTGAACAAGAGTTTGATGAAATCGCTGCCGGTAAAACACGCTGGAGCAGCATGATTGATGAGTTCTATAAACCTTTCCATGAGAACATCGAGCACACGCTCGAAAATGCAGAGAGAGCCAAAGGTGAAAGAGAATTGGGTGTGGATGAAGAGACCGGTAAAAAAGTCATTGCCAGAATGGGACGTTATGGTCCGATGGTACAGATTGGTCATGCTGAAGATGAAGAGAAGCCTCGCTTCGCTAAACTGAAAGCCAATCAAAGTATTGAAACCATTACTTATGAAGAGGCGATGGAACTGTTCTCTTTACCGCGTGTATTGGGTACTTATGAAGACCAAGAATTATCTGTGAATATCGGACGCTTTGGTCCTTATATTAAATTAGGAGATCAGTTCATTTCCATCCCCAAAGGCGAAGACTTGCATACCATTGAACTGGATCGTGCCATTGAACTACTAAAAGAAAAACAACAAGCAGATGCGCCGGTTGCATTTTATAATGAACTGCCGGTGACTAAGGGTAAAGGACGTTTTGGTCCATTTATTAAATGGAATGATATGTTCATCAACATTCCTAAGGCTTATGATTTCGATAACCTTACACAGGAAAATATCAACGAGTTGATCGAGAAGAAAATGGAGAAAGAAGCCAATCGCTTCATTCAACAATGGCCTGCTGAAAAGATCAGCATTGAAAATGGTCGTTGGGGTCCATTCATCCGTTTCAATAAAAAGATGTTGAAGATGGGGCGTAAAGCCAATGGAGAAAAATATACTGCTGAAGAACTTGCTACCATTGAACTAGAACCCATCAAACAAATGATCGAAGCGCAGGTGCCAAATGCTTTTGCGAAGAAAGTTGCGAAGAAGGCGGTGAAGAAGGCTGCACCGAAGAAAGCTGCGAAGAAGAAGTAGGTGATCGGGTTATCGGGAGGGAATATTGGGGATAGATTTATTTTCTTTTATTGGTACTATAAAAAAATAGAGGGGTACATTTTTGATGTATCCCTCTATTTTTTAAAACCCGATTACCTGATTACCTGATCTCCCGATAACCCGAAACCCCTAAGGTCTCCCCATCTGACGCAGAAACCTTACGTGTGCTACCACTGCTTTACGCATGGTGGGGTATTCGATGTATTGTAATTGGTATTCCCTGCACACATTACGAACGATCTCGCTGATGGCGGGATAGTGTACGTGTGATATTTTGGGGAATAGGTGATGTTCAATTTGAAAATTCAGTCCACCTACCAACCAGCTTACCAGTTTATTCTTGGTTGCGAAATTGGCTGTGGTTTTGATTTGGTGGGCGGCAAATTCATCGGGCAGTTTATTGGTATCAATATCTGCGATAGGGAATTCAGTATGTTCTACCGTATGGGCTAACTGGAATACGATACTTAACACGAAGCCTGCAAAGAAGCTCATGATAATGAAACCGATCATCCAATATAACCAACCTACTGTTGCAATAGGAAGAACGATGAACACGATAGCATGATATACTTTCACACCCCAGAACTCAACATGATCATTCCAGCTCATTTTTTTCAAAGGCACAGAACCGATCTTACGTGAGAAATATTTTTTGTAGTCAGCAAAGAAAATCCAGAATACATACAATAACATGTACAGTATCCAGAAATACACGTGTTGAAACTTGTGTACTTTATAATGCTTTTGTGTAGGTGCCATTCGCATCAAGATACCTACTTCGATATCATCATCTACCCCATCTACATTCGTGAAACTGTGGTGAATCATGTTATGCTTCATATTCCACATAAAATGATTTGCACCTAACATACTAATAGAGGAAGCCGCAATTCGATTCATCCATTTGTTGGTGCTAAAACTACCATGACTTCCATCATGCATAACATTGAATCCGATAGCGGCTACGAGTCCACCTAATATGATACACTCAAGTACCGCGAGGTACCAAACAGGTGTCATTAAAGTTAGATGTAAATACACCAGAATAAACGCAATGACCATGATGATGGCTTTCGTAAAAAGCTTGGGAGTTCCGGTAGCCGGAATACCTCTTTCATCAAAATACTGTTGAACTCTTTTCTTTAATTCTGTGTGTAGCGATTGTTTAACCGAAGGAAATTTGGGGGTGGTGACCTGTGACATGTGAATACTAAAAAATGATAATCAACAAAATAACACTAATTATCTTACACTTCACTGTTAAAACCTGTTTTTTACGAAACTGTGGCATTCAACGACGAAACTGCGTCAATATTATTCTACAAAAGACTGACATTTCCACAGGTACTGAATAACTTGTTATTGACAAATACAAGGATTTTAATTTAGTTTGATAGTATAAAGGATAGGAATAGTACCATAGCTATGCAGGAAACAAAGGAAATACACGCATTATTTACCTTAATAGACGACCCCGATGAGGAAGTCTACTCTACCATCTCTGAGAAAATCGTTGAATACGGCAAGGGTATTATCCCCAACCTGGAACATTTATGGGAAACCACACCCAGTGAAGATGTTCAGGAAAGGATTGAAATGATCATTCATAAACTTCATTTCACAGATCTGTGCAATGATTTTACAGCATGGAAGAACAGTGCCTATCATGACCTTTTATTTGGTGCTTTACTGGTATCTAAATTTCAGTATCCCGATTTACAAACCAGTCCTGTTTTAGAAGAGATCGAAAAAATCAGAAGAAATATCTGGTTGGAGTTGAATAGTTTTCTCACACCACTGGAACAAGCCAATGTACTCTCTAGCATCTTATACAATTACTGTAATCTGAAAGGTTCCGAGATCAATTATGAAAAACCGGATGAATTCTTTTTACATAAAGTATTGGAAAGCAAAAAAGGGAATACACTTTCCAATGGATTGATCTATCAAATTTTGTGTGATCAATTAGATATCAATGCTAGGATCATCAATATTCCAAAACAATGCATCATTGCATTTTTTCACTCCGACTTTGATCCTATTTTGCATCCCGGACACCCACAAGAAAAAATACATTTCTATGTAGATGCTACGACCGGACAAGCTTTTTCACATGCAGATATCGAGAGTTATTTCAAAAGAATATCTGTACCTCCTGTTGCTTCTTATTTCAAACCACAATCAGACAAACGTCTCATTCAACAATTATTGGAAGAACTTGCCAAATGTTTTGACAGTCCGGTGAATGCTTATAAGCATGCGGAATTGATGCAGTTGGCGGGGTTGTTGGAGGAGTAGGGTTATCAGGTTATCAGGTTATCAGGTTATCAGGTGAAAACTGACTTGTGAAATGCCTTATTGTGCTTACAACTATTTTTTCCCGATAACCCGATAACCCAATCTCCCTTACCCCAACACCGCTTCCAAACTAATAGCCATATTATACGCTTTACTCACAGGGCAATTGGCTTTGGCGTCGGCGGCGCATTCTTGAAATTTTTCTGGTGAGATGCCGGGCACTTTGGCGGTGAGTTGTAAATGGGAAGAAGTGATCACTCCATCTTCCAAAGTGATGGTGCATTTTGTTTCGAGTGATTCGGGTGTAAAGCCTGCTGCGCCCAATACAAAACTTAACTTCATGGTAAAACAACCGGCATGGGCTGCTGCCATGAGTTCTTCCGGATTGGTGCCTACCCCTTCTGCAAATCTTGAGTTGAAAGAATATTGTGTTTGGTTTAATGTGGTGCTTTGTGTGGTTAAATGACCGTTACCTTCTTTTCCTGAGCCATTCCACACGGCAGTTGCTTGACGTTTCATGGTGATTATTTTTTAGATTTGAAATAAATATTATCGCATGATCAGTTGGGCTGATTTTGAAAAAATTGAGATCCGCAGCGGAACAATCCTTGAAGTTACTGATTTTCCTAAAGCTAAAAAGCCTGCCTATCAATTGAAGATCGACTTTGGTCCTTTAGGTATCAAGCAATCTTCGGCGCAGATTACACATCATTATTCAGCATCAGAACTTGTAGGCAAACAAATCATTGCAGTGGTGAATTTCCCACCCAAACAAATCGCCAACTTTTTCAGCGAGTGTTTGGTACTGGGTGTGTATGATCATCAAAATCAGGTGGTATTACTGCAACCGGAACGCAAAGTGGATAATGGTCAACTGATCGGTTAAACCGCTATTACAAAAGGATTTGTATATTGTTGTACCGATTCCTCTTTATTAAACTGCCTTACCATGAGTGAACTCTATTATACGTATTATGAAAGTCCGGTAGGCTTACTCAAGATTGGAGGTACTGATCAATACATCGGTGAGTTAAGTTTTGTAGATAATCCGGATCAATTAACCTACGGTGAACCCGGTATCAGCGAGATCATGCATCAATGCACAGAAGAGTTGATCGAATTTTTTCACGGCAGCAGAAAACAATTTACCGTTCCGATTCATCAAGAGGGTACTGAATTTCAAAAAAGGGTATGGAGTGAATTGACAGAAATACCTTATGGCAAAACAATCAGTTATATGGACATGGCCAAGCGCCTCGGTGATCCTAAAGTCATCAGAGCGGCTGCCAGTGCCAATGGAAGAAATAATATTGCGATCATCGTACCCTGTCACCGCGTTATTGGCAGCGATCGCTCACTCATTGGTTATTCAGGAGGTATGTGGCGTAAGAAATGGTTACTGCAACATGAGTTTAAGATTACGCATGGGGTGCAGACTTTGTTTTGATTTGGGTGATTGGGTGATCGGGTTATCAGGTGATCGGGTAATCGGGCGGTAGACAGTTGATAGTTGACAGATCATATAGAATAGTAAGCTTCTTTCCATGGACTATGGACTATCGACCATGGACCATACGCCCCCTACTTCATATCCTCGCTGGTAAAACTCAGGGGCAATAAACTTCCTGCTTGGGGGATCACATAGACATTTCCTTCTAAGCCAGAGAGGATGAGTCTGATTGGATTTTTCACTCTTATCTCATATTCCAATAAACTTTGTCTACAAACACCACAAGGTGAAACGGGGTGATTGCTGTTTCCTTTGGTATTGTTATAGCTAATAGCGATGGATTCAATGGCGACTCCGGGATGTAAAGTAGCTGCAGCAGATAGTAAGACCCTCTCCGCACAAATACCCACGGGGAAACTGGCATTTTCCTGATTGGTACCTATCACCAATGCCCCATTCGCCAATTTCGCCACAGCGCCTACTTTAAATGCAGAATAAGGCGCATAAGCTTGATCGGTTACTTTTCTCGCTTGATCCAACAATGATGCATCTTCCTGCTTCAACGCACTTGCATCAGCATATACTTCATACTCTAGTTTGTACTGTTGATGATTCATAAAAAACGCTTTTAGACAAAAAAGTCCTCAAAGCTTGCGCCATGAGGACCCTTTCGGTGATGTAAGTTATGAAAAAAATGAATTATTAAATCGTTAAAACGGTTGGAGCTTCAAGCTGCACGCTACAAGCTGCAAGAAAAAAATGCTTGTGGCTTGTAGCTTGCGGCGCCAATTACTTAATGCTTTTCATCAATCTCTTCCATCTCGGACCTTTATCCCAGCTAAACCAGATGAGGGATGCTTTTCCTACAATATGCGTTTCGGGAACAAAGCCCCAGTAACGACTATCCTGACTGCGATGACGATTATCTCCCATCATCCAGTAGTAGTTGTATTTGGTGATATAAGTATTGGTGTTCTTTCCATTGATGATAAACTGTCCATCTCTCTCTTCGAGTGTATTGCCTTCATAAGTAGCAATTAATCTTCTGTACAGAGAGATATTTTGTTGTGTTAGTCTTAATGTATCTCCTTTTGCAGGAACGCGCAATGGACCAAAATTATCTACACTCCATGGGTAATTGGCTTCATCTGCCGGGAAAGTCATACCGATATAATTCTCTGTATAAGGAGAATCGGATACGTAATTCGGCAGCTTTCTGAGTTTTGTCAACTCTTCAGGTGTTAGGTTGAATTTAAAGCTACTATCACTAAACATTTCCAGTTGTTGCTTGGTATCATCCAAATCAATTCCCAATTCTTCTTTTAAGAAATCAGGATCGTAAGGTTGTTTGTTGGTGACAACAATATGTTCAGTTTGAGAACCACCGGGTACCATGGCAGGTTCTCCATTCACATATAATTGTCCGTTACGAATATGCAACACATCTCCACCAACACCCACACAACGTTTGATATAGTTATCTGTTTTATCCATGGGGTGAACGATGATCGGAAACTCAGGACTTGCGAATAGTTCTTGTCTGTTGCCTTTGAAGGTAAATCGCAATACGTCATAATAAGTTACCTTACTGCCATACTCAGGTCTATTGATGATGGTATCTCCTGCCGGGAAGTTGAAGACGACTACATCATTTCTTTTTACTTCAGTAAATGCCGGTAATCTTTTATAGGGTATTTGAATCCACTTTAAATAAGATGGTGTGGTTTGCGAAAAAGGCATGGTATTGTGTACAAAAGGAAATGACAACGGTGTCTGTGGTATCCTTGCGCCGTAACTCATTTTATTCACAAAGAGAAAATCATTCACCAATAAAGTCTTCTCCATACTTTCTGTAGGAATCACATACGCTTCAAAAACAAAAGTCCGTATAATGGTTGCTGCCACTACTGCAAATACACCTGCATCCACCCACTCTCTTGAGCCCGGTTTTCTGTACGACTTGAATGCTTCTTCTCCATACCATTTTTCATCTTTTGAAAAACCCAGGTAAGGGAAATAAATAAATGGTAATAATACGGTAGCCGTATGATGAATTAGATTGAAGCGCTTGAAATGCATCACAAAAATAATCGTGATCCAAATGCTGATGAATTGTCCGGCAATAGGAATCAATTGTAACCAAAACCAGTATTTACGGATATGACATTTTTCTACGATCAGCCAGGTGTTATAAAATGGAACCAATGCTTTCCATGGTTCAATTCCTGCTTTTTTAAACATTCCCCACATTCCCAGATGCCAGCCAATAATTCCCACAATGAATAGCGTTAAGCCCATATTTAATTTTTTGCTAGAAACAAAAATATCCTTTTCAGACAGATACTGAAGCAATCAGATTAAAACTTTTGCTAAAACGGACGAATTCTTGCCGAATGCTGTATTTTTATACGATTGAGCGTTGTCAGACCTCCAAATCTTATTCATGAATCATTTTACGATCAAGGACATTGAGAATCTGAGCGGTATTAAAGCCCATACCCTACGCATTTGGGAACAACGGTATCAATTGTTCATTCCTAAAAGGAAAGAAAGTAAGCACCGCTACTACGATAATGAAGACCTAAAGCATATCCTGCGCATTTCGCAGTTGTACCATAATGGTGTTAAAATCTCTAAGATTGCCCAATTACCGGCTTCTTCCATCCGGTCGATGGCCATGGAGCAATATATAGGCAAACAAAATGCAGATGCTTATATTCATCGCCTGATTGAAGCTTCTATCGATTTTGATGAAGAACGTTTTGAAGAACTATTCGAACAGGCACTCAAGCAGTTTGGACTGGAAGTCACCATCATTGATGTGATGTATGCTTTCTTGGAAAGAATCGGATTATTATGGTTAACAGATCATGTCATTCCTGCCCAAGAGCATTTTGCCAGCAATATCATCAAAAGAAAGATCATTTCGGCGCTAGATGCTTTGAAAACAAAACCCTCACCCAGTTCCGGCACTTATGTACTCTTTACCCCTGAGGGAGAACAACATGAAATTCCTTTGTTGCTCAATCATTATTTGATGAAAGCAAGCGGAAAAAAATGTATTTACATGGGTGTAGATGTTCCCTTTGATGATATTGATATCTATGTAAAATTGAAAAATCCAAAGTACCTCTATTTTCATGCCATCACCCATTTGTACGAACAACCCATGGATGATTTATTGAAACAACTCAAACAGAAATTCAGTCAGCAGGAAATTATCATGTCCGGACCACTTACCAAAGAAGTTACACTCGATATTCCTGGTGTGACATTACTTAGGTCGATGCCTGAGATGTTGGAGTTCGCGAAGAGGTGCTAGGTGCTAGGTGCTAGGTGCTAGG
>JACBFI010000052.1 GCA_013391385.1 Sediminibacterium sp. Gen4 | reverse complement strand
GTAAGTAAGCGATAATTTTAAATAGCGCCGGACTTTAGTCCGGCGAAAAGAGAATAGGAGATATGATTACATGTATCAAACAACAACACCCGAAATTTTTCGGGTGTTGTAAAAGAAAATAATATGAACCTGCTGATTATTTTTTGAGTGCTGCAGCCATTGTTTTGCCAATGTCAGCAGGGCTGGCTACTACATCGATGCCACATTCAGCCATGATCTTCATCTTAGCTTCTGCAGTGTCATCTGCACCACCGATAATAGCACCCGCATGTCCCATACGACGACCCGGAGGCGCTGTTTGTCCGGCAATAAAACCAACTACCGGTTTTGTTTTATTGTCTTTGATCCAACGGGCAGCTTCTGCTTCCATGCTTCCGCCGATCTCACCGATCATGATGATGCCATCGGTTTCGGGATCATTCATTAATAATTCAACGGCATCTTTTGTAGGAGTACCAATGATGGGGTCGCCACCAATTCCAATCGCTGTACTGATACCTAAACCTGCTTTCACCACTTGGTCTGCAGCTTCATAAGTTAAAGTACCGCTCTTAGAAACGATACCGATGCGACCCGGTTTGAAAATAAAGCCCGGCATGATACCAACTTTAGCTTCGCCTGCGGTAATAACGCCCGGACAGTTAGGTCCGATCAAACGGGTATTTTTACCTAAAAGATAGTTTTTCACTTTCACCATATCCTGAACAGGAATACCTTCTGTGATACAAACAATCAGGCCAATACCTGCATCGGTAGCTTCCATGATCGCATCTGCCGCGAAAGCAGGGGGAACGAAAATGATACTTACATCAGCACCTGCTATTTTAACTGCATCGGCTACGGTATTGAATACCGGACGATCCAAATGCGTTGAGCCGCCCTTGCCGGGAGTTACACCGCCAACTACATTGGTACCATATTCAATCATTTGGGTAGCATGGAATGTACCTTCTGTTCCGGTAAAGCCCTGAACAATGATCTTCGAGTTTTTATTCACTAATACTGCCATGGTAATGGTTTCTTGTATTTGAAATTTGCGGCAAAAATAAGTGAAAAAGGTCTGCCGTCATCAAGGATTCCAAGAATGTTATGAGAATGCTGTTATCGGCTCGTAGGAAAAAAGGAAGAATACTCAAAATTTACACTTCCCCAATAACTTTGCCAGTCTGCTACAGCGTCCGATTTATTTCTTTCCATGTACACGGTACTTAACATGAATTTTCCGCTATGTCTTTTTACATTGACAAATCCGCGTGGATTGGTACGGTAAGTTTCCATGTTTATTTCCCCTTTTTCATTTGTGAACCATGTTTTCACCAATAAATTCGGCAAAGACTTTCCTTTAAACAGAATACGGAATCTCATCATGGGTAAGTCTTGCGTAGGTCTTGATCCCAATGGTGAGTATGGATTTTGTATTGGAATGATATCTAAAGGAAGATCAGTAGGTTCAGTACAAGCATCGGTTCTTTCATTTCCAACTTGTATGATGGTTTTTACGGAACGCTGGTAATATTCCTTACCATTTTTCATCAGCTCACCATTTTTTGATCGATAAATAAGCGCTTCTTGTAAACCATCTTCTTCTAAGTAAGTTTTAAATTGATCGGGCTTGAGATCGATATAAGAATTGGTACTGTTGAATAAAATCATATGTGTGCCTTCCTGCTGAAGGGGCAATTTGAGAGAATCCCCGTTTGTCATGGAAATTCGCTCAGAGATATCAATGGAAGTTCCGTTGGGTTGTACATGTGTCAACATTTTAATTTTTGCTCTATTTCCGCTCCAATTCTCACCCCTAAAGTTTTCACCTACGCGAAAGCTGATGTCTGCAATTTCTCTAATGGTATAAAAATATTTCCCAGGTTGCAGCCAAAACTCATGTCCAAACAAAGAGAATGTGACAAAAAGAAAGCAGATAGGTAGTAGTTTCTTTTTCATAGGTAAGCGAAATATCCATAATAAGATACCGTAAACCAAAGCTATGAACTATCACCCATTGGCCATTCCCCTAATGATAGAAATCAAAAAAATCAGACATCAGACATCCAACATCATAAAATCCCCCCAAACCCCTACTTTTGCGGCAGAAATAAACCTTATTATGGCAACTACATCAGACATCAGCCGTGGCATGATTTTAAAGCTAGACGGCAGCTTATATTCAGTGGTAGAATTTGGTGAGAACAAAACTGCCCGTGCAGCAGCAAAGGTTTGGGCCAAGCTGAAAGGGGTAGATAACAAGCGTTCTATTGAAAAAACCTGGAACAGTGGAGAAAACATTTTCCCGGTGCGTGTGGAGAAAAAAGCTTTTCAGTTCCTGTATAAGGACGAAAGTGGTTTCAACCTGATGAATAATGAGACATTTGAGCAAATTGCGCTGGCAGAAGAAATGATTGATGCTCCTCAGTTTCTGAAAGATGGTTCAGAAGTGTTTGTTTATATCAATACCGAAACCGACCAGCCTATTGGTGCTGAATTACCTGAGAAGATTGTTTTAAAGATCACTTATTGTGAGCCGGGTTTAAGAGGTGATACCGCTACCCGTGCCTTGAAGGCCGCTACTGTTGAAACGGGTGCTACCGTAATGGTACCCTTGTTTGTGGAAGATGGCGAACTGATCCGTGTAAACACCAAGACAGGTGATTATGTGGAACGTGTTAAAGAATAATTTAATTCGTTAATGATAGAAAAGGCACTTTTGGGTGCCTTTTTTAGTTACAAAGGGTAGTTGATAGATGATAGTTGACAGTTGTCAGAAAGAAGGATATTGTATTCCTGTCAACTGTCAACTATCAACTGTTAACTATCAAGTGTCAACCTCAAAAAAGAATATCCCCAAAATCAAAGAAATCCCCTGTTTTTATCAAAAAAAGGCTATTTTGCCCCCCGATTTGACCTAAACTAACCGATTTTACCCCAAAAATTGCCATTATGGATTTAAAGCAAATTCACGAGTTGATCAAGATCATCAATAAGAGTAATATTGGTGAAATCAGTATAGAAGATAAGGATGGTAAGGTAACCATCAAGCAGAAAGAAGAGCCTGCAGTAACAGTTGCTGCTGCCCCTGCACAGGTTTTCCATACGGCTCCTGCTCCAGCCGCAGCTTCGGCACCCGCTGCCGCAGCCCCGGCTGCTCCAGCTGCACCTGCTGCACCGGCTCCTAAGTCAGACAACCTGATCACAATCAAAAGTCCTATGATCGGAACTTTTTATCGCAGAGCTTCTCCGGATAAGCCTGTTCTTGCAGACGTAGGTGCAGAAATCGCACCCGGAAAAGTGGTTTGTATTATTGAAGCTATGAAGCTGTTCAATGAAATTGAAAGTGAGATCAGCGGCACCATCGTTAAAGTATTGGTAGATGATGCTAGTCCGGTTGAGTATGATCAGCCTTTGTTCTTGGTAGAACCTAAGTAATTTGAAAATGCGGCAATTCTTTTCGCATTTAGCGTGACGAATATGAACAGAATCTGCAAAGACTGTTCAGTATTACAATTTTCAATCCGCCTAAGGCGGATCAAATCTTCAAATTAACTACATGTTCAAGAAAATATTGATAGCCAACAGGGGAGAGATTGCTCTTAGAGTCATTCGTACCTGTCGTGAGATGGGAATCAAAACAGTGGCTGTATATTCTACTGCAGATAAAGATAGTTTGCATGTAAAATTTGCTGATGAAGCTGTTTGTATCGGAAAACCCCATGGAGTTGATTCTTATTTGAATATCCCTCATATTATGGCTGCGGCTGAAATCACCAATGCCGATGCCATTCACCCGGGTTATGGTTTTCTGGCTGAAAATGCCCGCTTTTCTCAGATCTGTGCGGATCATGGTATCAAATTCATCGGTCCTACTCCTGAGATGATCAATAAAATGGGAGATAAGATCACTGCGAAAGAAACCATGATCAAAGCCGGTGTACCTGTTGTACCCGGTGGAGAAGGCTTGTTGGACAGTGTGGAAGAAGCCAAGAAATTGGCCAAAGAAATAGGCTACCCCGTTATCCTGAAAGCAACTGCCGGTGGTGGTGGTAAAGGAATGCGTGTGGTGAATGAAGAAAGTGAATTGGAAAGAGCGTATACCACTGCTCGTACTGAAGCTGCTGCTGCATTTAAAAACGATGGTGTGTACATGGAGAAATTCGTGGAAGAACCTCGTCACATTGAAATTCAAGTAGCGGGCGACCAATATGGTACCGTTTGTCATATGAGTGAGCGCGACTGTTCTATTCAACGTCGTCACCAAAAACTGGTGGAAGAATCTCCTTCTCCATTCATGACGCCTGAGCTTCGCAAAAAAATGGGAGAAGCTGCTTGTAAGGCTGCTGCTGCCATTAATTATGAAAGCGTAGGGACCATAGAATTTCTGGTAGATAAACATCGCAATTTCTACTTCATGGAAATGAATACCCGTATTCAGGTAGAACATTGCGTAACGGAAGAAGTGATCAATTTTGATCTGATCAAAGAACAGATCAAAATTGCCATGGGTGAAAAGATCAGTGGAAGAAACTATGAACCACAAATGCATGCGATTGAATGTCGTATCAATGCAGAGGATCCATACAATGATTTCAGACCTTCTCCCGGTAAGATCACAGTATTGCATACACCGGGTGGACATGGTGTTCGTGTAGACAGTCATGTGTATGCCGGTTATGTGATTCCTCCTTATTATGATTCCATGATCGGTAAACTGATCACCATCGCACAAACTCGTGAAGAAGCCATTGATACCATGTATCGTGCGCTGAGTGAGTATGTGATTGAAGGGGTGAAAACAACCATTCCATTCCATTTGCAACTGATGCAAAATGAAGATTTCAGGAAAGGTAATTTTACTACTAAGTTTTTGGAAACATTTAAAATGAAATAATAATAAGTAATTAGTTGATCATGTAAAGGATATTAATCAATGTTGCATTTTAAAAGAAGAGCCATATCATTTATTGCAGCAAGGTTAGCTACTGGTAAGAATATAAGTAGCATTTATGATTATTCTTTTAACTCCTATTTTAATTACTCAGGGACTGTTTCAAATTCTATTAATATATATGATTATTCCAGATCTAGTTATTTAGGTGGGACCAAAGATTCAATATATGATTATGGAACTAACACTTACATAACATTAAAGGTTCAGGGGGGTAAATTTTCCGGATATGATTATGAAACAGCTAGTTATTATAGTGGAACGATTAATGGGAGTAATAGTATAAGTTTTTACGATCAATCAGATGGTAGTTATTACAATTTTACATTCTGAATAATTGTGATCAATGCTAAGTCCTAAAGATATAGAAGCTATTAAGAATGCCTTTGAAGGCATTACTAAAGATCCATTTTATTATAACATAGATTTTTATATCTCCATTCTTATTGGATTATTAGGTCTTTGGTTTTCAATAAGGAGTTTTAAGGAAGCCCGCAAAGCAAAAGAAGCTGCGAATAATGCATCTCGAAGTGTAAAACGACAATCATTTATTATAGAAATTTTAGAACTTTCTCGAAAATGTAATATTCAAAATGATATTGATTATGCTGAGGTTAGTAAACGTTATACAGATATAAGTTCAAAAATCAGTTTCATAAGTGCCTATTATAACGATGACAACTCTAATACAGATGTAAAGTTGATTATAAGAGAGATTCAAGGTACATTAGAAAAAATCCGTAGCATTTTAAATGATTCAAATCCAATCATGCTTCCTCAGCAAGCAAATATACCCAATCAAATGTATTTTTCTATTGAACCGCATTTTTCAATTATTGCTGGTCATTTAGGAAGTCTGAATGGCTTATTAGAAAGCTCTATTTCTCATCATTAATAAAAAACATAACTATGGATTTTTCTATAAAACCACAAATTGAAAAATTACTTGCGAAAACGAAAGAAGGAAAAATTTCATGGATGCAAGTAAATAAAAATACTATTCGTTGGACTTCAACAATCGATAACGAATTGTATATAATAACTATTCAAGGACCAGCTTTGCTAGGAATCTCAACTACTGGGGCTATTGATCAATTTATTTTTACAATTCAATCAGGATCAGGGGAGCTACTATTGCAATTACAATCAAATGCAATGACAAATCCTGAATTTCAACCATTATTGAAAGAGTTATTTCAAATAGCTTTTTCAAATTCGCGAAACAAGACAGCATCTGTTCTTGATAAGCTAATTGATAATTTGGGATAGAATGTTATGATAAACGGCATATTAAATAATCACCTAAGGATTCATAATTTGATTTGGATCTTTTTATCATCTTTATTTCTATTAGCGTGTTCGAATTATCATTTAAAACAAGGCGAAGGATATATTCAAGTTGGGGGTGGTAAAATCTGGTATCGCGTATTTGGTGAAGGCAAAGGCACTCCCATCATGATGTTACATGGTGGTCCGGGTGGAACCAGCAGATCGTTTTATCAGTTTGAAGAAATCGGTAAAGATCGCCCCATAATTATTTTTGATCAATTAGGTGGAGGTAGATCAGATTATCATACTGATTCATCATTGTTAACTGTTGATAATTTCGTAGAACAAGTGGAATCAGTACGAAAAGAATTAGGATTAACATCTTTCTACTTACACGGACATTCCTGGGGAACGGCCTTGGCTTTGGAGTATTATCTCAAATATCCTCAAGCTGTAAAAGCGATTTCATTTAATAGTCCATACTTCAGTACAAAAGTTTGGAAAGCAGATGCCGATACATTGATCGCGTCTTTACCGGATTCTATTCAACAATACATTAAGACAGGAGAACAAACCCATACATTCGACTCGCCTGAATACCAACGAGCCAATACTTTTTTTGCCAAAAACTTCGGATTGAGAACAGAACGAAAAAAAAGTGAACTGGATACTGCTGAAGCCAAGAGTAATAAATTCATTTATCGCTACATGTGGGGGCCCACAGAGTTTACTGCTACAGGTTCTTTGTTAAATTATGATCGTATTGAAAGCTTGCGAACCATTCAAGTACCGGTACTTTTTATTACTGGAGAATTTGATGAAGCCAGATCCCAAACCGTACAGCGTTTCCAACAAATGGTACCGGGAGCAAAGTTGGCTGTGATACCTAATGCGGGTCATTCAACTATGCATGACAATAAAGAAGAGAATATTAAAGTGCTGAAAGCATTTCTTGCTGAAGTGGAATAAAATTAGCCACAGATGCACAGATTAACTTAAATGGCAATCTGTGCATCTGAGGCTAAAATCAATGAGGCAATAATTATCTACCACCACCTCTACCGCCACCCGGACGAGTTGCAAATAGATCCATCACTTTTTTAATTTGTTCTTCAGGAATACCTGCTTTAGCCATTCTTTTTGCTCTGATCTCGCTCCACTCTTTCATTTTTGCTTGTCTTTCTTCCGGACTCATATCTCTCAGATTTGCGCCAGCCATGATATTACGGTCCATCATAATGGCAATAACAGAGTCTGTGTGTACAGGTGAAAGTCCAACAGGCTCAAGTCGCTGTTTCATCATAGCGATTCTTTCTTCAGGTGTCATCTGTGGTCCACCACCTTGTGCCATTGCAGCAGAGCTGATCAGTACAACGGCTAATAATCCGATTAATTTTTTCATGGTTATGAGTTTAGTTTTTATTAGACAGAAAGTTATCATTTAGGTTTATTCAGCAAAAGAGGTTTTCGGTGAATGGTGATTAGGGAGTGGTGAATGGGTAGAAGCTTATGGCCTATTGGTCATAGCTAATAGTAATTTCCTGCTATTAGCTATATGCCATAAGCTGTAACCATAGGCCATGAACTATACGCAATCAGCTAAAAAAAAGCCCCACACCGAAAACGGCGCAGGGCTATGATTGCTCAAGTCAAAAAGAACGATTATCTTAAAAACAACATCTCACGATACTTAGGCAGTGTCCATTTTTCATCATCAACAAGGTGTTCCAGTTTGTCAACATGGTAACGGATCTCATCGAAATAGGTAGACTTAATAGATTCATATGCGATGGCTTTCTCGCGTGAGTGTTCAATATTGTTGGCTACTTTACGCGCTTCTACCATGGCATTTACTTTATCGTGAATCACCTGAATATGTTCGCTTACTTCTTTCAGGATATTCAGTTGGCTCTTGTAAGCAGATTCAGCTAATCCAGCAGATTTTAATCCATTGATATTGGTCAATAATTCATTCTGGTAAGAAATAGCAGCCGGAATAATATGGTTGATTGCTAAATCACCCATCACTCTTGCTTCAATCTGTACTTTCTTGATGTATTTCTCCAGTTCTATCTCATGACGCGCTTCCAATTCAACATGAGTGTACACACCATTGTTTTCAAACAGTTTTTTGGCTTTGTCGGTTACAAACGCATCTAGAGCTACCGGAGTTGTTTTCAGATTCGGTAAACCTCTGCGTTCTGCTTCTTTATGCCATTCTTCGCTGTAACCGTCACCTTCAAACAATACGTTTTTACTTTCAACAATATAGCGCTGAATCACTTGCATGATTGCGATTTCTTTTTTATCACCTTTATCGATGATAGCATCTACGTCGGCCTTGAATTTCTTCAAGGTATCAGCCATGATGGTATTCAATACCGTCATTGAAATGGCACAGTTAGCAGAAGAGCCTACCGCACGGAATTCAAATTTATTACCGGTGAAAGCGAATGGAGAAGTTCTGTTACGATCTGTATTATCCAATAATAATTCAGGAATGCTGCGATGTAAATCAAGTTTCAGGATCGCTTCATCTTGTTCATCGAACTTGGTGCTAACACGGGTTTCGATATCTGATAAAACCTTCGCAAGGTATTGTCCAACGAATACTGATATGATAGCAGGAGGAGCTTCGTTAGCGCCTAAGCGGTGATCGTTTGGAGCAGAAGCAATGGCTGCGCGCATAATATCAGCATAGTCATGTACTGCTTTGATCGTGTTCACGAAGAAAGTCAGGAACATGAGATTGGTCTTTGGAGTTTTACCGGGAGCCAACAAGTTTACACCTGTATCGGTAGCCATACTCCAGTTGTTGTGTTTACCACTACCGTTGATACCTGCAAATGGTTTTTCATGTAACAATACTACCAGCTTATGGCGCTTGGCTACACGTATCATGACATCCATCAATAAAGTATTGTGGTCAACGGCAATGTTCACTTCTTCGAAAATAGGAGCACACTCAAACTGAGCAGGCGCTACTTCATTGTGACGAGTACGCAAAGGAATACCGAGCTTGTAAGATTCTTGCTCGAAGTCGCGCATAAATGCATACACACGCTCAGGGATAGATCCAAAATAATGGTCTTCCAATTGTTGTCCTTTCGCAGGAGCAGCACCAAAAACGGTACGTCCACACTGGATCAAATCCGGACGGGCAGTAGCCAATGCTTCATCGATCACAAAATATTCTTGTTCCCAACCGAGGGTAGGGGTTACTTTGGTAACATTCTTATCGAAATAGTGACAAACTTCAACAGCAGATTTATTCAAAGCTTCAATTGCTTTCAACAAAGGCGCTTTATAGTCGAGTGATTCTCCTGTGTATGCAACAAATATGGTAGGGATACATAAGGTTTTACCCTGTCCGATTTCAATAATGAATGCAGGTGAAGATGGATCCCATGCTGTATAACCACGGGCTTCAAAAGTAGCGCGTAAACCACCACTCGGGAATGAAGAAGCATCCGGTTCTTGTTGGATCAATGCTGCACCGTCAAATTCTTCGATAGCGGTACCATCTCCTTTAAGAGTAAAGAAAGAATCATGCTTTTCGGCAGTGGTACCTGTCAAAGGTTGAAACCAGTGGGTATAGTGTGTAACACCTTTGCTTTCAGCCCAGGCACGAATACCGTTGGCAATTTGATTGGCTACATTACGATCAATTTTTTTACCACCGCGGATGCTGGTGATCAAGCTTTTGTAGGCTTCATCACTTAAGTATTCACGAGCTGTTTTCAGGGTAAATACGTTGGTTCCGAATATTCCTGTGATCTTGGCACTGGCAGGAACGGCTGTTTCAGTGTTGTTGATGTTACTGATGGCATCGAAGCGTAAAGACATAGGTTTGTTTTTTTTGGCTGCGTAAAATTAGGCGTAAAAAGCAATAAAATGTTATTTTATATGCACTATAACATCAAAAAATGAAGTTTTTGTGAAAAAAAATAAATATAGATTTTATTTTAATTTGTTTCAAATTTTGAATTTTTTTCGTATAAATATTTGACTATTAGCTTGTTAAGTTGTAGGTAAGAATTTTTTTCTGCTTATGTAATCTTTTCAGCAGTTTCGCAACCTATAATAAAACCGAAAAAATGAAAAAAATTGTATTAATCGCATTGATCGCTGTAACTAGCTCTGCTTTTACGATCATAATGGAAGATTGGAAAAAAGTGAGTGTAATGGATAAAGTAACGGTAGAAATGCCTCTTGAGCCGGAAGAAGTGAACACCAATGGCGGACCTCAGAAAGTGAAAAGATGCTTTGCGTCCGATTCTACCGAAATAACAAGCGTTTTACTTGATTTCACCACATTTGGAATGACTGAAGAAGCGATAGAGGGAATGAAGGATACCGAAGAGTTTAAAGAACAATTGAAAATGGGAATGACCCAAGGCGGCGGAGAAATATTAGGTGAATCAGAAGGAAAGCACAAAGACAAATATTTCTACTACCAGTTTGATATCAAAGCTGAAAAAGATGGCAGTTCTTCCGTTTCTACTAACAGATTGGTTTTCTACAAAAGTTACTTAATTACGTTAAGGTATAAAGCAGGCAAGAACGGAGAGAACAAAGAGCTGCGCGATAAATACTTTAATTCTTTGACAATAGCAGAATAGAAGGTGTGGCTTATGGTTCATAGCTAATGGTTCATAGTCCATAGTCCATAGTAAATATGAGGCTGTATCAAAAACCTGGTACAGCCTCTTTTTATTTAAATGAATCTCAGGGTCTTTACATATCTCTTTTGACAGACTGTGGTAGCCTGAAATATGTTGACCGTTTTTGAATGATTTTTTAACTCAAAAACG
>JACBFI010000051.1 GCA_013391385.1 Sediminibacterium sp. Gen4 | reverse complement strand
ACATCCGACATCCGACATCCGACATCCGACATCCGACATCCGACATCCGACATCCTAAGTCATTTGCGTTGAAATATATCTCACCAAACTTCTCTTCGCAATAGGTAGTAGTGTTTCTTCCAATGGTAAGCTTAGTTCTGTTTCAACAGAGTATACAGCGGGGTTGGGGAGGTCAGATCTGTTTCTGATCAACTCTGCTTTGATGTTTTGATAAGAATTCACAATACTTCTTTGCCAAACATCTACAAATTCGGTTTTAATGCTTCGGTATTTTTCATCATGTTTTTCAAAAATACTGAGGCGGTATTGATATACCCATGTATTCCTGCAAGCACCTTCGCACAAAAGAAAATAACCTTCATTGTGATCCAATGGAATTAAGCCAATAGGTTCGATGGTGAGCTTGTTTTCTACGAATTCATAAATCTCTGTTCCACTGGTAATGGTTTTTTTCATGTTGGATGAAGCATACTGAATGATATCCTCTAACTCCTGCATCAGTTCATCATCTTCTACCATGGATTCGTATAAGAGCTGCAGTTTCTCAATTTGTATACCCGTTAATCTTTTCGGAAACTGTTCCTGCAGGTATTGTTTATTTTCTTTGAAGGCAATAAGGTTATTGTAATGGAAAATAATATCTGCCAGCTGTGGATACAATTTGTTCTGACAGAAATAGCGATTGATTTCCTGTAAATAAGCGAGAAGGGTATATTTCTTTAATTCAAAATCAATATAACCATCCGCAAACCAAGTTTGTGATAAGGTCTTCATACTGATCCGTTTTGTTTTCTTAATTTACGAATACCTCAAATTGTTAGGTGCATTTGTTTATTAACAGGATGTGAAAATCGTGGAGAAGTCTCAAAGACAGGAAGTATAGCAATACACTGACTCAAAAGCTCCTGATACAAAACATACTACTCCCGTACTTCCATAAAAAAAGCCCGCCAATATTGGCGGGCCATATGATCTATGCTACTTGATTAGCATTTTTTAGTACAACCGGGAGGTGTGCAGGATTTGGTACAATCCTTTTTACCCTTGCAATCCTTTTTATTACATACTTCTTTGGTAGCTTTTTTGGTTTCGGCTTTTTTGTTGTTTTTATTATCAGAAGCCATAGTTATGCCGGTGATCAGCGTAAAAGCGATCAGGGCCATCATTGTTTTTTTCATTTGATGGTATTTAAGTTTTTTAAAAAATAAGTATTGTTATATCAAACGAAAAATAACTCGGGAGGCTGCCAGCAGTCGGTTGAATATCCTGAAACAGGACTTTCAGTATAATGAGGATTTAACTTAAGATTTGAGGTTGACCAGAAATTTTTATAGGGCGATTGTTCGACCGGTAAATACTGACAAGCAAAACAACAAGAGGAAGAGTTATTGCACCTGGTAGTGGCATCACAGTTTTTATTTTCTGTCTGTTGTTCAGGCTCGCTTTTTCCGCAAACCTTGCTGCAGACAACGGATGGCTCACAGGTATCTGTATGCTGTTGCGTATACATCATTATCAATGGCTGCACTGTAAAAAGTGCGGTCAATACAATGAATATATATGCCGAAAGCTTCATCAACACTAAGGTAGAAAACAGCAGACAGCAACAAAACCGTTCATCAAAAACAACAAATGCTTAGAGGTATTGGAACCACTGACGATTAGCATCCCATTTCTCAAATTCCTTGGCTACTTCGGTCAGGAAACTGGCACCAATACTGCCATCTACAATACGATGATCATAGCTTAATGAGAGATACATCATATGTCTGATACCAATAGTGTCACCTTCTTTGGTTTCAATGACCATGGGGCGTTTTTTAATGGCACCAACAGCCAGGATCGCTACCTGTGGTTGAGAAATAATGGGTGTTCCCATCAGACTTCCGAAAGTGCCTACATTGGTTAAAGTGAAAGTACCACCGGTGGTATCATCCGGTTTCAGTCTGTTGTTTCTTGCGGCATCAGCCAATCCATTTACGGCTTTGCTTAATCCCACAATATTCAACTGATTGGCTCCTTTGATTACCGGAACAATCAGGTTGCCGGATGGTAGGGCAGTGGCCATACCAATATTGATGTCTTTTCTAACAATGACTTTATCACCATCCACCGAGCAATTGATCAATGGATATTTTTCAATGATACGTGCGATACATTCGATGAACATAGGAGTGAATGTAAGCTTCGTGCCTTCTCTCTTTTCAAACTCATGCTTCACTTTCTCACGCCACTGTACCATATGGGTTACATCTGCTTCAGCAAAACTGGTTACGTGTGGACTGGTATGCTTACTGTCTACCATGTGTTTGGCAATCAGTTTACGCATTCTGTCCATTTCAATGATCTCAGTATTGCCATTGATAACTACTGAAGATGGGTCACTGAATTTACCGGAAGGAGAAACAACAGCGCTTGTTGTTTCAGTAACTGGAGATGCTGCAACAGTTGGTTTAGTTGTTGTTTCAAATCTGGGTGATGCTTGTACAGGAGCAGCCGGAGTTGATGCAACAGCCGGTGCCGGGATGTTGCCGGATTTTTTATTGGCTACATATTGTAAAATATCTTTCTTGCTAACTCTGCCATCAATACCTGTACCGGGAATTCTTTCCAATTCACTCAGGCTAATGCCTTCACTATTGGCAATATTGAGTACCAATGGTGAATAAAAACGATTCACTGCAGGTTTGTCAAGAAGTTCTGTAGATGATGCAGTGGCAGCGGCAGGAACAAATGGAATTGTTTCTGGTACATTAACTTCAACCGGAGCAGGAGGAACGGCAATGGGTTCAGGACTTACTTCTTCTTTGGTGATGTTTGCCTCTTCAACTTTGATTTCCTCTTGTGGGGCAGGAGTTGCTGCAGTTGGAACAGTGGTTGCAGATCCATTGGCAGCAGTATTGATTCTGGCAATAACGGTACCAATAGGTACCACATCATTGACATTGAATAAAATTTCAGTAATCACACCTTCTGCAGTAGAAGGTACTTCGCTATCAACCTTATCAGTAGCAATTTCTAATACAGTCTCATCCTGTTTGACTTGATCACCCACCTTTTTATTCCATTTCAGAATGGTGGCTTCCATAATACTTTCGCCCAATTTGGGCATCACCAATTCAGCAATTGCCATACAGTTCGTAGTGTTTAAAAAATTGATCTAAAATTCAGAAAACCCTTTACAATCCTTCTCGAAATATCCCCTACAAAACTTACGCCTGTTTGTTTTCTGGGGGCAATATTATGAGAAAGTAGGACAATTAAAAGATGAAAACAGAAAAATCTATCCCCTGTTTATGCACAGTGCTTTTTAACAAAATATCCACATGCTTTTTTGCAATAATTAAAGTTTTCTAAGTATGAGTTTTCGTAACAAATTCAATGCGTTAACAGCAGTTAATTCAATATTCCTAGATCGATCAAATCGAAATTGGAAAAGCTCGGTTATTGTTTCTTCTGCGGATGCCACAGCCACCCATACCATACCCACCGGTTTTTGATCTGTACCACCCCGGGGTCCCATGATACCACTAACTGCCACTGCATAGTTTGTATTCATGGTTGTTCTTGCGGTTTCTGCCATCACTTTCACTGTCTCTTCACTCACCGCTCCTTTGGTTGCTAAAATTTCATGGGGTACCGACAGTAATTCTTCCTTTATTTCATTGGCATAACTAACGATACTGCCCTTGTAATATGCAGAAGATCCATCATGTTTGGTGATGAGATGGGCAATATATCCACCCGTACAGCTTTCAGCAGTTGTTACGGTTTGGTTTCGCTCTTTCAACAATTTGCCGACCACCAATTCCATAGGGATGTCGCTATCTGTAACCAAATATTTTTCAGTACGTTGTAATAGTTGTTGGAAATAAATCCCGATCTCATTTTCTAGTTGAGCGGCATCCGACCCCGTGCCACTTAAACGAAGTCTAACCATTCCATAATTGGGTAAATACGCGAGTTTGATATGAGCTGGTAAAGAAGTTTCTATGTCCTGTATCATTTCCGCCAAGAATGATTCTCCAATTCCGGCCGTTAATAAGGTTCGATGCCTGATGAATCCGGTGCTGAATTTTTTTTCAATCAAAGGAATTACATGCGCCTTCATGATCCACTTCATTTCATGAGGTACACCGGGCATCGAAACAAAAATAACACCCTCTTTTTCAAATAACATTCCGGGTGCTGTACCTCTTTCATTTTTCAAAACGGTACATACATCCGGCACTTCAGCCTGCTTTCGATTGCGTTCAATCATCGGACGCTTGAGTATCCTTTCAAAAATATCAGTGACATGGGCTAATGTGGCTTCATCCATGATCATCTTTCCGCCAAAATACTCACACAGTAATGGTTTGGTAATATCATCAGCAGTAGGTCCAAATCCACCTGTAATCAATACGATGGATGCTTTCTTACGTTCAGTGTCCAATGTATTCCAGATATCCTCCCACACATCTCCCACTGATACACGGTTTTTTACCAGTATACCTGCTTTATTCAATTCCTGTGCGATCCACGCGCTGTTCGTGTCAATCACCTGTCCGATCAACAACTCATCTCCAATCGTTACAATTGAGGCAAAAACTTTTTCCATACTTTACAGACGCTTAATTTTAATGCAAGGTAAAACGCATTTATGAGAAGACTTGTTTACGTGTCTATTTGTTTATTTGGTTTCATCCATTCTGTGGTATCTCAATCTGTACAAGAAAGATTGGATAAGGCTTTTCAGCAATTCATGACCGATCCTCAGATGCGCTATGCCATAGCGGGTATTTCGGTGGTGAACAGTGAATCCGGACAAACACTCTTCGAATACAATGGCAATATCGGATTGGCACCCGCCAGTTGTCAGAAACTGGTGACCAGTGCTACTGCTTTGGAGTTATTGGGCATCAACTATCGTTATAAAACTGAAATTGGCTATGACGGAGAGATCAAAGATGGCAAATTGATGGGTAACTTACATATCAAAGGATATGGAGACCCCACCTTGGGTAGTTGGCGATATACTGGTACCAGTGATACCTCCATTATCAAACAATGGCAGAAAAAGATCCAGGATCTGCGCATCAAAAAAATAGAAGGGCAAATAATGGTATATGCTGATCAATGGGAGACAGCTTCTGTTCCGGGTGGTTGGCCCTGGGATGATATGGGGAATTATTATGGCGCAGGTGCTTATGGATTGAATTGGAGAGAAAATCAATATGATCTGGTATTGAAATCGGGTCCTAATCCGGGTGATAAAGTCATGATTGTTAAAATGATTCCCGTACTACATAACATGATCTTTACTAACGAACTCGTGGCAGGGAAAAAGGGGAGTGGTGATAATGCTTATATCTATTCAGCTCCCTATAATGATCGGGCCTTTATTCGAGGAACCATTCCACCCGCGCAATCTGCTTTTACCATTTCAGGGTCAATGACGCATCCCGGAATGCAACTTGGCTATACCTTGGCCGCTGCATTGACAGATGGAACAGGAAAGCAGCCGGGTGTGCGTGAACAATCGACTAAAAAAAGTATTCAACCCATTCATGTACATTATTCACCTGTATTGGATAGCATCAATTATTGGTTCATGCGTAAGAGTGTAAACCTCTACGGAGAAACCCTTGTAAAAACATTGGCTTTTGAAAAAAATAGAAAAGGGGCTACGGAAGATGGATTGGAGATCATGAAAGACTTTTGGAAAACCAAAGGTATTGATCCGGCTTCTTTGCGTATGATTGATGGAAGTGGATTATCTCCCCAGAATCGGGTAACTGCCAACAGTCTGGTAAAAGTATTACAGTACGCTCGCTCTCGATCTTGGTTTACTCAGTATATGGCTGCATTTCCTGAGTACAATAAAATGAAATTAAAGAGCGGAACCATCGGAGGATCAAAGGGATTTGCTGGATATCATACTTCAAAAGAAGGAATCACTTATACAGTTGCCTTCATTGTAAATAATTATAATGGTTCAGCCAATGAGATTGTGCGAAAAATGTTTTTGGTATTGGATGAATTGAAATAAATGTATTTTTTGCATTGCCATTCTATCAATAAAAAACAGCTTTATGAGTCAACAAAGTTTTAACAGCCACAGACGTTATGTGCCCCTATGGCATTATGTAACTGCACCCGCCATATTTAGTTTATTGATCGGGTCATTTTATAACTTGAAAGATGCTACGGAAAGTAATCTCTATTCCGCCTCTTTGATTTGTTTGATTGCGGTCATTTTGGTGTTGGTTTTCTGGTATGTCCGCGCATTTGCCTTGAAAGCCCAAGACAGGGCTATTCGTGCAGAAGAACAATTCCGTCACTTTATCTTAACAGGTAAGCCCTTGCCTAAGGAACTAAGATTGAGACAGATCATTGCCTTACGTTTTGCTTCTGATGATGAGTTTCCTGCTTTGGCAGAGCAAGCAGCCCGTGAAAAAATGGGAAATAAAGAAATCAAGGCTTCAATAAAACATTGGAGACCAGATTACAGCAGGGTTTAATTCATAAAATACGGTAATAACTTTTCTCTAAGGGTTTCCGGCATGGAAGCCCTTTTTCCTGTTTCGATGTTGATGAAAAATAAAGTGACTTTACCGGTAGTTAATAGCTTGCCTTTTTCATTGTACACTTCATTGTAAAACGAGATGCTATGGTCTGCTGGTAACTCTTTTAATATGGTTTTGATGGTAATGAGGTCATCATAATGTGCTGGACGCAAGTAACGAACTTCCATCTCAACCACTGGCATCCGGATACCCATTTCTTCCATCGTCTTATACGTGAAACCTAACTCACGGATACATTCTGTTCTGCCTACTTCAAAGTATTGTGCATAATTGCCATAGTATACAATATCCATTTGATCTGTTTCTGCATACCTCACTCTTAAGCTGGTTACATGGGTGTACATAGTTATCCTGATTTGTTGACAAACTTACACCCTCCATCTGTTTTTCCACAAATGCATGTTAAGTCTTTGCTTACAAAACGCTAATACTACCTTTAAAACAGGGTTTTCGCTTTTCATTAAGAAAGAAACAAAAATCTTTGTTACCAAGCAGACCGAATATTATGAACAAACTCTTCTCTATATGCTTGCTCACCGCGGGATTGGCGGTTAGTACACAGGTGAATGCACAATTGAGTCAACAGTTACAAGATCCCGATGCTGAATTCAAACAGGCGAAGGAAATGTTTCAAAATGACCAGTATGGTTTGGCTTATCCTGTTTTCAAAAAAATATATAGTCATGGTACTGCTACTACCAATTTGTCGTTTGCTGTACAATTGGAAGCTCGGTATTACTATATTTTATGTGGATTAAAACTCAATGATTCTACAGCTGCACCGATGGCGGTAGATTTTGTTGAACAGGAAAATGATGTGCCACATGTTCAAATGATGCGTTTCCATTTGGGTGAATATTATTATCGTAGGAAGCAATTGCCGGAAGCAGTTGCCTGTTACGAAAAAGCAAATATTGCCAACCTGAGTAACCGGGAGATTGCTGATATGAAATTTCATCAGGCTTACGGTTATTTCACCATGGTACAGTTTGATAAGGCTAGACCTTTATTCAATGCGATTCGCCAGATTCCACAAGATCCGAATTACATTGATGCCAATTATTATTATGGCTTCATCGCATTCAATGATAAAAAATATGATGAGGCCATTGCTAGTTTTCAAATTGCCGAGCGATCTAAAGATTATCAAAATGTCATTCCCTTTTATTTGACTGAGATTTACTACTTCAAAGGCGATAGAAATAAAGCACTGGAATATGGAGAAGCTGCATTGAATAAAGGCGGACAATACTATGATCTGCAATTAAGACAGTTGGTTGGACATTTATATTTTGAAAAGCGGCAGTATGCGAAAGCGCTGCCTTATATTGAAAAATATGTAGCAGGTACGCCAAAGGTTAGAAGAGAAGATATGTATGAGTTGGCGTATTGTTATTATGAAGCCAAAAACTGGACAAAAGCCATCGAGGGATTAAAACAGTTGGGCGGTGGTGAAGATTCTTTGGCACAGAACAGTATGTACCTGCTGGCAGATGCTTATTTAAAAACAAATGATAAGCAAAATGCACGCAATGCTTTTCAATTTTGTTCCGATAATAATAGTAATGCTTTACAAAAAGAAGTTTCACTTTTCAATTATGCCAAGCTTTCCTATGATTTGGGCTATATGGATGCAGCGCTGAAAGGATTCCAGTCTTTTACAGCCGCTTATCCTTCTTCCAATATGCTGCAGGAAGCAAGAGAACTTCTGGTGAGTACTTTGGCAAATACGAGTAACTATAAAGACGGCCTAGCACTGTATGAAAGTTTGCCTGTAAGAAGTGAGAATGCCATGAAGATTTATCCCAAATTATTATATGGCAGATCGGTAGAATTGATCAATGATCAGCAGATCAATCAGGCGGAACCTTTGTTAAACAGACTACTGGAAATTCCGTACAATAATAACCTTGTTGCACTTACGCGTTTTTGGAAAGGAGAAATTGCTTACCGAAACGGTAATAATGAAGCAGCTATTCAGCATTTTACTGAGTACATCAAAAATCCTGTGACCAACGGAGAGGTCAATGTGGTGAATGCCAGGTACAGTTTGGGGTATGCTTTATTGAAAACAGAAAATTATCCGGCTGCAAAAGAACAGTTCGAAATGATTACAAAAAGCATCACTGCTAATGCTTCTAACATTGAAAAAGATGCTTATCTGCGTGCAGCTGATTGTTATTTTATGAACAAAGAGTTCAAAAAAGCTTTGGGAATGTATGATCAGATATTGGCCATGCAATTAAACACAGCTGATTATGCACTATATCAAAAAGCAGTCATTGCAGGGGCGATGAACCAGAATGCAGAAAAATTAAAGTTGTTACAAAGTCTGGAAACCAGATTCCCTTCCTCTGCATATATCGCTGATGCAGCATTAGAGCAGGCCAATACGTATTTAGCTGATGAGAATTATGAGGCAGCATTGGTGCCACTGAATAAAATATTAAAGTCGCAAAAAGCAGTCAGTATCCATCCTGAAGCTTATTTGAAATCTGGAATTGCTTACTTCAACCTGGATAAAAATGAAGAGTCATTGAATCAATTCAAAACTTTGGTATCAGGTTATCCGAATTCTACCGAGACCGATGCGGCAGTAGAGTATATCAGGAATTTATTCATAGAGAGACAACAACCAGGTGAATTTGTTGCTTTCATGCGTTCAAATGGAAGACCGGTTACCTATAACGAAGAAGACTCCCTGACTTTTAAATCGGCCATGTTGCGCTATGATGTGAAAGATATGCCGGGTGCTAAAAATGGGTTCAAAGATTATTTATCGAAATTCCCTGATGGTCGGTATGCCATTGAAGCCAACTATTTTTCAGCAGAAATTTTTGTAACAGAAAAGCTATTAAAAGAAGCTTTACCTTTTTATGCAGCAGTGGCTGAAAAGGGAGTGAGTGTATTTGCTGAAAGGAGTGTTTTACAGGCTGCACGTATTCATTATTTCGAGTTGAAAGATTACCCCAATGCTGAAAAATATTTCAGTCAGTTAAAGTCCATTGCCACACAACAGGAAAATAAACTGGAAGCCATGCGTGGATTACTTCGCTGTCAGTTTAAAGCACAAAAATGGACAGAAGCGGCGCCCAATGCAGAAGATTTATTAAAACAAACCGGTATCGCAACGGATGATCGCATGATGGCCAACTTGGTAGTGGCGAAAAATTACCAGTTGAATAAACAACCTGATCTTGCCATTGCTGCATACCGACAAGTGATGCAAACCGGTAAATCAGAGTATGGCGCGGAATCTCAGTATCGTATTGCAGAGATATTATTCCAGCAAGATAAACTTACCGAAGCCGAAACTGCCGCTTTTGATGTGATCAAAAAATCAGGCTCTTATGAGTTTTGGGTAACCCGCAGTTATTTATTGTTGGGAGATATCTACTTCAAGCAAAAAGACCTGTTCAACGCAGAAGCCACTTTCAAGAGTATTGTTGATAATGCTACCATTATTGAGTTAAAAGAAGAAGCACAACAAAAATTGAAACTGGTATTGGAAGAGAAAAACAAAATCAATAAAGTAGAACAAGAATAAACTGGCATACATGAAGCGCATATTATATACATCTTGCTTAACCTTCATCTCTCTTTGGATTGTAGGTAATGCAGATGCCCAAAGAAGACGCAGTACAAAGAAGAAAGTAACGGTCACAAAGAATGAAAGTAAACCAGCGATATCCAACGAAACCCGAATGGATGCCGCGGCACTTGCTGATACCTCATCGCCCAGGGTCGTTACCATTACATCTGCATTTAAACCTTCGCTGAAGAATGCTGCAAAAATTAATTTTACGGCAGCATCTACTTATGTAGATTCTTCACGTACACCTGTAACTTATTCAGTGCCGGCTCAGAATTTGTTTTTCTCATATCAACCGGTACCTATCAAACCATTGGCATTGCCTGCGGATACAGGATATCGTTGGCAAAATGATCATTCCATTCGGGCAGGACTAGGTAATTTTAATACCTTTTTAGTAGCAGGGGCTTTCTCTTTTGGAGATGGGGTTAAGAGTAATACCATTGTGAATGCAGATTATCTGTCCAATAAAGGAGATCTATTTGCACAACAATATGCAAAGTTTGGATTGAGCGTATTGTCTGTATTTAATACCAACAATAACAATGAATGGACTACTAAGGCAAGTTATAAAAATACAACCCGTTATTTTTATGGTTTTGATAATAGCACGCTGAATCTAAAAAAAGAAGATTTACTTCAACGATTCAATGAAGCCGGTATAGAGATTGGGTTAAGGAATAAAAAAGCCAATGCATTTAATATTACGTATGCTCCAAAACTAAGTCTAAAATATTTCGCTGATAATCGTCAAGGTAAAGAATACAACGCTATTCTGGAAGCGCCACTGCGTAAAACTTTCGCCAAGAAATTTGCGATTGATCTTGGAGTCTTTGCAGACATTGCGAGTACATCTTTTGCACCCCCCAATCAAAGTAAGATTACGAACAATTTGTTCTATGTGAGTCCATCTGTACAGTTTCAATCATCAGCCTTTAAACTCAATGCGGGTATTCGTCCCTCTTGGAACAATGGTAAGTATGAGACATTACCCAATATAACTGCAGAAGCCAAGGTAGGAGAGACAGGATTATTGGTTGAACTGGGATGGGTAGGATATTTTCAGAAAAATGGATATCGTACGTTGACAGATATCAATCCATGGATTTTACAGCCCAATCGTCTCGAAAACACAAAAATTGGTGAACAATATGCTGGTATTCGTGGAGCTGCAGGTAACCATCTGACCTATCGTGCCAGACTTTCCTTTATGCGAATGAATACCCAACCTTTATTTCCGACCTGGGTTACAGGAGCAGGAAGATTTTTTGATGTATTTTTTGAGCCACAGATGGATGTAGTACAGTTACATGGTGAGATTGGCTATACATTACAAGAAAAACTATCATTACTGGGTGGTGTTACTTACCGTCAATTCACTTCTTTACAAACTGCCGAAAAAGCATGGGGGTTATTACCGTTAGAAGTTACGGGTGCTTTGCGCTGGAAAATGTTCAAAGACTTACAAATAAAAGCGGATGTTTTCTTGTGGGATGGCAGTCACTATAGAGACGTAAATCAAGCTACTTTTAAATTAGATCCTGCCGCAGACCTCAATATTGGTGCTGAGTTTTCAGTGATGCCCAAATTGAATTTATGGGTACAATTGAACAATGTCCTGAACAATCGATATCGCCGCTGGCATCAATATGAAGTTCTGGGCTTGAATGTTTTAGGCGGAGTTGTATATTCGTTCCGGTAAATGGGAACCATGATACAACAGTTACTGATCAAATACCTTATCCAAAATGGCCGATTGGGGATACCGGATATTGGTGTATTTCAGGTTAAACGTATACCTGCGCAAGTGGTGGCTGCTGGTACAGCCATCAAAGGTCCTGTATCTGTGATTACGTATCATGCAGAACCGGTTCCTGCAGATAAGCACTTGTTTGAATTTTTGTCTTCAGAAACGGAAACGGATGAAGTTGCCGCTATTGGTCAATTCAACGCATGGACGCAGGAATTAAAACAGAAAATTTTTGATCATCAGTCTGTTGAATTGCCATTTATTGGTACGCTTTTATTGGATCAGGATGGGAGTATCATACATACAGCACCCGAATCAGCAATTGGATATCAGTCTGTTTCATTACCGGAAGGGGTGGTATTGGAAACCTCAATGGCAGCAGAAGGAGAAGAAGCTTCACCATCTGATGCATCTTGGTGGATCTATGCCATTATTTTATTACTATTAGGTGTTGCCGCCATCGCCTATTATTACCTATAAAGTTTTGTCTGCATGAGCGCAAGCCTTGTTTATTATCAGGATTGTCCCTTTTGTCATAGTCAGGATATTCACCCATTATTGGTGGCCAAAGATCATACCGTCAGTAAAGAGAACTTTGAGATCTGGCATTGTGGTCATTGTACCAATCGCTTCACGCAATCGATCCCTGATCTTCATCATATTGCACCGTATTATCGGGCAGAAGCATATGTGTCGCATACCGATACCAATAAGGGATTGATCAATCAACTGTATCATTGGATTCGATCTTATACATTGGGGAATAAGCGCAAACTCATTAAGCGGGTAAGTGGGTTACAAGAGGGTAGTTTATTAGATATCGGAGCAGGTACAGGTGCTTTTGCACACACCATGTCTGCCGCAGGATGGAAAGTGACGGCACTGGAACCCGATGCTGTTGCACGGGAGAATGCAGCTAATAAATATGGACTACAGCTTCGTTCTGCCGAAGAAATCTATAGCTTACCGGAAGCTTCATTTGATGTCATTACACTCTGGCATGTACTCGAACATGTACATGATCTGCATGGCTATTTTGAACAGTTCAGGAAATTATTGAAACCGCAAGGCAAGCTGGTGATTGCCGTGCCGAATTATACCAGTAAAGATGCAGCCATCTATGGTCAGTATTGGGCGGCATGGGATGTGCCCAGACATCTGTATCATTTTTCTCCCGCAGGTTTGCAACAGCTGGCTCATTTGAAAGGATTTGATATTCAGCAATTGCACCCAATGTGGTTTGATGCATTTTATGTATCCATGTTGAGTGAACAATATAAAACAGGACAGTCTCATCTCCTGGCTGCTTTTTGGAATGGACTCCGATCCAATATACGAGCATTGGGTGATCCACGAAAGTGTAGTTCATTGATCTATATCCTGAACCGAAACTAACCATTACATGTACTCAGTTCAACTTGATCTCGTATAAAGCCGGCCATTTTTTTCCGGTGATATAAAAGCTATTGGTAGTAGGGTTAAACGCGATACCATTCAATACATCTGTATCTGCTGTGATGGGCTGACCTGTTTTCTGTAATAAGCCGGTAAAGTCTAATCTTCCTTCTACCAATCCCGTTTCAGGATTGATCTTTACAATGTAATCTTTCAAATAAACATTCGCAAAGATGCTATCATTCACAAATTCTAATTCATTAAGATTAGATAGATAGCCATTATTGTCATACACACCCAACGTTTTTTCAATGGCGAAAGTTTCAGGGTTGACGAAATAAATGTTACTATCGCCAGTACTGATCAGCAATTGTTTGCCATTATGCGTAATACCCCAGCCTTGCATATTCCAATCAAATTCTTTGATCTTCTTAAACGTAGCTAGGTCGTAAACAAAGACTTTGTGTTCTGTGTAAGTTAATTGATAGATTTTATCATTGAGAATCGTTATACCTTCTCCGAAATAATCTTTTGAAATATCAATTTTTTGGGTTGATTTCCCTGTCTCAAGATCAATCTTCATTAAACGGCTTTCTCCATTCAATCCGCTTCCTTCATAAAGTGTATTATTAAACCAGATCAAACCTTGTGTGTATGAGCTAACATCATGCGGATAGATCTTTACAATAGTATAACCCATATTCGCCGGTGTTGGGATAGCAGCACTGGTATTTTCGGAAGTTGATTCTTCTTTTGTATCATTACAAGCCAGCATCAAAACCGGCAACAAGAGCAGGGCGATTTTTTTCATATTGATAGGTTCACTTCAAAAATAGAATAACTAATAATAACCCGTTGGCGGAGTTAATTAGCCAAAGCATGTTTAACTCTACTTACAGGTTT
>JACBFI010000050.1 GCA_013391385.1 Sediminibacterium sp. Gen4 | reverse complement strand
CATTACAACAATTTAACTTAGTTAAACTGTTGCGTTAGAAACTTGAAGCTGAGATAAGAATTGATTGATCACTCATATTTTTATTTTAAAAATAAAAAAAATACCGAATATTTTCATTTCTTTCTTCGAAGAGTCTCCGAGGTACGAGGGCCTCTTCGTGTTAAACAGTTATGGTGATTGTATTTCTTTCTCCGAAGAGTCTCCGAGGTACGAGGGACTCTTCGTGTTACACAGCTATCCGCTTGCATTTAGTTTTTCAACTACCATATCCTGCACAACACCAGACCCTTCCTCGCAATTCACGATCTACAATCGAGATGCTTCCTTCAATGCTTTCAGGATAAACTTCAGGGTGACGTAGGCGTTGTAGTAAATCAAAAGAGCCTGATATTTCAATTCATACATCAGGCCTCATGTTGCTCAATTTTCGAAGAATCAGGTTAAATTAATATCCATAAAATTCTTAATTTTAATAATCCCCCCATCATTTATCAAACCTTTACTATGCTTATGAAAAAACTATTGATGCTTGGGGTATTTTGCAGTATTTTATCTGTTGGCTATACACAATGTGAAAAGCTCTCTGTTAGTAAAACCTCTTCAGGTCGTTTCATCCAAAACAATGTAAAACAAGCTGACATTCCATTTGAAGCTACCATTACCATTAGTAAAGAAAAAATTACGTTATCTGGAAATATTGCAGGTCAATCTATCAACATTGATAACGAGATCAAATCGGTGGTGCTCTGTGAATGGAAAGAGTATTTAAAAAATGGTCAATCCGTATATAAAGTTACGACTGATAAAGGCAATGGAGTTTTCGAAAATTCGATCATTAAAATAATAGCGAAAGATGGCAAAACAACCATTTCATTCGCTGCAGAGGCAGACGAGAAGAATGGGCTTGAATTAGACATTTTTGAAAGTTGGATTGAGAAACAATGATCCGTTTACCCGTTTTTCTTTGAATAGCTTTTGGAACTATGAAGGCTTCTTCGGGAGAACAAACTTTAAAGCTGTGAGGAGTTGTACTGGTTTAACCTTACACCACTACGGGTAGTATAACTTTTATGGGCCGCAGATTTTTATGATTAGTTATGATTGGCGCTGACCAACATTATCATAAACAATCATAAAAATCTGCGGCCCATACTTCTTTCTCCGAAGAGTCTCCAAGGAACGAGGGACTCTTCGTGTTAAACAGCTATCCTGCTTGCATTTAGTTTTTCAACTACCCTATCCTTTACAACACTAGCCCCTTCGTCGCAATTCCCGACTTCCAGTCGGAAACTGCGACGAAGGGGTATCCGTACTTGGATTACGCTAACATATTTATGTGGTTTTTCAAAGCATGTATCACTCATAAGTAACTATTTGAAAATCTCCCCGTATACACTGATAAGAAAATACAATACTATGTCAGCAGAACTACAACACTTACAAAAACAAGTCGCATGGATGCGTTGGTATATCTTACTCACATCCGGCATATTGATCAGTTTAGTCCTTTTTGCGTTTACAAATCCTGGGCAAAGTTTTGGGATCATTCGAGCCAAAGGAATCATCATTGAAGACAGCGTCGGAAGAGATCGGATACTGATCGGTTCTCCTATCCCTTTTTCAAAGGACCGGGTGAGAAATGATACTAATATGGTAAGAAAATATTGGGCCAAGCGATTTGGCAACGGTCATCAATACATGGAATGGTACAAAAATTATTACCATGGTGCAGAAGGAATTGTAGTGATGAATGAACAGGGTTTTGATCGCGTATTGTTAGGAGATAAACTTGCAGATCCCAATACCGGAAAAAGAATGTTTCAGAGTTCGGGTATCTTATGGAACGATAAAGAAGGATGGGAATTAGGTGGCGCCGGTGTAAATACCACTGAAGATGGTAAATCCAGATCTGTGATGGGCGTTGATGATAAAGATGGAGAAGCCGTTCATATTGTTGCTTTGGAAGATGACACCAAAGGATTGATCATCGGTGGAGCAAACGGTAGACTCATGATCGGCATGTCAAAAAAAGATGGCCAATGGTTTCAAAATAAACAAGCTTTTACTGGTATCAAATACTTTGATAACAAAGGAAAACTCATTTGGGAACAAGCAATGGATACTGTTGTCAACAAGTAAATGTTTGCATCATGAACAATCAAAACACAGTAATAAAAAATCTTTGCAATTTGTAAGGCATTAATACAATGGTCGTCCTTTAGGATGTTGAGCATAAGTTTTTTTAAAAGATGAACAACATGCTTGGCATCCTAAATTATTACATCATGGAATTGATTAGAAACATTGAGAAAAAAGATATCCCACAACTTAAAATTGTAATTGATAGTACAGGATTATTCCCATCAGAACTGTTGGATGATATGATCGCTGATTATTTAACAAACCCAAACAGTTCCGATATTTGGTTGACACTGGAATTGGACGGAACACCTGTTGTTATTGCCTATTGTGCTCCGGAAAGACTCACTTCAGGTACTTATAATGTATACCTGATTGCAGTATTAAAGGAACACCAGGGTAAAGGATTGGGTGCATCCATGATGCAGCATATTGAACAGTTGTTGAAAGAACAAGGTCACAGAATTTTACTGGTGGAAACCTCAGGTCTACCTGAGTTTGAATTAACCAGAAGGTTTTATGATAAGTCCAACTACCAACGTGAAGCAGTGATCAGAGAGTTTTACCAGAAAGGTGAAGATAAAATTGTGTTTTGGAAAAAACTGCAAGACGAATGATGGAGCCTCTCTAAAAATCACGCTTCATGTTATATAAAGCGTGTTAACATAAAGCGTTGATTTATTGTAGCTCCACTCGTTTCTTTACGCTTCTTTCTTTAATGTTCTAAAGCGTACTAACTTTTGGAAAGTTCCGCCATTAAACTGCTACTTCCCTTTTCTTGCTACTGGTTTTCATCACATGTACAGGAACTACCAATGCATAAGGACGATTAAACGCTTCCTGAGATACTTTAAAATGTGCTGCCAGTTTTCTGATCACATCTTTTGAAAGCCCTTTTTTGTAATGCAAAATATCAGAAACATATCCTTTGCTCACATTAAGTAGGGCAACCAAATCTTTCGCTTTCATCCCCTGTTCATCCATAAAAGACTGAAGCAATTGAATAGGATCCAAATCAGTGGTGGAAAGGTGATCTGCATCCCACTTTTCAATGAGAAGCGTTAAGAGTGCAATTTCATCTTTGGTGTTTTTATCCTTGGCATCGGAGAATACCAATGCTTCCAAAGTATTACAATACTTCTTGTACTGAGCAATGCTGGTGATCACTTTATATTTTAATGTTTCCATGATAGTAGTTTTAATAATTATGAACCAGATATTGTTCCCCCGTTTTACATAGCTTGTCGTATTCAGCATGTGTACCTATCCAGCAAATAAATAAGTGGACTTGTATATCGCCAAACGCATACTTAGCAATGAGCCGATACTTATTTCCGCTTATATCAAAGACAACTCTATTACTACCCTTCCCTAATAGATCAGCACTCGGAAAAGTAGACTGAATATCCTCGGGTATCACCCAATCAGCATACTTCAATTTAACCAGCCATTCCTCGAAAGAGACCCGACTTTGTGCATTTTGTTTTTTATAAGTATCAACAGTTTCTCGTCTTATCAAATGAATTTTCATAACAAAGGTATATTTTATTTTTTAAAAGTTCTCATTATGAGAACTTTTTTATTCACATTGTATAAAAATACCTCTGTCACTATGATATAGCCGATTATATCCGTTTAATTCCGTTTATGAGTATCTAATGGCTCCTCCCTTTTCGTGCAGCTTGCAGCGTATAGCCTGTGGCTCAAAAGGGCATAAAAAAAGCCGCTCCTAAGAGCGGCTATATTTTGTGGTTAACACTAAAGTGTGTGAATTACTTCACTTCTACTTCAGCACCAGCTTCTTTCAGCTTAGCAACGATATCGTCAGCTTCAGCTTTAGAGATACCTTCTTTAACAGGCTTTGGTGCACCGTCAACCAGGTCTTTTGCTTCTTTCAGTCCAAGACCAGTCAATTCCTTAACGATCTTAACTACGTTCAGTTTGCTTGCACCGCCGTTAACAAGAACTACATCGAAAGATGTTTTCTCTTCAGCAGCAGCAGCTCCACCGCCGTCGCCAGCAGCAACTACAACTGCAGCAGCAGCTGGTTCAATACCGTAATCAGCTTTCAATACATCAGCTAATTCCTGAACTTCTTTTACTGTTAAGCCTACTAATGTTTCGGCTAATGCTTTTACGTCTGCCATTTTGTTTCAATTTTTTCCGGCTTCATATCCGCCTCAGGCGAATCCGTCGGATGGTTTAAAAAAATTTGATTTTTATTAATTTGAAAATTTGGGAATTTGAAAATTTGAAAATTTTCAAACCCGGCATTTCAGTTAATACTTTGTTTTAAAATGATCAACCTGAAAATCATTTTCAAATTTTCAAATTGGTTCATTTTCAAATTATTCCGCGCTAGCGGTAGCCTGCTTCTCGTGGTGGTGCAATAAAGCAGCCAATACACGCTTAGCAGGAGATTGCAACAATCCGATCACTTCACCGATCAATTCATTCTTCGTCTTGATCTGAGTCAGTGCCTTCAGGTTGTTATCACCGGCATAAATATCACCGTTGATGAATGCCGCTTTCAATACAGGCTTTTCACCATTGCTTTCTTTGCGGAAAGAACTGATGATCAAAGCTGGCTCTTTTGGATTCTCAGAGAACAACAATGCAGTTACATTGTGCAGAGAATCGTATACACCGGCATACTTTTCAGCATCCAGTGATTCCAAAGCCTTGCGGATCAAAGTGTTCTTAGCCACTTTCATTTCAACCTGCTTATTGAAGCAAGTACGGCGTAATTTAGATACCTGCTCTACTGTGAGAGACTCAGTATCAGTGATGTAGAAGTTATTGTATTGGGCGAATTTCTCTTTTAAGAGCTCAATCACCTCATTTTTTTGATCTTTTGTCATATCTGATCTTTTTTAAAAACCCAGGTCATTTCCTCCACCTCTGGCGGAGAATCACTGGGAATTAGTTCATTAATGATTTGGTGTCTAAAGAGATACCGGGACTCATGGTGCTGGCCATGCTTACACCTTTCAGGTAAGTACCTTTAGATGAAGATGGTTTCAGTTTGATGATGGCATTGATCAGTTCAGCACTGTTCTCAGCGATCTTCTCAGGAGCAAATGATACACGTCCGATAGAAGCGTGAACGATACCTGCTTTATCCACCTTGAAAGCGATCTTACCACCCTTTACTTCATTTACCGCAGCTGCTACATCATTGGTAACAGTACCAGTCTTAGGGTTAGGCATCAGGTTACGAGGACCTAACACTTTACCTAATTTACCGATCTTCGGCATGACAGCTGGAGTAGCGATGATCACATCGATATCTGTCCAACCACCTTCAATTTTGGTGATGAACTCATCCAACCCTACGAAATCAGCGCCTGCTTCTTTTGCAGATGCTTCTTTATCAGGAGTACAGAGTACCAATACTTTTTTGGTCTTACCAGTACCGTGTGGTAATGATACAGTACCACGTACTTGCTGATCAGCTTTCTTAGGATCAACTCCTAAACGGATGTGCAGATCAACAGAACTATCAAATTTGGTACAGTTAATTTCTTTTACGAGTGTAGAAGCTTCCTTCAGGGAATAGGCTTTATTCTTATCCACCTTGGCTGCTGCTACTTTTCTTTTCTTAGTCAGTGACATTTTTTACAGTTTATAAGGTGAATAATTAATTGTTTTCCCAAGGGGCTTTACCATCTACTGTCAATCCCATACTGCGAGCAGTACCTGCTACCATGCTCATCGCACTGTTCAGGGTGAAAGCATTCAGGTCAGACATCTTGTCTTTCGCGATTGCTTCAACCTGTTCCCAGGTTACTTTACCTACTTTCTGACGATTGCTTTCTTTAGATCCTTTCTGAATCTTAGCTGCTTCCATTAATTGAACTGCAGCAGGAGCGGTTTTGATGATGAAGTCGAAAGACTTATCAGCGTAAACAGTGATCAAAACAGGAACTACTTTTCCCATTTTGTCTTGGGTTCTAGCATTGAACTGCTTACAGAACTCCATAATGTTGATACCCTTCGAACCAAGGGCTGGACCTACGGGAGGTGCCGGGTTGGCTTGTCCGCCTTTAACCTGCAACTTCACATAGCCGGTGATTTCTTTGGCCATTGCTTTTTGATTTAATTGGTGATAACGTCTCGCCTTATGGCGGAACTCCCAAACTCAATCATTCTTTCGAAAAAAGAACTTTTGGGGCGGCAAAGGTAAGCAGCTGTGAGGGAATTTCAAAGAAAAAGAGAGGAAAAGCTGCAAGCTGCACGCTACAAGCTACAAGTTTTGGAAGAATTAAACCTTAAAGTATTGATTATCAACAAAAAAAGCAACAGACCCCTTGGCCCATTGCTTTTCTTGCATATTCCTTGAAGCTTGTGGCTTGTAACCTGAAGCTTGTAGCTCAATGCTTATAGCACTAATATTCCCGCCGCCTGAATCACAATCTCTTTCTTCGGCTCTGTGATCTTGGCAATTTCTTCTTTGCTTTTACCTGCATCTTCGGCATAGTGCTTCAGTTGCTTTACAGATGTGGTGGTCAGTGTACCTACACCATCAATCACCACTTTCTTACCATTCAGCACTACCGGCACCGCAAATTTGTGATCTTTCATTTTCACCATCAGGTTGCCATTGGGCGACTCTACTTTAATCCAGCAACCTTCTTTCTGACATACTTCTTTCACAATACCAATGATCTTTCCTTCCAATGGCTTACCATCTCCCTTGGACTCAAGTTGCTTTACATATTCTTCCATGCTTACTGCATTCTCGGCAGTGGTTGTTTTACCAAATGTAGCACCTGCATCCGCCGGAACTTGTGGTGGTTGGGCCTGAAGAATAGCTACGGTAAAGAATGCAATGACAATACTTAGTATTTTTTTCATAAAGTTTGATTTTCGAATGATCTAGAAAATACGAATAACAAAAATACATACTACTCTCTCATGTTGCTGAACCACTGATCATAAAGTTATTTAAAAGTGCTACAATTATGAAGCTGTATGTGTAGATGATCCGGGGATACGTACACCGGCTTCAATAAAGATGGTTTTGATTTCATCCTGAATTGGCATTGAGCGCATGGGCGGAACATTAGCACCTCCTGTATTACCAACAGGAATAGTTCCCACAAATGATTTCACGCCTCCTACCAATAAACGCGGTATTTGACCAAGTATCTCTTTTACACTTTTGATCTTACAGCCAAAAACTAACATTTTCCAATGCACCAGACTATGCTGATAAGGATACGCTTGTCCAATCACATGCGCTCTTTCCAACTGATGCCATGCTTCTGTAAGATTCTTTTGAAGCATTGCTTTAGTATAAAGACCTAATGCCTCTTTAAAAAAAGGCTGAAGTGAAACAGGCATTCGTGTATAGAATTGCATTCCGGTGGATTGATGAACTACTAAATTACAGTATCCGATAAAGAATTCCAGTATTTTTGATTGATCATCTTTTACTATGGAAAACGCTTCATCATTAGGTAAAATCATTATCAGCACACCTGATAACAACGATCCCAATTTCGTTCAAACGCCCATCCTATTGGTTGAGCATAACGATAGAGGTGCTGTAGGCTTTGTTCTTCATTTCCCATTGAAGCGAAATCTGAACGAACTGAGTGAGTTTACCCATTACCCTCCTATTCCTATTTATATTGGTGGACCGGTAGATCAAGAACATCTTTTCTTTTTACATCGTCGTCCGGATTTGATAGATGATGGTACGCATATCATGGACGGAATCTATTATGCCGGTAACTTTCAACAAGTATTGATGCACTTACAAGATCAAACACTCACAGAAAAAGATATTCGTTTATTTATTGGTTATGCCGGATGGGATCCGCAACAATTAGAAGATGAGATCAAAGAAGGAAGTTGGATGGTTTCAGAGCATCCTGCTTCTTATGTCTTTGATTATGCTCAAGCATCTAATAAAGTCTGAATATCGAACTTTTGCATTTTTAAAAAAGCTTGCACAACACGAGGACCTTTCTCAGGATCACTCATTAGCTGAGAAAGAATAGATGGAACGATTTGCCAGGAAACACCAAACTCATCTGCCAGCCAACCACACATATCATAACGACCATTTTTTCCTAACGCTTCCCAGAAAGCATCAATCTCTTCCTGCGTATCACATTCCACCACGAAAGAATTACCGGGTGAAAAATCATAATCATGTTGCAGCGTGCTACTCATAGCATTCATGATAAAACCATTGAGTTTAAATTGCGCAAATAGCAAACTACCATTTGGCATACCTGCTTCCGGAGGATAGGCCATATTCATCAATAGCATAGATGGTTTGAATATAGCAGTATACTTCTCTCTTGCTTCATGTACTTTGCTATTCTTTTGATTGACAAATAAGAGATTCGGTACAATCTTTTGTGGACTATTAATGGCTTCAACATCCAATTGCCAATTCACACCAAAACGATCTTCGATCCAGGCATAACGTGGACTCCAATCATATTTATCCAATGGCATCAAAATCTTACCTCCTTCTTTCAATGCATCATACAATCGATTGATCTCTGTTTCAGCCTCACAATACACGAAATAAGAAACAGCAGATGTAGGAGCATATTTGGGACCGCCATTTAAGAGCATAAAAGAAATTCCTCCCGCTGAAAAGCGAGCCACCATCGGATTTGATTCCAATAATCTCGCATCATTAAATAAGGTACAATAAAAATCAGCAGCTTCTTGAGCATTGTTATTGAACCAGATACAAGGGTAAATAGGCATTGACATAATAAATAAAGATTCAAGAATGAAAATACAAGCAACAAGTTAGAAAATTATTTTCCAATCAGTATCCCGTATTCAGAAGGAATTGCAATCCCATTAAACCCATTGGTTAATCCATACATCAACATAAATACCATTACAACTCCAACTATTATTATTAACCTAGACTGTTTCCTTGCATTTCTATTTCTTTCTTTCATCTTGTTGTGATGAACAGAAGCAATATGAGCAAAGAAGGAAAAAATAGCCAATGAATAATAAGGGATAAAAAATAGATTGAATGGAAATCGATTCAGTCCCGCTGCCCCAAAATAAAAATTGGTGTCGAGTTTTAAAATGAATCTACCGACCATTACCGCTGAAAGATGAATCACAAAAAATATCGCCAAGTACAACCCTGACCATAATTGCAACTTTTCATAAAATCCTTTTGCGGTTTTGAATCTTGATCGATAGAGTTGAATACCGGAGAAAATTTGTACGCTAACCGCACTTAACAAAAGTACTTCTGCAAAAATATTTCGATAAATTTTCCTCAATTGTGTCATCACTTCTATATGCTTTTCGATACCCATCAAGCTGACTGTATGATTGGTCAGATGAAGTGTTACGAATAGGGCGATAGTCATACCGGAGTAATGATGGATTCTTCGAGTAAGCATAGTTCAAAGGGTTAAACTGAGGAGTTCTAAGATACTCAACTCGTCAAAAAGACAACTACCACTCATGTAGACAAAAAGAAAAAGGCCATCCGTCATGGATAGCCTTCAATTATTTTGAAAAGAAAAATCTTAGCTTAATTTTTCAACCTGCATATAATTCAATTCAACAGGTGTAGAGCGACCAAAGATCTTTACTGTTACTTTCAACTTCTTCTTCTCATCGTTCACTTCCTCGATGACGCCGTTGAAGTCGTTGAACGGACCTTCAATGATCTTAATGGTTTCGCCAATGATGAATGGTTCACTCATAGTAACACCCTGATCATTCATTTCATCTACCTTACCAAGCATCTTATTTACTTCACTCTTACGGAGAGAAATGATATTGCCTTTAGAACCTTTACCATCTGTCAGGAAGTGCATTACGTTGCTGATATTACTGATATGCTGCACCATGTCATCATTCAGTTTACCATCTAATACTTCCATCATTACGTAGCCTGGGAAATAGTTTTTTTCGCGCATTACTTTTTTACCGTTCTGCACTTTGTATACTTTTTCCATAGGAAGGAAGATTTGTTTGATCACTTCCTGCCAGCCACTGCGAATAATATCCTTGTCGAGATACTCTTTTACCTTACGCTCTTTACCACTCACCACACGCAAAACGTACCACTTGGTATTATCCTGTGGTGCTTCTGTGGTTTCAACAGTGTTATTATCGACTACTGATGCTTCCATGTTCTATTACTTGAATAATGAATAAACCAGTTTCAGCAACTGATTGCTCGAGAAATCCATCACCCAAACCAATGCGGTGATGATCACAGTAGCTACCAGTACAATAACGGTACTCTGCTGGAGTTGTAACCAAGTAGGCCAGGTCACTTTCTCCATCAGTTCCTGATAGCTTTCTTTGAAGTATGTGGTGATTTTGTTCACGCTTTACAATTTGAGAATTTGAGAATTTGAGAATTTGAGAATTTGAAAATTATACCCTTTTCAAGGTAGAATTTGAATTGAATGCTTTAATCTTTCTCTTGCTTCGCAATAGAAAGAACCAAATTTTCAAATTTTCAAATTCACAAATTTTCAAATTTTTCGCACGGGCACTAGGATTCGAACCCAGATCAAAGGTTTTGGAGACCTCTATACTAACCGTTGTACTATGCCCGTAAAACCCCAACCCCTAAAGGGGAAAGGTCTTTTTTATTAACTACAAAGTACTTAGCGGGCTAAGTACTTTGCAGTTATAAAGGTAATAAACTTTTCCGACATCCCCTTTAGGGGACGGAGGGGGAAGCTTATTTAAGGATTTCAGTAACCTGACCGGCACCTACTGTACGTCCACCTTCGCGGATAGCGAATTTCAGACCCTTCTCCATCGCGATTGGCTGGATCAGTTTTACAGAAAGGTTGATGTTATCACCAGGCATTACCATTTCAGTTCCTTCTGGCAAGGTAACTTCACCAGTTACGTCAGTAGTACGGAAATAGAACTGAGGACGGTACTTGTTGAAGAATGGAGTGTGACGTCCACCTTCTTCTTTGCTCAGTACGTAAACCTCACCTTTGAAGTCAGTGTGTGGAGTGATAGAACCTGGCTTACAGATTACCATACCACGACGGATATCTTTCTTTTCAATACCGCGGAGCAACAGACCGGCGTTATCACCAGCTTGTCCTTCATCCAACAGTTTTTTGAACATTTCAACACCAGTTACAGTAGAAGAAAGAGGAGCATCCATCAAACCAACGATTTCAACACCTTCACCTACTTTAATGATACCACGCTCGATACGACCTGTAGCTACTGTACCACGACCAGTGATCGAGAATACGTCTTCTACAGACATCAGGAATGGCATATCTACCGGACGTGGAGGCAATGGAATGTAAGTATCTACAGCTTCCATCAGCTCTTCAACGCATTTAACCCATTTTTCTTCACCAGCCAAAGCGCCAGTTGCAGAACCTTTGATGATTGGAGTGTTATCACCGTCGAATCCATAAGAAGACAACAGTTCACGGATCTCCATTTCAACCAGTTCCAATAATTCTACGTCATCAACAAGGTCAACCTTGTTCATGAATACTACGATACGAGGTACACCTACCTGACGAGCAAGCAGGATGTGCTCTTTCGTTTGTGGCATCGGACCATCGGTAGAAGCCACTACCAGGATTGCACCATCCATCTGGGCAGCACCGGTAATCATATTCTTCACATAGTCAGCGTGACCTGGACAGTCAACGTGCGCATAGTGACGGTTAGCAGTTTGATATTCTACGTGAGCAGTATTGATAGTGATACCACGCTCTTTTTCTTCAGGAGCGCCATCGATCTCATCATACTTTTTAGCCTGTGCCAGACCTTTCTTAGATAAGATGTCCGTAATGGCAGCAGTCAGGGTGGTTTTACCGTGGTCAACGTGACCAATGGTACCAACGTTTACGTGAGGTTTCTCCCTCTTAAAGGTCTCTTTAGACATTTTTATCGGTTTTTAGTTGTGTTTTAAAAATCTAAGGCTTTCGCCACTTGTTTATTTATTGTTTATCCGCCTCGGCGAATCACTTTTCATACTTCACTTTGAGCCGTTAGTGAGAATCGGACTCACGACCTCTTCCCTACCAAGGAAGTGCTCTACCACTGAGCTACAACGGCTTTTATTCTTTATCAGCTGTTGTCTTTTTTTAAGAACTCACGACCTTCCCGATTACATCGGGATGCTCTACCACTGAGCTACAACGGCTTGTTTTTGTCAGCTGTTGTTTCTTTAAAGAACTAAAAAGAGCGGGAGACCAGGCTCGAACTGGCCACCTATAGCTTGGAAGGCTATCGCTCTACCAAATGAGCTACTCCCGCTTGTTAATTTGATCCGCCTGAGGCGGAGAAAATTTGAAAATGTTAACAAAACACTTCGTGACTTCAATGATCGGGTTTCAAATACTTTTAAAAGATCTCTTCACAATCTGATTATTCTCAAATTATCAAATTGTTCCGTGGGCAGGAGAGGATTCGAACCTCTGAAGTCGAAAGACAGCGGATTTACAGTCCGCCCCCATTAACCACTCGGGCACCGACCCGAACCACACCCCAAGAACTTACCAGCCGGTGGGTCTGACCCTGGCTCCTCTCCTTACGATCAGGGCAGTGGAGGCCGATCAACGGCGCTGGCGATGCGGGTGCTGCTGCTCAACGGGCCGAATCTGAATTTGCTCGGATTGCGGGAGCCGGGCCTCTATGGCGCCGACACCCTGGAGGCGATCGAGGCGGAGCTGGCTCGCCAGGCCGATGGGCTCGGCGTGGAGCTGGAGTGTTTCCAGAGCAACCACGAGGGGGCGTTGGTGGATCGCATCCATGCCGCCCGCGGCAGGGTGAACGGCATCCTGATCAACGCCGGCGCCTTCACCCACACCTCGATCGCCTTGCGTGATGCCCTGCTCGGGGTGGCCATTCCTTATGTGGAGCTGCACCTGAGCAACGTGCACGCCCGCGAAGCGTTTCGTCACCACTCCTATCTGGCTGATAAGGCCCTGGGGGTGATCTGCGGCTTCGGGCCAGGCAGCTATGGCCTGGCCCTGCAGGGCCTGGTGATGCGGCTGCGCCAGGAGGCCGCGGCATGACAGCGCTGCTGGAGAACCCCACGGCCCGGGTGAAGTGGCTGGCTGCACCCAGCAGCGCCAGCTGGCTTGATCAAGCTTGCGCCCGGCCTGATTTGGTGTTGATCGATCACGCCCACTGCGAGCGCAAGGCGGCAGGTGTGGCCCTGCAGCTGATGTTCCGTTACCCCTCCGATGAAGGGCTGGGAGCGCTGTTGAGCCCACTGGCACGGGAAGAGCTCGAGCATTTCGAGTTGGTGCTCCAGCTGCTGCAGCGGCGCGCCATCCCTCTGCGGCCTCTGCCGGCGCCTGGCTATGGAGCCACCCTCACGGCTGCGGTGCGGAAGGGTGATCTCGAGCGCAGGCTCGATTCGTTTCTGGTGGCTGGCCTGATCGAAGCCCGCAGCCATGAGCGGATGGCCCTGTTGGCGGCCCATAGCCCTGATGAAGAGCTGCGTGCTCTCTACGGCGAACTGCTCGCGAGTGAAGCGCGCCATTTCGGGCTGTATTGGTGCCTGTGCGAAGAGCGTTTCGGGCGCGAGGTCACGGTTGGGCGGCTAGAAGAGCTTGCTCTTGTTGAAGTGCAGGCTCTAGAAGGCGTTTTGGCTAAGCCTGAAGACGTGCGCATGCACTCGGTTGGTGTTGAATCGCACTAAGTCGCTCCATGTAATCTGCGCCGGAAAAGTTATGGGCTGGCTCTCTTTTCAGCGTTTTGCCATGCTGAATTACGTATAGGCAACAAATCTCGTGGGGCGCACCAGTTTGAACGTTGCAACAGGCGGTGCGACTGGTGAGGATGAAAGTCTCACTGCATTTGGTCTTAAGCTTTGAGCGCTAAGTGGTTTTTCGCTTTGTAGGAAGTCATGTGAAACCCCCCTCCCTGAGCATATTCAAGGGAGGGGGGTGATGGTTGGGAGGAGGAAATCAGATGCTTGATTGGGACTTGGGGAACAGATTGTCGAAGTTGTACATCAAGATTTGTCCGCCCTGGTCGGCTTCTTGGGCAGCGACCTGTCCTGCAGACTCGCCAGCATGTTGGACTGTTCCGACAAAAGTATGCTTCCTAAGTGGTGTATCTAACTCAACTCTCTTCCTGCCCGTTCCATTG
>JACBFI010000004.1 GCA_013391385.1 Sediminibacterium sp. Gen4 | reverse complement strand
CGGATGGGAGAGTAGGTAGCTGCCATACTTGTCTGCCTTTGGAAGATTTATTGAAGCCGCATCCGCCTATGGCGGGTGCAGCTTTTTTTATTATATACCTGACCCGCTTTGATTTTTAAATTATAAATGCCGATGGTACTTTCCGCCTCAGGCGGATGGGAGAGTAGGTAGCTGCCATACTTGTCTGCCTTTGGAAGATTTATTGAAACCTCGTCCGCCTTAAGCTTATGAGGTTTTTTGTTTTATAGCTATCCCATTGAATTTTCACACTACAATGCCCGATGGTATTTTCTGCTTAGGCGAATAAAGCTTTTTGTTTTGTGATTGTTTGATACAGAATCGGCCCGATGTTATTCTTTCGCCTAAGTATATCAGCAAATACAAAATCGTTATACAAATCTGCATCCTGGAAAGAGGAATATTTTTTTATAATTACTTTTCCTGTATTAACTTTTACATATTCCACGATGTATTGATTTTCTTATTACTTTCAACAACCAACATCCATCAGTAAATTGATATGAATCCGAGTATAAAGCGAAATCCTATCCTAACATTTCTTTATCTCGGTATTCCCGATGACGCTTCATTTGTCGATAGACAAAAAGGATACATGTTTAACCTTTTTATCCTGATCGGAGCACCATTTGCAATATTATCCTTAATCGTGAATATCTCTCAACAAGCCTACTTTCCGGCTTTTATTAATATCATTCAGATTAGCTGCTTCTCCTTGGCATTATGGATTGCTGTATCGGGTAAATGGAAAGAATATCGCGTGATCATTCTCATCATTCTTTCAGTAGTAGCAATGATTGCCGCTTATTCTTATCAAAATTCAGGTGAATATCGATTGCTGATTATGATCGTTGCCGCTGTTGTATTATTCGATCGATCTTGGCAGTATATGATTTTTGCAGCAACATCTTGCGCTGCATTTGTATACATAAGAATGAGCCAAATTCCTGATTTTGCTGATCAGCCAGTAGGCGATTTAATTTTTACTTCTTTAAAAATATTTCTACCCATTCTTTTATATGTGTTATCACTCTTATACTTTAAAATTATTTATTTTAGAAACCTTCAACAGTTAGAAGATACTAATAAAGCATTGGCCATTACAACAAGACAAAAGGATCAAATATTGAGTACGGTTGCTCATGATTTGCGCACACCTATTTCCAATATTTCAAGCATTACAGAACTGATTCAATCAGATCATCTCTCTCAGGCTGATAAAGCAAATTTCCTTCGTATGATAGGTCATTCTTCCCGATCTGCCTTACATCTGATCAATGATTTATTGCAAAATAGTGATACACAAGTGCGTCAATCTCACTTTGAAATTATTGAGCTGAATCAACTATTTAACTCATGGATTCCTTCTTTACAATTAAGGGCAAATGATAAACACATACAAATACTCACTCATTTTTTTTCAGCACCGATTGATATTTCAATTGACGTAGACAGAATCGAACGTGTTATCAATAATTTGGTCAATAATGCTATTAAATTCAGTCCGGATGGAAGTAAAATATTTATTCAGATAACAGCAGATAGTAAATATGCTCGTATTACTGTTACAGATCAGGGCATTGGCATACCCAAAGAAAAGCAGGAACTTGTTTTTGATATGTTCTCCAAAGCCCAGCGAGTAGGAACTTCCGGAGAAAAGAGTTTTGGTATGGGCTTGTCTATTTGTAAGCAAATCATAGAGCAGCATCAAGGCAATATTTCCGTACAAAGTGAGGAGCATAAAGGATCAACTTTTACGGTTGAATTACCATTACAACGCCCCTAAAATCATTAGGCAACATCTTCTCCGGTAGAAGCTATCCAAAGTTTAAACCAGTCTTCTCTTTCCATTTGAATACTTGCTGCATTCTTCGCCTGAATCAATCTTTCAATTTTAGTAGTTCCGATTACAGGCAAAATACCTGATGGATGTGTGTGCAACCAGGCAATTAGTATCTCATTCACGCCACACTCATACTTTGACGCCAGCAATGTGGCTGTACCCATAATACTTCTGAAACGTGGATGTGTATCATCATCAAAAGCACCTCCACCCAAAGGTGCCCAGGCCATGGGAATAATTTTATGTTTGATACAATTTTCTAGGGTGCCATTCAAAAAAGCTGCTAGCTGAAGAATGGAAACTTCTATCTGATTATATTCAACAGATGTATAATTCATCAACATATCTACCTGGTGGGGCAAGAAATTCGAAACACCAAATTGTAAAATTTTACCTTGTTGCTTTAGGTGTTCAATAGCATTTGCCACTTCCATAGGATGTAGCAATGGATCAGGTCTGTGGATCAATAAAAGATCCAAATGGTCTGTTCCGAAATTTTTTAGTGATTGATCAACCGAAGCAATGATATGTGCAGCTGAGGTATTGTATGATTTGATTTCGTGTGCAGAGCGATTCTGTGTTACCATCTGAATACCGCATTTGGTGATGATGCGTAACTCTGATCGTAACGAAGGCATTTCTTTTAATGCTTCACCAAATTCAGCTTCGGTGGTGTAGTCGCCATAGATATCTGCATGATCAAAAGAGCGTATCCCATTTTCCAGACAAGCGTCAATCAGTTGGCGGTATTCTTTGGTAGAAAATCCGGCGCCCCATTTACCCCAACGCATACACCCAGCGATAGGTGCTTTAATAACAGATGATGAGTTCATACAATTAAATTACTCAAATCAAAGCAAATGACAGAAAGCTAACATCAAGAAAATAAAAAAGTCCTGTTTCATCAGGTGAAACAGGACTTAAAATGTTAGTAGTGTAATAGGATTAATATCTGTTATAACCTCCACCACCACCGCCGTTACCACGATCGCGGTTGTACCCGCCACCGCCACCACGGTTGCCACCACCACCAAATCCGCCACGGCCACCACCGCCGCCAAAGCTCTTCTTCTTGAAGCCGCCTCTTTCGCCCTCAGGGCGTGGGGTAGATTCGTTTACTACAATCTTGCGACCCAACACTTCTGTATCATGTAGGGCGCTGATAGCAGTACGAGCTGCTTCATCATCAGACATTTCAACGAAACCGAAACCTTTGCTGCGGTCGTTATTGAATTTGTCGGTAACAATTTTGGCGCTCGTTACTTCACCGTAGGGAGTAAACAGGTTCTGCAGATCATCACTGGTCATGTTCCAGTTCAGATTTCCAACGTAAATGTTCATGTTCTTTAAAAAAATTAAGTGATCAAAAACCAATGAGAAACCAGTAACCAAAAACCCTGAAACATTTACGTAAAAACGTTCTGAGATATGGAAGACCTATCATTGGACTACCGAAGATAGTGATTTTGGCTGATTGGCAAGTTTTTTTCAGGTTTCGGGGTTTAAATGATGGCAGTCAATAGAAATACTGGTTTCTAGGTATTAAAAAAGCCCCTATTCTTAAAATAGAGGCTTTTCTTATCTGAAAGAGGGTTGATTACTCTCCAACTACTTCAAAATCAACTTCAGTAAGGTTACCATTACCAAAATCTATAGATGCTTTGTAAGAACCCAGTTCTTTCACATCATCTACAATAGAGATACGCTTACGATCGATTTCATAACCTTTTTGGTCACGAATCGCTCTTGCGATCTGCAATGAGGTAATGGTTCCGAAGATCTTACCGCTGGTACCGGTCTTAGCGGTTAACTTAACAGGAGCAGCTTTTAGTACGTCGATCACTTTATTGATCTCAGCCAACATAGCAGCTTCTTTCTTCGCCTGAACTTTCAAACGCTCTTCTAATTGCTTCAAATTAGAAGGGTTGGCTTCTACTGCGAATTTCTGAGGGATCAAAAAGTTTCTGGCATAACCGTTTTTCACGTTTACCAGTTCATTACGTCCACCCAAATTGTCTACATCCTGAATTAAAATAACTTGCATGATTGTTTTTTTAGTTCCCAAGAGCCCAGTCCTGCTTTTGGCTTAACTGTCTCCCGATTTCATCGGGATTAGGGAAGGTGACTAATAATATTAAGTCAAAAGTGAAAAGTCAAAAGTCAAAAGTGAAAAGTCAAAAATTAGTTTTTCCTTTCACCTTTCACTTTTCACGTTTTTACTTCAAAAGATCCGTTACGTAAGGCAACAACGCCATTTGGCGTGCTTTCTTAACTGCATCAGATACTTTACGCTGATATTTCAGAGAGTTACCAGACAAACGACGAGGTAATAATTTACCTTGCTCGTTGATGAATTTCTTCAGGAACTCGATATCCTTATAGTCAACGTATTTAATGCCATACTTTTTGAAGCGGCAGAATTTTTTCTTTGGCTTCTCCTGCTTAATCGCGGTCAGGTATTTGATCTCATTTTTTGCCATGATTAACCCTCCGTTTTTTCAGTTACAGCAAATCCGCCATTTCTTTTCTTGTAGTTGTACTCGACGGCGTATTTATCGAGTTTGGTTACCATGTGACGCATTACTTGTTCGTCACGTAACAGCTGAATTTTCAGCTTTTCATTGAGGTCGGTTGGCCCACTGTATTCCAATACCCAGTAGATACCTGTGGTCTTCTTCTGGATTGGGTAAGCCAGTGATTTTAATCCCCATGGAGCACTGTGTACAATCGCTCCACCATTTTCTTTGATGAAGTCTTCATACTTTTTCTGAGAAGCTTTGAAATCTTCTTCAGACAGTACCGGAGTGAAAATCACCATCAATTCGTAATTACTCATTACCTGAATTTTTAGGTTTTTAAATTGGTTTTTCCCAGTGGATTCCCCCGATCATTATGACCAAGAGAAAATCTGCCAAAACAGATTTGGGGCTGCAAAGGTAGGGGAAAAGAGCCTAAAATAGAAGAGAAAACACACAAAATAAGGTACAGGAAGCAAGTGACAAGGAACAAGCACTGAATTATAGCCTTATTAATGGTATCATCTCATATAAATGGGAATGGAAAATGCATTAAAATTATTGATTATCAATTATTTGGCGCAAAAAGACCGTGTATACAGGAAAATGGTCGCTATAACCGCCACGATATTGATTTCCCTCCCAGGTGCGCATGGGGTAGCCTTTAAAACGACCGGTGTATTCTGTCAGATAGGATTTATTGTAGATGTATTCCCGGAAAAAGAAAAATTCACCCATCTTCCGGTCTAGCAATGATTTGGATACCAGTATTTGATCAAATAGTCCCCAGTTGTCTTTATGTGCCAATGTGCCGTTTCCTTTTCTTAACTGTTCCACCCAAGGATTATACAATTCACCTTGACCTATTTCATGGGGCTTTGAGTGGGTACGTAATCCTTGAACGATGCTTTTGTCTTCCGGGTCATCATTCAAATCTCCCATCACAATCAACTTAGCATCGGGTATAATGGCCTGAATGGAATCCATATGTTTTCGGCAAATAGTTGCAGCGGCCATTCTTGCAGATGAACTTCTTTGCTCTCCACCTCTTCTACTGGGCCAGTGATTCACGTACAGATGAAAAGTATCTGTCATCATCATTCCTTTTACATAAAGAATATCTCTGGTGAAAGAGGCATCTTTACTTTTTCCAGGAAGAGGAACAAATATTTTTTGAGCTGCTATCGGAGTAAAAAATGAAGGTTGGTACAACAATCCCACATCCACACCTCTTAAGTCTTTTGATGAAGCATGCACGATATGATAATTTCTTTTTTTTAATAGCGGATGTTGTATCAGAAATTGCAGTACGGTATCATTCTCTATCTCTGCCACTCCTAAAATTGCAGCACCTGATTCATGATAATCGGTCCCTATATCTTTAATAACAGTTGCCAGTTTATTGAGCTTATCACGAAAAATAATCGTGTTGTATTTTTTTGCACCGGTGGGTGTAAACTCATCATCATTGGTGATGGGGTTGTTAATTGTATCATACAAATTCTCGAGATTATAAAAGCCAATGATGGCAACCTGATAGCGCTTTAGTTGTGCTTGTGTAGTTGTACATAAACAAAGCAACAGCCATACAAGGAGTAGATTTTTCATAGAAAAGAGTTGATATCCTTCGCTAAATACAGCTTTTATATACCGTATTTCCCGCAAAAATGATTGGTGGTGTTTTAGGATATTTTTTGGCGATTTATTTTCATTCAAATTCATGCCATGCCTTTATTATTGATTCTTTTCTGTTCTGTAGGATCGATTGTCAGTATGGAGCATCATCATTTTTCAGACACGATTCCCTTACATACCGATAGTGTATTGCTTTTACTCATTGATCAACAACAATCAGTAGAGAATGAAGCGATACTGATGAATGAACAGGATCGGGCAATTATCGGTTCGGTAGGTCATGCTTCACCATTGTATGCGGAAAAAGATGTGTTTCATCAAATGGCTGCTTTTCAATTCAGCGCTTTTCGGTTCAGACCAAGAGGATATGAAGCCAGTTTTAATCCAGTACTTATCAATGGTCTTAACATGAATCAATTGGATGATGGAAATCCAGCTTGGTCATTATGGAGTGGATTACAATCAGTGATGAAAAATAGTATTGAATATATGCCTGTTCGTTTTCAGGATAGTTGGATGGGTTATGCGGGCAACAGTACCTATACAGATATGCGTGCCGCATCACAAAGGCCACAATGGCAATGGATATATGGATTGTCAAACAGAACGTATACGCATCGCTATCAATTAGGGTATACTACCGTTCCTAATCATCGTGGTTGGATTTTTTCCAGCACTGTATCCATGCGGTTGGCTCAGGAATCCTGGAATACAGGTACACACTATTCTTCTATTGGGTATTATTTCGCAGTAGATAAACTGTTTACTCATCAACACAGGTTATCTCTTGTATTATTTGGTAATAAAACCCACAATGGAAAACAAGCAGCCATTACCCTGCCGGTGATGTTACTTTTTGGAAATACATACAATCCTAACTGGGGTTATCAGAATGGCGTAAAAAGAAATGCAGCCGTTGGCGCACAACATAAACCCGTCATTATTTTGACACATGAATGGCAGCCCAATAATCATAGTTCATGGCAAACAAGTATGGGGTTGATTACAGGTAAGCGATCGGATACCGGATTGGACTGGTTTCAGGCAGCGGATCCGAGACCTGATTATTATCGGTATTTACCTGAATATCAAACAGACAGTTTGCTGAGAGAAATGGTGAGAGCAAATTTGCAAGAACAGGTAGCATTGCAACAAATTGATTGGGAAAAACTATATACCATCAATCGGAATAGTTTTGATCAGGTTACCAATGCCAATGGAATTCAAGGGAATCTTGTCAGTGGTAAACGTGCGCGTTATCTTTTGGAAAAAAGAATAAAAGCATCTCATGTTTTTATCGTTAGTAGTCATTACCGAAATAGGTTGAGTGCACAATGGCAATTATCTGCAGGTGTTCATTTCAAGTTTCAGATGAATCATCATTATAAAATTGTTGAGGATTTGCTGGGAGCCGATTTTCATGTTAACCATAATCAGTTTGCAGAAACTGATCTTCCTACCGATCTATCAATTGTGCAATACAATTTAGATCAACCCGATCAGATCGTATATAAAGGAGATCGATATGGGTACGATTATAAAATGTTGTATTCGGCAGCTGATGCATGGATTCAATCTGAAAAAAAAGGCAAGAAAGTTGACTTGATTGCCGGGGTGCATTTTTCTAAACAAACCTTTTACAGAAAAGGGATGATCCGAAATGGATTATTTCCTGATCATTCCAAAGGGAATGCAAAAACAGATCATTTTTTTAATCCCATGTTCAAGATGGTATTAACACGTAAATTCTCAGCGTATCATTCATTACTCTTTTCTATTGCGGCCGGTTCAAGGGCACCACTTGCTGAAAATATTTATTTATCGCCACGTATGCGTCACACCAAACAAGATACTATCCGGTCAGAAAAACTATTATCTGCTGAATGGATGTATCGTTTTATTTCGAAACGACTTCATTTCAGAGTAAGCGCTTACTATATGTTGATTCAAGATGGGATGAATGTATTGACATTCTATCATGATGGGTACCGGAATTTTGTCAACTATGCGATCCGTAATATCGATAGGCAGCATACAGGTATTGAGACAGGTATTGCATACACGCTTAATGAACATTGGCAAATAGATATGGCTGCATCTGTAGGAGATCATCGGTATATCAGTCGGCAGCAGGTTACTGTTTCATTAGATAACAATGAATTTCTGCTGGATAAAATGGATGTATATACAAAAAATTTTCGAGTAGCAGGTTCTCCGCAAATGGTAATGGGTTCGGGAATTCAGTATCGAAATCAGCAAGCTTTTTTTGTTCGGTTAAACTGGAATTATTTTGATCAACGCTGGTTGGACTTTAATCCTGTTAGGCGAACCTATGATGCTTTGCAAGCTGTTGTGTATAGATCCGATCAGTGGAATAGCATTATTCAACAAATACGGTTGCCTTCGGTCATTCTATTCAATGCATTTATCGGAAAAGGTTTCTCCATTAAGACGGGCTCTTCAGGTAAACCCCTTCGCTATTTCTGTTCATTGAGTGTACAAAATCTATTGAACGAACGTGGAATGATTTCCGGTGGATATGAACAACTTCGCTTTGATCAGGAAACCAAAAATGTAGAACGCTTTCCACCTAAACTTTTCTTTTCTCCAGGTCTAAATTATAGTGTATCTATTACCATGAATTTTTAAATAGTGATATCTATGAAATCTTTTTATTTTTTTCTAATAGCATTGTTATTCATTGTGAGTAGCACTAATTGTGAGCGTGGTTTTGATGAGCCACCTGAATATTCAGGACCAAGGATCAAGGCAAATATTTCAATTACTGAAATCAAGCGCTTACATATCACCAATAATTTTGAAAAAATTAATGAAGACCTGATTATTGAAGGGGTTGTTACTGCTAATGACAGAACAGACAACTTTTATAAGTCAATTGTGATACAAGATAGTACTGCAGGAATTACTGTTCGTTTAGATGGGTTTTCTCTATTTAATATTTATCCGATCGGGAGAAAGCTTTTTATTCGCTTAAAAGGACTTTGGTTGGGAGATTATGGCGGAATGGTACAATTAGGTGCAGGAGTGAATCGATCCAATCCTCAATTTCCTGAACTCATACCCATTCCCCAGCCTTTGTTTGATCGGGTGATTGTAAAAGGAGATCTTGATCAAAAGGTACTACCGATTAAACTAAGTATACAAGGTCTAAACGATTCACTTCAAAGCATGTTGGTGACCCTTACACAAGTTGAGTTCGATCATTCTGATACAGCAAAGCCCTATGCCGATGCTGTTAATAAACAAACGATTGCACATACGCTTCGAACCTGTGGTATCGGAAGTGTTTATGTTCGTACCAGCGGATTTGCAAAATTTGCATCAGCACTTACATCGAGGGGACATGGTGATATCACGGGAATATATAGTGTATTCAGAACACAAAAGCAGTTATTACTCAGAGATACAAGTGATGTTCAAATGAATGGATTGCGTTGTACAGCTACGGGACCAAAACAGATCTATGCGGAAGATTTTTCAACACAAGCGGCAGATAGCCTGATATCCATTCCGCATATTAAGAATATTAGTGAAACCGGGGGAAAGTTTTTTCTTTCTAAAGTTGTATCAGGAAATCCATGTGCAGAGATCAGTGCATTTGCAACGAGAGAACAAGTAGTGATTAGTTGGCTGATACTTCCTGTTATCAATCTTGATCTCTCCAGTAATGAAGTTTTAAGATTTTCCACCAAAGATGGTTTTGATAATGGAGCGGTATTGCAAGTATTGGTTTCGACCAACTATGATGGAGGTGATACACCATGGAAAGCCAAATGGGCAGTATTACCGGCTGTCATTGCAAAAGGTTCAATGAACGGCTATTCGAAAGAATGGATTCATTCAGGAGATGTGAGTTTACATCATCTGAAAGGGAAAGTACATATTGCATTTCGGTATGAAGGCAATGATCCCCCCGTACAGAATGCCAAGCTTACAACAACTTTTAGAATCGATAATATTGTTGTAACCGGCAATTAAAAAAAGAGCGTCCTTCAATGGACGCTCTTTGTATTTAGGTGGATGTCGCTATTTGATTTTAATAAGCTGAACTACTTTTCTTTCTGATCCTTGAATTACTTCTGCAAAGTAACTGCCTGGATTAAGTCTATGACCTACCTGTACAGTACTGTTTCCATTCAAGTTATTGCGAGTTTCCATAGCCCTTCCACTTGCATCGGTTATGCGCAACTGAACAGGATTTTGATTTTTGCTTGAAATTTTCAAGGTGAAATAATCACTGCTTGGATTTGGTAAAACCTTAACCTCAATCGTATTCACTGTTTCTTCACTGATTGTTTGTGTGAAACTTCCAATACTATTGCTGGTAGTTACCGTACATCCTTGTTGTGTGCAACTTCCCAATTTATCTCCTGAGTGATTGCGTAGATGTGCATCCACTGCATTGATATTCAGTTCAAGGGTCTGGTTGTTATGGCAGAGATACACTTTCTTACCATTAGTACCAGGTACTCTGATATCTCTTACACAGAAACTAACAGAGGCGGTAGTGGTACATCCGGAAGCATTGGATACAGTTACTGTGAAACTATAGTTGCCTGCCACACTTGGAGTAAATACCGGGTTAGAAGAGTTGTAATTATTCAAACCCGTGCTACCGGTCCAACTATAAGTATAAGGAGCCCCACCATTGGCAGTAACATTCAACCTAGCTGATTGTGCTCCATAACCCAAGTAGATATTGTTTGCATTACCTCCTGTAAAAGTTGTTTCAGAAGGTACAATCTGAATATTAGCAGTAGTTGTACTACCTACTACGGTTATAGTGACGTTTGTGGTGTTGGTATTTCCATTGATATCTGTTACAGTAAATTCAATGCTGTTGTTTCCAATATTATTACAGTTGAAAATACTTTTCGAAATACTCATACTAGCAATACCACAATTGTCGTAACTGCCATCATTTACATCATTTGCTGAAATAGAGACAGTGCCATTAACCAATGTTGCAGTAATAGCTTTTGATTTTACAACAGGAGGTTGATTGTCGATTACAGTTACTGTTTGATGTGAAGTGTCTGAAACATTGCCGTGAATATCTGTTACAGTCCAAACAACAATTGTACTTCCTACCGGGAAAATTGCCGGAGCATTATTGGTAATAGTTGCGATACCACAGTTATCCGAAACCTCTGGTGTACCCAATGAACTGATCTCTGCACCACAGGTTCCATTGTCATTTACAACACTTACAGTAGCAGGTGCCTTGATTAAAGGCTTTTGATTGTCACTAACAGTAATCAATTGTTCCTTTGTGGATGTATTGCCGTACTGATCAACTGCTGTCCAGATTACGCTGGTTACACCTACAGGGAAACTAGCAGGCGCATTACTTGTAATCGAACTGATAGCATTAAACCCGGTAACTGTTGGTGTTGGAAGTGTAATATGAGCAGAACATGTTCCTTGATCTGCAAAGAATCCTAGATCAGACAGTGTAATGACAGGTTTACTGAAATAGCGCCAGTCATACTTGGTAATGATTGGGAAGTGATCTGAAGTAGTGCTGGCATAGCTATTGATCAGTGTTAATACATCTCTGTACACTTTGGCTGAGTTGGGCACATATGCAATGTTCAACTCACTGGAAGTAATTACGTGATCAATCATGTCAGGGAAAGATACCGTTGAACTATTACCACTTAAACTCAATGGCAAAGTCACGGGGTTATAATTAGCAACATCATTCAAAAATGAGCTATAGGAGCTAACCGTATTTGGTGCTACTTCCGTGGTGATGGTTTTATCAAAATCATCATTCATATCACCCAATATGATGATCTTGCTATTGGGGAACATAACATCTAAAGAATCTTTTAATTCATCTGCACCTGCTTTTCGCCTGTTATACGATTCAATTTTATCAGCAGTGTTTCCTGTGTTGGCTTTCGCATGGATCACAATAAAGTCAACCAAAGTGGTAGCACCATTCAATGTTACTTCTGCTTGCATCAAGAAAGGATAACGACCGCTAGCCCAACTATTAAAAGCATTGCCAGTGCTGTTTCGTAGAACACCTCTGGTGCTTATTTTTTTGATAATATCTTTATTGTAAATAAATCCAAGTTTTTGTGCACCGGCATAGTCTGGATCATTTACATCATCTGCATAGGAACCATAATCATTTACAACATATCCATAGTTGCCCGGTAATGCTTCGGCAACTGTCTTAAATCTGAGTGTATCAACGATTTCTACCAATGCATACAGATCAGCATTCAAGCTGGTTAGTACTTGTTGTACATTTTGTTGTTGTAAATTTTTATTGGTAGGACCTAAGCCTGAAGCAGTACTGCCAAACCATTCAAGATTCCAGTTGACTACTTTCAATGTTCTGAGTGATGTGCCTGTAAAACTCATGCCCGTAATGGTACCATTCACATCGGTGATTACAGCACTAATCTGACCCGTATAATTTTGATCAGCAGCTACCGGTCTGAAACGAGCATAAATTGTTTTACGTGAATTGGCATCGGCAGCTGGAATATGTAATGAAGAAGTGAAACTATTACCATCCAAACTGATTTCAAAACCGGTGGGTGCACTGATGGTGATATCGGCTGTTACATTATATCCTTCAACAGAGAATGTTCTGTTGGCAGAAATTTGTCCATTTGCTATATAATCAAAATCAATATTCCCGCCACGAATATCAATACCCGGTGCTGCAGGTGTTGCTGAGTTGGTAATGTTGAAATCATCCAATGTCCATCTGGCTGCGTTTAATGCAGGAGAAGAAGTATACACAAAAGCTATAGATACATTCGCTCCTTTAAATGCAGATAGATCAATCTGCTCACTGGTGGTCCATACATCCGATTCAGGCTCTGCAAAACGACCATTGATTTCAGTCCATTGAGCCAGGTTTGGATCTCCGGTGCCTGTATAGTTAGTAGACACCATCAGTTTTAAAGACGGTCCTGCAAAACGAACACGTGATGCAAAACTCAATAATGGATAATCAAAACCGGATAGGTCAAATATGGGTGAAATAAGCCAGTCTTCATTTGTCTGAGCACCGCTCACAAAACCATTGATCTGAACGCCATTACCTGTTTTACCAAATGTAGTACAACCCCAAACCTGAGCACCTGTAACACTATACTGTGTAAAACCTCCCGGAAGATTATTGATACAATCATTAAAATTGAAACTGGTAGGAGGTGCACCGGTAGTAAAGTTCCAGGTATTTGCAGCAATACCTGCAAAAGCATTTCCACCCAGATCTTCCAAAGCGCCAGCATCTATTGTTACATAGTACGATTTGAATGCCGAAAGATTGGTATTCAAACTCAATGTTTCTGCAGCTATGGTAACTGCCGGATCAGTGATACTGAATACCTGACTGGTACCATTGGTGGTATTGTGCAGGGTAATATTGCCTGTACCGGGAACAATCGTTTCATTAAATGTTACAGAGATAGCACCTGAAGGAGTTATACCTGTTGAACCCGGAGCAGGGTTATAGCTGCTAACGAGTGGTGCAGTTACATCACCAGGTGTATACCCTCTCACAATAAGATTGTCAATGCTGATCTTTGGTCGAGAACCTGATGTTCCTCCAGTGCCGTTATGATAATAGAATCTTAACCTTGCATTTGGGTTATTGCTGAAATTAGCCGGTAATGCAATACCTGATATGGTTCCGCTGGTTGGTGCGTTATTGGTAATATTCAAAACAGCTGCAGCTGTAATTTCAGTGAAATTGATTCCATCGATACTTCCGTATACGCGAAGAGAACCTTTTCTATCACCGGTACTGTTGTTGACAGAAGCCCAGTTAAAACCAATGGTTCCTGCATTCACTCCGGTAAAGTCGAGTAAAAGATCAACAGCTATAGCAGCGGTATTGTCTGTTGCACCTGTTGCCAATAAAACAAGGCTGCCATTTCCGCGTTGAACACCTGTTGAAGTACTGGTAGCAAATGTGTTGGTAGCAGTGGTAGTTCTGGTGCCACTAGGGATAAGACCATTGGTATTCACTGCAACAGGACCAAAATTGTTGGCACCATTATCAGATACAAAACCATTAGACCAGTTGGAAATATTATCGAAGTTTTGTGTATAAGCCAATGCAATCTGTTCTGCCATGATAACAGGTTTGGCAGTAGTAATGAACGACTGTTGTAGACCATAAGCAGTTCCACCGGCATTGGTAACAAAGGCTTTAACGTAATAGGTGGTATTGGGCGTTAATCCGTTCAGAGAAGCGCTGAAGCTATTGCCTGATAAATTATTGGAGCCAACAACAGTGCCTGTACCATTGGCAAAATTATTCGTGCTGCTGTATTCAAATCCATATATAGATGCAGGTGAGCATCCTGTATTGGTGATATCTCCTCCAAGCGTAGCAGTGGTGGATCCGATATTGCTGACGAGTTGTGTATTGACAGAAGCGGTACTATTCACCCCGTTTCCATCTACAGGATAAGACAGCGCAGTTCCGCCGCCAGAAAGGGTAAAATTATTTTGATAGGACTGAACGGCAACCGGCGTAAAACGTACATAAACAGTAGTAGGGTTTAATGTGCTACCGGTATAATTCAGTTGGATGCTGTTTCCGAAACTGCCATTGGCAGTGGTAGCAACACTGAATCCGTCGGGAGCAGTAATGGTAACCGGACTGCCATCTAAATCTGTTCCGTTAACAGTAAAAGATGTATTGGTGGTGGTATTAATACATTGATTCCCTAGATTAAAATTGGTTGGATTTACAAATAATAAAGGATTACCGGGTGTTTCGCGCGTAACCTGGATATTGTATGTGGAAACAGTGATGCCGTCCTGAGCCGTCACATTTACGGTGATGGTATTAACACCTGTATTTAAACTGATGGCTTGAGAAGTATTTCCATTGGTAACAGGTAAACTGTTTACTGTAATCGCTGCCAGTGCATCAGTAGCAACAGGTGTAACCGTAATGCTATTTACAGAGGCAGGAACTGTACTGCTGTAAGAAAAATTATTGGAAGCAAATGAAGGGGTTAAAGAACCACTACTCAAAGAAAGTGCTGAAAGTGTTGATATATTGGTTGGAACGCTTGCACTTACAGAGAGTGAAAGATCATCAATGCGCCAGTTGGTGGTATTGGCACCAGGCGAACCTGTACCGTTATATCCGTATATCCGGAATGTAATCGGGGTAGAAGATGAAATGGCAAGACCTGTATGGGTTTTTAATGCCCATGGCGTACCGGCAACAACAATAGTACCTGTAACAATATCAGAAGTATAATTATCGATGCTAGAACGGATACTATACGCTTGTGGGCCTGTACTTGTACTTCTGGTACCAAAATTAATACCCGTAAGATTGAATGCATATCCACCGGCAGGTGTAAGTGTAAATTCGAAATATGCGCTTCCACTGGCTCCGGTATTCAGGGCACCAATTCTGGCGGCAGCACCTGCATTACCACCTGCAGAAAAGCCTGGATAGGTACTAGAAGGAGAATTAGTGGTGATTAATTCATTGGTAGTACCATTATTATTTCCTCTGCTAATATCAGAAGCGATAATATTTGCGGTAGTGGTGGAAGGGGTAGCGGTTGTAAAGTTCCATCCGATGGTTTGCGCCTCTGTTACGATAGCAACTAAAGCAAGGCAAAGCATTCCGATAAAACGGATCGGGTACAGTTTTCTCATGGATTTGAGTTTATTTTTGGAAAGACAAATGTAGAATTTCCCCTACAATGACAATTTTTCGTAGCATCAACCTATTATTAATTTTCCGCTTTGTGGATAACTTGTCAACCTGTCAGTTTCGGCTGCTTTGGTATTTTCTTTGTTCATTTGCGCCAAAACAAGTGAGCCATGCAAAAAGGTCAGATTCGTGTACAAACGGAGAATATTTTCCCTATCATCAAAAAATTTCTTTACAGTGATCATGAAATTTTCCTTCGTGAACTGGTGAGTAATGCCGTAGATGCCTCCCAAAAACTAAAAACACTCTCTTCTATTGGTGAAGCAAAAGGCGATATTGGTGAATTGCGCATCGATGTGGTGCTTGATGCAAAAGAAAAGACATTGAGCATCATAGACCGTGGTGTGGGTATGACCGCAGAAGAAGTAGATAAGTATATTAACCAGGTGGCATTTAGTGGTGCAGAAGAATTTGTCAATAAGTACAAAGACGCGAGTATCATCGGTCATTTTGGATTGGGTTTTTATAGTGCATTCATGGTGAGCGATAAAGTGGATATCCATTCAAAAAGTTTTAAAGATGGAAGTGGAGTTTTCTGGAGTTGTGACGGTAGTCCCGAGTATGAGCTCTATGAAACCGATTACAATGAACGCGGAACTAAAATTGTATTGCATATCAATGAAGAGAGCAAAGAATTTTTAGAAGCTTCACGTATCAAAGGTATTCTGGAACGATTCTGTAAATTTTTACCTATTTCCATTTACTTCTCTGAAGCAGGTGAGAAAAAAGAAGAGGAAGAAAAAGCCATTAATAATACCCATCCGATCTGGATCAAAAAGCCTTCGGAATTATCTAAAGAAGATTATGAAAAATTCTATCGTGAGCTATATCCATTTGGAGAAACACCACTTTTCTGGATTCATCTCAATGTAGACTATCCATTCAATTTAACGGGTGTCTTATATTTCCCTAAGATCAAACAGAGTTATGAGATCCAAAAAGACAAGATTCAGTTGTACTGTAATCAGGTATTTGTTACGGATGAAGTAAAAGATATTGTTCCTGAGTTTCTCATGTTGTTACATGGTGTGATTGATAGTCCGGATATTCCACTGAACGTAAGTAGAAGCTATTTACAAGGTGATCCGAATGTGAAAAAAATCAATGCGCATATCACTAAAAAGGTAGCAGACAAGCTGGAAGAAATTTTCCGTAATGAAAGAACTTCTTTTGAAGAAAAATGGGAGAGTCTGGGATTGTTTGTGAAGTATGGTATGATGACTGATGATAAGTTCCTGGAAAAAGCCAATAAGTTTCTCATCATGGAAGATGTGGAAGGAAAATTCCACACATTGGAAGAATATAAAACAGCCACAGAGGCATTACAAAAAAATAAAGAAGGGAAACAGATCATTTTATATACCACCAATCCTGTTCAGCAAGATGCTTATGTTCAAGCATGTAAGGCGAAAGGATATACCGTTGTTAAAATGGAAACACTGGTGGATGCGGCCTTCATTAATACCATGGAAATGAAATGGGAGAATGTAAGCTTTGTAAGAGTGGATGCTGATATCGTAGATAACTTGATTGATAAACAGGAGTCTGATCAATCTGTTTTAAATCAAGAAGAGTCTGATAAACTAAAAGAACTGTTTACATTGACAATTCCCGATTTACATGTAACAACTGAAGTCAAAGGACTGAGTCCGGAAACAGCTCCGGTCATTGCTACCCGCCCGGAATTTATGCGCCGTATGAAAGATATGGCAGGTGTTGGCGGTGGTATGACTGCGTTCTATGCTCAGATGCCTGATGAAGTAACACTCACGGTAAATGGAAATCATCCTATTTATCAGCAGTTGCTGAAAGAAACGAATACTGATGTACAGCAAAAACAGGTTCGTAACCTCGCAGATCTGGCCCTGCTTTCACAAGGATTACTCAAAGGGAATGATCTTACCAATTTCATCCATCGAAGTGTTGAATTGCTGCAAACTGAACAGGTTAAAGCTTGATGATATAAAGAGCTAATTATATAACGGTCTGCTTATGCGGACCGTTTTTATATCTATATACTCATCTGTAATGATTATTTTCATAGTAATGAATACGATCGCATGCAATATTTAGTAAAAAGCGTGATTAAGGAGACACATGACGTTGTAACCTTAGTGTTGGATGCGCAAAATGATACCATTGAATATGAAGCAGGACAATTCATTACGTTTATTTTTTCAAATCGGAATGGTAAGGAGGAGCGAAGAAGTTATTCCATATCATCCATTCCGGATGAGCCATTAAGTATAACTGTCAAAAGAGTTGCTAATGGTTCTTATTCGCGAATATTGGTTGAAAAAGTGAAAGTAGGGGATGTTCTTACAGGACTCGCTCCTGCGGGCTTTTTTATTTTGCCTCATACAAGTCGAATCAATTCAAAAAATAGCTTTATTTTCTTCGCTGCAGGAAGCGGAATCTCACCTATTTATTCGCAAATCAAGGCATTGCTAAAAAGTCAAATGACTGAGCGAATTGTATTGGTATATAGTAATCAATCAAAGAAGGATGTCATTTTTTATGAGCAGCTTATGAAACTTGCTTCTGACTATAGCTCACTATTTTCAATTTATTTCTTCTTTAGTGATGAGTCTGATTATCGAAAAGCCAGATTGAGTAGTTCAATAGTGAGCGAAATACTTACTAAAGAAGTGGGGAATAACAAAATGAATACCTGGTTGTATTTGTGTGGCCCATTTCAATATATGTTAATGATTACCATCGTTGCCCGTGGGATGGGTTTTGTGAATGAACAAATCAAAAAAGAGCAGTTTGTCATTGAGTATCCATCGGTAACAAAAGTTCCTCCAGATGTAACTGCACATACCATCACTATCATTGAAAAAGGAAAACAAGTATCATGGATAAGTAAATATCCGGATACCATTTTACAGTCTGCCAAACGTAATGGAGTACAATTACCTTTTAGTTGTGAAGCCGGTCAATGTGGAACTTGCTCTGCAACCTGTGTGAAAGGGAAAGTTTGGATGTATAAAAATGAGGTATTGATGGAAGACGAGATAGGCAATGGTAGAATATTAACTTGTACAGGCTATCCTATTGATGGAGATATTGAATTAAAGATTGGATCCGTTACTTAATCTCAGGTCAATCATTTTCAACTGGATGGTTTTTTCTCCATTCCATTCATTTTCATCAAGTGTAAAAACGAGATCAAGTGGTTGTTGATGTTGCAGTAACTCGAATTTATTTGCCATATTGAAGCCGATACCTGTGAAGGTGATATTTTTTTGTTTTACAACAAATCGGATATGCTGTTCTTTTACAATTTTTGAAAAACCGGTATCATATACTTTCTCCGCAATAAAAACCGGTCGCATATTATCCGGACCAAATGGTTCCATTTGCGTTAGAATACTATAAAGTGTAGGTGTAATTGATTCAAAGTGAATAGGAGTGTCAATAATGATTTCCGGAATGAGTTGTTCTGGTTGTATTTGTTCTTGTACTGCTTGTTCAAAAGCAGCAGCAAAATCATTCACTTTCTCCGGTAATAAAGTCATGCCGGCTGCTGCAAAATGCCCTCCATATCCTAACAGATGTTCACGGCAAGCATGAATGGCTTCATACAAGTTAAAACCGGCAACACTTCGGGCACTACCGGCAATATATTCTCCGCTTTTGGTCAATACGACTGTTGGACGATAATGTTTTTCAATCAATCTACTGGCAACGATTCCTACTACCCCTTTATGCCAATGTTCTTGGTATACAACGGTTGTTTTTTTATTGGCAAATATGGGGTCGGCTTCAATTAATGCCAAAGCCTCTTCGGTTATAGTACTATCTGCTTCTCTGCGATCTGCATTATCACTGTGTAGCATTTCAGCAAAAGCCATGGCTTTCACAGGATCTTTTTCAATAAAGAGCTGAACCGCTTTTTTTGCATCATCCATTCTGCCTGCAGCATTTACCCTTGGAGCTATGATAAAAACCAAGTTTGTGATATGCATCTTTTTTTGAACAGCAGCCAATTGCATCAAAGCTTTGATACCTGCGCAAGGATTTTGATTCACTTTTTCCAAACCATAATAGGCAAGTATTCGATTTTCACCACTAATCGGAACAATATCTGCAGCGATAGCTGTGGCTACAAGATCTAAATATGCGAGGTGTGTACTTTCCGGAAGGGATAGTTTTTCACTAATGGCTGTCATCAATTTAAAACCTACGCCACATCCACATAATTCTTTGTAGGGGTATGTACAATCCACTTGTTTGGGATTCAGAATGGCGACGGCAGGAGGTAATTCCTGATCGGGTAAGTGGTGATCGCAAATAATAAAATCTATGTTGATTGATTTTGCATAAGCAATCAAATCAACTGATTTGATACCACAGTCTAGCGATATGATGAGTGTAACCCCGTTTTCTTTTGCATAATCAATTCCCATTTTTGAAACGCCATATCCTTCACGATAACGGTGGGGGATATAAAAATCAACTTGGTCATAAATAGCAGACAGGTACTGGTACATGGATGCAACAGCTGTTGTGCCATCAACATCATAATCTCCAAAAACCAGCACTTTTTCATGTTGTTGAAAAGCGTGAAGTATTCTGGTAACAGCTTTATCCATGTCCTTCATCATCCAAGGACTATGCAGTTGTGATAGTTGTGGTCTAAAAAAATCTTTTGCTTTTTCGTAAGTATCAATGCCTCGTTGAACGAGAATCGTGCAAAGCGTTTTATTGATTTTTAAAGCTTCATGGAGAGAAGAGGCTTTCTCAGCATCAGCATTTAATATGTTCCATCTTTTGGTCATCAATAATTCCTGTCTGTTGTATAACGAACCAGTTCTTCCAATGCATCCCTGAAAGGTGAAACGGGGAATTGGTGTAATATTTCTAAAGCCTCGTCACGGAAAGCAAACATTTTTTGTGTAGCGTATGCAATGCCTCCTGTGGCAATCACACTATCAATAACAAATTTTACTTTGTCTTTTTGTGTGTTCTCATTTTTAATGATATAGATGATCTTTCTTCTAACATCTGCTGTACACTGATTCAGGGTATAGATCAGCGGCAGGGTTAATTTTTTCTCTTTAATATCATTGCCGGTAGGTTTTCCCACATCTTCCGACCCATAATCAAAGAGGTCGTCTTTGATTTGAAATGCCATTCCTACTTTTTCACCGAACAGTCTCATTTTTTCTACGTCTTGTTGATCGGTAAAAGTAGTGGATGCCCCTGCGGCGCAGGCGGAGGCTAAAAGAGAGGCGGTTTTGCCATTGATTATTTCGTAATAAATGGATTCTTTTAGGTTTAGTTTTCTGGCTTTTTCTATCTGGAGTAATTCACCTTCACTCATGAGTCTTACTGCTTCAGATAAAATGCTAAGTACTTCATGATCTTTATTATTCAGCGATAATAAAAGTCCTTTTGAGAGCAGATAATCGCCTACAAGAACAGCGATTTTATTTTTCCAAAGTGCATTAATTGAAAAGAAGCCGCGGCGTTCCATAGCGTCATCTACCACATCATCATGTACCAAGGTGGCGGTATGGAGAAGTTCTACTAAGGACGCAGCTCTATAGGTACTATCATTGACTTCACCACCCAGTCGGGCACTCAGTAATACGAACATGGGTCTTAACTGCTTACCCTTCCGTTTTACGATGTACTGCATGATGCGGTCCAGTAAAGCCACCCTACTTTTGACAGCTTCTCGGAAATGCCCTTCAAATTGAACCAGTTCCTCTGATATTACTTTTTTAGCTAATTCCATCGTTCTTAATAAGTTGCAATATAGCCATCGTAAGCAACAATTGGTTGCCGGATGCAGCGTTCTGCGTTGAAATTGAGTCTGGTATGAATATTGTTGGTGAAAAGATTAAACAATATATTTGTATAAATATTGCCGATTTGTTTCATAATATGTAAATTTGCAATGTTTCTTGAAACAAAAGAAGTTCTCATTAAATATCAATCAATAATTATGGCAAGCAAAAAGAACATTTTAACACTGGCACTGATCGTTCTGATACAGTCGATCGGTATGGCTCAAACAGATTGGGGATGGGATTGGAAAGATACTTCCAAAATTTCTGTAAAGAAATTACCCCAGCATAATGAGTTCCTGAATAACCAGTACCCTTATCCTGCAGCACCACGTAACCAGTGGGAATTAGGATTTGGTGTAGGTGCTTCATCTATTACAGGAGATATCAAATCTAAAACAGGATTTGGTGCTACTGTTTCTTTGCGTAAAGCACTGAATCATACCTTTTCTGTTAGAACCGGTTTGACTGGTCTGTGGAATTCTGGTGAAGCCAATGCTTTTCAGGCTGCAGTTGGTCGTCCTGACTACAAAAACAGAACTTATCAGCTAGGTTTTGATGTAATCGCATCATTAAATGCTGCCAGTCATTATCGTGGCAATCCTAAAACAAATGTTTACGTTTTAGCGGGTTATGCATTAAATGCTTCTAATGTATTATATAGAAGACCAGGTGGTGCACAACCAGGTGGTTATAGCATCTTCTATGGTTACAACCAAAATGAGACTTTCGCCAATAGTCAGGCAGGTACCATTACAACATTTGGTGGTGCTACTATCAACGGAAGACAAGCATATACACTCTACCATGGTCTTAATTTAGGTTTGGGTATTGCTTTCAAGATGAGCAATAAAGTGAATATTGGTCTTGAACACAAATACACTTATACAGTTCCTGGTTATGATTTCTTGGATGGAGTTAGAGCCGGTAACAGTAACGATTATTTAGGCTTTACCAGTGCGCGTGTGAATGTTAACATTGGTAATGCTTCTAAGAAAGTACAGCCTTTGTGGTGGCTCAATCCAAACAACTTCGTTTACAGCGAGTTGAATTCACCTTCTCACATGAAGATGCCTAAAGTGGTGCTTCCTGATGCTGATAAAGATGGTGTTACTGATCAGTTTGATCTTGAGCCTAACACACCTGCCGGTGCTCCTGTTGATACACATGGTCGTGCGAAAGATACAGACGGTGACGGTATTCCTGATTACAAAGACAAGGAACTGTTGACTCCTCAAAAATGTTTCCCTGTAAACAATGATGGTATCGGTACTTGTCCTGAGCCTGCATGTTGCAAAGAGATCAAAGACATGATCGCTAACATGAAGCCTGCTGAAGCTGCACCTCAGTGTAACATCGGTAGCTTACCAAGCATTCAGTTCAAAGGAAAAGCAACACTTTCTAAAGATGCTCAAAACATTCTGAATGGTGTAGCAGCAAGAATCAATGCTAATCCAGCTTGTAATATCAAAGTAATCGGATACGCTGCATCAAGCAAAGCTTCTCAGCAGTTGAGCTGGGATCGTGTAAACGCTGTAATTAAATACCTGGTTGAAAAGCAAGGTGTTTCTGAAAATCGTTTCATCTTCACTTATGGCCAAGATGGCGATGCTAATACAGTTGATCTTCAAGGTACACTGGAAGCGGGTCCAAATACAGTACCAGCTCCACATCCAAATTTGAAAAGCAGAAACTAATCTTTTGATTAGTCTCAAATAAGAAAAGCCCCGATCAGTAAATGATCGGGGCTTTTTAGCTATTGGCTTAGTGGCATATGGGTTATAGCTTATAGTTTATAGCAATACACTATAAGCTATAACCCATATGCTATAAGCCATTCACTAGATCAAAATGTAATTCGCCAAAATTTTGCAAAGAAGATAATTTCAAATCAGCAGCCCCCCATCTTTCATCTTTTAATTGAGATACATGTGGTACAATGACACACTTCATGCGGGCTGCTTTTGCTGCGATTAAGCCATTAAAAGAATCTTCAAAACAAATACAACTTGTAGGCTTACTACCCAATAATTCTGCACAATTCAGATATACCTGAGGATGAGGTTTTCCATATGCTAAGTCTTCTGCTGAAGCAGTAGCGTGTAAGTATTTGCCGATCCCGGCAATATTGACTACCAGATCAATCAAGGAAGGAGGAGAGGAAGTAGCAAGGCCAATCTTGAATGATTTGCGCTGGAAAAAATCGAAAATATAATCTACTCCGGGCATAATTTTTCCTTTCTTTTCAATCTTGTGTAATACCAGTTCCACTATTTTTTGTTCTGCACGTTTCATTTCAGATTCACCAATATTAAAATAATGAAACCACCATTGCACAAATTCCTTGGTTCTGAGTCCTGTGGTACTTTTATACTGTTCCTCAGTCATATTCACTCCATACTGTTGAAACAATTCGGTAGCTGCTTCATTCCAAAGCGGTTCACTGTCGATCAAAAGTCCATCAATGTCAAAAATCACCGTGTTCAATTCCATAATCTGATTTTACAGCGCAAAAGTATCTTTCCACTTCTATTTTTTGAACCTCTAAGGCTCATTTTTTGAACAATCACTTAACAATTTGATTACATTTCTTATTTTGCACGACTTGCCAACTATCAACCCTATGCGATTAACTGAACGCCTAAAGCATATTAAAGTTATCCGTTCGATTGTATATGCCATTGTAGGTATATTTTCTTATCCGGGTCTGGCCATCGTAAATACTATAAAAATTGAAGGCACTGAACATCTTCAGCGTTTACCCAGAAAGAATGTGTTATTTGTCAGCAATCATCAAACCTACTTTGCTGACGTGATTGCCTTTATCCATATTTTTTGTGCTGTAAAGTGGCGAAAACAAAACAAACTGGGGCTCCCGTTTTATTTATTAAATCCTTTCACCAACGTATATTTCGTAGCTGCGGAAGAAACCATGAACGGAAACTGGTTAAGTCGTTTATTTAAGCTAGGTGGTGCACTTACTGTTAAAAGAACATGGCGTGCAGAAGGGAAAGATGTTCAAAGACATCGTGATGAGTCTGATACACAGAAAATTGATGAGGCATTGGATAAAAGTTGGGTCATCACTTTTCCTCAGGGTACTACAAAACCCTTTGCTCCCGGAAGAAAAGGAACTGCCCATATCATCAAAAACAACCAGCCGGTAGTAGTACCTGTTGTGATCAATGGATTTTGGAGGGCTTTTAATAAAAAAGGATTGGCATTCAAGAAAAAAGGCTCTGTACTATCTATTAGATTCAAAGAACCTATGATCATTGATTATACTCAACCCATTGATGTTATTCTAGATCAAGTCATGGACGCGATTGAACAAAGCAAAGATTATATGCTTAAAGGGAGACACCATTTACTAAGTGTTCTGGATAAGTAATGAGTGCTAATCTTTAATAAATAGCGCTTTTAGTTCATTGGCATCATCAGGCTTCATTTTACCGGCCAGAATCAAACGAATTTGTCTTCTTCTCAAAGCGCCATCAAATAATCGCTTTTCTTCCTCTGTTTCAGGAATCAATTCAGGAACTCTTCTTGGTTTCCCGTTGGGATCTAAAGCAACAAAAGTGAAGAATGCTTCATTACTCTCATATTTATATTGATGTAGCAGATCCTCTCCCCAGACTTTGATATGGATTTCCATGGAAGTATTGAATGCGCGACAAACCTTCGCTTCAATATGTACCACATTTCCCAACTTGATTGGGTTCTTGAAGCTTAAATTATCTACCGATGCGGTCATACTAGGGGTATTGCAATGTCTGCCCGCAGCAATACCCGCAGCAATATCCATCCAGTACATCAAACGTCCACCCATTAGATTTCCGAAAGTATTGGTATCATTTGGGAGTACCAATTCATTCATGATGGTAAAACTCTCACTCACTTTTTTCCCTTCCATGATTGTTTAAATTTCGTCAAAGATAAGGTAGAAGGGGGAGTCCTTCAAGAAGGACTGTGAATGATGTGTATGCGCTTACTAAATAATGATGTGCTCTAACTTTGATAGATATTGATCATCAACATCAGCGCCAATTCCGTAAGCATCAGTTAGTTGCAGCTCCATGCCTGCATACGAGACGCCTCCTTTTACAGGGTCTTCTTGATGCCCGAGTAAACAGGTATCCAAATCATAGAATTTGATATTCTCTGTAGCCATTGCAAAATGCACTTTGGCCGTGAGTGCAATCCTACTTTCTAACATACCTCCTAACATGCACTGAATATGATGTTGTTCAGCTATTTCATTGATACGTATCGCTTCTCTGATGCCCCCGCTTTTTGCAAATTTAATATTGATATAATGACAAGCATTGTTGCTGATGATTCTCGCTGCATCATGATGTGTGAACACGCTTTCATCTGCCATAATAGGTATGGGAGATATTTTGCAAAGCTCAGGCAGTAAGTGATCATTCCATTTTCGCATGGGCTGTTCACAGAACTGAATATTGTATTGCCCCATTGAAGTCAATGCAGTGACTGCATCCTCAAAAGACCAACCCTGATTGGCATCGATTCTTAGAATAATGGCATCTCCAATAGCATTTCTTATTTTTTTGATACGCTCTATATCAGTAGCAACATCTTTACCCAACTTCACTTTGATCATGTTCACCCCTTTGTGCTTAAAGGAAAGAGCCGTTTCCGCCATTGTTTCCGGATCAGCAATACCAATGGTAAGATCACTTTCAATTCTTTTTTGCTGACCTCCTAAAAATTGATAGAGTGGTTGTTTTGCATGTTTTGCTGAGATATCATACAGGGCGAGATCAAAAGCACTTTTGGCAGTGTAATTGCCGGCTGTAAAAAGGTCTAATTCATGCAAACGCTCATCTATTGATAATGGATTTTTTCCTTTCCAAAGTCTGGCAAAATCTTTTGCCATTTCAAAACAAGTGGCTTGCGTTTCTGCAGCGATCATGGGAAAGGCAGAACATTCGCCAACACCTGTAATACCTTCACTGGTATGTACTCTTATGAAAATATTCTGCGCATAATGCATGGTACCGGTAGCAATCGTAAAGGGCACCATGGGAATGGAATACTTATAGATCTCGATTTCTGTAATAGTCATCCGCGAATTTCTGAAATTATCGCAAATACTTTTCACATTTCTTCCAATAAGCAAAGAAAGAAGGATAATATCCGGTTACTTCAGGGAACATCCATTTTCTGGGTTCTTGGATGCCTTTATAATGTTGGGTGAGTGGGTGTTCTTTGTAATAAATGGTTGCGTCAGAAAATTGTTCTTGTAACGCTTGAAATGATCCTGTAAACAGTTTGATGTCAGGAATATTTTGTTTTGCCATCTCGATGATAAATGATAATACTTTTTCGCTGACAGGATATTTCTCAAAATGCGTAGGTTCTAATAAAAGAATTCTTTGTCCGGATTCTCCCTGATGCCATTCGGGGTCCAGTTGATAACCATTGTAAACATAAACATTCTTTTCTTGCTCATTGATCCGATCGGATTCTGGTAAAACGGTTGCTAAGGATAGTGTATTTTTCTCTTTGAGTATTTCCGGTACAGCTAAATCTTCAAAAGCATCATATGGTACAGAAAGGAAACTGTTCATTTGATTGGTCCCAGTATACTTGTTGATATTTTCTTGATTCGCCACATACTTTTTACTGCTAAAACTTCCCGCTACCCATTGCCAGCTCAAAGCATTACTGGCAAGATCCCCGTCTAATAAATGATAGTACATCCATTGTGATGGCAATCGCCAATGTGCTTTTCCAATATTACAACTCAGCATGGAAGTATACATACGAAGATGGTTGTGCATGTATCCGGTTGCATACAAAGTTTCAATCCCCTCGTCTATTGCTTGTATTCCTGTCGCAGCTTTTAAAACAGCAACAGGCATTTGAAAATGATGGACTTGAGGCTGCTCTTGTTTAAGATCCGAAAAGATAAGATCGCCTTTAGCCTGCCATACACGTTGATAATATTCTCGCCAAGCCAGCTCCTGTAATAGTTTTTCTGACTGATATACAGTGTATCGTTTTAATATGGATGATTGAATTTGCGATAAAGAAATTACTCCTCTTGATAAATAAGGAGACAATCTTGTAACAGCACCCGTTAAGAAATTTCTTGTTTTGGCGTATGCTATGGGATTAATTGCTGCAATACGGTTTTGAATAACTGATAATTCTGTAGGAAATCTTTGATTACTCATATTCTAATCAGTTTATGTGCTCTAAGAGTGTCTAGTGTCAATGGATCTCCTTCATTGAGATTTTTATATTGTACCACATCACACAGAAATCCGGTATGATCCCCGCCGGGAAAACTGCTGATAGCGCTCAATAATATGACTGCTAAAGCATCTTTTAAAACAGGAAACCCATTCCACTCTGTAATAAGTTTTCTTTTTTCCAATCGCTCCATCTTGTTGAATTGATGTCCTGATTTTTTACCTAGTAAGTCTACAAGTCGGTATTGTTTTTCGGATAGCAGTTGTAAAACAAACTCCTTATGGCCTACCACATTTTCCAATGTCTTAGTGCCTTCATAAATACCACAAACAAAACGTTTAGGGTTCATGCTGATTTGGTTGGCATAAGTAATGATATGCATATTGAAATTCCCTTTTCCATCTGTGCTAGAGATGGAATAAACAGGAAGATTCACTCGGTTCCAGGGTCTTTTTGGCATACATGATTTTTGAGGAGTGGCTAAGTAAGAGAAGTCAAAAATGTTTCAGCTATTTTCAAATGAGCCTGTTTCTTTTCTTCTTTCATTTTATCAAAGGTTTTGACCAACATTCCGAGTCTGGGATTTTGTAAAAAGAAATCTCGATGCACATGCATGAAACGCCAGAACAATCCATCCCACACTTGTTGCCAATTCCCTTTTTCATAATTGCTCATTTTCATAATGTAGTTACTGCCGCTGATATAAGGCTTGGTAGTCATGAGTCCACCATCAGCAAATTGCGTCATGCCATATACATTCGGAACCATCACCCAATCATAGGAATCAATAAAGAGCTCCATGAACCAACGATATACTTCATCAGGATCAAACTCGCAGAGCAACATAAAATTTCCCAAGATCATCAAGCGTTCAATATGATGGGCATAACCACTTTTTAATACTTTTTTGATGACATCATCAACAGGTACTATGCCGGTAGTCCCTGTCCAAAATGATGCAGGTATTTTTCTTGTAAAACCCCAGTAGTTACGCGTTCTTTGTTTCACATTCTCACGTTGATACACTGCTCTGATAAATTCCCGCCATCCAAGCACTTGTCTAATAAATCCTTCCAAAGAGTTTAAAGGGATGTCTTGTTGACTTCCGGTCTCCATGGCAGATTCTATAATCTTATTCGGATCCAATAAGCCAATATTCAACATTGGGGTAAGAACGCTATGATGTAAAATAGAAGCACCTTTCACTATGGCATCTTCATAAGGGCCAAATAATGCAAATCTATCTTTTAAAAACGCCTGCAACCATTGTTGTGCTTCAGAATGTGTAGTTGGATAAAAATGAGGAGAATTACCAAAGGGATTTCCCGTTTTACCCGGATTATTGGGGTATTGTTTCTGAATATAATGGATGGCTTCTTCTACATATGGATTAATGGAAGGAAATGGTTGATGTGGTTCCGGAGTATTCTTGGGATATTTTTCTCGGTTATCTGTATCAAAAGTCCATTTGCCACCAAGGGCTTGTCCTTTATCTGTTAACAGTATGTTTTTTTGTTTTCTTTGTTGGATATAAAAATCAGTCTGGAAATAATTTTTCTTACCCGAAAAATATTCATTGATTGCTTCTGGGGTGTTGATGAAGTTAGGATTGTTGTAAAGGACCAGTTCAATATTATTTTTTTCACAAGCATGTTGTATTCGTTTCATCAACCACTCATCTGTTGGGTCTGTAACATGTATGGTGCGGATGCCTTTTTGTGCCAGTGTGGGGATGCATATACGGATATCAGCATTGGAGTCAGTTGCAGGAATATACGATACCCTAAATCCTTTCTTGATTAACAAATCAGCATAAGCTTTCATCGAAGCTCGATGTAAAACCAGTTTTTGTTGATGAAATGCATATTGGTTAAAAAAAAGAAATTCCTCAATTAGATATACTTCTCGCCCCGTTGCAAGTGCTTTGTTTTTTTCGAATAATTGATGTGGAAACAGTAGTGATATTTCGGCATTCATACTGTTATCCAAAACAAAATGGGTTGCTTATTGTTTATAAGCCCATAAATTCTTGTTATGGAATCACTGAAAGGCAAAAAAGTATTATTGATAGGCGCCTCAGGGGGCATTGGTATGCGATTGGCCAAATTACTGACCGGTTCAGGTGCTATTGTATTCATAACGGGCAGAAATCAAGAAAAATTGGCAGCAGCAGGTGAGCAGGCGGGTATTGCAACCAACAGACAATTTCAGATGGATTTAACCAGTGAAAAGGATGTCTTTGATACCATTGGGGCGATTCAACAAGATGGCCCGATGGATATCCTGATCAATGCGGCAGGAATTGGCATTATTAAGTCGATGGATACGCTAACCACGGAAGATTTCATACAAACTCTTCAGGTGAATCTGATTGGTAGTTTTTGGGTAACCAAAGCGATTTTACCTGCTATGAAGGAGGCAAAAAAGGGTTTAATCATTCATATTCCAGGGGTGTTGGGAAAAGTTCCGATGGCGGGTGCGGCTGCCTACAGTGCTAGTAAATATGGACTTGTAGGGATGATGCAAAGTATTCGTGAGGAATTAAAAAGAACGGAAATACGTATCACCAATTTATTTTTAGGAGGCGTGGATAGTCCTTTCTGGGATACCATCGATCTTCGGGTTCAACGTGATAAGATGGTGGTAGCTGAAGAGGCTGCCAAAGCCATATGGTTCCTTTGCCAGCAGCCGGCTAGTGGAGTGGTTAGTGAAATGGTGTTACAGCCCTTTAACCATCAGGCTATTTAATCGTCAGTTCTTTCTTTGCTGTATAAAATCTTTTTTTTAAACGTTACAGCACCGATATTCGCAGTACGAACGAATGTTAGCAATGAATATCTCTTTTGACAATACCGAAAATGCTTTCGCATATAAATCGAACAAGGAACTGAAAAGTGCAAAATTCCTATTCAGTACCATGGGCTATCCTTGGTTTGTACAATTGGGTACGCGGCTAACGCCTTTTATTATGAAAACAGGGTTGCCCGTACATGGCATCATCCGTAAAACCATTTTCAAACAATTTGTAGGCGGAGAAACACTGGAAGAAACAGCAGGTGTAGGGGCTGTGTTGGGAAAATATGGTGTTCAGGTGATTTTGGATTATGGGGTGGAAGGAAAAGAAGGAGAAGACAGTTTCGATCATGCTACTGAGGAATTTATTCGCGTGATCAATTATGCTGCTACGCAAACCAATATTCCGTTTATCAGTATAAAAGTTACCGGACTGGCCCGTTTCTCTTTATTACAAACACTCAATGAGGCACCTCGTTTACGCAGTGGTATTCACGATCATGAAGTAGAAATTGATGAATGGGATAGGGTTCGGGAACGGATGTATGCCATTTGTGAGATTGCAGCTGAAAAAAATATTGGTGTATTGGTAGATGCAGAAGAGAGTTGGATACAAGATCCTATTGATAGACTCACCATGGAAATGATGGAGATCTTTAATAAGCAAAAAGTAGTGGTGTATAACACTATACAGTTATATCGTCACGATCGTTTGCATTTCCTTAAGCTATCCCATCAGATCGCACAACAACAAGGATTTTTGCTAGGTGTTAAGCTGGTTCGTGGTGCCTATATGGAAAAAGAACGGGCAAGAGCCAAGGAAATGGGTTATCCTTCTCCTATACAACCCGATAAAGAGGCTTCAGATAAAGATTATGATTTAGCAGTACGTTACTGTATTGATCATTTAGATCAGATTGCCGTGATTATTGCTTCGCATAATGAAGCCAGTAACTTATTGACGGCAGAATTATTAGATCAAAAAAATATACCACATAACCATCCACATATACATTTTTCTCAATTATATGGGATGAGCGATAATATCACATTCAACCTTGCCAAGGAAGGATTTAGTGTAAGCAAATACCTGCCTTTTGGTCCTATCAGGGATGTTATTCCGTATCTCATGCGTCGTGCACAGGAAAATAGCAGTGTTAGTGGACAAACAGGTCGCGAATTATCATTGATAAAAAGAGAGTTGGCACGTAGAAAATCAGCCTAGAATTCACAGCTTCTCAACATTCCTAATTTTACCGGATATCATAGTCTGCCTTGACGTATTTTGCGTCCATGCAGCAATATCATCAATTACTTCAGCATATTCTTGACCATGGAACCCAAAAGACCGATCGAACCGGAACCGGTACAATCAGTTGTTTTGGTTATCAAATGAGATTTGATTTACAAAAAGGGTTTCCCTTGGTTACCACCAAAAAACTGCACCTGAAAAGTATCATTTATGAATTGCTTTGGTTCTTACAAGGAGATACCAATGTCAAATACCTGAATGATCATGGCGTGAGTATTTGGAATGAATGGGCTGATGAGAAAGGAGAGTTAGGACCTGTTTATGGAAAACAATGGCGTAGCTGGGAGGGAGCTGATGGAAAAGTTACTGATCAGATCTCTGATCTGATTCAACAAATCAAAAAAAATCCGGATAGCAGAAGATTGATTATTAGTGCCTGGAATGTAGCAGATCTCCCGAAAATGGCTTTGATGCCCTGTCATACTTTATTTCAGTTTTATGTGGCGGATGGAAAATTAAGTTGTCAGTTATACCAGCGTAGTGCGGATGTATTTCTGGGAGTACCTTTCAATATTGCTTCTTATGCACTATTGACGATGATGATTGCACAAGTTTGTGACTTGCAATATGGAGATTTTGTACACAGTTTCGGGGATGCCCATTTATACAACAATCATATTGAACAAGCCAAGTTGCAATTGAGCAGAACACCCTATGATTTACCCACCATGAAGTTGAATCCATCCGTAAAAGATATTTTCAGTTTCCAATTTGAAGACTTTACATTGGAAAATTACCAGTGTCATCCGCATATTAAAGCGCCGGTAGCGGTGTAGGGTATCTATGATTTTTTGATCTGTAAATGAAGATCAAGAAATCGCAGATCAAGAAATCAAAGATTCTACTCTTGCCGTATCTTTGATTATGATCGTTTCTCTCATTGTGGCGGCAGCTACCAATCATGGGATTGGTAAGAACAATCAATTGTTGTGGCATTTACCGAAGGATCTTCAGTTCTTTAAAAAGATCACTTGGGCGATGCCTGTGGTGATGGGTAGAAAAACTTTTGAGTCATTATCCGGTAAACCATTACCCGGTCGTTTGAATATTGTGATCACGCGGCAAAAAGACTGGAAACCTGATGGAATAGTGGTTGTACATTCTTTACGGGATGCTTTGTTTGTTGCCCAATCGGCTGATTATAAGGAAGTTTTTGTGGCGGGTGGTGGTGAGATTTATAAAGAAGCTTTACCCATTGCACATAAAGTATACCTGACAAGGGTTCAAGCTGAGCCTGAGGCGGATACTTTTTTTCCGGAACTATCTGCTGATTGGCAGTTGGTATTTGATGAACCTTATCCCGCAGATGCCAAACATGCATTTGCCTTTACCTTTCAACGCTGGGAGCGATCTTAAAATTCAACAGCATGGCGTTTATTGAAATTGCATTTGCTGTAACTGCGCCCTTTTTGATACTGTTCTCATGGTGGAAACAATTTCCCTATCGTGCTTATGCAAAAGCACTGCTTGCTGCAACTTCTCTTATCACCATTGGGTATGCTGTTTTTTTAGTGCAGCAATTGATAGATATGGCACAATTGGCGCAGGAACTCATTAAACAATCAGGAATGAAAATGGAGGATCTGCCACCGGTAGAACCAGATGCATTTTTTTATCGATTGATGAGTATGATCATTCTTCCCTGGTTATTTCTCATTCGTAAGTGCAGGAATACGCCTTGGTTGGCCATTATTTTATTAATAGTCATTTATTGCGGGGGTACAGGATCATGGAATGATTATAACCTACTCTTTAAAGTATTGCACTACCTATCTCTCCTTTGTACCATTTATGCCTTACTTTGGCTACTTCGGGAACTGCCTTTTCAGAAAAGAAAGAAAAAAGTGAGGCATAAAATTGTTTAATCTATGTATTCACCCATTCAACTGGCAGGTAAATACCTGTATTATTATATAACGGCCCAAAATGGCAAAGGGCATGGAGTGCATTCTCCTTTTGTGTTTGATTTTATTCAGCGTGTTTTAAATGATGATCGAAATTTTTATGCTTATCAGCCCATCGAGAATATTAGAAAATTGATGTTGAATGATACACGAATTTTATCTGTGGAAGATTTTGGTGCGGGGTCAAGAATTAGTAAAACCAATCAGAGGGCTGTTGCTACGATTGCTAAGTCTGCATTGAAGTCTGTTAAATTCGGGCAACTGTTATTCAGAATCATAGATCATTACGCGCCGCAATATTTACTTGAATTAGGTACTTCTCTAGGCATTACTAGTTCTTATTTAGCTATGGCCAATCCTTCAGCCACATTAACAACTATGGAAGGATCTACTGCCATCGCTGCTGTAGCAAAAGAAAATTTTGAAAAGCTGGGTATAAAAAATATTCGCATCATTGAAGGCAATTTTGATCATACGTTGCCAGCTTGGCTTGCAAATAAACCTGCCATTGATTTTGCATTCATAGACGGAAATCACCGATACGCACCTACTATCCATTATTTTCACCAGTTACTTGACCATACGCATGAATATAGCATACTCATTTTTGATGATATTCATTGGAGTGCTGAAATGGAAAAAGCCTGGAATGAGATTCAGCAACACCCTTCTGTTACCCTAACAATCGATCTCTTCTTTATCGGACTTGTATTCTTTCGCAATGAATTCAAAATAAAACAGCATCTGGCAATTCGTTTTTAAAAGCAGCTATCTTTTAGAAGAAATGGTCTCACAAAATGAGGAATGGAAAGCCTCGTTTGCCTCTAATTAAAAAATAGCTTAAATTGAAACATGATTCTTGGTATACTCAATGAAACAAATGATAAACGGGTATCACTCTTACCTGAACAGGCAGAAGTGCTAACAAAGCAAGCAATTACGGTATGGACAGAAGTGGGTGCCGGAATACAAGCTTTTGCTGATGACAATAGCTATGCAGCTAAAAATGCTTCCCTGAAAGCAAGAACAGAAATTTTACAACAAGCTGATCTTATTCTGACGATTCATCCGCTTTCTTCGGAAGAAATCATGCAAATGAAATCAGGTGCTATTCTGGTAGGGGTATTTCAACCCTTATTTCATGTTGCACTAATGAAGCACCTGGCTTCAAAAATGATCACTGTCTTTAGCCTAGACATGATACCTCGAACCACCCGTGCACAGAGCATGGATGTGTTGAGTAGTCAGGCCAATATTGCAGGATACCGGGCTGTATTACTAGCTGCAACATTGTCCCCACGTTATTTTCCCATGTTCATGACAGCGGCCGGAAGTATTCCTCCAGCTAAGGTTTTAATCATCGGGGCAGGTGTGGCGGGATTGCAAGCTATAGCTACTGCAAGAAGACTCGGGGCAGTAGTAGAAGTGTCTGACACAAGACCTGCTGTAAAAGAAGAAGTGATGAGTTTGGGTGCTAAATTCATAGAGGTAGAAGGCGCTGCAGACGCTTCTAAAGCCGGCGGTTATGCCGTTGAACAATCCGAAGAATATAAACAACGACAACAGGAAAGATTAGCAGCATCTGTTGCTAAGTCTGATATCATCATTACAACCGCACAGATACCCGGAAAAAAAGCGCCACTACTCATCAATGAAACCATGTTGAATAGCATGAGACCCGGAAGTGTGGTCATTGATTTAGCTGCTGCAACCGGTGGTAATGTATTCGCTACTCAAAACAATGCAACCATTATGCATCAAGGCATCACCATCATGGGGAATAGTAATTTGGCAGCAGATATGCCATGGGATGCCAGTAAACTCTATGGCAAAAATGTATTGAATTTCCTACAACTCATCATTACTAAAGAAGGTAATATAACCCTGAATTTTGAAGATGATATTGTAAAAGGATGTTGTATTACGCATGGAGGGAATATAGTGAATGAGCGAGTGGTGAGTAGTGAATAGTTAGTAGAGAGTAGTGAGTAGTTTTTTGATTGTCTATACCACTCACTATTCACTACTGACTATTCACTACAGACTCACCAACCGTTAAAAATGAAATTATCATCATGGAAACAATATTAAACTGGATACAATCTCACATCGATATCATTTACATCGTGATATTATCTGTGTTTTTGGGTATTGAGGTAATCGGAAGAGTACCCAGTGTGCTTCATACACCTTTAATGAGTGGTGCCAATGCGATACACGGAGTGGTGATTATTGGAGCCATTATTGTAATGGGAAAAGTAGAGCCCGGTAATTATGTTGCATTGATCATCGGATTTTTAGCTGTTGTATTAGGCACATTGAATGTGGTAGGAGGTTTTGTGGTGACAGACCGAATGTTAGAAATGTTTAAAAAGAAAAAATAATACTGTTCTCGAAACAGTACGAAAATAGATGCCATGGAATTAAGTCTACTTACAGTTTGTTACCTCATTGGATCTCTGACTTTTATCATTGGTCTGAAAATGCTATCACACCCCGATTCTGCGAGAAAAGGGAATCTTGTAGCGGCAGTCGGCATGGCCATTGCCATTTTCGGAACCATCTTTTTGTATGAAGAGGAAGGAAAAAAGTTGGGTAACTATAGCTGGATTTTCGGCGGACTCATATTAGGTACCATTGTAGGTGTACTAGCTGCTAAAAAGGTAAAAATGACAGCCATGCCCGAAATGGTGAGTCTATTTAATGGAATGGGTGGAGCTTGTGCAGCTTTGATATCAGTAAACGAGTTTGGACATATCTCAGAAATGCTGAATTTTTCAGTAGAAAATATTCCGGGATGGCATACAACCATTATGCCACCCAGTATGGCCGGCACTTTGATTACGATCTTTCTGGGTTTGATCATCGGTGCGGTTTCTTTTGCCGGAAGTATGATTGCTTGGGGCAAACTCAATGGAAAAATAAAAGACTTCGCATTTCCCGGACAGCAAATTTTTAACCTGGTATTATTAGCGGCTACCTTAATTACTGCCGGCTACTTGGTGTTTAATTTACATGCTGGTAATACATATTTGTTTTATGTGATTGCTGCAGCTGCATTGATCTATGGGGTACTATTTGTATTACCCATTGGTGGTGCAGATATGCCGGTTGTGATTTCTTTATTGAACTCTTTCACGGGAGTTGCCGCAGCATGTGGGGGCTTTTTGTATGATAATCAGGTAATGCTTACCGGTGGTATTCTTGTTGGCGCAGCAGGTACCTTATTGACGATTCTGATGTGTAAGGCGATGAACAGAAGTCTGACCAATGTTTTAATCGGTTCCTTTGGTGGTTCTGCCTCAGGTGCTGGCGCTGCAAAAGGTCCTCAAGGCAATTACAAAGAAATATCCTTATCTGATGCTGCCGTGTGTATGTGTTATGCCAACAAAGTCATCATAGTGCCTGGTTATGGATTGGCAGTTGCACAAGCGCAGCACGTATGTCATGAATTGGAAAAATTATTGGAAGAGAAAGGAGTAAATGTCAGCTATGCGATCCATCCGGTGGCCGGACGCATGCCCGGACACATGAATGTATTATTAGCTGAAGCGGATGTGAGTTATGATAAACTACAGGAAATGGAGCAAGCCAATGATGAATTTAAAACTACAGATGTGGTACTGATATTAGGAGCCAATGATGTAGTGAACCCGGCTGCCAAGACAGACCCGGCTTCACCTATTTATGGTATGCCCATATTAGAAGTAGAACAGGCGAAAACTGTAATTGTAAATAAACGTAGCATGAAACCTGGTTATGCAGGCATTGAAAATGAATTATTCTTCCAGCCTAAAACCTCCATGTTATTTGGTGATGCCAAAGCAGCATTACAGAAGTTGGTTGCTGAGATAAAGTCATTGTAATGATTTATCATGGCTTGCTTACTTTTGCAACATGACCCTACCGCCTGATCTGATTCAATCGCTTCAATCCGTCAAAGGATTTCGGGAATCTTCTTTTAAGGCTGTTCATGAATCCGGCGAACAGGTAACAGCGATTCGTTTTAATCCGGCAAAAAAATCATCAATAAGTCATCCTTTTACCGGGCAATCTGTTCCTTGGTGTCCTTTAGGCATTTACTTAGATGAACGACCATCTTTCACATTGGATCCCTCGTTCCATGCAGGAGCTTATTATGTTCAGGATGCTAGTAGTATGTTTTTATGGGAAGTAATTGCTCAATTGGTGCCGGATCCTCAAGATACAAAAGTGTTAGATCTCTGTGCTGCACCGGGTGGAAAGTCTACTTTACTTGCTTCATATTTTACGGATGGATTATTGGTGAGTAATGAAGTTATTAAATCAAGAGCCAGTATTTTGGTTGAAAACTTAACCAAATGGGGGAATAGCAATGTTATCGTTACGAATAATGATCCTGCTCATTTTGCTCAAGCAGGAATCACATTTGATGTAATTGTGGTAGATGCACCTTGTAGTGGCAGCGGATTGTTTCGAAAAGATCCGGATGCAATTGCAGAGTGGAGTTTAGATCATGTACAACATTGTAGTCTGCGTCAGCAAAGAATATTGGATGATATCATTCCATCATTGAATGAAAATGGGTTATTAATTTATGCCACTTGCTCTTATTCTCAAGAAGAAGATGAAATGATAGCAGATTGGTTAATGTCTTCCGGAGAATTTGAAGCAGCACCCATTATCATTCCTAAGGATTGGAATATTGTTGAAACCTTTGCAGAAAAAAGCCATACACCCGGCTATCGCTTTTATCCGGATCAGCTCAAAGGAGAAGGTTTCTTCTTAGCTGCTTTTAGAAAGAAAAGTCCAGCCACGGCTTTTGGTAAAGCCAAATCAGCAACATTGAAATTACCACAAAAGCAAGAAATCGAACAGGTTCGTGCTTTCTTACCGATTTCAGAAAGTTTTTATGTTTTTAAACAGGGCGATCAATTTAGACTCATCGATGAAAAGTGGCATCATGATCTCCAACAATTGGCAAGCAATTTATACATACGTAAAGCCGGCATAGGAGTGGGTGAGCTCAAAGGAAAAGATATGATTCCTGCACATGAGTTGGCCATGAGTGTATTGCCTTTGCATCATTTCAATCAGATAACGATAAATAGGGAGGAAGCCCTAAAATATTTAAGAAGACAAGATCTTTATCTGGATGCTACTAAAGGATGGAATCTAGTCATCTATGAAGAATTACCATTGGGTTGGATCAAATCACTTTCCAATCGTATCAATAACTACTATCCACAGGAATGGCGTATTTTAAAACAATAAGTAAAATTGATTAATACCACCTTCAATGGCTTGTAAGGCCTGAAATCCTTACATTTGCCACTCTTTGTACTTGCAAATGGCTATGAAAAAAGGATTCATTTTTATTGGAATGTTGTTGTTATGTTTTTGCGTAACAGCACAGCAGAAATTGTTATTGAAGGGTAAGCCCAATGCTATGTATATTGAACATAAAGTTGGAGAAAAAGAATCCTTATCCTCCATTGGGCGCATCTATGGAATAACGGCTTCTCAACTTTCACGTTTCAATGGAAGAAGTCCATCCTCGGTGCTGTCAAAAGGTAGTACACTGAAAATACCTTTAAGTGTCAATGATATCTCGCAGAAAACGGGAACACCTGTTTATCATACGGTAGTAAAGGGGGATAACTTATTCAAGATCAGCCAGCGTTACAATAAAGTTCCTGTAAACCAACTAAAAACTTGGAATAAATTGGGTGCTGCTGGAGTGAAAAATGGACAGGAATTGGTGGTAGGTTATATCAAGACAAACAGCGATCAGCCATCTCCGGTATCAACACAAAAAGAAGCTGTAACGGAAAAATCAGTTGAGTCTATTGTTACAACTGAAGCAGCAACAAAATCACAAGTGTCTGAGCAAGTCAAAACAGTTCCTGTAAAAGAAAAGGAATCAGTACCGGTTTTCCATAACGATCTTGATGAAAAGAATAATGCTACACTATCTGATGAAGGTTTTTTTGCTTCCCTCTACGATAGAGATGATCTGACATTGGTACAACAGTACCGTTCCGGTGACGCAGCAACTTTTAAAACGATTAGTGGGTGGACAGACAGAAAGTATTATGTACTGATCAATGATATCAAGCCCGGTACCATTGTTCGGATTACTGCATCCAATAATAAAAGCATTTGCGCCAGGGTTCTTTCACAGCTACCGGTTACCAAGGGTGATGAAGGATTGTTATTACGTATGAATAATGCAGCAGCATCGGCATTGGGTATTAAAGATGAAAAGTTTACGGTCACACTTACTTTTTTTGAATAAATGATGCTCATATGAAGAATTTCTTACTTAAGTTTTGTTGCTTTTTTATGTGGGTGTTGTTGTTTGCTTGTGAAAGTAATGGGCAAGAAAAACTGAGTATATCTGTTACAGAATTTGAAGTAAAATTGAATACTGAAAATTATCAGATACTCGATGTAAGAACGGCGGGAGAATTCAAAGCAGGTTATTTGAAAGGCGCTCTTCAGGCCGACTGGCTCAATAAAAAAGAATTTGAAGAGCGTACCCGACATTTGAATCCCGAGAAATCTTTGTTAGTGTATTGCGCTTCTGGGGTGAGAAGTGAACAGGCGGCAAAATGGTTGCTAAAAAAAGGATTCAAAGAAGTTTACAACTTAAAAGGTGGAACTGCTGCATGGCAGGTATCCGGAAAAAAACTAGAGGCCTCTCAAACAGTTGCTCAGTTAAGTGTCAATGATTTTGAGAAGAAAATCCAATCCGGTATTGTATTGGTAGATGTAGGTGCAGAATGGTGCCCACCTTGTAAAAAAATGGAACCTGTGATTCATCAATTAGAAACTGAACTTGCGGCTAAATTTAAATTGGTAAAAGTTGATGGTGGTAATGATATTGAAGTGATGAAACATATCAAAGCTGATGCACTTCCCACCTTCGTTATCTATAAAAACGGCAAAGAAGTTTGGAGGGATTTTGGTATCGTCTCTAAGGATGTTCTCAGGTCAAAACTCACGCAGTAATATTTTACTAAGGACGATATCCTCTCAGGAAATCAGTAACCGACATTCTTTTCTTTCCCTCTAACTGTAAGTCTAGTACATGGATATACCCATCACTCGTGGCAAATTTTAAAAAGTTTTTACCATCTGTAAATACAGCACCCATCGGGTGTTGATGTTGTTGATGCTCTCTGGTGCTCTTATATATCTTTAAAACCTTTCCATCTAATTTCGTTAAAGCACCTGGGAAGGGTGACAGACCACGTATCAGATTGTGAATATCTAATGTAGAGCGACTCCAATCGATGATACATGTTTCTGTGAAAATTTTCGGAGCATGTTTCAATGTCGCATGCTCATTGAAGGCATCTTGTGATTTTTCTTTAAGTGTATTCGTGTTGAGTCCGTTTACTGTCTCTACCAATAGCTCAGCCCCAATGATTTTCATTCGATCGTGCACTTCACCGGCTGTTTCATTTTCACCAATGGAGAATGAACGTTGGAGAAGAATATTACCTGTATCTATTTCATGCTTTAGCTTGAAAGTAGTAACACCGGTTTCATTTTCACCATTGATTACAGCCCAATTGATAGGCGCCGCACCACGATACTGCGGAAGCAATGATCCATGAAGATTAATAGTGCCCAGTGGCGGCATATTCCACACTACTTCAGGTAACATACGAAATGCTACTACAATTTGTAAATCGGCTTTTAATTCTTGAAGTGCATGGATAAAATCAGGATCTTTTAATTTGATCGGTTGCAGTAATGGCAATCCATGAGCAACTGCATACTGTTTCACAGCACTTTCATGCATTTTAAGTCCTCTACCTGCAGGTTTATCAGGAGCAGTAACAACAGCTATAATATCATATCCTGCGTTTACAAGTGCATCAAGCGACGCTACTGCAAATTCAGGCGTTCCCATGAAAATGATACGCATGTGATAAAATTCAAAATTCAAAAGTTAAAATTCAAAAGTGAAGGATGAGTATCTTTTTGACTTTTGAATTTTGACTTTTTAATTTTTATTCAAAATCTCTATACAGTAAATACTTCTTTCTGATCTTTTTAAACTCAGCAATGCCGGGTGCCCAGCTGTCTCTGATTTCTTTTTCTGTTTTTCCGGCTTTGATTTGATTCAGCAACGCATCTGATCCTGCGAGTTTATTAAAAAAATAATCAGTAGGTCGATCGGTTTTGGGTTTAATGAAAAAGTTCTCTTTATCGGGGAATAGTTTATAAGCTTCCAACAGGTATTTCAGTTGAATTTTATTGTCAACATTCTTCAATACTTGTTCGTTTGTGCCAAATAGATTCCATCCATAACACTGTTTGTCCTTTAATTTTGGTTCTTTAGCCCCATCGCGACTAATAGGCGTGAACGCGTACATATTTTTTGGTAGGTATGGGTGACCAAAAATCACAAAAGGATGTTCTGTACCGCGTCCTTCACTCAATACGGTTCCTTCAAAAAAACAAGTACTGGCATACCAGTAAATAGAAGCCATATCCGGTAGGTTAGGAGAAGGCTTTACAGGTAATGTGTATTTGCTTTTATGATCATAATTTTCATTTTTGATGACTATGAAATGAAAAAGTGTATCGCGTGAATTCTCTGCTCTGCGATAATAATCATATCGTTCATTGGCTTTGGGCGATAACCATTTTTCTCCGGCAAGCATCATGGCATATTCCCCCATGGTCATACCATAAACGATGGGGATAGGTTGCATACCTACAAAACTCTTGTATGCTGTATCCAATATGGGGCCGTCTATATAAAACCCATTCGGATTTGGGCGATCTAATATCATCAATGGTTTACCATGTTCAAATGCCGCATCCATGAACTCTTGTAAGGAAGAGATATAAGTATAAAATCGAGTTCCTACATCTTGAATATCAAAGAGTAACACGTCTACATCGGCAAGGTCTTCTGCACTGGGTTTTCTTTTTTTACCATACAAAGAAATAACAGGGATATCCAGTTGCGGATCTGTATAGGTATCTACTTTTTCTCCCGCATCAGCATCTCCTCTGAAACCATGTTCAGGGCCAAATACCTTTGCTATTTTAATCCCTAAAGTGAACAGACTGTCTACCAGATGCTTTTTGCCAATAGTTGCGGTATGGTTGGCGAAAATGCCGACCCTTTTCCCTTCAAGAAGAGGTAAATACACGTCGGTACGAAAAGCTGCTGGTTTTACAGGTATTTCTTCTGTTTTTTCTTGCTTATTTTGAACGCCGGATTTAGGCTGGGCAATCGTTGTAGAGGAAAAAGCCAAGACCAATAAAACATATAAAACTTGCTTCATACAGACATTTTTGAAGCCTGAAAGTTACTGAAAAATACTTGGCGATTCTTGATTCAGAGATTGTACTTTTGCAGTTCGATATGATTTAATCTGAACTTAACTTTTTATTCTGGTCCTCCGATTCAGATGTCTTTGATAAGTTCCGTCAATTTTCAACACAACAAAAGCATATGCAACAAGTAAAAAAAGGTGATACTGTAAAAGTGCATTATCACGGTAAACTTACCAACGGAACAACTTTTGATTCATCTGCTGGCAGAGAACCTTTGGAGTTTGAAGTAGGTAGTGGCATGGTGATTCCCGGATTTGATGATGGTGTTACCGGTATGGTCATTGGTGATAAAAAAACCATTCATATCCCTGCTGATCAGGCATACGGACAAAAAGAAGAGCACATGATCATGGAGTTTCCTCGTGATCGTTTTCCTGCTGATATGGTTCCTGAAGTAGGCATGCAATTGAATATGAGCAATGGATCCGGACAAAATTTTCCGGTAGTGATTACAGAAGTACGTGAAGCGGTGGTGGTATTGGATGCCAATCATCCTTTGGCAGGTGAAGACCTGATCTTTGATTTGGAATTGGTTTCCATCAATGGAGCTAGTTCTCTGATAATCACTCCATAAATGATACTAATGATTACAAAAAAGCTCCGGAAATATTTCCGGAGCTTTTTTTATGATGACTTCAAATTAATTTCTTCTGAGCCACCAGCCTAGCCATAATCCTATAAGTCCCCATCCGGCAACAGCATCTATTAGATTTGCCATCAGGTCACGCGTTTGAAACCAAATATGATTGGTGTAGGATATATTAAAGAATCCGATCAAACCGATACCCAATGAGACAGAGAATATGGTAGTGAATGACAGATTTCCCATTAGTTTAAATATCTGACATACGATCAGCAGTATCACAATATTGATGGCCAAACCTCTTCCCATATTTACGCCCATGTTCATGTCCATGGACTTGTGATAAGCAATTTGTGCCCAAGGTTTTCCAACACATGCTTCAGCCAATTTTTGCTGTTCTTCCATACTTGCTCCGTCTGGATAGGTAGGAAGGAAATAAGTACCATCTTCAGTGAATTGTGTACTGAGGTATTGTAGGATACTATCCTGCTTGGGTGTATAGGCCTGAGCAGGTCTATGCAATTCTGTAACTGTCCAGGAAAGAAATTGCCAGAGAAACAGAATAATCGCTCCCACAACTGAGCCGATCAGTGTTTTTTTCATATGGTTGTTTTTGGTTGCATACAAAATAGAAAACAGAATTGGTAATTGCAAGTATCCGTCGATACAGCAACTGATTTCATTATTTTGCAGTATGTTTCATCAATACTCCTTTACCGTAGCAGAACGTTTTATGCGTTATGTTCAAATCGACACACAAAGTGATCCACATAGCAATAGTTTTCCAAGTACAGAAAAACAGAAAACACTTTCCAAACTGCTTGCCGATGAATTGAAAGCAATGGGTATTGATGCAGTTGAAACCGACGAATATGGATATGTGTACGCCGCTATACCCGCTACCACTAATGAAGTTTTACCCGTTATTTGTTTTTGTAGTCATGTAGATACAGCTCCAGATTGTAGTGGGACGAACGTAAAACCCATTCTTCATAAAAATTATCAAGGACAGGTAATTGTTTTGCCTGATGATCCTTCGCAGCAAATCAGCACACAAGCATATCCTTATCTGGAAAAGCAAATCGGAAAAGATATTATTACAGCCAGTGGTTTAACCTTGTTAGGAGCAGATGATAAAAGTGGTGTAGCCATTATCATGGATATGGCTCATTATCTCATGCAACATCCTGAACTGCCTCATGGCATCATTAAAATATTATTCACGCCCGATGAAGAAGTGGGAAGGGGTACAGAAAAATTGGACATGCAAAAACTCGGTGCCGATTTTGGTTATACATTGGATGGGGGTGAACTGGGCACTTATGAAGATGAAACTTTTAGCGCTGATGGAGTGGTCATTACATTTTATGGAATCAGTGCACATCCGGGCTATGCAAAAGGAAAATTAGTGAATGCATTAAAACTAGTGTCTTCATTACTGGCAGCCTTACCCACCACTGAATGGTGTCCTGAAGCAACAGAAAAAAGACAGGGTTTTGTTCATCCTGTTCATATGGATGGGATTGCAGAAAAAGTAACCGTAGAATTTATTATACGCGATTTTGAAACGGAGCAACTCACTGTGTATGAAAATAGACTACGTGAAATGTGTGAGCAAATCATCAGACAATATCCCGGAACTTCTTACAGCTTTGAAGTAAAGGAACAGTACCGTAATATGAAAGAGGTACTTGACCGACACCCACAGGTAAATGAGAGAGCTGAAAAAGCATATCGAGCAGCTGGTCTGGTATTGCGAAAAGAACCTATTAGAGGTGGTACCGATGGCAGCAGACTGAGCTTTATGGGATTACCTTGTGCCAATATTTTCACCGGCATGCAGGCCATTCATAGTAAACAGGAATGGGTGAGTGTGTACGATATGGAGAAGGCAGTAGAAGTATTGGTAAAGCTGGCTTGTAATATTGAGTAATTATTCAGTGCAACAATTGAAAACAGGGAGAACTTTAATCGAGAGATAACAATTTTTAATCGGGTAGTGCGAAGGCTACATAACTGTCGCCTGATTTTGTTCCGAGTTTTCCGCCACCACAAGCAATCACCAAAAATTGTTTACCGTTTACTTCATAAATAGAAGGAGTGGCAAATCCGGGCGCAGGAAGGGGATGTTCCCACAATAATTTTCCTGTTCTTTTATGAAATGCACGGATCATTTTATCGCTTGTAGCAGCGATGAAAACCAATCCTCCCGCTGTAACTACTGACCCACCATAGTTTTCAGTTCCTGTTGCCGGGATGCCTTTGGCTTTTAACGCTGGGTATTCTCCCAAAGCTGTTTGCCATACCTGTTCACCGTTGTTGAGGTTAATAGCAGTGAGAGATCCCCAGGGTGGACGAATGGCGGGATAGCCGTCTTTCATAAACTTGTAATAACCTGTAATCGTCCAAGGTAGGTTTCTGAAACTGTCAATGGGCTGTTTGGGTCCACTGTATGTTTTATTTTTTTCTTTTTGCAGTGAGAGAATATATGCAATTACGGCTTTTCGTTCTTGCTCATGCAGTTGTGTAAATGCCGGCATCATTCTTCTGCCGGTACGAATCAATGTATCCAAACCATCGCTGGTATAAGTTTTACCAATATGCAGTATGGATGGATTATTTCCTGTTCCTTTTCTGTCGGTGCCATGACAACTTACACAATATTGTGTGTACAATCTTTGGCCTGCTGCTGCAACTGTTTCTTTTTGTTCCGTTCTTTTAGTTGTAGGCATTAGTGTCATCAGCCAGGGCATTTCATTTGCGTTAACATATAAAAAACCGGTTTCAGGATCAAAAGAAGGACCGCCCCATTCAGCCCCGCCATCCAAACCGGGAAACTGAACTGCTGTTTGTGTGCCCGGGGGTATAAACATTTTTCCATAACGATAGGAAGTGAGTTGTTTTCTGATGGCTGCTTTTGAACTGTCTGCCAAATAGGGGTTGATGTCTGCTTCGGTAAAGCCTTGTCTCACAAAAGGTTTAGGCAGTGTAGGAATAGGTTGAGTGGGCCAAACTTTTTCGCCGGGGATATTTGTTGTGGTATCAACCGGCACCTCATTGATCGGAAAAACAGGTTCACCTGTTTCTCGGTTGAAAACGTACACCATTCCATGTTTGGTGGTTTGTGCAACTGCATCTATTTTTTTTCCGTTGTGGAGAATATTTACCAGTACCGGTGGAGCGGGGATATCATAATCCCATAAGTCATGATGTATGAACTGAAAATGCCATTTTCTTTTTCCTGTAGCTGCATCAAGTGCTAGCAGGCAATTCGCAAAAAGATTAGCGCCTTTTCTCATACCGCCATAAAAATCAAAAGAAGCAGACCCAGTTGGAGCAAACAGGATGCCTCTTTCTTTGTCGAGACTGAATCCACTCCAACTATTAGCTCCTCCAATATTTTTCCATGCATTAGGGTCTTCCCAACTGTCAAAACCATATTCACCCGGTTGAGGTATGGTATGAAATATCCATTTTATTTTTCCTGTTCTTACATCAAAAGCCCTGATATGACCCGGTGCAGCATTTGGACCTTCATCTACTCTTGAACCAAGAATATACAAATCTTTATAAATAATTCCGGGTGAAGTGGCTGCTACATACAGATCTTTTACATCTCTTCCCAGTCCCTCATGCAGATCAACGCTACCTTGGTTGCCAAACGATTCAATTAGCTTCCCGGTTTGTGCATGTACAGCATATAAAGAAGAACCTGCGGTATACAATATCCGAGTATCATCTTTATCCTCCCAATAGGTAACACCCCTGTTATTATTCAAAATAAAATGGTAGAATTCTTTGTTGCGATTAGCCGAATCAGGATTGAAACTCCATTTCAGTTTTCCTGTCTTGGCATCCAATGCAATCAACTGTAATTTTGGTGTAGTAGCGTACAATGTTCCATGAACGATGATGGGATTACACTGTATCTGAGAAAATTTAGCAGTGTCAGCATCACCTGTATGGTATTCCCAGGCAATCTTTAAATCTGTAACATTCGTGCTATCTATTTGCACGAGAGAAGAATACTTAATGGCTTCAGCGCTGCCTCCATACACTGTCCAGTCGTCATATGAACGATTGTTACAGGAAATCATTCCCATCACTACTAATATCTTACATAGTATAGAACGCATAAGCGTTGATTGAATGATAAGAGTATTCAGTGTATGAAAGCAGCCTGTTTTCTATTTTATTTATGATTCCAGTATACGTTCAGTGATCTTACCTGTTGTTTTATGTTTCAGGATTAACTTCTTAGTACCAAAATGCGTCATTTCTTCTTTGATCAAATAATGCTCATCATCATAAGCAACCAAATGACTTTCTTTGGTGAGCCCTGTTTGTCCGCGCCAGATATCGAGTTGTACAGGTTCCCATTGTTTAGTCTTAGCTGATTTATAAGCAGCGTCTAATATCGCATTCACTACATAACCATCATAGAAAGTTTCTTTTGGATCAACTCCTTTTTCCATGGCATTGAACATATCCATGAACATATGATTATAGCCCAGCTCATTCAATTCATCACCCACGGGGAAGAGCCATCCGGTATTGCTCTCTGCTTTCTCTGCAACATAATCAGCACCTTTTCCGGTGGTGAACATATCAAAACCTGTTCTCAAAAAACTATTGATCCAAATGGTACCCTCACTACCCATCACTTCATCACGAAGATCGAGTCCGCCGCGGAAAGTCCAGCTTACTTCAAATTGTCCGATGGCGCCATTTTCATATTTCACCAAACCAATGGCATGGTCTTCCGCATCAATGGGTTTTACTTGCGTATCAGCCCAACACATGACTTCTACGGGTTTGATATCTTTTCCGATATAGCTGCGTGTGATCTCAACGCAATGACAACCCAAGTCGAGAATACATCCACCACCTGCTTGTTCAATATCCCAAAACCATTCGCTGTGCGGACCCGGATGCGTTTCTCTGGATTTTGCCCAAAGAATTCTTCCCAAAGCCCCATTTTTAACGCTTTCCATGGCTTTGATGAATTTTGGGGTATACACAAGATCTTCCAGATAACCATTGAAGATGCCGGCTTCTTCTACTGCCAATAACATTCTTTTGGCTTCTGCTGCATTTCTACCCAAGGGCTTGGTAGTGATCACAGCTTTTTTATGTTTACAACATAACAATACAGCAGCTTCATGTAAATTATTCGGAAGAGCAATACATACTACTTCTACATCAGGATGTGCAATGGATTCTTCCATGTTGGTAGTCCAATGATCGCAATGATAGTCGGCAGCAAATTTTTTGGCACTTTCTTCTCTGCGCGAATAGATACTTATAATTTTATCACGACTTCTGTATCCTTGTAATGAATCGGCATAAAAGCGGCCAATAAAGCCGGAGCCAAGCATGGCAATTTTTTTCATAGGGAACGGTTGTGTGATGTGAATAGCTTATAGGTCATGATCCATAGTGAATAGTGAATAGTCAGTAGTGAGTAGTGAGTAGTGAGTATGCGTTTTTATTCACTACTCACTACTGACTATTCACAACTACCAACTAAGCCGTTTTCTTTTCTTTAAAGAACAAAATAAAATAAATCAATACGCCCATGGCAATGTAGGCGGGTACGAACCAGATGTTGAGCCAGTTGTGGGTTTCACCTGTTTTGTACATGTCAACGATATAACCACTGAACCAGGTTCCGATGAACATACCTACACCGTAAGTGGCGAATGTAAACAGACCTTGTGCTGCATTTTTAATTTTAGCGCCTGCTTTTTTCTCGGTATACATATATCCGGTTACGAAGAAGAAATCATAACAGATACCATGTAGTACGATACCTGCATATAACATCCAAGTGTTGTTTCCGGTATCACCATAAGCAAAGAATACATAACGAAGAATCCATGCTACCATACCCAGTAGGATCATATTCTTCACGCCAATTCTATTGAAGAGGAATGGGATGGCGAGAATGAATACGGCTTCAGATACTTGTCCTAAAGACATCTTACCGGCGGCATTCTCAAAATTCAATTCATTTAGGAATATATTAGCAAAACCGTAATAAAACGAAAGTGGGATACAAACAAGGATGGCTGCAATAAAGAAAATAAGGTAGGGCCTTTCTTTAAAAAGTACAAAAGCTTCTGTGCCCAATGCTTTGGAAGCAGAGTTATCTGCGCCATTAGGTGGAGTGTTGGGTAATACAAAACTCAATAAACCTAATCCTACAGATACAGCAGCAGCCATGTGGAAGGTAGAAGCTGTTTTTTCGATACCTAGTTGTCCGATTAAAACTGCAGCAGCAATCCAACCCAATGTACCGAAAACGCGAATCCAGGGAAACTGCTTTCCGGGGTCAGTCATCTGTGAGAAAGCAATATTATTACTTAACGCGATGGTAGGCATATAAACAAGAGAGTAACCTAAAATCACCCAAAAGAAAATATTACTATCGCTAATTTGTGTAGCAAACAATAATAGAGCTCCACCGATTAAATGCAAAACACCCATAATCTTTTGAGCTGCAAAAAATCGATCTGCTATCATTCCTACAAAAAATGGGGAGATCATGGTGGCAATGGCTAGCGCACTATATGCAGCCCCTTTTTGAACGTCTGTTGCTTTAAGATATTCGCCCATATAAGTTCCCATGGTAACATACCAGGCACCCCAAATGAAGTATTGAAAGAACATCATGGAGGCGAGTAGCGATCCTGTTTTGGTATTCATATTGCTTTGTTTTGGTTGGTTTCGTTAGATTTAAGGTACAATAGGAAGTGATGAATTTACAGATTATTCAGTTTCTATGGTTGAATCAATCAAATTTTTAAAAGAGTTACTGCTTCATGGAGTCACTGGTAAATACAATAAGGGCTATGATCACGATATCCGACAAGGAACTGGAGTATTTCCTGAGCCACTGTCTGGAGAAACGCTTTAAAAAAAATGAAATACTCAGTAAGCCCCTGATCACACCCAATGAAATATTCTTTATTCAAAAGGGCATGATTCGCGTATTGATTACAGATGAAGAAGGGGTAGAGCATACCATCCATTTTGCTCAGGAAAATCAGTTCATTGCAGATTACTCCGCTTTTATGCTAAAAAGACCCTCTGTTTACTCCTTGCAGGCTTTGGAAGACACGTCGGTCATTGTGATGCCTAGGTCTATTATTGAATGGGGATATCAGGAATTACGAGAAGGAGATAAACTCGGAAGATTAATCGCTGAGTATTACTTTATCTACCAGGATACCCGGATCAAAAACATGTTTGCATTAACCCCTAAAGAGCGATATGATTCCATAGCAGAAGTTTTCCCGAATATCCATAACAGGGTTCCCCAACATATGATCGCTTCTTATTTGGGCATCACACCGGTGCATTTGAGTCGCTTGAAAAATCAGCGCAAGTAAAAATCTAAACATTTGTTATCGTTTCTCCACTGATCCTTGAATCATTTTTGCTGTATTAAATCTACAGTATGATTCACTTTTTAGTATTGACCGCCCATCTGTTGTTGTTTTATCCTTCCAAGCAATCGTCATCCACTGTAATTGTTGAAGTAAAGGGTATCTCAGTATCCAAGGGAGGAGAATTGTCGGCAGGACTCTTTCTGGAAGCCAATTTTCCTAAACCTGGTAAACAATTGATTGGTACTGCTGTGCGCGTGAATGCCGAGCAGATGAGTATTGTATTCAAAGACGTACCACCCGGAAAATATGGAGTCGTTGCTTTTCAGGATATTGATGCCAACAAAGACCTGAAAAAGAATTTCCTGGGATTTCCCAAAGAGCCGATCGGTTTTTCCAATGATGCACGTATCAAAATGGGGCCGCCTGCTTTTTCAGATGCAGCGATTACTGTTGAGGCCGGTAAAACCATTACGATTCAAATCACACTTCGTTAATAGTTTAAATAAGTTGTTATGTTATTATCACCCAAAGAAAAAAAACGATTGTATCATCAATATGGTCCAACTGCATTGGTGACGGGAGCCTCATCCGGTATTGGAAAAGAATTGGCTGAAAAGCTGGCGTCTGCAGGTTTTGATCTGGTCATTGTTGCAAGGGATGAGAAAAAATTAAAAGAAGTAAGGGATACCGTTCAGGTAAAATACAATGTTCAGGTAGAAGTCATTCCCATGGATTTATCGGTGGAAGGAAATACAGATATTTTGATTCAGCAAATTCAATATAAAGATGTGGGCTTACTCGTTTTGGCTGCGGGGTATGGAACTTCCGGACTATTACAGCATTCTTCACTGCATACAGAAATCAATATGCTGCGACTCAATTGTGAATCTGTTTTGATATTGTCGCATTATTATGCGCAAAGGTTTTCACAGCAAAAAAGAGGTGGTATGATATTCCTGAGTTCAATGGTAGCTTTTCAGGGTGTACCGTATGCGGCTCATTATGCAGCAACAAAAGCCTTTGTCCAATCCTTGGCAGAAGCATTGTCAGAAGAACTGCAACCCTTTAATGTTGCAGTATTGGCAGCAGCACCCGGACCCGTATCAAGTGGATTTGCCAGCCGAGCCCATATGAACATGGGTAAGGCATTAACACCGGAAGAAGTTGGCGTACCCATTTTAAAGGCGTTGGGAAAACAAGTAACTGTACTACCGGGTTGGTTAACGAAATTATTGGTGTATTCTCTGATGACTTTACCTCGCTGGGGAAAGATCAAAGTGATGAAAAAAGTGATGTCGGGAATGGCAATACAAAAATGAATTAGGGGATATTGAAGAAATCAATCTCTTTATTGTATTTGCCTGTATTGGCAACAGACCATTCGTAAATGCTGGCCAATCTTTTCCATTCACCTTCTATCTTTTCATAGATCCAAAAAGCACCTTCTTTGGAGAAAATAGTACTCTTACCTAAATAGAAAAAGCAGAGTGTATTGTTTCTTAAAAAAATAGGAGATGAAAAATGATGTACTTCCATGCATATCTTCTGCTGTGGTTTTAATTTACTTTGATCTGTTTTAGTAAGAAGTGGATCTACCTTTTCTAAAGGGATCATGTAGGCAAAAGGAAACATTTTTGCCGGCCATTTCATGTTCTTAATCAGATCCAACTGTGCAACAATATATCTCCGTTCTTCTAAAGTGAACCTTGTTTTTCGTTTCACATAAGCTGCCTGATCGGGGTCCCATTCCTTGAATTCTTTATCAGATAAAAAATTGGCTTTTACTTTATTCATGATAGCTGTATCTACCTTATCCGAATAAAAAAAAGTATCACATTCCTGATAAGCAAATGGACGATCATTGAACCAGTTACTGTAAATATCCCTGATGAGTGTAGCAGCCGACGAATTTTCCTGAGCATTGGCATGCAAAGAAATCATCCAATAAAAAACAAAAAGGGGGGCATACCAACGTATTCTAATCATTGCAATTGTTAAAATTAAAGATATTCAGATTTTTGAATCAGCCTCTTTAAAAATATTAGAATCATATTAAGATAAAGCCTGTAAGATATCTGCTAAAATATCATCCTTATGTTCTAATCCTACTGAAATACGAATCAATCCGGGTGTAATATTCACTGCCAGACGTTCTTCTTCGGTAAGTTTTGCATGGGTTGTACTCGCTGGGTGAGACGCAATACTTCTGGTATCTCCCAGATTGGCGGTTAATGAAAGCATCTTTAATCGATTTAGAAATGTGCGTCCTGCTTCCAAACCTCCTTTGAGCTCAAAACAAACAATACCACCTCCGTTTTGCATCTGTTGGGTGGCGATAGCGTATTGTGGATGGCTTTTTAAAAAAGGATATTTCAGCCAACTCAATTTTGGATGCGCTTCCAATGCTTGAGCAATATACAAGGCATTGGATGCATGTCTCTCCATTCTTACATCTAAGGTTTCCAAACTTTTACTCAGTATCCAGGCATTGAAAGGAGATAATGCCGGGCCAGTGCTTCTGCAAAACAAATAGATATCCTGGATTAGTTCTTTTTTTCCTACGATCACACCTCCCAGTACGCGTCCTTGTCCGTCCAGCCATTTAGTGGCAGAGTGTACAACGAGATCAGCTCCGTATTCAATAGGGCGTTGGTTGACCGGTGTAGCAAAACAATTGTCTACATTTAAAATGATCTGGTGTTTGCGAGCAATCCTGCCGATCATATCCATATCCAATATATCTAACCCGGGATTGGTAGGTGTTTCAAGATAGATCATTCGGGTATTCGGTTGAATCGCTGCTTCCCATTCAGCTTCTGAGGCTGTGGCAGCAACATACGAATAATCGATTCCGTATTTCGGCAGGTATTTTGAAATAACAGTATGGGTACTTCCAAAAATGGAATTACAGGATAATAGATGATCTCCCTTTTTCATCAATGCCATAAAAGATCCAAATACAGCACTCATACCAGAAGCAGTGGCATAACCTGCTTCAGCGCCTTCCAATGCACAGATTTTGTCGATAAATTCTTGGACATTCGGATTGCTGAAACGGCTGTAAATATTATCCGCTGTTTCATCTGCAAATGCAGCACGCATAGATTCTGCATCATCAAAACAAAAACTACTGGTTAGGAACAGTGGTGTGGAATGTTCCATTTCATTGGTTTTATCTGTTTGTATGCGGATGGCATTGGTGATTTTATGGGGCATGAGCAATGGATTTATGATATCATCGTAGGATAACAAACGCGTATCCAAAGATTTTTACAAATGTAATTCATGCATGCCCTTATTTTGCTGTTGAAATGCGGAATAATCAACTACAGTATTTTAAAAGCAAACAGCCGTTTGTTTTAGAGAGCGGGACGGTATTGCCTGAAATCACTATTGCTTATCACACTTATGGTGTTTGGAAAGGTGCCGATACCAAAGTAGTATGGGTTTGTCATGCTTTAACAGCTAGTGCTGATTGTGCAGATTGGTGGAAGGGTTTGGTAGGTGAAGATTGTTTGATTGACCCTGAAAAATATTTTATTGTTTGTGCCAACATCCTTGGCTCCTGTTATGGTACTACCGGTCCTTTAAGTGTGAATCCAAAAACTCAGGACCCTTACTTCAGCGATTTTCCCTCGGTCACCATTCGCGACATGGTAAGTGCTCATATTCTGTTACGTGAATACTTACAAATTGAACAGATATTTTTATTGATGGGTGGAAGCATGGGTGGGTATCAGGTATTGGAATGGGCGATGATGGAACAAAAACGTATTCAGAAAATATTTCTTATAGCCACATCACCTTCTGAGAGTGCATGGGGTGTTGCGATACATACAGCGCAACGACTTGCTATTGAAGCTGATCATACTTGGAAAGATAAAAATGAGAAAGCCGGTGCTGCCGGATTAAAAGCAGCTCGCGCTATTGGGATGCTTACTTATCGTAATTATGGAATTTTTCAGCAAGCACAAACAGATCCTGATCCCGAGAAGATCGACGATTTCAGGGCTTCGTCTTATATCAACTACCAAGGCGAGAAACTGGTGAAACGATTCAATGCCTATTCGTATTGGTTGCTCACAAAATCCATGGATACCCATCATTTGGGTAGAGGAAGAGGTGGAGACTTGATCAAAGCGCTGAACAGCATCCAACAACCTGTACTGATCATAGGTATCAGAAGCGATATCCTTTGTCCGTTAGATGAACAACGATTTATGAAAGAATATATGCCCAATGCTACTCTAGTTGAAATCGATTCTACTTATGGACATGATGGATTTATTATTGAGACTGCACAAATCAGTCATCATTTGAGTGGCTGGTTGACAGTTGACAATGTATAGTTGATAGTGGTTATTTTGGATGATACACCCGCACGGCGTTTTTATAGGAATCTTCTTTTTTCAAACTCATTTTCTTGGTTTTCTGTTGTGTAAACAGTTCCATCTGATCGGTATAATGCGGACTTCCTTTTTTGGCAGAAGCTCCATAGGTATTGATGCTTTCAATGATTGGCCCCTCTTTTGTAAAACGTACCAGTTCAATATAACTCTCGCCCTGATTGCCTTTTATCATCCCATCTTTCCATGCTACAGAATACATGGCAGTTAATACATCCGGTAGACCGGGTAGGGGAATGGATTTATCGCCACGAACATGTTTTTGATAATCACCTAAGGGCACACTGGTTTTGCCGAAATATTGTAATAGATCTTTCTTTGTGTTTTCGAGTAAGCTAATGCAAATAGGAGTGGTGAGTACAGGAGGCCTTTTCCCTTGTCTGGCCAGCGCATAGATTTGGTAATTGATATGAGCAAAAATAGTTGCGCCTGTATTTTGGATGTCGCTGTTACGATCCCATTGTTTTAATTGATGTATTAGTTCTGAAACCTGAGGATACTGATCAGGATTTAATAAGAACAGACTATCAATATCAATCGCAAAGGAATATTTTCCAGGATACCTTCCATCGTATTTGATACGTTTAAAATCTTCATAAGAAACTTTATCATATTGCTTTACCAACTCGGCAAAACGCATACTTCTATTGTTCTCCAAAGTTTCATATCCCATCGTCGGATCTACAAGTTTGAAATTCTCCGGTCCTTCAGTTGCATGAAAAGGAGAATGATTGGTATTGTAGACAAAACCGGATACCGGTTGCAAAACCTGCGGTAATTTTTCCAATGGATGTATCTCTGTCCATAAAGTCTTAGAAGTATTACCCGGTAAGGTTCCCCGCCAGTTATACGCTTTGTCACGAACCGGAATGCGGCCATTACTGAGGTAATAAATAGTGTCGTAGCGATCGGCATATACAATATTGTAACCGGGGATGGCCATCATGTTAAGGGCTGTCTTGAATTCAGTAAAGTTTCGGGCTTTATTGAGCCAATACCATTCTTCTAATCCACGAATATCCATTTGCGCGGGCATACGAATGGAGAATGTACCACGCTCTGTAATCACTGTTGGACCATATTTGCTCCAATATACTTTTCGTTTCACAGCAATACGAATACCGGATACTTTTACTTTCAGCTTCGCTGTTTTTTCTTCCAGCGTTTCCCATTGTCCGTCGAATAGGTATTGTAGTTTGTTGTTCGGATGGATTGACAATTGATAGACATCTAGCTTATCAGGTTCATTCACCGTATGTGCCCAACCTAAGTACTCATTGACACCACTGAGAATAGTAGGCGCCCCCGGAAAATTAGCACCAATGATATTCCATCCTTCTTCGCTTTGCAAATGTGCTTCATACCAGCTTACCGGTCCTTCCAAGGGTTGGTGTGAATTGATGGCAAGGTAGGTTTGTCCATCCGTGGTTTTCTTAGAATTGAACGCAAAAGCATTACTGCCACCGGGTTTCATATCATCCAATACCGGAACGGTGTTTCCGAATATTGATTTTAATGCACCATCTGCACCTGATAACACACATAACTGCAATACAGAGTATTGTAACATGTCTTTTGGCGTTATCGGAAAAAGTTGTTTCAATAAAATTTCTTTGGGGTGTGCTTTGGCATAGGCATTAAAACCTGCCGCATATCCTTCCAATAGTTTTTTATAAGCAGGAGAAATATCCGATTCATATTTAGCTTCCACCAGTTCTTTAATACGCATGAGATGAACGATATAATCAATGGTGGCACCTTCTTTTCCTTTGTAGGCACCTAACATGGCTTTACCGGCCATATACGACTGTTGAATGGTGGAGAAGTCGTCTTCAGCATGTGCCCATGCTAATCCATATGCCACTTCAGCATCGGTAGGAGCGAAAATATGGGGTACGCCAAAGCTGTCTCTAACGATATCAATCTTGTTGATGTTAAACTGAGCTTTACAGAAAAGAGATACAACACACAAACTGATGACGAGTAATGATTTTTTCATGGCAATAGCATCTGAGGTATTACAAATCTATCTGATTAAGGTTTGCAGAACCAAATCCATTTAGACTTGTTATTTTTGTTTAAATTAGAGCTATGGGCATTCTAAAACAAATGGCAGAATATCTTTATCTAAGAAAAAAAGATCCCAATGAGCCACGTACTCAATGGATGAAATACATGCATGGCATGAACAGGATATCTCTGATCATGTTCATCTTGGCTGTGTTGTTGATCATTTTTAAGTTGGTAATTCTGCCTTTATTTAGAGGGTGATTATCGACTTTTAGCAGATTTAGATGCATCTATCTATTCTTTTTTTTCTGATCCTGTTTTCAAATACTGTTGTTCATGCACAACAGGATACAGTAGTATGGAATACTGGTGCAGAATTAAAATGGTCTGATTTTAAAGGGATTCCTGATAAACAATCTCATTATGAAGCGCTTACTCACGCGGAAATAAGGTATGCTGTTACCTTCATAAAAGGACTTGCAAAGTTTAATTTTTCTAATATCTTTCTCAAGAAAGCTTCCTGGACAAAAAACAATACGAATTTGGATTTATTACAACATGAGCAAATACATTTTGATATAGCAGAATTACATAAAAGACTATTAATCGGGTTATTGTATACACGTGATTTTAGGAAACATAATTTCGAAAAGGAAGTGAAGCAGCTTGGCGATTCTATCAATACTGCCAGAAATAGGATGGATGAGCAATTTGATCAGGATGTTTTACATATCAACGATCGGAATCGATTGGTAAAGTGGCAAACTAAGATCAATAAAGAATTGGATAGATTGAAGTCATATGATCGAAACAGCATTCTAGTGAAACTCATCGATTGATCAGGATATTAGTTTGATGATTTGTTTTGCAGCTTGTGTTGAAGCATTACCACCCTTAGATAAAAGCTCCCTTAATGCCGAATAATCATCGATCATTTTTTGTCGATGATAAGTATCATGTGTAATTAGTTTTAATTCTCTAATCAGATTTTCGGTGGTAAGTTCATCTTGTATCAATTCTTTCACGATGGGCTTATCCATGATGAGATTCACCAGAGAGATGTATTTGATATGGATCAGTCTCTTTGCAATTTGATAACTGATACTATTTCCTTTATAACAAACTACCTCCGGAACAGCAAACAAAGCTGTTTCAAGCGTAGCAGTTCCACTGGTTACGAGTGCTGCATGCGCTTTCATCAGCAGATCATAGGTTTGGTTGCGAACGCTGGTTACGTTGGTAGCTGTACTCAAGAAGGGAGTGTAAAAATCATCTTCCAGTCCGGGTGCTTTCGCCACAACGAATGTGTATTCAGGAAAATGCGAGGCTACACTCAGCATGATCGGTAGTTTTTTGGCAATTTCTTGCTTTCGGCTACCGGGTAGGAGGGCGATGATATTAGTTGAGAGTTGAGAGTTGAGAGTTGACAGTGTTGTTAAAGTATCTGTATTCTTCTCTGTAAACTGTATACTATCAACTGTCAACTTTTCTTCCCCCCCTGTCAACTCTTTCTTCCTCTCCACCACTTCCACCAAAGGATGTCCAACATATTCCACCTCCCAATTCCATTTGGTTTTATAGTAATCTTTTTCAAAAGGGAGAATACAAAGCATCAGGTCAATGCATTGTTTCATTTGTTTCACCCTGTTTTCTTTCCATGCCCATACTTGTGGAGAGATATAATACACTACTTTATAGCCTTGTTTGTGTGCCCACTCAGCAATTCTTAAGTTAAAACCAGGATAATCGATCAATACCAAAACATCGGGCTGGTATGCGGCTATGTCTTCTTTGCAAAATTTGATATTGCGTAAAATGGTGGGTAGGTTTTTGATGACTTCTACAAAACCCATGAACGCTAAATCTTTGTAATGCTTTACGAGGGTAGCTCCAGTTGCTGACATTAAATCACCCCCCCAACAACGAATGTCTGCGTTCGGGTCTTCTTTTTGTAACTCCTTAATAAGGTTACTGCCATGTAAATCGCCACTGGCTTCACCGGATATGAGGTAGTATTTCATGTGATCGTGTGAATGGTGAATTGTGAATGGTGAATGGTGAGTCGCAAAACAGCTTTACTCACCATTCACCATTCACGACTCATTCGAACCCTCGCAAAATACATTCCCCTGAGGCATTCTGACAATTTTTTTAGAATAACTAAAAAAATAGTTGTAAAACTAAAAAATTAGTTTTAGGTTTGTTTTGTCATTAAAACTTACCCCATGAAACCATTGACAAAAGCAGAAGAGCAGATTATGCAGAGCATCTGGAAACTGGAAGAGGCATTCCTGAAAGATATTTTGGAGCTACAGCCCGAACCCAAGCCGCATTCGAATACGGTGGCTACCATTTTGAAAATATTGGTGGAAAAAGGTTTTGTGGGCATCACTCCGGTTGGACGCATGCACCGTTACTATCCATTGGTATCGAAAGAGGAGTATTCATCCAGTACGATACGCACATTGGTGGAAGGGTATTTTCAAGGTTCTTTTAGTGAAGCGGTATCCTTCATGGTAAAGCAAAAGGATATCAGTATTCGTGAACTGGAAATGTTGTTACAAGAGATTAAAAACGCAAAAAAATAAGGTATGCTGAGTACTGCTTATTATTTTCTGCAGGTCTTATTATGTAGCGCTATTATGATGGGCTATTATTGGATGGTGCTGCGTAATAAAAAATTTCATCAGTACAATCGCTTTTATTTATTAAGTGTAGCCATCTTATCATGGATCGTGCCTTTGATCAAAATTCAATGGACCAGTAGTTTTAGTGATCATGAGCGGGTCATTCGTTTTTTATCAGTAGTAGCAGATAATAACACAGAGTTAGAATCTGTTGTGAAATCAAAGGGATTTCACTGGAGTACGGAAAGTTTATTATCTATACTGTATGTATCTGTAGGTGGATTTTTATTGATGATGATGATACATGGATTGTATCGTATCTATCAATTGCTGAAACAGCATCCATGCAGACAATTCGAAAACATATTTCTGATCATCACACAGGCAAAGGGGACGCCTTTTTCCTTCTTCCGATATATTTTCTGGAATGATGAGATCGATATCCGAAGCGCATCGGGTAAGCAGATCCTGCAACATGAACTCACACATGTACAGCAACGTCACTCGGTAGATAAGATGCTGATACAGTTGATACTGGTTGCAGGCTGGTTCAATCCTTTCTTTTGGTTATTGAAAAAAGAGATGGAAATGATCCACGAATTCATTGCAGATAAGCGATCGGTACGTGATGGTGATACGGCGGCATTAGCAAAGATGTTGTTGACGGCGGTATATCCGCAGCAACAGTTTCCACTAACGCATCCATTCTTTTTTTCACCCATCAAAAGGAGGTTACAAATGTTGACAAATCATAAGAACCCAAGATTCAGTTATCTGCGTAGACTGGTAGCATTACCTCTGCTCGCAGTACTTATTGTTCTGTTCGCTTTTAGAAGTAAACAATCCAGGATCGATAAACCTATTTCGGTGGCATCGGTTGTTGAAAATGTAGTAGGTGATTTTAGATCGCATGTGATTGGTGATCCAAACAAAGTTTTCTCTGCTATCCCTTATAAGCCGTTGGTTTTAAATAGGACATACACAATCGTGATCAATCCTGGTCATGGAGGAGAAGATGTTGGAGCTAAAGGATATGATGGAACAAAGGAATCGGATTTAAGTCTGGCATTAGCAAAAAAAATCAAGGAGCTGAATTCAAATCCAAATATTCGTGTGGTCCTTACACGAGAAAGTGATGTCTTCAATACGGTTGTTGAAGTTGCTGAGATGGCTCAAAAATTTTCACCCGATTTATTCATTTCGGTACATACTAACTCGGCTCCGCCTATCCAGATCAAGGGTAAAGCCAATAAAGAAAATCCAACTAAGGGTGTTGAACTTTATTTGTCTACAAAGGAGAAATCTAATGATTACGACAATAGCTACTTGCTTGCCAATTATTTGGGAAACACCATTAGTTCAGTAGCCAATCCTTTTTTAGGAATCAAATCTCGTCCCAATGGTATCTATGTTTTACAAGCCATGAAATGTCCTTCTGTACTTGTTGAGACAGGCTTTGTAAGTAATCGCGAAGAATTGAAATTATTAAAGGATGAGTCTTATCAAAGTAAAATGGCTTTATCCATTTTACAGGGTGTTGAGCAATATTTAGCAGTAAAAGAGAAAAACAAAGAAATAGAAGTAGTAGATATTGATTTGGATATGCTCAACAATACAAGCTCTTCTTTTGAATTCGTTGCCAATAAAGTAGAAATTGGTAAAGCTGCAAACCCACAATCTCAAAAACTATCTGGTAATTCTTATGTCAAGGTTCGAGATAGTTACAAATCACAGGAAGGTTTATTATTATTACTAGATGGGAAAAGAATCAGCTATGATCAGTTTAATAGATTGAATTCTGATATGATACAAGAGATAAATGTGATTAAGGATCCTGTTTCAATAAAAGCGTTAACAGATGAAGAGATAAAAAGTATCGTGCAAATAACGACTAAAAGGGCTGAGATACAAGAAAATAGATCACCAGATTACGTGATTACAATTTCTGATACTAAACCAATTCATAATGTGGTAAAAGTATTGTATTTACATACTGATCCTCCAACTGTTGAAGGGTATGATTTAAAAGATCCTGTAAACAGGAATGAATTTGCCAGAAAATTTGCAGGTGAAAAAGGAGTTGATAAACTTGTAAAGGATGCAGCAAATTATTATCCTTCAAAAGCCATACCCCAAAATATACAACCAAGTACATTACCAACACAGGTCGAACACCCAGCAGATTTTCCCGGGGGAGAAATAGGATGGCAGAAATATTTGCAAAAGAATATTAATTTAAATATCCCCATTGAGAAAGGAGCACCTCCCGGTAAGTATGTTGTAAAGGTTACTTTTATTGTTCAGCCAAATGGTGTCATCAAAGACTTTAAAGTAAAAGAGGACCCTGGCTTTGGTACAGCTGAAGAAGTGACAAGAATTTTTACAAAAGGCCCTAATTGGCGACCTGCTATCTATCAACAAAAGACAGTTGCTTCCTTTGTAGAAAGAAAAGTAACTTTTACGATATCAGAGGAGTGAATAGAATGATTGTTTCACTGATATTAATAGATGGAATAATGTGATTTGTTAGCCACAGATTCATCTGCCTGAGGCGGATGAATCTGTGGCTAACAAATCACAATAACCACTTGATGGTCAAAGTAATCAATGCATAAATACACGTCGCAATAAAAATACCTCTTGCTGTTTGATCTTTTTGCTGATTCACATAAATTGTAAACACAACAGCATTGGCAATCAATGCTAAGCTTATAATGGCTGTTAGCAACGAAGGCTGTACACGTAGTACATGCAAAAATTCCTGAAACGAAAAAAGTCTGAATTTAATCAGGTAATAGCCAAAGAAGCCCAACACAGGTGCCAGAAAGCCTAATACGATTCCTAGTTTGAGATTATCTTTTTTCAGCATCAGAATTTCCATTTGGTTTCTAGTTGCTGTTTCAGTTGATAATTGGTCAAATCAAACTGAACAGGAACCACACTCACATAATTATTCTTCAACGCCCACACATCGGTATCTTTTCCTTTATCAAAATTTACAAACTCTCCGGTGAGCCAATAATATTTTTTTCCATGCGGATCTTTTCTCTCATCAAACTCTTCCTGGTATTTGGCATATGCCTGTCTGCATATCTTAATACCCTTGATCAATTTCTCACTCACTGCCGGAATATTGACGTTGAGGCATAAATGTTTATCCAATGTTCTTCCACCCAAGAGTTTCTCAACAATGATACGTGCATATTTACCTGCTGCTGTGAAATCTGCATCAATACTCAGGTCTGTTAAACTAAAACCAATACTCGGAATACTTTCAATGGAAGCTTCCAACGCAGCAGACATCGTGCCCGAATAAATCACATTGATAGAATGGTTGGAACCATGATTGATGCCACTGATACATAGATCCGGTTTGCGGTGTAACACCTTGTCAACGGCAATCTTTACACAATCTACCGGTGTACCGCTGCAGCTATAGGCTTCAATACCTTCAAATACATTCGACTTTTGTAAACGAAGCAATTGTCCGATCGTAATCGCATGTCCCATCCCACTTTGCGGCTTATCGGGTGCTACCACAATAATTTTTCCTAAACCTCTCACGGCATCTACTAAAGCACGAATACCCGGTGCATTGATACCGTCATCATTGGTCACTAAAATGACGGGTTTGTTTTCTTTTTTTACTGATTTCGACATAACCGCAAGATACGAACCCTCCCGTCCCTCCCCAACTTCGCTTTGCTCGTCACCCCTCCCTGGCAGGGAGGGGAAGGGGAGGGTTGAGTCTATGAAAGATTTTTTTGGTTGAACTAAAAAATTTAGTATTTTGCAGCTAAATCAATTAGCTATGTCAAACGCCGGAAAGAATTTAAGACACCTGCGCAAGCTACGTGGCTGGACGCAGGAGGAATTCGCCAACAAGCTGAAGATCAAAAGATCACTGGTAGGTGCGTATGAAGAAGAACGTGCTGAGCCAAGGCTGGAAGTGGTGAAAGAGATCTGTCAAATTTTTAAGCTGAGTCTAGAAGATTTCTTACTCAAAGATCTTACTGCTACCAAAGGCGGTGGTTCTTATCTCGAGAAGAGACGTCAGATGAAAATGGTAGCTGAAGTGGCAGAAGTTCGTTTCGTGCCGGTTAAAGCGGCTGCGGGTTATTTGGCAGGCTATGCAGATCCCGAATTTGTGGATGAGCTGAATACCTTCACTTTGCCCATGCTGGCTCCCGGACAATACCGTGCTTTTGAAATTGTAGGAGATAGCATGTTACCTACGCCGAGTGGAAGTGTGATTGTTGGAGAAAAAGTGGAAGATTTGGAAGATGTGAAGAATAGTAACACCTATGTTGTGCTTTCAAGAAATGAAGGTGTTGTTTACAAACGCATCATGAAAAATAACAGGGTAAGAAATAAGATTACGTTGATCAGCGATAATCCACAGTATGAGCCCTACAACGTAAATTCAGAAGATGTATTGGAAGTATGGAAAGCTGTCTATATTCTTCAAAAAGCCAATGCCGGTCCAAGATGGGATGTCAACCAACTGGCAGGTATGGTCAATAACTTGCAGGAACAAGTAAGTACTTTGAAAAAGAAATTGAATTAAGATAGCCTTCAAAGCCTGTGATCCTACATCACAGGCTTTTTCTTGTTCCGTCTGTACAATTTTAATGCCGTCGCAACCTGATTCCGCTATTTTTGCGGCACTTTTTATTTACATGAAGACATTGTTGTTATCGATTGCTTGCTCGTTGACTAGTTGTTTGTTTGCTCAGGAGCGAGGGCTTAAAGCATTAAAAATTGATGTGCCTGTTAAAATAGATGGTCAGTTGGATGAACCCATCTGGAAAGAAGCAGCTGCAGCAGAAGATTTTATTTTGAATAGCCCCAAGTTTGGTGACCCTGCCAGTCAGCGTTCAGTAGTGAAAGTATTGTACAGCGATCAGGCTGTTTATGTAGGGGCTTATTTATATGATGATCCATCTCTGATTCGTAAACAATTGACTTCACGTGATGGCGAACAACGCAATGATGTTGATTATTTCAGTGTTTTCTTTGATACCTACAATGATGATCAGAACGGATTCCAATTTCTTGTTACATCACGAAATGTACAATCAGATGGTCGTTTATTACCGAATTTGAATTCTCAGTTTGGTCCTCCTTCAGACTATAGTTGGGATGCTGTTTGGGAAAGTAAAGTACAGATGCAAAAAGACGGTTGGACGGTAGAAATGAAAATACCCTATTCTGCACTTCGGTTTTCGCAGAAAGAGATTCAGGATTGGGGCGTGAATTTTCAACGATACAGCAGGCGAAATAATGAAAGCTCGTTTTGGAATAAAATTGACCCCAACCAAAATGGATTTGTGAATCAGTTTGGAAATCTACAGGATATAAAGAATATTGTTCCTCCCTTGCGCTTATCGTTTCTTCCTTATGTCACTGCCGGTACGCGGATTGTTCCATATGCCAATGGTGAAACCAAAACAGAATTTTTAAGAAACGGAGGAATGGATCTCAAATACGGTATCAATGAGAGCTTTACCTTGGATGCCACACTCATCCCTGATTTCGGACAAGTGATCTCTGATAATGTGGTACTCAACCTTTCTGCATTTGAAGTTCAGTTTCAAGAGAATAGACCCTTTTTTACAGAAGGCATAGAGTTATTTAATAAGGCGGGATTATTTTACTCCAGAAGAGTAGGGAATACACCTGCGGGATACAATGCGGTGAGGAATATGGTGAATAATAATCCGAACCTGAACATTATTTCTAATCCCGGAATTACACAATTGTACAATGCATCCAAATTTTCCGGAAGAAATAAAAAGAAATTGGGTATCGGAATATTCAATGCGATAGGAGCACCTATGCATGCTGTAATAGAAGATAAAACCACCGGTCAACAAACAAGAATAGAAACAGAACCATTGGCGAACTATAACATTTTTGTACTGGACCAGGCATTAGCGAACCGATCTTCTGTAACTTTTACCAATGCCAATGTATGGAGAAGTGGGGGCAGCAGAAATTCGAATGTGAGTTCTATGGATGTGAATTTATTTGATAAAAATAATCGTACGAACTTTAAATGGAGTGGCAGGTTCAGTCATATTACAGGCAAAGAAAATTATAATGGATTCACGAATGTATTGTCGTATGGAAAAGTAAGTGGTAAAATTCAGTATCTGTTTCAGAATGTCATTGAATCAGATCGATATGATCCCAATGATCTGGGATTTTTGCAAGCACCTAATGAAATTACGACTACCGCACGTGTGAGTTATAATCAATTTACACCTACAAAAAAATTCCTGAGCTATAACTATAGTCTCACCCTGATACCTAGTTATTTGTATAAGCCTAATGCCTATTCCAATTTTATCATTCAGACAAGAGCATTCTGGTTTTTCAAAAATTTCTGGGACCTGAGTATCAACTTCAACTGGCAGCCCGATTGGCAACGCGATTATTTTGATTTACGTACCCCGGGAAGAATGATCCGTAAAACACCTTATTGGTATACCGGGGTGAGTGGAAGCAGCGATAGTCGAAAAAAATATTTTTTCAGGTTCAATCTTGGCTTTGCAGAATCGCCCATACCCAATGACCCTTTTATTGTTACAAGTATTGGCCAACGATATCGTTTTAATGAACATTTTAGTTTGGATATTGAGACAAGGCGTGATCGTGATAACGGACAGTTTGGTTATGCCTACAGAGATACCAATGGAGAACCTATCGCAGGTAGAAGAAAGATTACCAACTTTACTACGCTCATCAATGGTGTTTACAACTTTACTCCTAGAATGAATCTTACCTTACGTACACGCCATTATTGGAGTCAGGTTCAATACGTCAGCTTTTTTGATGTTACACCCGATGGATGGCTCACTCCAAGACCTTTTACTCCCGGTAGAGATCAAAATTTCAATGCTTTTAATCTGGATATGTTCTATACCTGGGATTTTAATTATGGTAGTCGTTTTATTATTGGATGGAAGAATTGGTTGGGAACAGATTTTCCAATATCCGGGGCTTCACATAAGAGTTATGTAGATAATCTGCGACAAGTATTTCAACAGCCATTAGGGAATGAGATCACATTCAGACTGATCTATTTTATTGACTATCTCACCCTACAGAAAAAACGAAAAGATATTTAATAGAGATCGGCGGCAAGCCTGAATGTATTGCAGTGTGCTTCTACGATCATACGTACATCGGGGGAATATCCACCACCCATGGCTACTACAACAGGAATATTTTTCTTTTGTAATGTTTGAAAAACAAAAGCGTCTCTTTGTTTACACGCTTCAAGTGTTACTTTAAGTTTTCCGAACTTATCTGTTTCCAAAATATCTACACCTGATAAATAAAATGCAAAATCAGGCTTTACTTCCCTGATTAAAGCGGGCAGTGTCTCATGTAATATTCGTAAATATTCTTGTCCGGTAGTACCATCTTTTAACGGGATGTCAAGATCAGATTGTTCTTTATGAAATGGATAGTTGTGTGCGCCATGCATACTAAATGTAAAAACGGATGGATTGTTTTCAAATAATTTAGCAGTGCCATTTCCTTGGTGTACATCCAAATCAATGATCAGAATTTTACTGACTTTTTTTTGATGTAGTAAATAATTGGCAGCAACAGCCATATCATTCAATAAACAAAATCCCTCGCCTCTATCAGCAAATGCATGATGTGTGCCTCCGGCAACATTTAAAGCCACACCGTTTTCAAAAGCAAAGCCACAACAATCAATGGTTCCTTGTGTAATGATAAGTTCTCGTTTGGTAAGTTCTGGTGATTGGGGAAATCCAATACGTCTTTGTTCGGATGCACTTAATGTTTGTAGTAGGAGTTTATCCAGGTATGTTTTCTCATGAGTGAGCAATACAATCCCTTCATCACACATAGCGGGAGAAAAGAAATGATCTCTTGAAACAGATCCTTCGTGTAACAGTTGTCCGGGTATCAATTCATATTTCAACATCGGAAAGCGATGACCTTCCGGTAGGGGATGCGCATAAATAGGGTCAAAAGCAATCCGGATCATTGTATTTGTAAAATAGACTGGTTCACAATAGCATATACCTGATCCTTTTTCTTGGGTTCAATCAAGGCTAAACCTGAAAAATGACTGAAAGCAGGCAGGATAGCTTGCTTTTCTGTGAAATAAAAACAAGGAAAACGAAGACTTTGTTTGCCCAAGCCCCGTACAATAATACCCGGATGTAGATGACCGGAGAAAATAAATGATCCATCTTCTGTAGTTGTCACAGATTCGTTTGGATCATGGATAAAAATGAACTGATGTATTTTGTATTCATTTTTTACTTCTATAGATGCCTCCTGATACCAGTTGCTCGATAAAATATCATGGTTTCCTTTGATCAAGAGAAAAGGTAGCTGTGAAATATCTTTTCTCCATTTTAGAAAAAAATCCATTTCCTTATTAACGATACTATGGAAAAGATCTCCAACAATCAATAATTGTTCGGCTTTGAAGAAACTGATTTGAGCAAACAGTCTTTGAAGATCTTCTTTATATACAGATTGAGGAACAGCAATACCACTTTTTCTAAAATGACCCGTTTTCCCAAAGTGAAGATCTGAAACGATCAATATTTTTTCTTGCTCCCAAAATAAAACCCTTTCCGGTGATAACCAGAAATGTTGATCCAAAAGTTGATGAAGTATGGGGGCTGTCATAGCGGGCAAAGATATTGATCAAGGCAACAAACCTATTGTAATTGTTGTTGCATTTTTCTAACACGGTCTTCCAGTTGTTCAGACGACATGTTCTCACGCATACTGTCTACTTTGATGGGAAAACAGAATGGCGTTAATTGTTGTGGGAATTGAATGACGATCTTGCTTTTCAATATCCTCGATAAAGCATTTCTAAGTCGCACTTCTTCCATTTGTTGATCAAATACTTCTTGATAAGCCTGACGAAGCAATAAATTATCAGGCTCGTAATCTGAAAATACTTTGAACAAAAGCGATGCAGAAGATTGCAAGTGTCTTGCTTTTTTTTGTTCACCTGGGTATCCTTGAAAGATCAATCCCCCGATAACAGCAATATCCCTAAATTTTCTTTTCGCCATTTCTACTGAGTTGACACTCTGTGTAATATCATTCATCAAATTTTCAATACTGAATAGTTCATACACATTACTATCATCCACCGGAATAGGCTGATCGCTTAAAAGTTCAAAGCCATAGTCATTCATAACAAAGGAGAAGGTGATCGGTATTTTTCTGCTGATACGCCAAGCTAATAAAGCCGCCATAGCCTCATGTACCAAACGTCCTTCAAATGGGTACACGAATAAGTGAAATCCATCTTTTGTTTCAATATGCTCTATCAGTAACTCATTTTCTTTGGGTATATGGGATAATGTTTCTTGTAATTCAAACAAGGGTGTGAGTGCTTTTAATTCCGGCTCTTTGGCTTTTTTGGTTAAGGCTACATCTAGTGTTTTTCTCAACATCAAGCCCAGATTTGCAGTCAATGGCATTCTTCCACCCATCCAACTGGGTACAATTGACTTTTTAGAGGAGGAAGGTTTTACTGTAACGGTCATTTCTTTAATGCCAATCAATTCCAGATTCCTTCCTGCCAATGTGAATACTGTGCCGAGCTCTAGTCTACTAATGAACCATTCTTCAATGACACCAATGAATTTTCCATTCATCAGTTTTACTTTTAACATTGCATCACTAACAATGGTGCCAATATGCATACGATGACGCATTGCAATTCTTCGACTTTTAATTTTGTACATACCATTCTCTATCTCTACCTTTCGATACTCATCATATTGTTGTAAAGCAGTTCCTCCTTGTGTGATATGTAAAAGTACTTCCTGCCATTCTTGCTCATTCATTTCACTAAAACAATGTGTTGTTTTAATTTCCTCAAACATTTCAATGGCTTTGAAACCTTCGCTGATGGCTAGTGTGCAGAGATATTGCAGTAATACATCAAAACAAAGTAACAATGGCTCTCTTGTTTCGATGGCTGTTTCACCGATTGCTTTTTTTAAAGCAGCAGCTTCAACAAGTTCGAGTGAATGTGTAGGTAAGAAATAAATTTTACTGACTTCACCAGGGCGATGTCCACTTCTTCCGGCTCTTTGTAAAAACCTCGCCACACCTTTTGGTGATCCCACCTGGATGACCGTGTCAACAGGACGAAAATCAACTCCTAAATCTAAGCTCGCTGTACAAACAACTGCCTTTAATTTTTGGGTATGTAAAGCATCTTCTACCCATAGTCTCAATTCTTGCTCAATACTTCCATGATGCAAGGCAATAGCTCCTGCTAATTGTGGAGCAATATTTAATAAGGTTTGATACCAGGTTTCGCTCATCCCTCTGGTATTGATAAAAATCAGTGTGGTATTGCTTTGTTCAATGATGGGAACAATCTTTTCCGCTAATTTGATACCTAGATGCCCTGCCCATGGATATTTTTCAATCTCATCAGGAATCACTGAAAGAACTTCAATGGGTTTATGAATATTGGCTTTAATGATATACCCTTTCTTTTTTGAAGCATACAATAATACTTCCAGCGCCTGTTCTAAATTGCCAATAGTAGCACTAATACCCCAAATGGAAAGTTGGGTGCCTTGTTGTTTTGATAGTGCTACCAAACGTGATAGTGCCAGTTCAACCAATATGCCTCTTTTTCCTCCCATTAACTCATGCCATTCATCAATAACAATAAGCGAAAGCGATTTGAATGTATCAGGATATCCTTTTTGTGCGAGTAAAAGATGTAAACTTTCCGGAGTAATGATCAATACTTCAGGCATATTTCTTTTTTGTTTCTGCCTTTCTGAAGTATCAGTATCTCCATTTCTGATGCCTACTTGCCAGGATATCCCTATTTCATGGATCGCTTCTTCCATGGCCCTTCCAATATCTTTGGCCAGCGCACGTAAAGGAGTAACCCATAATAATTGAAGTCCATTTTTCTTTGATGATCTGAATGTTTCAGGATGTTGGTTGATGAATTGTATAACTGCACCAAGAAATACAGAGAAGGTTTTACCGCAACCGGTGGGTGCATTCACCAAACCCGAATGATGTTGGAAAATATGTTCCCATGTTTCAGCCTGGAATGCAAACGGACTATACCCTTTTGAGGATAGCCAATCTGTTACTACTTTATAACCATGTGTTTCTGTAATGCTCATTTTCCATATACAGCCAACAGCTGCTTTAGATCATCTAATGTATTGATTTCATCAGGCTTTTTATCTGTTCTCCATTTGTTAATTCTGGGAAAACGTAAAGCCACGCCGCTTTTATGTCTACTAGAAGCCGCAATTCCTTCAAAAGCAATTTCAAAAACCAGTTCCGGTTTTACGGTTCTTACCGGTCCAAATTTTTCTATTGAATTGTTTTTTACAAAAGCATCTACTTGTGCAAATTCTTTATCGGTGAGTCCTGAATAGGCTTTGGTAAAACTCACCAGTTTATCTCCATCTTTTACCGCAAAAGTATAATCGGTATAGAGATTGCTTCTGCGACCATGTCCTTTTTGTGCATAGATCATCACCGCATCAATGGTTAATGGATCTATTTTCCATTTCCACCAATCTCCGGTTTTTCTTCCTACTTGATAAGGTCCTTTTTTTCTTTTGAGCATCAATCCTTCCGCATGGTATTCCCGTGCATTTTCTCGAATGCTAGTGAGCTCATCCCAGTTATTGAAACGAATGGATGGTGATAAATAAATATTAGGTTGATATTGAATCGAAGTGATGAAACCTTCTAATAATGCTCTTCTCTCAGTAGTAGTTACATGTCTGATATCTTTTCCTTCCCACTCTAAGAGGTCATATGCAAAAAAAGCAATAGGAGCTTCTAGCAACTGCTTTTTTGTGATGGTCTTTCTACCGATCCTGGTTTGCAAAACACTAAAGGGAAGTGGTTGTCCGTCTTTGGCTGGCATGATCTCACCATCTAAGACTGTTCCATCCGGTATAGAATCAATGAAAGAGATGTATTCGGGAAATTTATCGGTCATGAGTTCTTCACCGCGACTCCAAACATAATGTGTTCCATTTCTTTTAATGATCTATCCTCTGATACCATCCCATTTCCATTCTGCCTGCCATTCAGAGGGGTCACCTAGGTTATGAGGTTCACCATCCAATGCATGTGCTAAATAGAAGGGATAAGGTTTTGAGTCATCATTATTGCCACTGTCTTCCAATAATAATTGATCAAAAGAAATTGTTTGAGGATCCCAACTGCCACTGATTTTATGTGCTACTAAAGAAGCATCCAGTTCTGTAGCTTTTGCTAAAGCATTCACCATCATTTTTTGTGAGACACCAATTCTGAATCCACCAGTGATCAACTTATTGAATACAAAAAGTTCATCTTTTTCCAATTCTTTCCATACATCTGTAATGAATTTCTTTCTTTCTTCTTCATCCTCATTTTGTAGTTGAATCAATCTTTCAATATAGTAGTACAGTGGTAAATTTTCTGTTGTAGATGATGTAGGCTGGAGTAGCAGTCCGATTGTTTCTGCTAGATCGCCTACTGTATGATAGCATTCTTCGAAAAGCCATTCTTGTAAATCTGTTGATTCAATACACCATTGTTTTAACTGTGTGGTAGAAATTGCTCTTTTAGGTCTTCTACCACTAAAAATGGCGATCACCCAAACCCTGTCTTTTGGATCTGCGGTTGAAAAATAATGCGATAACGCATGTAGTTTTTCAAGCGTACCGGTAGCATTACCTAATAACTGAACCAATACGGCAAAGGCTTTCATAGTTCATTAGGATTTTCCGTTACAGATAGTGTTTCTTCCTCACCATAGGCTGTTTTTACTTCAGCAGCTTCAATACCTTTTTCATTCAAGTACCTGCTTAATACAGATTGGAATCCATGGGTAACAAAAACCTTGGTAGCGCCGGTTGCTTCAATGGCGCTGAGTAGTCCTTTCCAATCCGCATGATCACTTAGTGCAAAACCTGCATCAGTATTGTTTCTTCTGAAGTTGCCACGAACCTGCATCCATCCACTGCAAACTGCTGTAGCATAGGGCTGAAATCTTTTCATCCAACTGCTTTCAGTAGCACCTGGAGGTGCAATGACAACCGATGAACGAAATTTCTCTTTTGGAATGTCCGGTGTTACTCTCTGAACATCCGGTAAAAGAATACCATGATCCTGCAATGTTTTATGCGTATTCCAGATAGCACCATGTACAAAAATATTTTGAGTGACAGGTGTAATAGCTTGCAGTATTCTTTGTGCTTTCCCTAAACTATAAGCAATCAGTACACTGGTCTTTCCCTCTTGCTGATTCTTTGTGATCCATTGACCGATCTTACTAAACATGGTTTCCTGTGGCTCCCACTGATAAATTGGAAGGGCGAAAGTGGATTCAGTCAAAAATGTGTGACAACGAACCGGCTCAAAACTTCCGCTGATGCCGTCCGGTTCTGTTTTATAATCGCCACTTACAACATACACTTCTCCTTTGTATTCAACTCTTATTTGCGAAGAACCAATAATATGTCCGGCAGGGTGTAGCGATATTTTTACTCCGTTTTTATACACCGGTTCGCCCCAGGCAACAGATTGTGCTTGTATAGTACCCAATCTCAAACGAAGAATGGGTAAAGTATCATGATGACATAGATAGTGTCCCGATCCCCATCTTGCATGATCACTGTGAGCATGTGTGATCACCGCATGATCAACAGGTCGCCAGGGATCAATATAAAATTGTCCTGCTTCACAATAAAGTCCTTGATCAGTAAATGTAATAAGTGCCATGATGAGATGTAAGCTTCAAGCCACAAGCCTCAAGCTACAAGCTTCAAACTTTGCAAAAAAGTTATGAACTAATTTTTATTCTTATATCCAATTTCTTGTAGCCTGCGGCTTGAAGCTTGAGGCTTTGAACTCTTTCCTTGTAGCCTGTAGCTTGCAGCTTGTGGCTTTCGACGGCATTTGTCCGAACAATACTTAACCTCATCCCATACTTTTTCCCATTTTTTACGCCAGGAGAAAGGTCGTTGACAGGTAACACAGATCTTGGAGGGTAAGGAAGATTTGTTGCCTTTAAAATCTTGCATGCAACTTTAACAAGCAGACTAATATTTTGTTGGGATTTAGTTGACTGAACGAATCTGACCATCCATTTTTCGGATAAAGTACAGTTTTTTGTTCTCCAGATAATCCACTGCGTTGGGGTTATTGCTGTAGGGGTTTACAGGTTGAAGATCAAAATCATTAAAGAGCTTTAAACTTTTATCAGACATATTTTTTATTAGAGAACCCTCATGTTTAATCAGCAGTTTGGTAAAACGATACATGGCTTCAAACCCTTTGAATACCATATCGCTGGGTCTACCTGAAAATTTGTTTCGATAGCTGTTGGTAATATCCAGTCCTATCTTATCTGTTCTAACAAAATGATACGGTGTGGTATATACAATTTCTACATTTCTATCAACGCCTCTCAAAGCATCCCATGTAGGCATACCTATGGCGATACTCCTATATTTTTTGGATTCACTCAATGATTTTACAAGATTGATTCCGAAAGTTTCATTCAGGGTACCACAGATCACGATATTTTGACGGCTACTATCTAAATAGCTAATCACCTGACTTGTGGTAAAGCTGTCTGTCAGCTCTACCGTTTTAATTTTTAAAGGAACTGATGTTGAACTTTTGGCAATCTCAGCAAAACTGTTCTGAATCATATCTTCTACTGCACCCTTTCTTCTAAACATCGTCATAGTACTGGTGGGGTATACTCTTTGCAAATAAGTATACATGCCTTCCAGATGTGTTCTTAGTGTTGGGTTGATCAGAATGAAATAGGGGTTTTCGGTAAGTCCTGCATCATTGGGATAAGTAGCTGAGATCAATGGTATTTCATGTTCTAATGCAAAATCAGCCAAAGGCTTGATCTCATTTCTATTATTGAAAGAGGCGATGATCAATGAAACATCTGCAAGCGTAGAATCAAGAATGGCGTTGTGGGTACTGCCTTTCATACTCTTTGAATCGTAAAAAACAACTTCAATGGGTTGCTTCTCCGCATTGAGTGAATCGATGGCCAACATCACACCATTATAAAAATCCAAACCCGGCATCATGTAGCGAGGTAATATCTGATTACCCAGACGATAGTTGCCATCTTGGGTATAAGCAGAGTCTAGGTAAACGGGTGCAAATACTGCTACTTTCCAAACTTTTGATTGTTCCTGAGCAGAAGCAGAATAGTGACTGATCAAAATGATGAGTACAAGTATGAACTTTCTAAGTATACGCATATGTGATCTTAACTACTCAAAAATAATGCCTATTCCCACTCGATGGTTGCAGGTGGTTTGCTGCTGATGTCATATACCACTCTGTTAATACCTCGAACGTTATTGATGATCTCATTAGAAACATGTGCCAGGAACTCATAAGGTAAATGAGCCCAGTCGGCTGTCATGCCATCAACTGAGGTAACAGCTCTTAGGGCAACTGTAAATTCATAAGTACGTTCATCACCCATTACTCCTACACTTTTAACAGGCAATAGAATGGCTCCGGCCTGCCAAACCTGCGAATAAAGACCATGAGATTTCAACGCTTTGATATATATATCATCTGCGGCCTGCAATAAGGCTACTTTTTCTGCTGTTACTTCTCCCAATATTCTGATGGCCAAACCCGGTCCAGGGAACGGATGACGATTGATCATATCCGCAGGGATGCCCAATTCCAATCCCACTTTTCTCACTTCATCTTTAAAAAGATAACGCAGAGGTTCCACCAGATCTAAATGCATGGTATCTGGTAAGCCTCCTACATTGTGATGTGATTTAATGGTTTGTGATGGACCATGTACACTTACACTTTCAATCACATCCGGATAAATGGTGCCTTGTCCCAAAAATTTTACACCTGCTACTTTTTTAGCTTCTTCCTGAAATACATCAATGAACAACCGACCAATCACTTTTCTTTTTGCTTCAGGATCGGTTTTGTCTTTGAACTCATCATAAAAGCGCTGACTGGCATCTATACCGGTAACATTCAGTCCAATTGTTTTATAAGTATCTAAAACTTGTTTGAATTCATCTTTTCTCAATACACCATTGTCTACAAATATTCCATGTAATCGATTACCAATGGCTTTACTGATTAAAGTAGCAGCTACCGTACTATCTACACCACCACTTAATGCCATGATCACATGATGGTCGCCAATCTGTTCTTTGAGTTGTTCCACTGTTTCATGAACAAATGAAGCCGGCGTCCAGTCCTGTGTGCAACCACAGATGTTGACTAAAAAGTTGCGGATGATTTTTTTGCCTTCTGTTGAATGGTATACTTCTGGGTGAAATTGAATGCCGTATAAAGGATTAGTATCAGTACCATTTTTTTTAAATGCAGCCACAGGAATACTTTCTGTTACGGCAGTGATCTCAAAGCCATCAGGCAGCGCAACAATCGAATCACTATGACTCATCCATACTTGCGATCCATTGGCTACACCCATTAAGAGCTGGTCTTCTTGCAGCACTTCCATTTTTGCGCGACCATATTCTCTTTTATTTGATTTATCTACACGTCCTCCAAAATTTTTAGCGGTCAGTTGTGCACCATAACAAACTCCCAATACGGGTAATTGGCTGATCATAGTAGCGATATCAACATTGGGGGCATTCTCTTCATTGACGCTGAAAGGAGAACCACTGAGAATAATTCCTTTTAAGCCTTTTTCATATTGAAAGGGTTTATGAAAAGGAATGATCTCACAATATACATTGGCTTCACGAACAGCCCTGGCGATCAGTTGGGTGTACTGACTACCGAAGTCAAGAATGAGGATTTTTTCTGTCATGGCGCGAAGGTAAATGAAATTTGGTGGTCTTGAGAGCGTATAAATGGTCATAAAATCCACAGGAATGGTGATGGATTCAGGGCCCTTTTTGATAATTTCGAGGTCTTAAACCAACAACATGAGAATTTTTTTCATCACAGTGGCCTTTGTTTCCCTGCTCGGTTCCTGTGTATTTATCGGGTCAAAACGAGTGAAAGGGAATGGAAACGTAACTGTTGAGGAAAGATCAGGACTTACCGCTGAGAGAATTCATTTGAAAGGTTTTATGGATGTTGAACTCACCCAAGGAGAGGGAACAACCGTAAAAGTAGAAGCAGATGAAAATCTTCAGGAATATATTATTACAGAAATGGAGGGGGATGAACTGGTAGTGAAAATGAGAAGGAATATCAACTTTATTACCAGTGAAAAGCTGAAAGTATATATCACTACTCCTAAACTTGAGCAGTTAAAGTTATCAGGTTCCGGAAGTATCATCGGGATGAATAAGTTTACCGGCTCCGATCGTTTGAAACTAAGTGTTTCCGGAGTAGGCGATCTGCGTTTAGAAACCAATACCCCTGAACTGGATGCAAAGATCAGTGGCAGTGGCTCTCTTGTACTTTCAGGTGAAACACGAGATGCGAAAATTCAAATCAGTGGTATTGGAGACTGCAATGCCTCAGAGCTAAAGGCTGAAAATGCTTCTGTGAAGATATCAGGTAGTGGTGATGTTAAAATCTTTGCCGATAATAAATTGGATGTCTCCATTAGTGGTATTGGATCTGTTTATTATAAAGGAGAAGCAGTAATATCCCAAAAAGTAAGTGGTAGCGGAGAAGTGAAAAAGCTACAACAATAAATTAAAAAAGGTAACTCAATCGGGTTACCTTTTTTATGTAAGGTTATTAATCTTATCCCCGGAATTTTTTAAAAGCTGATTATGAATTGGAAAGAAAGGATTTTATTGGTCTTATTAGCAAGTGTCAACTTTACACATATCCTCGATTTCATGGTGATGATGCCCTTAGGCAACTTCTTGATGCCTTATTTTAACATCACACCCGGACAATTCAGCGTAATCGTAGCTTCTTATAGCATTAGTGCGGCTGTATCAGGCTTTGCTGCTGCTTTTTATGTAGATGGCTATGATAGAAAAAAAGTATTATTATTTGGTTATATCGGATTTACGATCGGTACGCTCTGCTGTGGCATTGCCCCATCTTATCTATTGTTGTTGCTTGCAAGGATCACTGCCGGTTTATTTGGTGGATTGATCGGTGCGCAGGTACTGAGTATTGTTGCTGATAGTTTTCCTTACGAGAAAAGAGGACAAGCAATGGGTATCTTATTCTCTGCTTTTTCTTTGGCTTCTATTGTAGGAGTTCCTTCTGCTTTGTATTTGGCCGGATGGTTAGGATGGCATTCACCCTTCTTATTAATTGGAGGTTTGGGTATCATTATAACAGCCCTATTGATGCGTTACCTACCTTCTATGTCTTCCCATATCCATGGACAAAGAGTAAAACCCATCATTATGCTAAAAAATGTGATGACCAGTAGAACACAATTGGTAGCATTGGGCTTATCTGCTGCATTGATGCTGGGACATTTTCTGATCATCCCTTTTTTAAATCCATATATGGAATTCAATGTAGGATTTACAGATACCCAACGTAATATGATCTACATGGTGGGAGGTATTGCTACTTTCATTACTTCTCCATTGATAGGTAAGATGGCTGATAAATATGGAAAACATAACACTTTCATGTTCTTTGCATTGATTTCTCTCATACCGATATTCCTGATCACCAATATGCCTGCCATCAAGTACTACTACGTGCTGATCGTTACCGGGATCTGGTTTGTATTAAGTACAGGTAGGGGTATCCCTGCACAAGCTATTATCAGCAATGTGGTGCCGGCCGAGCAAAGAGGTAGTTTTATGAGTTTTAATGGATCTATCCAACAACTGTTCTCAGGAATCGCCTCACTCATTGCAGGAATAATCGTCATCAGCAAACCAGATCATACCATTGTTCATTACTCCTGGGTAGGCTATCTCAGCATAGTGATTGTACTCTTTTCAGTGTTTATTGCGAAGAAGTTGAGGGGATACGAGCAGTAGTGGCAGATAGCTTATAGGTCATAGCATATAGCATGAATGATATGAATTACTCAATATTTTCTACCATACGCTATGAACCATAGGCTATAACCTACTCCAACCTAAACACCGGATACCTCATATGTGCAGGCTCATAGTAAGGTGATTTCTTGTAGACAAAATCCAGTTGCGCATTGGCGGATGCAGCGAACTTTTCATCCGCTTTCTTTTTGGCATCGAGTTCGGCTCTAAGTTCAGGATGTGCTTGTAAATACGTGGCGGCAACATCTTCCCATCTGTAATTGCTATAGCCCTCTTTTTGCTGGAGGATGGCATCAAAAAAGTTCCAGGAGAAATAGCTGTCATCGGTTCCAATTTCCAGGGTTTCAATCAGGAATCGGTCAGCAGCTTGTCCGGTATAAATGATATAATCTCCTTTTAGAAAACGAATCTTTTCTTTTTGTTGCGATACACGAATGCCTGACTGCCGATAATGTTTTTCAAAAGGTCGGCTAGCTGTTCTGTAATCTGTAATTCTGGATACTTCTACTTCAATCAGGGTATCTTTCTTCAGTCTTTGCATGGTTACATTGTTGATAGCTAATCTGTCGATTACTTCATGCCATCCTTGAGGAATGATATAGGCTTTAGGTTTAGTCACCAACTGTTCGCCAGTAAAATAATTATAGTACCTGATTTCCTTGGTATAAGGTTTTGATCGATCATAATACATCCTGTTCATTCCGGTTACTTCACTGATTTTTTGAGCAGAAGCATATCCCATGAATTTGATTTGATCAAATCGAGTCGTATCTACACGATAGGTTTGGGGAAATTCCTGTTGTTGCTTTACAGCATCAATGGCTTTTTTTCTGGTTGTTTTGATAGCTTCAGCTTGTTTGGATCCTTCTTCCAGAAATGTTTGCATCAGATCATAAGTACTTTTCACGCGCTGGTCATAGGGTTTCAGCATATGTGTCTCGGGCATAAATGCCATCGTCTGAAACAAAGCAGCATAACCACTGCTATACCTAGGTGCATCATAAAAAGCAGTCCAATTTCTTTCCGGATTTCCTCCTTCAAAACTTACATAAGGAATCAGGTTCCAGTTTTTTTGCTCCATTCCTTTGTATAAGGAAGGCTCAAAAACATCATGTAGGTATGCACCCATAATTGAACCTAACTTATTGTGTTGAGAAGTCAGTAATGTCATGGTATGCTGGTAATCGGCACCATCACTCACATGGTTGTCTACCAGTATGTCTGGATTCAGGTAATGAAAAATTTTTGCAAACGCTTTGGCATTGCGACTATCGTTTTTAATAAAATCACGATTCAGATCAAGGTTCTGTGCATTACCTCGAAAGCCATAGCTTTCTGGTCCATTTTGATTGACCCTGGAAAAAGAATTTCTGTTTAAACTTCCACCAATATTATACACAGGAATGATTCCTAATACGACATTATCAGGAGCTTTGATTTTACCCGTGGCCAGGTCTCTTAAAAACATCATGCTGGCATCAATACCATCCGGCTCTCCGGGATGAATGCCATTGTTGATCATGATCACCAGTTTATTTCTTTTATGCCAGATGGCAGGGTCATGGGTTCCGTCATTGCTGAAAAGCACTAAGTGTAAGGGATATCCGGCATCTGTAAGCCCAAATTGTTGGATATGAATGGTAGAAAAAGTAGCATCCAATGCTGTATAGTAGCGGATACATTCCTCATAGGTAACGGTCTGTTTACCTGCTGATTGTTCAAAAACTGTTTGCCATTTCTGTGCAAATAATTGTTGAAACATAAATAGTTGTAGGAGAAGCAGTAATTTTTTCATTATTTTCAATTTGAAAATTTATTCAAAGTAATGGAAAACCCGCATAGTATTCTACTAGTTGAAGATGAAGCCAAACTTGGTCCAATTATCAGGGATGAGCTCAGGCGTCAGGGATACTTGGTAGATCTGGCCATAGACGGAAAAGAAGCAGAAGAGGCATTTCAAAACAAATTATATTCAATTGTTTTACTCGATGTAAATCTTCCTTACAAAAGCGGACTCGAACTCTGCAAAGAATTTAGGGCGGCTAATAAAACGATTCCCATTATCATGTTGACTGCAATCGGTCAGATTCAGGACAAAGTAGAAGCATTTGATCTGGGAGCGGATGATTATCTCGTAAAACCTTTCCATTTCGAAGAATTATTCGTTCGGGTAAAAGCCCTGCTCAAAAGAACGGATAAAGGACATGAGGATGAAAAAATCATTGTCGATGACCTTACGATCGATATGAAAAATAAGTCTGTAGTACGGGCAGGTATGAATATTAACCTTACTGCCAAAGAGTTTACATTACTCACTTTATTAGCGCGAAACCGCGAGAGGGTGATTTCCAAGCAAGAAATTCTAGAAAAAGTATGGGACCTTACATTTGATACAGGTACCAATACTATTGAAGTGTATATCAGTTTTCTTCGGAATAAAATTGATAAGCCCTTTGAACAAAAACTGATCCATACCAAACCCGGATTTGGATATTACATCAAATAGATACCAGGATAAGTTTCAAACTCCGTTTTGCCCTTCGTTTTACAGCTGTAGTGGCATTCATCTTGCTGAGTTGCTTTACCATTATTTATTTTTTGTATGCCAACTTCCGTCAAGAAGAATTCACGAAGCGGTTACATTACGAAGGAGAGGAGTTCTATGGTTTTTATCAAAAACAAATTCAGTATCAATCGCGGGTAGAACTGGTCTTTTTTAATGAGATCCAGAAGAATATTCTTGCCGGAGAAGAAATCGTGATATTAGACTCAGTACAGAAAGTCATATTTACTTATCCGACCACGATACAGTTAGCCTCCTATCAAAAAATGATCAACGATCTCCAATCTAACAGGGAACTTGAACGGATGGTTGGGGATAGATTTTATGCCAATATATATTTCCCATCTGATAAAGTGAATGTTTTGGTTTCAGGTATTGATTTGGTGGGACAGCAACAGTTATCTAGGTTAATTTGGATTTTGGCTTTAGGTTTTACAATAGCATTATTGGTAACGGCTCTACTTTCTTATTGGTTAAGCAAATCGTTTACTGCACCACTTCTTGAACTGGGTAAGCAAATGGGTGATATTACAGGGAGTGATTTGAAGAAAAGAATTCCTGAAAATGCTCAAATCGCTGAAATAAATTTGATCGCCAGCAAATTCAATACAATGCTTGCCAGGCTGGAAAAAACATTCGAGTTTCAACGAAGTTTCGTTCATCATGCTTCACATGAATTGCGGACGCCTTTAGCAACCATGTTGTCACATACAGAGTCGGCTTTAAAAAATCAATTGAGTGAAGAAGAATATAGAACTGTATTGGCTTCTTTGCAACAGGATCAGGAACGTATGATTGAACTCACCAATTCCCTCTTATTGATCTCTCAATTTGAACAACAAAGTTTTGATAAAGCATGGCCCGTTTGCAGGGTAGATGAAATATTATATGATAAGATCAGCATCAGTGTGAAAATGTTCCCTGATATCGGTATATCATTGGTTTTTAAGAATACACCTTCATCAGATAATGACCTGAATGTTCGAGGTAATGAAGCCTTGTTAAAATCGATGTTCAGTAACCTCATTCGGAATGGCTATCTCTATTCCATGAACAAAAAAGTAGAGATCATACTCGAATTTGTCGAAAACGATATTTTGGTACATGTGGAGACAAAGGGAGAACATCTCAGTGAAGAAGAGCGTGAAAAAATAATGATTCCCTTTTTCAGGGGGCAACAAGCCCGTCAAAAAGCTTCCGGTGTGGGGTTGGGCTTAACCATTGTGCATCGTATCCTGAATATGCATAAAGGCAGTTTAACCTATACGCCCATGCCCAATCAGGTAAATAGGTTTACCGTTACTTTACCAAAAGCTACCCCATAAAAAAACCAGCCATTGGCTGGTTCAATATATTCTAACGAAAAGCTTAGCAATTAAGCAGTTACGTTTGCTTTCTTCGCTAATTTGCTCTTCAGGTTAGCAGCTTTGTTTTTGTGGATAATACCACGCTTTGCCAACTTATCGATCATAGAAATAACGTTAGGCAGCTCTTCGGTATACGCTTTCACGTCAGTACCGGCTTTCAGGTCACGGATGGCGTTACGGGTAGTTTTACCATAATAACGGTTACGATCGCGACGCTTAGCAGCTTGTCTCACATCTTTCTTAGTAGCTGAATGATTTGCCATTGTTCTTTTTTTTCAGGACGGCAAAGGTAAGGACTTGAAACCAAAAGAGGAAATTTTTATCAAAAAAACTCCAAGAAGCCTCATTTTGAGACCCATACACCCTGTAACTGTCCACTTGCACCTTGATTCTTGAGCCGAAGTGCTCAATTGATTTTCGTCAAAATTTAGACATTTTTTCTGCCTTCAATGACCGATATTTGCCAACCTGTTTATCAAACCAGTTGTACAATCTTTACACATGAAGGATTTTTCGTATATTACAAACTCCCATCCTGCATACATTGAGAGTCTTTATCAGGAATTTGTTCAGAATCCTGAGTCTGTTGATCCGGACTTAAAAAAATTTTTTGAAGGTTTTGATTTTGCCGTGTCCAATGCTTCCGGCGCCGTTGTGAGCAGCAATGGTCAAATTACAGCTGCAGAGCAAATTGACTGGATGAAGGAGATCAAAGTATATCGATTGATCCTTGGATATCGTAACAAAGGTCATCTGATTGCTAAAACCAATCCTATTCGTCAGCGTAAAGATAGAGGAGCTAATCTTGATCTTTCATTCTTTGGTCTTTCTGAAGCGGATTTGAATACTACTTATCAGGCGGGGAATCTGATTGGTTTGGGTGCTACTACATTGAAAAATATTTTACAGCACCTCAACAACTGTTATGCTTCGAATGTAGGAATTGAATTCAAATACATCAGTGACCAGAAAAAGATAGATTGGCTGACCCGTGAAATGGAGCAGCAGTTTGTACAACCCCTTTCGCTTGATAAGAAAAAGCGTGTTCTTGAAAAACTGAACCAAGGGGTGATGTTTGAAAAATTCTTGCACACAAAATACATCGGACAAAAACGTTTCTCATTAGAAGGTGGCGAAACGACTATTGCAGCGTTGGATGCTATTATCAATGTGGCAGCGAATCATGAAGTGCAGGAAGTAGTGATTGGGATGGCGCATCGCGGACGTTTGAATGTATTGGCGAATATCATGGGTAAAACCTATGAACAAATATTCAGTGAGTTTGAAGGAACCGCTGTGATGGATCAAACCATGGGTAGTGGAGATGTGAAATACCACATGGGCTATGGAAGTGAAATTCAAACGCCTGATCAAAAGACCATTCACTTAAAGCTCATGCCAAATCCTTCGCATTTGGAAGCAGTAGATCCGGTGGTAGTAGGTTTTGCGAGAGCAAAAGCAGATGTATTGTACAATAGTGATTTTGATAAAATACTTCCCATACTCATTCATGGTGATGCATCTGTTGCCGGACAAGGCGTTGTGTATGAAGTGTTGCAGATGAGTAATCTACGCGGTTATTATACAGGTGGAACCATTCATTATGTCATCAATAACCAGATCGGGTTTACTACAGACTTTGATGATGCGAGAAGTGCTGATTACTGTACGTCGATTGCATCGATGGTACAGGCGCCTGTATTGCATGTTAATGGAGATGATGCAGAATCTGTAGTAAAATGTGCGGAGATCGCAACACGTTATCGTCAGGAGTTCAACTCGGATATTTTCATTGACATGGTTTGTTACCGCAAGCATGGACACAATGAAGGAGATGATCCCAAGTATACCCAGCCTCAGTTGTATGCGTTGATCGATAAACATCAGAATCCACGTGAGATCTATACGCAATATTTGATACAGAACGGAGAACCGGATGCACAACAATTGGCCAAAGAAATGGAGAAAAAGTTTTGGGCTGATTTGCAAGAGCGTTTGGATGAAGTGAAACAAAATCCACTCCCTTACAAATACCAAACCCCTGAATTGGTTTGGAAAAGTATGCGCAAAGCAACGGAAGAAGATTTTGAACAATCACCTGTTACAGCCGTTCCCCAAGAACAGATACAGCAGATGTTTGGAAAATTGATGAGTTGGCCTGCCGAATTCAAACCATTGAAGAAGGTAGAAAAGTTGTTGCAGGATAAAACCAAATTGCTGGAGACTGAACAGAAAATAGATTGGGCTACAGCAGAACTGTTGGCCTACGGCTCTATTTTAATGGAAGGGAATATCGTACGTATGAGTGGACAGGATGTTCAAAGAGGAACATTTAGTCATAGACATGCGATTCTGCGTGATGAGAATACCAATAAAGGATATAATCGATTGAATCATTTTACAGAGAATCAGGAGTCATTCCGTATTTACAATTCTTTGTTGAGTGAATATGGTGTTTTAGGTTTTGAATATGGCTATGCCATGGCAAATCCCAATGCATTGGTGATCTGGGAAGCGCAGTTTGGAGATTTCTGTAATGGTGCGCAAACCATGATCGATCAGTTTATTGCTGCAGGTGAACAAAAATGGCAGCGCCAAAATGGAGTGGTGATGTTATTGCCACACGGTTATGAAGGACAAGGTCCTGAACATAGCAGTGCAAGACTGGAACGTTTTCTGCAAATGTGTGCCGAGTTAAATATGGTCATCACAAATATCACAACAGCATCGAATTTATTCCATGCTTTGCGTAGACAACTGGCTTGGAATTTCCGTAAGCCGATGATCAATTTTTCACCCAAAGCCAATCTCAGAAATCCGGCTACTTATAGCAGCATTACTGAGTTATCCGAAGCCGGTTTCAAGGAAGTCATTGATGATGTATTCGTTGAAAATCCAACGCAAGTGAAAAAAGTGTTGTTGTGTACCGGAAAACTATTCTTTGAGATGTCTGATAAGCAGCAAAAAGAAAACAGAAAAGATATTGCGATCGTTCGTTTGGAGCAATTGTATCCATTACCTCAAAAGCAATTGGAAGCATTGCATAAAAAATACAATAAAGCTACCTGGTTCTGGGTTCAGGAAGAGCCATTGAATATGGGAGCAGCATCATTCCTTCAAATGAATTTAAAAAATATCAATTTTGGAGTGATCAGTCGTAATGCAAGTGCCGCAACTGCTACAGGTTATGCAAAAGTGCATGCAGCAGAGCAGGCAGAGATCATCAATACAGCATTTGATATTTAAACATTGAATAATAACCTTATCATTATAAAGTAATAAACAGGTATCCCCGATGATTGAGATAAAAGTACCAACAGTAGGAGAGTCCATTAACGAAGTAACCTTGTTGAAATGGACCAAAAAAGACGGCGAGTGGGTTGAGCGTGATGAAGTGATCGCTGAACTGGAAAGTGAGAAAGCCACTTTTGAAGTCAATGCGGAACAAGCAGGTATACTTACCACTGTAGGTAAAGAAGGCGACACGCTCAATATCGGAGATGTGCTGGCAAAAATTGATGAAACTGCAGCTAAACCTGAAAGTGCCGCAGCTCCTGCACCTAAAGAAGCGGCAGTGTCTGCACCTGTGAAAAATGAAGCGCCAGTAACAGCGGTGTCTAATGATATCAAAGCTACACCTGTAGCATCAGCTATCATCGCTGATAAAAAAGTTGATCCTTCTAATATCAAACCAACAGGTGCGGGAGGAAAGATCGTAAAGCATGATGTATTGGAAGCGTTAGCCAATCCGGGTAAAAAAGCCTTTGCAGGTGGAGAGTTATACAGTAGAAATGTACGCCAGGAAAAGATGAGCAATCTTCGTAAAACCATCAGCAAACGTTTGGTGGAGGCGAAGAATACAACAGCGATGCTTACCACTTTCAATGAAGTGGATATGACTCGTATCATGGAAGTGCGTAAACAATACAAAGACAAGTTCAAAGAACTGCATGGTGTGAACCTCGGTTTCATGAGCTTCTTTGCAAAAGCTTGCGCCATTGCGTTGGGTGAGTGGCCATCTGTAAATGCATACATCGATGGAGACCAATTGGTATACCATGATTATGCAGATATCAGTATCGCCGTTAGTACTCCACGAGGATTGACAGTGCCTGTCATGCGTAATGTAGAAAGTCTGAGCATGGCTGATATCGAAAAGAAAGTAGTGGAATTGGCAGGTAAGGCTCGTGACAGCAAACTGACAGCTGAAGAATTACAAGGAGGAACATTTACCATCACCAATGGAGGTGTATTTGGTAGTTTAATGAGTACTCCTATCATCAATATCCCACAAAGTGCTATTCTAGGCATGCACAAAATTCAGGAAAGACCGATGGCTATCAACGGACAAGTGCTTGTTCGTCCGATGATGTATGTGGCCCTGAGTTATGATCACCGTATCATTGACGGACGTGAAAGCGTTAGCTTCCTTGTACGAGTAAAGGAACTGCTTGAAAACCCTGAATTATTGCTCTTCGGGAAAGACCCGGTGAAAACATTACTGGAAGTATAGTTTTCGAGAATTTAATGTAAATTCATAAGGCACACCTGGAAACAAATCTCGCTATAAACGAGTGATGTTGTGTGCTGATGTAACCTCATACCCCATGATGCGATTCCAGTCATACTTCAATACTGCCGTGTCCCTAATTCAAGGATATAATGGATCGCAGCCATTGGTGCATTATCTGAAAGCGTATTATGCTCAGGAAAAAAAACATGGAGCCAAGGATAGAAAATATATCACTCATCTTTGTTATAGTTACTACCGACTTGGACACGCACTAAAAGAATTAACAGTAAAAGAGCGATTGAAGATCGCCCTATTCTTTGCAGAAAAAACACCCGGGTATTGGTCGGGCTTGTATAAGCCTGACTGGATAAAAAATTGGAATGCCGATTTAGAGCAAAGAGTAGGATTCATTGAACAACTCTATCCTGTTTTTAGCATCCAGCATATTTATCCATGGAAAGAAGAAATGAGTGAAGGAATAGAACTTCCTGCATTAAGCATCGGAGAGTTTACACAACCAGATCTTTTTATTCGTGTGAGACCCGGATTCGAAACTATTGTCCGAACAAAACTAAATAATGCAGCTATTCCTTTTCAGGAGTTATCGGATGCTACACTGGCATTATCGAATGGAACCAAGCTGGATACTATTCTTGAAATAGACAAAGAAATAGTAATACAGGATTTGAACTCTCAAAGAGTAAGATTATTATTACCGGCGGAGTTACCATCACCTGTTCGGATTTGGGATTGTTGTGCAGCCAGTGGTGGTAAATCTATTTTAGTGTATGATTACTTACAAAAAGTTTCACTAACCGTATCAGATGCCAGAAGTTCTATTCTTCACAATCTGAAACAAAGATTTGAAAGAGCTGGTATTGATCGGTATGATGCTTTTATTGCTGATTTATCAGTCTCCACTTTTAGTTATACCGGTGAACCCTATGATCTTGTCATTTGTGATGCACCCTGTACCGGCAGTGGTACATGGTCAAGAACACCAGAGCAACTAGCTTTTTTTAGCACAGATAAAATAACTTTGTATACGGCACTGCAAAGAAAAATTACGCAGAATGTGTCAAAGACACTGCAGTCCGGCGGATATCTCTTATACATTACCTGCTCTTTGTTCAGAAGAGAAAATGAAGAAATCGTTAAACAGTTATTAGAACAGAATCATACGCTTGAATTGGTGATGCAGCAACTGATGACGGGTTATCATCAAAAATCGGATACGATGTTCGCAGCCTTGTTAAGAAGAAAGCATTAAAGTGCAATCAAATCACCCCGCTGAATAATTCCACCACCAATCACATCATTCCCTTCATAGAATACAGCACTTTGTCCGGGAGCAATGCTTTTTACATTTTCGTAAAAGCGAACGCGAATTCCATGTTCATGGTTGTATAAGTTGGCAAGTGCGCCCTGATCTTTGTAGCGAATTTTTGCCATTACTTCCATTCCGTCAGAAATACCATCGTATTTGATCCAGTTCATTTTGGTGACCAGCATATCATTTTGTTCCAGGTCTTCTTCGTCGCCTAACACCACCGTATTCGTATCAGGATCAATAGCCGTTACATAGGCAGGTTTCCCCAAAGCGATGTCTAGACCTTTTCGTTGACCAATGGTATAAAAAGGATAGCCTTTATGCTGCCCTAATTTTTTTCCATTTTTATCTATAAACCATCCGCCATTCACTTTTTCTTCCAGTCCATCTACATTTCTTTTCAAGAACCCTCGATAATCATTATCCGGAACAAAACATATTTCATAGCTCTCGCTTTTTTTAGCGAGTTCGGGATAGCCCATATCCATGGCCATTTGGCGAATATCTTTTTTGTGGTATTTACCTAAAGGCATAATGGTTCTGCTAAGCAGTTCCTGATCCAGTCCCCACAACACATAACTCTGGTCTTTGGTAGCATCCAATCCTTTACTGATCACATAGCGGTTGTTGGTATGTTGTCTGATTTCTGCATAATGCCCTGTTGCAATAAAATCACAATTCAAGGCATTGGCTCTTTTGAGTAAGGCACGCCACTTAATATGGGTATTGCACATTACGCAAGGATTGGGTGTACGTCCCGCAAGGTATTCCTCCACAAAATTTTCAATCACAAAATCTCCGAACTCTTCTCGGATATCAAGAATAAAATGGGGGAATCCATGCTGTACCGCTGCCTGACGGGCATCGTTGAAAGAATCAATATTGCAGCAACCGGTTTCTTTGGAGCTGGTGCCACTGCTGGCATAATCCCATGTTTTCATGGTTATACCTACCACTTCATATCCTTCGTGATGGAGCATGAGTGCCGTAACGGTACTATCTATACCGCCACTCATCGCCACCAACACTTTTCCTTTACGGCTCATGTCATTTGAATTAGTCTGCAAAAATACAGTAAGCGCCGGAATTCATGGCTTTGTGGCGGCTTTTCGGTGCCGGAAGGGGTTTCGAATAACGAAAAATCAGAGATCTACGGCCATTAACTTGAAAGTGTCGCTCCATCCGTCATACACAAAACTGCAATATCGGAGCACATCTCTGCCAATAATACCATCATAAGGGGCATTGCTGTAATCACCTTCTACCAGATCAATCGGTAAGGCTTTTTCCCTGAAAATGGGTAGGTATAAGATCGCACGAAATAACTTGAGTTCATAACGTCCGCCTGCACCATCCACCGTAGCATCATCACGATACCGGTTTAATTGTAAGCGTTCTATGATGGATTTGTCCAATCCGGAAATATTAGAACCGGTATCAATCAATAAGCGGGTGGTGATATAAGTATGGTATCCGTTGAAGTTTTTAACGTTCAAAAATGTTTCTTCATCCGTATGAATTTCAGCTTCTACGATAGGACCGTGGTCTTGTAAGGTTGGAATGGTTAATTGTAATCCTTGCATATAGCAAACAATTTATCATCCGGTATTGAGAATTGGAAAGCTTGTTAAACCAAATTCCTTACCTGATTAAACAACGTTGAAAATTTGCGGTAAATACGGTATCCATGATTAGTCATTTTGCCGATATTTACCGAAACTATTACGCTATGATAAAATTATTGGTGATTGGCAATCTGGGAAAAGATGCCATTTTGAACAATGTGAACGGAAAGAATGTGATCAATTTTACGGTAGCACATACTGAAAAATATAAAGATGCTCAGGGTGTACAAAAAGACCGTACGGTATGGGTGGATTGCTCTTATTGGACAGACCGCACAGGTGTAGTTCCTTACCTGAAAAAAGGAACGCAAGTATATGTTGAAGGTAATCCGGATGTACGTACTTATACTACCCAAGACGGTAGAAATGGTGCTTCCCTTACTTTGCGAGTGTTGAGTATTCAATTGATCGGAACCAAAGGGAGTGAAGGAAGTGGTAGTAATACTGCATCAGGCAATAGTGGTTATACGCCACAATCGGCACCTGCCTATGGAGGAGGTCAGCCCACTGTATCCTCACCCAATGAATTGACAGAGCCGATGGATGATTTACCATTCTAATCAAACCAGGTCATATAAATTACCAAGCGAAGAGGTTGTATCAAAAGTCAGATGCAACCTCTTTCTTTTACTATCGACCATGGACTATGGACCATAACCATGAACTATACACCCAATCTCAAGTTGCCTATTTCACTTCTGCAACCCCCAATTTATATGTCCAAATAATTTAATTTATTGATTCTTTGATAGTTATAATGCAAAAAACCGTAGACATACGTTCGTTTTGCGTAGTTCTACGTAATGCTTTCTTCATGTTATGAAATAATATTGTCTTGAAAAGAGATCTTCTATTTCTTCCAGGACATCAGAAGAGTACTCATCAGATAACAGGATATCATTGAAGTACCGGCTAACTGTTGATGACATCATACCGGGCATTTCAAGAGCGGGTCGGTTCATGGGGGGATCAGCCCGCTCCTGTTTACTGATTTCCTACCTTATATTTACAAGCACCAATTGTTTTGATACTATGGAACATTTCATTTCCTTACAGGAAGCTATTGATATGACTTCTCACTACCAAGTTGACGTTCCAGCAGGTATGGTGAACTCAGAAATGTTTTGCAAAGACTCAGTCTTAGCATTATTAAGTCAACCCGGCTGCGCATCTTTACGAATTTATTATGGTAAGCAAGAAAATGGTACCATTCATGCGATATTGGTAGGTGTGGATGAAAACGGAGCAGATATGGTTCAAACATCCGATCTTATTTTAGAAGAAGGTGTCCGCTGTCCGCCATTTTGCCCTACTACTTCTTCACCCTTGAATGGTTAATTTGAATGGCAGACTCGATTAGGCAAATAATATCGTACTGTGCAGCAATAGTGATGGCTTTAGGGGTAGTATATGCCATCATCCGCAAAAAAAGAATGGGGCTCTATTATAGACCATTTTACGTCTATATGATTGTGGCATTTACATTTGAATTATTTATTAGGACCATCATTTACTCAGGTTATAAAAGCGCATTTATTAGCAATTGCTATGTTTTAATTGAGTTTCCCATTTTTTTATGGCTTTTTTATAATTGGAGCTCCCAAAAAAGTAAAATTTATTTCATTGCACTTTTTCTAGTTGGCATCGGAATTTGGATATTTGATAATCTGATCCTGAACAGTATCTTTCAAATAAATTCTTACTATAGGATCTATTATTCTGCAGTACTTATTCTTTGTTCTATCAATCAACTCAACAAAGTGATTTTTCAGGATGATATTACGCTCTGGAAAAATGCCGTTTTTTTGATCTGTGTCACTTCAGTTGTTTATTATAGTTATCGTATTTTTATTGAAAGTTTATTCCTTTTTCAACAGGAATTCAGTAATGATTTCTTTAGAGGAGTATATTATATCATGGTTATTGTGAATTTTTTAGCACATTTGGTGTATACATTAGCAGTACTATGTATTCCAGCGAAGCAAGAATTTACATTACGATACTGATTACCACCTTGATTATTGGTACAATCCTTGCTTTTTTTCTTGTGACCATTATTCGACAACATAAAAAAAGATCAAGGCAATACGAGGACCGATTACGTATGGAAGTTGAGTTGCTTGAAACCGAAAGAGGGCGTATCGCTTCTGATCTTCATGATGATCTGGGTCCACTACTGTCTGTCATCAAAATGAATCTCCATTTACTAGATACGAAGGATAAAAATGATTTGATGATATTGGGTAAAACATCCACCCATATTGATCATATAGCCAAGAGACTAAGAGAGATATCCAATAATATCATGCCCTATACCCTGCAGAAAAAAGGTTTAGTAACTGCCATTACCGAAATAACTGAGTTGTTGGCTGAAGGAAATGGATTATCTATTAAGCTCGATAATTCAGTAACGGATTTGGCGATCACCAAAGAGAAAGAAATCCATATTTTCCGATTGTTTCAGGAAGTGCTGAATAATGCAATAAAGCATGCAAATGCTTCTGAAATCAAGATCCATTTGTATGAAGAGAAAAAAGAATTGAATATCCTGATAAAGGATAATGGCTGTGGATTTGATAAGGAAAAAGTGATGGATCAGGGAAAAGGTTTAGGGTTACAAAATATCCTTCGCCGAGCCGGAATATTAAAAGGTAAAGTATATCTTGAAACAGTTCCCGGAAGTGGAACAGAATATCATTTCAGAATACCTTTATAACTATGGAACAAATTGCCCGTATTCGTGTATTGATAGCCGATGATCATGATATTTTCAGAGATGGACTCTCATTATTACTACTGAAGGAACCCACGATCGAATTAGTAGGAGATGCAGCCAATGGAAAACAGTTGATACAAATGGCAAAAGAGCTCCATCCGGATATTGTTTTAACCGATCTGAAAATGCCCGAAATGGATGGCATTGAAGCCATCCAAACAATCAAAGAACTATATCCTGCCATCAAATCCATTGCCTTATCTTCTTTTGATAGTGATGCAATGGTCATCGATGCTTTGGAAGCCGGTGCGATGGGTTATATCATCAAAAATGCAGATCGAGGCGAGATTGTGGATGCCATCAGAATGGTCTACACCGGAAGTCCCTACTACTGTAAAACAACATCAGGTCGTCTGGTAAAACTCATTGCCCGAAGTGAATTCAACCCTTATAAAGCAGATGCTTCCAAGCTTTTCTCTGACAAAGAGAAAGAAATCATACGACTCATTTGTGAAGAAAAAACCAGTAAAGAAATCGGCGAATTACTCTTCATGAGTTCTCGTACCGTGGAAGGTCACCGCGTAAAGATTCTCGAAAAAATGAATGTAAAAACCACTGCAGGTGTCGCTATTTATGCCATAAAGAATGGCATCTATAACACCTATCAGGAGTAATATTTTCGTTTGATTTCTTTCTACTGCTTCTCCATTCGTAACTTGCAGGCATGGATCAGGTATATACGTATGAATCATTGTATGCATTTACCAAAGCAGTATTCCTGAAAATGGGCTGTTCTGATGTGGATGCCACTACCGCAACCACTGTTTTAGTATCCGCAGACCTACGGGGTATCGATAGTCACGGTGTTGCCCGACTCAGTGGCTATGTTCGATTATGGGAAGTGAACAGGATCAATGCAACCCCAAATATTCAAGTGGTTCATGAAACACCATCAACCGCTGTAGTGGATGGTGATGCCGGTTTAGGTCTGGTAGTAGCTCCTTTTGCAATGCAGATCGCGATTGAAAAAGCCAAACAAGTGGGTACAGGATGGGTAAGTGTTCGCAATACCAATCACTTTGGTATTGCAGGGTATCATGCGATGATGGCATTGGAACATCAAATGATTGGTATGGCTATGACCAATGCGAGTGCTTTGGTAGCACCTACTTTTTCTATTGAAAGAATGTTGGGTACCAATCCGATCGCAGTAGCTATTCCAGCGGGAGAACAACCTCCTTTTGTAGCAGATATGGCAACTACCACTGCCGCAAACGGCAAATTAGAAATACTGCAAAGAAAAAATGCAGCTGCACCATTGGGTTGGGTACAGGATAAAGAAGGTCATGCATCTACTGATGCCAATATTTTAAAGAAAGAAGGAGCATTACTTCCATTGGGTAGCGATCGTGAACATGGAAGTCATAAGGGCTACGCATTGGGTGCCATCGTTGATATTTTTTCCGCAGTGCTTAGTGGGGGCAGCTATGGTCCTTGGGCTCCGCCTTTTCCGGCATATGTGCCCATGCCTGAAAATATGCCGGGGAAAGGTCTTGGACATTTTTTTGGTGCGATGCGCGTAGATGCTTTTCGTCCTGCAGAGGAGTTCACAACACATATGGATAACTGGATCACTCGTTTTCGCAATGCGAAGCCTGCGCCCGGACTAGATCGTGTGTTGATACCCGGTGATCCGGAACGGGAATATGAACAAGAGCGGATGGAAAAGGGAATACCCATTGTGGCAAGTGTAGTAGATGATTTAAAAGCGTTGGGAGAAAAATTAGGTATTGCATGGATGGATTAACACAACAGTTTGGCTAACAACTGTTCTTTAAAATCCTAGAAAACTTAGCTTCTCATCATTTACCTTTGCACCTCATTTAACAACTAAAAATCGGGGGAGGGGGAATCTTATGAAAGTAATGAAGTTCGGCGGCACCAGCGTAGGTAAGCCGGAACGTATGCATCAGGTATCACAACTAATTACGAAAGATGCAGAGCCAACAATAGTGGTGCTTAGTGCACTTAGTGGAACTACCAATGCTTTAGTGGAAATCAGCAACAGTTTATCTCAGGGCGATAGACAGGCAGCCAAACAAAGAATCGATCAACTGGAAGCACATTATCGACAGTTTGTGCTGGATCTGGTAAAAACAGATGCCGTTCGCGTCAAAGCCAATGCAGTAATTACTGAACATTTTGAATTCCTCAATATCATCTTGCGTATTTCTTTTAGCGAAGCATTGAATAAAGATATTCTGGCGCAAGGCGAATTGATGAGCACCAAATTATTCAGTTGCTATCTGGAAGAACAAAGAATCGATCATATGTTGCTGCCTGCACTGGAATTTATGACCATTGATGCCAATGAAGAACCTCAACTGGGGAGTATCAAGGTTAAATTGAGCCAGCAGTTACAACTGCATAAAGACAAAAAATTATTCATTACCCAAGGTTATATCTGTCGCAATTCAAAAGGGGAAGTCGATAATTTGAAAAGAGGTGGTAGTGATTATACCGCTTCTCTCGTAGCAGCGGCTATTCATGCTAGTGTTTGTGAAATCTGGACAGATATCGATGGTATGCATAACAATGACCCACGTATTGTCAATAAAACAGTAGCCATTGAACAATTGAGTTTTGATGAAGCAGCTGAATTGGCCTATTTCGGTGCAAAAATTTTACATCCCACTTGTATCTGGCCGGCACAACAAGAGAATGTTCCGGTGAAATTGTTGAATACCATGCAACCGGATGCTCCCGGAACCGTCATCACCAAAGAAGCTGGTAGTGTAGGTGTGAAAGCGGTAGCAGCAAAAGATGGAATCATTGCTATCAAGATTAAGAGCAGTCGAATGTTGCTGGCTTATGGATTTTTAAGAAAAGTGTTTGAAGTATTTGAAAAATATCGCACTTCTATTGATATGATCACGACTTCTGAGGTAGCGGTATCTGTTACCATTGATACGGATACGGCACTCAGTAGTATCGTAAAAGAACTGGAGCCATTCGGAACAGTGGAAGTAGATAAAGATCAAACCATTGTTTCTATTGTAGGGAATGAAATAGCGCAAACAGATGCTGTATTACAAAAGCTATTCAATGCTATTCAGGAAATACCGGTTACGATGGTGAGTTATGGCGGAAGTACACATAATATTTCTTTGCTGGTTCCTAGTAAGTATAAAACCAAAACATTACAACTCCTCAATAGCGGTTTATTTGGCTTGTAATGAATGTTAAAAGAGGTTAATATTTAAGCCATCTGCTTTTTCAGGTGGCTTTTTTCATTGAAATTGTTGCTTCAAATCGTGGCATGAGAATCGTATTGATACTGATCAGCTTTATTGCAAACCTTCATCTTTGCTTTGCCCAGCAAGCATTAAGAGGAAAAGTCATTGCCAGTGATTCTAAACAGCCCATTCATTTAGCCAATGTCTTTTTAAGTAATACATCTATTGGAACTGTAACAAATGCAGAGGGTATATTTGTTTTAGACCGATTTCCGCAAGGTCGTTTTGATGTAGTAATATCTTGTATTGGATATGAAACCTATGTAACCACAATTCAATATGCTCAATTACCTGCTTTTATTGAAGTGGTATTAAAACCTAAAGTAAATATCCTGCAAGAAGTAGTTGTAGAGCCATATGAAAAAAATGGATGGGAACGATATGGAAAATTCTTTATAGAAAATTTCATAGGAACATCTGCATTAGCCGCGGATTGTAAACTTAAAAATCCGGAGACCATTCGATTTCGTTATAATAAAAAAGAAAATATTCTTCGCGCTTTTGCAGATGAGCCGATTGTGCTTGAGAACAGAGCACTGGGATATATTTTGCGCTATGATTTAAAAGTGTTTGAATACAATTACGGCACACGGATATTTTATTTTCAAGGATATCCCTTATTTGAAGATATTGAAACGGATCGCAAAAGATTATTGAATCGTTGGGAAAGGAACCGAACAGAAGCATATTATGGATCTATGATGCACTTTATGCGATCACTATTCAGAAACCAATTGATTGAAGAGGGGTTTGAAATAAGAAAGCTGATTAAGGTGAGTGAAGAAGAAAAGAAAAGAGTCAGAAATATCTATAATTCCAGAACCTATATCAATAGTAATGGCAATATCGTTGTCAATGATAGTTTGTTGGCTAATGGAAATAAAGACAGCGCAGATTATTACCGAAAAGTGATGCGACAACCTGAGAAAATGGCGGTATTGATCAATCAGCTTTTACCCGGTGATAGTATTGCATTTGCCATAGATAGCTTTACAGCCGGATTGTATTTTGATGATCATCTACAAGTGACCTATAAATACAAACAAGTGCCGGATGAATATGTAAGAACGAATTCCTTATCTGTTCAACCGAAAACACCGGTAGTATCAGAGATCGTTCTCCCCAGAAAAAATGCCATCGCCGTATTAGCCAATGGTAGTTATTTCGAAGGGTTGGATCTGATTACATCCGGTTACTGGGGCTGGTGGGAAAAATTAGCAACGATGCTGCCCTTTGATTATAAGCCGCCGAAAAAGAGGGAGTAAGTTGACAGTTTATAGTTGACAGTAGATCATGGACTATATATTTTATATACTCATAATTAATGTAAAGTAATTAGCAAGAATTACTTTACTTCTTCCTGTCAACTATCATCTGTCAACTATCAACTCAACCCCCAACCCGAAAGAAGAAACTCATACACTTTCTCCAATTCCTCATCTAGAATACAATATGGAGGCATGATATAAACAGTATTTCCGAGTGGACGAATGTACATGCCTGCATCTAATGCTTTTTTTGTGATGGTTGCACTTACTTGATTCAGGTATTCTTTTTTACCCTGATCTATTTCGAATGCAAGAATAGTACCCAAGCTGCGAACATCTTTAATGGGTAGTTCAGTAGTACGTAGTTGATCCGCAAAGGAAATATTCGCAGCAGTGATTTTTTCTATTTGTAATAAGCAGCTTTCTTTTTCTAATAAATCTAAACTCGCTAACGCTGCTGTACAAGCTAAAGGGTTAGCTGTAAACGAATGGCCATGAAAAAATGTTTTCATGGCATCATCATTCACATAAGCCTGATAAATACGATCGGTACAAGCTGTTACACCTAGTGCCATGGTACCACCCGTTAGACCTTTACTCAAACAGATAATATCCGGTTGTTTATTCATGTACTCACTGGCGAAAAATTTTCCGGTTCTTCCGAATCCAGTCATGACTTCATCTGCAATACAAATGATATCATTGAGCTTAGCTGTATTCAACAATTCATTGAGCAGGTAAGGATCATACATATTCATACCACCTGCACCTTGAACCAAAGGCTCATAAATAAAGGCGGCTGTTTGTGCTGCATGCTGCTGCATGGTGGTCTTTAATTCACTGATGTTTTCTTGTGTAGGCGTATCCAGAAAAACAACGTCAAAAAGAAGTTCATGAAAAGCCAATGTAAAAACACTGCGATCACTTACGCTCATGGCACCGAAAGTATCGCCATGATAACTATTTTTGAAAGCGATGAGCTTGTTCCTTTGTTTCTGATCCTGATTCCACCAATACTGGATAGCCATTTTCAAAGCTACTTCTGTAGAGGTAGATCCATTGTCACTATAAAATATTCTTGAAAAATTTCCCGGTAAAATAGCCAGTAGCCGTTCTGCCAATTCAACAGCCGGACGGTGCGTAAATCCGGCAAAGATTACCTGTTCCAATTCTAAAGCCTGCTGGTATAATTTTTCTGCGATATAAGGGTGTGCATGTCCATGTAAGTTTACCCACCAACTACTGATAGCGTCAATATAGCTATTCCCTTGTTCGTCAAACAATAAGGATCCTTTACCCTTTATAATAGCAATCGGATCGGCCATATTTTTTTGTCGGGTAAAAGGGTGCCAAATGCAATTTTTGTCCCGTAATGCAATACTCATACGGCAAATGTAGGATGTAAACGGTAGTTGTTTTGGCATCGAATATGGTAGTTTTGCCACCATTTTTTACCCATATGCAACGCAAGTACCATTAACCGTGTCAACCCCCTGAATATACTGCATGTTAGACGAACAGAAACTGGTAAAAGACTGCCTGAAGCAACATCCCGCTGCGCAAAAGCTGCTGTATGACACATTTGCAGAGCAAATGCTGGGCACCTGTTTCCGCTATACCAAGAGTATGAACGATGCGGAAGAAGTATTGCAACAAGGCTTTATCAAAGTGTTTCAAAACCTACATCAGTTTCGTTCAGAGGGCGATCTGGGGGCATGGATTAGAAGAATTATGGTAAATACGGCGATCAATTATTTGAAGCGTAAGCCGCAATATCAATTGGATCTTGGCTTTGAAGACAGCCATTTACATCCTGTAGACAATCACCAGCCAGATTTGAAGATTCAGATGAAAGATCTTTTAAATCTTATCAGGCAATTACCCGCAGGTTATCAAACCATTTTTAATCTCTATGCAGTAGAAGGATATTCACACGTGGAGATCGCTAAAATATTAGGGATCAGTGAAGGTACCAGTAGATCACAGTATGCACGAGCCAGGGCATTATTGATTAGCTGGTTGGAAAAATATTCTGTTAACGGAAAAAAAGATCGATATGCCCAATAAATCTTTTGAAGAACAAGTGAGGGAGGAACTTTCTGGTCTGCGCATCAAACCCAATGATGTAGTATGGCAGTCTGTTGCCGCAAGCCTGCAGCAAAAAAGAAGACGTCGTTGGGCAATTTGGCTGTTTACACTTTTAGTAGGCTTATCGGGTGCCTCATTTTGGTTATTCATAGCACACAAAGAGGAGACACCTGTAACCACACAAACTGCTCAACCTAGAACCACGCAAGCAACCATACCAAAAACTGAAGGAGCACAGATCAACCCCTCAGCAAACAATTCTTCGCCATTATCGGAAGCCGTAATACACAAAACTATCCGCCAAAAAAACAATCAAACAGATGCGGGCATAACTTCTACTGATTTTCTCTTATCAACAAAAACGAAAAACAAAAAAGAATTCATACAACCAACCGTTCTTGAGATAGATTCTTCTACTTTATCAGTCAATGTGAAGCCCGAACAACCAGACTTGTCTATTACACATCCAAAAAAAGATAGTGTATTGCTGATCCCAGAAATTATAGGCATCAGTGAAACAGCCAGTATTGGTCTTTTGCAATATGATACGGTAGCTGTTATAACCCAAGAAACGGTAACCCATCCAAAGAAAAGTTCTCAATGGAATTGGAGAGCCGAATTACTGATTGGGAAAAGTGGTATTCGTAACTCATTGGGTTCACTTTTTGAAGGCAGTAGTAACGCTGTATACAATAATTTCGTGGGCTCTGGATTGTCAACTACTGCATCTCCCGGTTCTGGTCCAATCAATTTAATCAGACCCAAAGTACAGGATCATTTTTCATTCGGTACATCTGTTGAAATCAGTAAGACCATCGGAAAAAAGAAAAAGAATAGCTTGGGTATTCAGTTTGGATATCAGTTGTATCAGACAAAATACAGAATTGGTAGTAGCAATTCTGGAACATTACAATTTAGTAATGTGAATCGTGCCAATGAATCCAATGTGTATTATGGAGTAAGGGATAGTGCAAATTATATCGCTTCGTATCATTTCATTCGATTAGGTCTTCAATGGTATCGTTCCTTGAACTGGTTGAAACAAACAGAGCTAAGATGGTATGCAGGAGTTGGTGCCAATCTTATGTTGAGTAGTAATGGTCTTCATGTAGGAATTGCCAATAATAATATTTATTACTTCAAAAACAGGTCCTTACTACGCAATATGCAATTTGATGCAGTTACAGGTCTTGAAATTGGTATTGGAAAGCAGAAGCGTTTGTTTGTTGGTCCACAAATACATTATATGCTGAGTAATGTATCAAAGCAAAATGGGTTTAACCAGCATTTGTACCGTCCCTCTATTAAAATGTCTTTATTACTTTCTAAAAGCAAAAAATAAGGCGCAACGGTTCTGTAAAGTAGGGTGTCAGTATGCTACAAATCTTCTTGTATGCAAACAAAATACTTACTGCTGTTACTCCTTCCGTTTACAGTTACTTCTTGCATGAAAGATACTGTTAAAGAAACTTACAGTTTTTTTAGACCGGTTTATCAAACAAAAGATCAAGTTAAAGCCGGTATCAAAAATGCACCCTCTACTGCGATTGAAAAACCCGGAAAGATTGTTTTAAAAGGTCATTATCTATTTTTGAATGATATAGATAAAGGTGTTCACATCATAGATATTGCCGATCCAGCAAACCCTAAGAAAATATCATTTATAAGTATTCCCGGTTGTGTAGACATGGCTATTAATGGGAACTATCTCTATGCAGATTGTTATACCGATCTGGTAACCATTGATATTACCAATCCTCTTCAGGTAACAGTGAAACAATTTTTGAATGGTGTTTTCCCGCATCGTTACTACGGCGCTTTTTTTGCAGATACAGGATTGGTGATCCAAAAATGGATACGTGTTGATACAACAGTATCTCAACCCTATTCCAGCGGTTCACGGAATTATTTTTTTGAAAGAACCGGTTTATTTACGTTGGGTTCTCGCGGGGGGGGGTCCGCTTCTTCTTTTTCAGGAACAGCCTCTGTTGCTATTGCAGGTTCAACTGCAAGATTTGGGTTACAGCAAAACAGAATGTACACAGTAAGCCATGATGATTTGAAAGTATTCAATATCACCAAGGCTGAATCACCTGCTTATGTGAATAAGGTTGACCTTGTTCAAGGCAATATTGAAACCATCTTTCCCTATAAAAACAATTTATTCATCGGCGCCCAGGGCGGGATGTTTATTTATAGTGCATCCAATCCTGATCAGCCTTCACTACTTGGACAATTTACCCATGTCAGATCTTGTGATCCTGTAGTAGCAGATGATACACATGCATATGTTACTTTAAGTGGTGGAACATTCTGTGGTGGTTTTAGTAATCAGTTGGATGTAGTAGATATCAAGAATCTTTTTAGTCCGAAATTGGTAAAGACCTATCCGTTAAAATCTCCAAAAGGACTTTCAAAAGATGGGAATACATTATTGATTTGTGATGGTACAGATGGACTAAAACTATTTGACGTAACGGATCCGTCTAATGTTATACATATCAAAACCGTGAGTGGTTTTGATCCACATGATGTTATTGCCATACAAGGTTATGCCATTGCTGTTGCATCTAATGGAATTTTTCTAATCGATTATCGTCAACCTATCAATGCCGAAATCATTGGGAAAATTGAAATCAACAAAAATTAATCATATCAATCAGCGAGAAATGAAAAATATATTCATCGCAGCCATTTGTTTATTGTCAACCCAACTTCAGGCACAAACAGGTAAGGTGAAAAAAACGACTTCCTATCTCATGCCTCAGATAGCTTTACTCAATGGATCTAGCGGCACAAGTACACAAATTCAACTGGTTGGTGGATGGGTAAAGAACAACTGGCATTTTGGATTGGGAGCAGGCATTGATTATTATGAAATGAGAAGTATGCCTTTATTTACAGATGTTCGTTATCACTTTGGAAAAGAGCAAAAAATCTTTACCTATGCTAATGTTGGATATAATTTCTCTTGGGTACAAGATACACATGATCCTCGCTTTATAATACCACCTTCTTCGAATACGGTAAAACAGACTGACGGATTGTATACGGATATTGGAATTGGGTATGCTATAAAAATAGGTAAACGAAATTCCTTATTAATGAGTACAGGTTTTTCTGTGAAACAAATGGGTGAAGAATACCATCTATTGCCTTATTCTAGTTGGGTATGGCCATCCAGCACACCGTGGATTAATCCTGAATCGACAACAGTAAGAAAATTTGATTATACATTTAAAAGAGTATGTTTCAAAGTGGCATATCGGTTATGGTAAATAATGGCACGCAGATTTTTCCATCGGAATCTCCGAAGGCGTTCTACGATCCTTTGGAGATGATGAGTTATAATATGCGCGAATAAAATCAGCGTCAATCATGAAGATCATGGCAATCTGCGTTCCATAATACAATACAAGAAATGTATTTGGGTATCAAATAATGACACATCAATGATCGCTTTTCAGAAAAGATATATTCCTTTGAATACCTTTGAATTTGCTACGTTTCAATGGTGAATGGCGAAATATTTTTTTAAATGCCTCTTCAGTCAGATGCTCCCATTCGTTACTACTTAAATTCAAAATTTCTGGTAACGGATTAAAGGCAGGTTCATGATGAGGATTACTGAATCGATTCCAGGGGCAAACATCCTGACAGGTATCACAACCAAACATCCAATTATCAAATTTCCCCTTCATCTCATCGGGTATCAATGCGTCTTTAAGTTCTATAGTGAAATAACTGATGCATTTGCTTCCATCAATGACTTTATTATCTAAAATAGCATCTGTTGGACAAGCATCTATACATTTTCTACAAGTGCCGCAATAATCTTTTGCGAACGGATCATCATACTCCAGTTCTATATCAACGATTAAAGTGGCGATGAAAAAAAAGGATCCGCTTTGCTTGGTGATCAGGTTCCCGTTTTTGCCGATCCAGCCGGTACCGCTTCTGGTAGCCCAGCTTCTTTCCAATACTGGCGCAGAATCTACAAAGCCACGTCCTTGAATTTCGCCGACAGAAACCCGCAGTTCATCCAATAACTGTTTGAGTTGTGAGCGGATGACTTCATGATAATCCTCTCCCCATGCATATTTAGAAATCCTTGGGCTGGTAGGTTCTTGCTGTTCAGAGGGGAAATAATTTTTTAGTAGAGTGATCACTGATTTCGCTCCGGGTACCAACTTCGTAGGATCAATCCTGAGATCAAAATAACGCTCCATATACGACATAGAACCGTGCATATGACGGTTTAGCCATTGCTCTAATCTTCGGGCATCTTCATCCAATGGAACAGCCTTTGCTACACCGCAATAATCAAAGCCATTGCGGGATGCCAGATTTTTTAGGAGTTGGGTTGTTTTCACAGTGTCAATCAATCAATCTGATCAAATGTACTGAGGATTTAATCAGGAATACGATATCAATATTTGATGGTATGGATTTTAATTTTCTTGAATCAGTCGATCCATATCCCATCGAATTTAACATTCATCCACCTATAACTGAAAAATCAAACACTAATTTTATGCTTTATCTTACACCACAAAATGATTGAAATGAAGCATTTTTATTTTCTTATGGGGTTGTTTTTTTGGGGTATGGTATCCAGTAGAGTGGTTGCGCAGGAAATTGACTCTATTATGGATGCGCATGCCAATATCTTTCCAAAGGAAAAAATGCATATTCACTTTGATAAGCAATTGTATAATCAAGAAGAGACCATCTGGTATAAATTATACCTGTTGGCAGAATATATGCCAAGTCCGTTAAGTAAGAATGTATACGTGAACTGGTATGATACGGAAGGTAAAATGTTGCGTCAGACTGTTGCTCCTTTGTTTCAAGCTACTGCCAAAGGGTCTTTTGATATCCCCACAGACTATAAAGGTGAATTCGTTAGAGTGAAAGCCTATACCAGCTGGATGCTCAATGATGATACTAGTTTCATTTACCAGCGTGATATTCCCATCAATAAAGGGATTCCTGTTGCTAAAATAAAACCCGTACGCAAAACCCGACTAGAGTTATTTCCGGAGGGAGGTAATTTGGTTTATGGAATCGATGAAAAAATAGCTTTTAAAGCCTCAGATCAACAGGGGCGTCCGGTAATGGTGAAAGCCCAGCTCATGAATCAAAAAAATCAAGTACTGGATACTTTGCGTGTGAAGCATGATGGCATGGGTTTCTTTTTTCTCAAACCTTTGCCTGAAGAACAATATCGTGTTGATTGGATAGATGAATACGGTATGAAAGGAAGTACGCAGTTAACAGGGATACAAAAAGAGGGGTTATCGCTTAGTATTACGGGTACAAATGATAAGGCTTTGATCCAGGTAGAAAGAACGGCAAAAGTTCCCGAAAATATGCAGCAATTGTATCTGCTGGTTCATATGAATGAACGTCCGATGTACAAACTGCGATTGAATATGACTGCAAAAACAGTGATCAATACTGCAGTTCCCATTGAAGAATTACAGACAGGGATTCTTCAATTTTCTTTATTTACCAATGATTGGATACCCTTAGAAGAAAGGATTTTATTTGTGAACAATCGGATGCATGAATTCAACTCCAAGATCAATCCTGGTATCGTAAGTCTTGAAAAGCGTGGTAAAAACATACTGGAAATCTTAGTATCCGACACTGCGGCGGCTAATATGTCTATCTCAATAACTGATGCGGAATTATCCGGTGAAGAACAGCATACGATTTTCTCTGATTTTCTCATCAGCCATCAGCTCAGGGGTTATATCCATAATCCGGCTTATTATTTAAAGAGTGATGCAGATACCATTACTGCCAGATTGGATCTTGTAATGCTTACCAATGGTTGGAGACGTTTTGATTGGGATAAATTAAAAGCTGCTACTCAACCTGTACTAAAATATGCACCTGAGACAGAATTCATAAAGCTGAAAGGAAAGGTATACGGGATGGAATCAGGAAGAGCTGGGGGGCCTGAATTATTAAATGTAATTATGAAAGGAAAGGATAGTAGTTCCAGTGTATATTTTATTCCTATTCAAAAAGACGGAACTTTTGATGAGCCACTATCTATTTTCTTTGATACAGCACGTGTTTATTACAACTTTAATGATAAAAATAAAACAGGTTTTGTTGGACAGGTACAATTGGGAAATGGTTTATTGAGGAAAGAACCGGGTAGTACTATCCGGATAGATCAGATGCCTGTATTTCAGGTGTGGTCGGATAGTATCGGGTTGGCAAGGATGAATTTATTCTTACAGGAACAAGAGAAATTGCGTAGAAGCATGGCAACAGCTACTTTAGAAGAAGTAGTAGTAAAGGCAAAGATCAAAGACCCCATAAAGGTATTAGATGAAAAATACGCGAGTGGACTTTTCTCCGGCGGAGATGCTTACAGCTTTGATTTGGCCAATGACAATATGCCCGGTGCTTTGAATGTGCTTAGTTATTTACAGGGTAAGGTTGCGGGCTTGCAAATTTCAGGTAGTGGTGCTCAAATGTCGATGAGTTGGCGAGGTGGTACTCCATCATTGTATCTGAATGAAATGATCACGAATGTAGATATGGTACAGAGTATTCCTATTACCGATATCGCTTACATTAAAGTGATGCGCCCTCCATTTTTCGGATCAGGCGGCGGAGGTGCAGATGGAGCGATTGCTATTTATACCAAGAAAGGTGGGGATGTACAACGAAATGATCCCAATAAAAAAGGGATGGAAAGTACGATACTAGCAGGCTATTCAAAATTCAAAGAGTTTTATAATCCTGTTTATACCAAAGAGCCTGCTTATGAAGCTGATACCAGAAGTACACTCTATTGGAATCCTTATATTCTTACCAATAAAAAAACACCTCGTTTCAGGGTTGAATTTTATAATAATGATTTCTCTAAAAAATTATTAGTGGTGTTGGAGGGTATCAATTCAGAAGGTAGAATGACGAGAACGGTGAGGTATCTCGAATAATTTTTAGATTTCACTTTGCTTAAACGGTGCAATCTAAAAATCTTCTTCCAAATGTAGAATATGAAAAAATCTATGTGCTAAAGGTGCCAGCACAATTCCAATATTTGTAATAAATGCTACGCCGCTAAAGATGGCATAAAAAGAAGAGAACCATTTACCGCTTACTGTTTTGATTTCTACTACAGGTCCCATACCCGATAAAATCATAGAAGCATTGTGAAAAGCATCGAGCCATTCAATATCAGCTGTATAATGATAGCCTAATACCCCTGTTAATAAACAAATTGCCAATACACTCAAGGCAAACACAAGATTCTTAACTACTCTTCTATAGAAAAGAGGTTTAGATGCCAGTGGCTCTCGTTTATTTTCATACATAGATCAGGTTATTTACAAGTAGAAGGAAGAATTCCATCAATGATATCCTTCATAGTAAGATACAATTGTTTTTTCTCTTCTCCGAGTGATCCCTTGGTAAAAAATATACATGCATAACCTCTGCATCGATCAATCATTGGCCAAGTGCCGAATAATCCGGGAGAAGTCATAGCGGTAGCTTTCCCATTCTCATCTGTGGTCATGATCCATTGTCCAAATCCATATTGAAAACCTTCAGCAGCTTTAGGGGCGTATTTAATCATATTGGCAGTTGTATAAACCGTTTCCATCTGCTCAATGGCTTTCTCACTCAAAATTCTTTTACCATTATGAACCCCCTTATTTAAAATCATGGCCAGAAAAGTCATATAATCTCCTGCACTTGATTGTGCACCTCCGGATGGGTTGACCGCATTGAAACTGGCAAAACTGGTGTTGCGCATTTGCAAAGGTCTTGTGATCTTTTCCGCCATGATTTGTTCAAAGCTTCTCTTGGTAACAATTTCCAGAATCTTAGCAGCAATATTTAAACCAATATTACTGTACCTGAACTCTAATCCGGGGTTGGAAATGATTTCTCTGGTAGATGCAAAATCATTGATTTCTTCTTCCAGGTTTGAATACTTTTTTCGATTCAACATCTCTTTCAGATTGCGAATAGGATCAGATTCTATTCCTGTTAAATGAGATAAACAATCCTTGATCGTAATATATCCTTTTGAGTACTTACTGAAGATGGGGAGGTATTTGCTGACTTTATCATCTAAAGCAATTCTCCCTTCATCTACATAAACCATCACCAAAGCCGCAGTCAACCATTTGCTGGCACTGGCAATAGGAGCCTGCACCTTCGCATTAAAATCTGTACCAATGGCTTTCTGATAAATTACTTTGCCATCTTTATAAATCATCGCCACAACATGTCCCTCCAGTTCTTTTTTAGAAGCTTCTAGTTTACTATCTAAAGCACTAAAATCATATTGAGCATGTGCAAACTGTAAGAATAGCATAAAACACAGTGCTAGACTGACTTTCATGCAGGAATAACAAGATTTTACAGACATAATTTCAGAATTTCATGGTTTTATTCACTAAAAAAAATAGTAGAACAATTTTTGTGTACAAATTAGGAATTCATTTGTGAAGACTGATCAAAATTCTTCCAAATACCATTAATTATAGCAAATACACGAATATGAACGTTAACAATTATACTATTAAAGCACAGGAAACCATTCAAGCTGCTCAACAGCTGGCTTTCAATGCCAATCATCCGTCTATTGAAACGGAACATTTACTAAAAGCATTAATCGCCGATAAAGAAAGTCCAATCGCTTTTTTATTGAAAAAAAATAATGTGGCCATTCCTCTTTTAGAAACAAAGCTGGAAGAAGCATTCGCACGATTACCCAAAAACCAATCCGGAGAACCGGCACAAACCATCAGCCGTGACCTCAATACCGTTTTTTTGAAAGCAAATGCACAGTTAAAGGAGTTTGGTGATGAATTCATCAGTCCAGAACATTTGATGTTGGCTTTACTTCAGATCAATGATAATACTGCTAAAGCACTTAAAGATGCGGGTCTTACTGAGAAAGGATTAAAAACAGCAATTAAAGACCTGAGAAAGGGGGAGAGTATCCAGTCACAAACACAGGAAACACAATTTAATGTCTTAAATAAATATGCCCGTAATCTAAATGAGGCAGCAAGACAAGGAAAATTGGATCCGGTTATTGGACGCGATGAAGAAATCAGAAGAACACTCCATATTTTATCACGCAGAAGTAAAAACAATCCGATTTTAGTAGGTGAGCCCGGTGTGGGTAAGACTGCTATTGCAGAAGGACTTGCCATGAGGATCATCAACGGTGATGTTCCCGAAAATTTGAAGTCTAAGATCATCTTTACATTGGATATGGGGCAGCTGATTGCAGGTGCTAAATACAAGGGAGAATTTGAAGAAAGATTGAAAGGGGTAGTCAAAGAAGTAGCAGCCAGTGACGGAGAGATTATTTTATTTATTGATGAAATCCATACATTGGTTGGAGCAGGAGGCGGAGAAGGAGCGATGGATGCTGCTAATATTTTAAAACCTGCACTGGCTCGCGGAGAGTTGAGAGCCATCGGAGCCACTACCTTAAATGAATACCAAAAATATTTTGAGAAGGATAAAGCATTGGAACGTCGTTTCCAAAAAGTGATGATTGAAGAACCCGGTATTGAAGATGCTATTTCTATTCTTCGTGGCTTAAAAGATCGTTATGAAACACACCATCATGTTCGTATTAAGGATGAAGCGATCATTGCAGCTGTAGAATTATCCAATCGTTATATCACGGATCGTTTTCTTCCCGATAAAGCCATTGATCTCATCGATGAAAGTGCAGCCAAACTTCGGCTGGAAATGAATTCCATGCCCGAGGAGTTGGATACACTTGAAAGACAAATTCGTCAACTAGAGATTGAACGAGAGGCTATCAAGCGCGAAGATGATGAAGAAAAACTAAAAGAGCTCAATATTGAAATTAGTAACCTGAGTGTACAAAGAGATACTCTTAAGGCTAAGTGGAAAAATGAGAAAGAGATCGTAGATAAAATACAACAGGCAAAAGCAGGTATTGAAACTCTGAAACTAGAAGCAGAACAAGCGGAAAGAAATGGAGACTATGGAAAAGTAGCAGAGATACGTTATGGAAAGATCAAAGAACAGGAGGCTGTGATAGCAGATTATACGGATCAGTTGAATCAACTAGGCGAACAAAGTCGGCGATTGATGAAAGAGGAAGTAGATGCGGAAGACATTGCAGAGAATATTGCAAAAGCTACCGGTATTCCCGTGGCTAAGATGATGCAAAGTGAAAGAGAAAAATTATTGCACCTAGAAGAGGAGTTACATCAACGTGTAGTTGGACAAGAAGAAGCCATAACTGCGGTAGCCGATGCGGTGAGAAGAAGTAGAGCAGGACTACAGGACCCACGTAAACCTATTGGATCATTTATATTTCTAGGTACTACCGGCGTAGGTAAAACAGAATTGGCAAAAGCATTGGCAGCCTATTTATTTGATGATGAACACCTGATGACAAGAATTGATATGAGTGAGTATCAGGAAAAACATACGGTTTCACGATTGGTAGGGGCTCCTCCGGGTTATGTGGGCTATGATGAAGGTGGACAATTAACAGAAGCAGTAAGAAGAAAACCCTATAGTGTAGTGTTGCTGGATGAGATTGAAAAAGCACATCCTGATGTTTGGAATGTATTATTACAGGTATTGGATGACGGACATTTAACGGATAATAAAGGAAGAACCGTGAATTTTAAAAATACCATCATCATCATGACCAGTAATATCGGGAGTCATTTGATTCAAGATGCTTTTGATGGTGTTCGCGAGGAAAATATTGCAGAGGCAACAGAACGTGCAAAACATGAGGTCATGGATCTGTTGCGTAAAACAATTCGACCAGAGTTCCTGAATCGTGTAGATGAGATTATTATGTTTAGTCCATTGCAGAAAAAGCAAATCATGGGTATTGTGAAAATACAGTTGGATGGATTAAAGAAAATGGTCGCAGAAACCGGGATTCGATTAGAGTTCAGTGAATATTTATTAGAATTTTTGAGTGAACAAGGATATGACCCTCAAATGGGCGCAAGACCATTGAAGCGGTTGATACAAAAGCAGATCGTTAATGCATTGAGTAAAAAAATCCTGGCAGGCGAGATCGACAAATCACAAAAAGTATTGATTGATGCATTTGATGGGGTAGTGGTATTTAGAAATGAGGATTAATGCAAAGAGGCTGTATCAAAGTTTTGGTACAGCCTCCTTCTTTTACCATGGACTATGGACCATTGACCATTAGACGTAACCAAAATCCCAGCTTCTTTTGTATTTTGTAAGTGCTATGACCAGCTATACAACTTCACTACAACAATTCGATGAGAAAGGAGAGAAGTCGGGCTGGACTTATATTCTGATCCCACAGGATATCGCTGAAGTATTAAGACCGGGAAGCCGGAAAACCTTCCGGGTAAAAGGTAAAATTGATTCACATGCTATTAAAGCTGTAGCCGTAATGCCCATGGGCGATGGTTCCTTTATTTTACCCGTTAATGCCAGCATGCGAAAAGCAATTGGCAAACGAAAAGGAGCGATGGTGAATTTGTCCTTAACGGTCGATCATGCCCAGCCGGAAATTTCCTATGCCTTGGCGGTTTGTCTGGTAGATGAACCTCAGGCAAAAGCATTTTTTGAGCAGTTGCCGTTGTCGCAAAGAAATTATTATAGTAAGTGGGTAGTTGCTGTGAAGTCACCATCATTACAGGCTGATAGAATTGCACAAGTCATTGATGCACTGCATCTTGGGTATAATTTTGTGCGTTTTATGCAATATTTGAAAGAGAAGAAAAAACAATAAAATGCACCATTCATCATTTTTAGATCAAATAACTTACTATTTAGTAAGTTATTCTTAACTTTAAGTCATGGCAGCTCGTCATACCGATACCCGAGAAGCAATTGTTCGCATTGGAACCCAATTGATCAAGAGTCATGGATATAATGCATTTAGTTATGCGGATATATCCGAACAATTGCAAATCAAGAATGCGGCGGTTCATTATCATTTCAGAGGTAAAGAGGATTTGCTGGCAGAAGTACTTGATCAATACATTGATCAGTATCAATTGTTGAAGAAGCAGTTGGTTCAGTTGAATGCCAGTGCAACTTTCGCAATGGAAAAATTTATAGAACGATATTCTATTTTGGTGGATGCTAACAGCATTTGTATCATCGGTTCTATTGCATCTGATTATAATACCCTACCTGAGTCTGTGAAAGAAAAAGTACATCAACTTGTGACGATGGTTTTGAAAATGGTAGAGGAAACCCTGGCAGCGGGAAAACGTTCAGGTGAATTTCAGTTTAGTGAAACACCCAGAACCCAAACATTACTCGTTATGACGAATTTAGCAGCAGGTGTTCAATTGGCCAGAATCACCGGGAAAAAAGATTATGATACAATAAAGCGGGCGATCATTCGTCAACTCAAAGGATAAATTTTTTTACACCAAATACTTACTTATTAGTAAGTAATTAATTAACTAAAATCAAAACCATGAAAAAAGCATCCGTTTACATCGCCATTCTATTTGGTATGTTACCATTATTCATGTCTGCACAAACAGATACCAAAGGCTCAGTCATCACTGCTTCTAATGAAGTGCTGGAAGGAACCATCAAAGACCAGTTACAGAAAAAGGGGAATATTTTATTTACCAATGCTTCCGGCAATAAGAAATTGTATTCACCCGCTGAACTATCTGAATTTTCCATCAATGGAATCCGATACGTTTCCTACGCAAACGATTTTTATAAAGTTGTAACAACCGGCAGTAAAGCCATACTCTATATCCGCGTTACTGATAACAGCGGTAAACTTTTATACAATGGTGCTGAAATGGTGACTGTATCTACCGCAGAAGGAAAATCAGGCGACTATTATCTTCAGTTAAAAACTGATGCACAACTGAATTGGCTATCAAAAAAGAATTTTAATGATGTGATCATAAATCTATGTGCAGATTGCAGTGCTGTGATCAGCAATATTAAATCTGGACAATTTGATTACACCCAAGTAACCAAACTGATAGAACAATACAATAATTGCCAATAAAAATGAAAGAATAGCCTGATAGTAGATTATCAGGCTATTCTTATTTAAAGATCAGAATACTGCGTGGGTGTTAAAAACACAATGTCAATTTTACTTACTGTATTTTGATATTCAGGCATAGAAGAGAGTCTTTTCCATTCCGGATCAGCACTAAAATTTTTCCAATGCTCGTTACGGTCATTCATATTTTCAAAACTGGTCATGTACATGAGATTAGGCATTCGGGAACCGCTCAATACTTCGCCATAAAAAACGGCATTGAAGTTTAATCGCTTAAATAGTTTGATCTCACCTCCTTCATTGAACATCTCAACTTTTTTGCGATAGATCTTTTCTGAAGCCGATTCATAGCTTCTCAATTCATACACCCGCATCTGGGCCGGATTTTTCAAAGTAGGGGCTTCTAAATGGGGCATATCAGAAAATGCTCGCAATACAATGGTCTCGAAACGTTCATAGGTCGGGTTATCATGTTTGGTCTGTATATATGCAGCACCATCTTCCTGAAATCTTGCATCACTTATCATACGATCTTCAAGTTGATACAAATAGTCTGTTGAAAGAGCTGGGATCAACAGGTATAACTTTTTAATAACTGCTGTATCATTGGCGATGGGCTTGAATACTCCAACTTGAGTAATGCCGTATCTTTTAGCAGCCGGCTTCCAAGCTTTTTCAATAAATGTTTCTGTTCTGGTTAATTGCTCCTCATTTTTACAGTGATACACTCTGATCAGATAATAGTCTCTTTTCGATTGAGTATGCCCTGTAAAAGTCAATAGCAACAAACAAATGAATATCCATTTCTTATTCATAAATAATTATTGAGCTTGTGTAAGACGATAAATTAATATTGCAGCACGTTGTATTAAAAGCGGTAGATCATTAAGGTTGATGGTCTCGCCAACCGCATGTGCTCCTTTACCAGAAGCGCCCAGTCCATCAATACAGTCTACATATTTTGCTACATAGGAAATATCACCTGCACCTCTTGATCCGGGGTCGCCGGCGTTAGCAGGTCCTAAGCCCATATCACGTGAAACCTTATCCACCCATAATCTCAAAGCATCATTACCTTTGGTTGGTTCCATTGCCGGAATACCATCTGTAAAGGAAATCTTGGCTTTAGTGCCATTTAAATTTTCTTTTGAAACAATCGCCCGCATTTTTTCACGGGCATTTTCTCTTTGTTGTTCAGTCAGAAAACGAAGGTCACCTTCTACAATTACTGAAGGCGAAATAATATTGGTCTTACCCAATACAGATGCTTTTATTTGTGTGTGATCATATTGCATTTCCGATCCACCAGCAATGATACCCGGATTGAAAGTCAGGTATTTTTCATTGGATAAATTTTCCCGAAATGCATTCAAAATACGCGCTGATTCATAAATGGCTCCATAACCCGAACCTTGTCCAAAAACACCGGCAGAATGTCCGGTTTTAGCTGTCACCTCTAATTTCCAACTGCTAAAACCACGTCTGCCAATAGCGATTGTATTCATGCCTTGTGCTGTTTCAAATCCAAGTGCAACATCAGCAGCTTTTGCTCGCTCTATAAAATCGGCGCGACTAATACTGGTGGGTTTGCCAGACTCTTCTTCATCCCCGGTAAAGTATACTACAATAGAAGTATTCTCTAATAAACCCAAAGATTCCAATGCCTGTAATGCCATTACCACCACTACATCACCTCCCTTCATATCGTTCACACCCTGACCTGTGGCTGTTGAGTCATTGATTTTGGTATAGGGTGTAAAAGGCATATCCGGTTCAAAAACGGTATCCAGATGCCCGATAATAAAGATCTTTTTTCCTTTATTACCTTTTCTGGAAGCAACCAGGTGTCCTGCTCTTTTTAATGAATCAGGTAATGTTACCCATTCCGTTTGTAAACCCGCTTTTTGTAATTCTCTGCTAAAAACTTCTCCCGTTTTTTTAACACCGGGAATATTAAATGTGCCACTATTAATATTAACCGTCTCTTCTAACAACTTTTCAGCGGTTATCCGATTCGATTTTACCCAATTTATGATCTTGATTTCCGTATCGGAAAGCCCTTGCGAAAAAATTTTTTGGATCAGAAGCAACGCAATAACTAAAGCTGGTATCTTTTTCATGTAACTCATTTGATGAAGACCAAGTTAATGAGATTTCGGACATCTGATACAGGAATTTGGCCAAGTAACTGATCAGTTGGCTTTTACAAAGCCAACTGATTTACCAAAACTTTTATAGAGAAAAATGATACCAGCAGGTAAACAGCCATTTTATGTCGATACATAACTATAAAATATCCTTTAACAAAACCTTAGTACACACTAGGCATTCTTTTTGTCTCTAATCAAAAAACAGATTGAAAGCCGATGATTGAATGCTACGCTAAAAACAAGCACACATGAAAACAAAACAAGCATTACTCGGAACCCTGATGTTATTTGCTATTGCATTTACCATCACATCTTGTCAAAAATCTGAATCTGCACAAGCGCCTGCAGGGAAACAAAATTTTAGTTTGTATATGACCGATGGTCCTGGTTTTTTTGATCAGGTATTCGTAGACATCAAAGCAGTCCAGGTATTGGTAGATACCACAAAAGATACCCGTAAAAACGATACCTGTAACTGGGATCGCATAGGTGCTTATATCGGATCTACATTAGGTAACAGAAAAGATTCTGGTCTTGTATGGACAAACCTAAATATTCGCGCAGGTGTATATGATATTTTGAATCTGCGTAATGGAGTTGATACGCTATTAGCAGCTACAGATATTCCTAAAGGTGCTATTCGTTTAATCAGAATTGAAATCGGAACACAAAACTCAGTGGTAAAAGATAGTGTGACTTATCCACTCTACTGGCCAGAGAATAAGCCTAATTATATCCTGATCAAATTGAAAGGAAATGAGTGTGAAGAATACCTGCCCGGCAGAATTCGTTTATGGCTTGACTTTGATATCAGCAGATCAGTGATTGTTGTAAACAATAACAAGTTTTACCTGAAACCCATCTTCCACATCTTTGTTGAGAAAAAAACAGCCAGTGTTTCCGGTAAAGTAAAACCTCAGGATGCAAAAGCAGTATTGACACTGTTCAATAATACAGATACAGCTTATGCCTTACCGAATAAAAACGGGGAATTTAAAATGAGGGGGTTAAAAAACGGTACTTACTCCTTATTTATCAATGCTTCGAATAATTATAAAGACACTACCATTAATAATATTAAAGTTGAAGCACCTAAGAATACCAATGTAGGTGTTATCGAACTCAAGAAGTAGGTTTTCAAGAGCAAGGGTTAAGGGGAGCTTTCGGGCTCCTCTTTTTTTATACCCAAATCTTACATCTTTGCTCAATCTTCACTGGAATACGGCAACTTTGCAAAGCCCTTTTCAAATAAGCAAGTATGCAAAACCGTAAAGCTGCGATTGGATTTATTTTTATTACGTTGTTGATTGATGTAACCGGACTTGGACTGATCATTCCGGTAATGCCAAAACTCATTGAAGACCTTTTACAAACTTCAGATATCAGTAAGGCTTCTCAGTATGGTGGTTGGCTTACGTTTGCTTATGCATTTGTACAATTTTTATTTGCACCTGTTCTTGGTAATTTAAGTGACAAATACGGTCGTAGACCTGTATTACTTTTCTCCTTGTTAGGATTCGGTATTGATTATCTTTTCCTTTCATTTGCCCCTACTATTGGATGGTTATTCATTGGAAGAGTTATTGCCGGAATTACAGGTGCCAGTTTTACAACTGCTTCTGCTTATATCGCTGATATCAGTACGCCAGAAAATCGTGCACAGAATTTTGGAATGATAGGGGCTGCTTTCGGACTAGGTTTTATTCTCGGGCCTATGATTGGAGGGTTATTGGGTGAGTTAGGAGCTCGTGTTCCGTTTTTTGTTGCCGCGGGTTTAGCATTACTGAACTGTGCCTATGGTTATTTTGTTTTACCTGAATCTTTATCAAAAGAAAACAGGCGAAATTTTGAATGGAGAAGAGCCAATCCGGTAGGATCTTTATTACAACTGAAAAAATATCCTGCTGTAGCAGGATTGATCATCTCCATGATCTTAATTTATATTGCCGGACATGCCGTACAAAGTAATTGGAGCTTTTTTAATATTGAACGTTTTGGATGGAGCCCTAAAATGATCGGTATTTCTTTAGGGATTGTGGGATTATTGGTGGGAGGAGTGCAAGGTGGATTGGTTCGTGTCATCAATCCGCGTATTGGTAATGAAAAAAGTGTTTATGTTGGATTAGGGTTATATGCACTTGGCTTAGTACTTTTTGCATTTGCTACAGAAGGATGGATGATGTTTGTTTTTTTAATTCCTTATTGTTTGGGTGGTATTGCAGGTCCGGCCTTACAATCCATTATATCAGGTCATGTACCACCTAACGAACAAGGGGAATTACAAGGCGCATTAACCAGTTTAATGAGTGCTACTTCTATTATCGGTCCACCTTTGATGACGAATCTCTTTGCCTACTTTACACATAAAGAAGCGCCCGTTTATTTTCCGGGCGCCGCATTCTTTTTAGGAGCTTTATTGATGATCGCTAGTACTTATTACGCATACAAAGCATTGCATACAAAAACTAGTATTTAGTTTTCAACCTCAACAACCATTTCGATCTCAACAGCCATATTTATGGGTAGCGATGCCATACCCACTGCACTTCTTGCATGCTTACCTTTATCGCCAAATATGGTTACCATCAAATCAGAAAAGCCATTGATTACTTTGGGTTGATCTGTAAACTGTTCCGTACTATTCACCATTCCCAATACTTTTACGATTCTTTTTACTTTCGAAAGATCACCAACAGCAGCCTTGAGTGTTGACAATAAATTGATACCCGTCAATTTAGCCGCATTATAACCCTCTTCAATAGAAAGTTCTTTTCCCAACTTACCGGTGATATACTTTCCATCTGCATTGGCAGGCCCATGACCGGATAAAAAAATAAGGTTACCGGTACGTACAAATTTCACATAATTGGCAACAGGGTTAGTTGGCGCCGGCAAAACAATGCCCAATGATTGTATTTTTTGTTCTGGTGTTTGAGCAAATGTTGCGGTAATGAAACAGTAACCCATCAACAGCAATAATATTTTTCTCATGTGTGATTAGATTGATGAATCGATTATTAAATTACTGATTTGTTTTCGAAGTGAACCAACTATCTCTGATCTTTTTCATATCATCAGTAATGGTCTGTCCTATAGTACTCATATCTACAATTGTTAAGCTGCTATTTTCCTTTAAGGTCAGCGATGTTGTTTTCTCCTTACCCCTGTGTTTATAGGTAACTTTAACAATATCTCCCGGCTTTTTATTTAGCATATAGTTGTTGACATCTGTAGGGGTTTTCATGGGAGTTTCATCCAGTAGCAGAATCTCATCATTGATATCTAAACCTGCTTCATAAGCAGCAGTTCCTCTGGTAGTAGTTGAAGCAATCACCAGCTTACTATCCCTTTCATTGGTTTTGAGATTTAGTCCTGATACCGCTTTCCCTTCATTGGATTTTTTGACGATGTACCCTGCCTTCGCTAATAATGCTGCATAATTGATGGGTTCATGTCCGGTAATATATTTTTTGAAAAAGTTATCAGCAAAACTTGGGTTACTGATTGCAGCTAAACTTTGTTGCATAGTAGCAAGTGTATAGGGTATTTCAGGCTTCCCATGATTCTTCCACATCACTTTCATATAGTCATCTAGTGTTTTGCCAAATCCAGTTTGCAATTCTAAATCCAGTGCCAGTGCAATGGCTGCACCATAGGTATAGTAGGAAGTAAACATATTCCCGTAGTTGTTTTTATCGATAGAAACGGATGCATCCACAAATACGGCATGATTACTTGCATCAACGGGAGAATAATAAACAGCACCCGGGGAATTTGATTTTGTATTCACAAGGGAATTGATTGTTCCGATAAAACGTTGGGGAGTATTAATTCCTGCTCTGGCTAACAATAAATCTCCATAATACTGTGTAAATCCTTCTGCGAACCATAGCTCATTACTCATATTACTTTTCTCAAAGTTAAATGGCTCTAATGTTTTTGGTCTGATACGCTCTACATTCCAGTTATGAAAAAACTCATGTGATGTAACACCATACAAAAAAGCAGGATTGAAAGTAGCAGTGGGTTGAGAGATCATGGTAGAATTTCTATGCTCCATTCCATCTCCTTGTACATAACTGTTCGCACTCATGATAAAAGTATATCGACCGGTTTCATAAACCGGGTATTCTCCGAACACTTCTTTTGCTTCTGCTACAATTTTTTTTGTTTTTTCTGTCAGTTCATCAACCTGCTCATTGGTAGCATTAGCTTCCAAGGCAATACGAATAGTATAAGACTTACCATCAGTATTGGATACTTTCCATTCACGAATAATAAGGTCACCTATTTTAGTAGGACTATCCATAAAGTATTGAAGTCCGGGTGCAGTGAATGTATGAGGACGATCAGTAGGAAATAGTTGTGTTGCTACGATGCCTTTATTTTCTGCCGGGAGATCAAAGCTGATTTCAATGGGTACACGATCATATCCTTTGATCCACATAAAAGCTGCCGGCATATTGAAGTGAATACTTTCAGGATCAATACCGGCATAAGTACCATCGGCATGATTGGCAAATAAAGTATAAGTAACCGTGATGGCACCTTTATGATCTGGCACTTCAAATACATCTCCATCTATTCGTCGGATCGTTAATGTATTTCCTTGTAAATCTGATGCCGTAACATCATATACATTTTTCCCAAATTCATGTGTTGCATACCTGCCAGGAGAAGAACGGCTCATTCTGAAGACAGCTGTTTTTTGTGCGATACCAGTTACAGTCAAACTAATTTTTGCTTCATGATGTACAGCATTTGGAAAAGCAACTTTATAGCTGATTTTTTGGGCAATGCTATCGAACATGCTGGCAAATACTAAAAGAAATACAATGAATTTTTGTAGCATATAGATGTATTTGTGTACTCGCTAAGTTAAATGACTCATTCGATTTAACAGATCATTCTCAAAAGAGAAGGATGAATGGTAAAATGCTGCTATGTACTGATTGTTAGTGTATTAGATTGTTTTTATTACTATCAAAAATGCAATCAACAGTGGCTGAAGACTTCATTTAATTGGTGGGGCAGTTTTTTAGGCGTACATTTGCACTCTTAATTTACAATTTACAATTTTACAAATGGACACACAAATTCAGGGAACTGTAAAGTTCTTCAACGAGGAAAAAGGTTTTGGTTTTATTAAGCATGATAACTCCAGCAAAGAAACTTTCGTACATGCTAACGGTCTGATCGATCAGATTGAAGCAAACGATAAAGTTATCTTCGACGTGCAAGAAGGTCGTAAAGGACCTAACGCCGTTAATGTTAAGCGTATCAACTAATTTAAGTATACATCTTAACCTTATGAACCATCCCGCCTAAAGCGGGATGGTTTTTTTATGTATCTACAGGCAGAATGCACGTATGCTTATAGCTTTGGTTATATTTGCCCATTAAATTAATAGCTATGTCATTGGTGATGCAACAGTTGCAAGAAACAAGTGCTTTTATTCGTGAAAAAGTTTCCGGGAATGCCAGTATTGGAATCATTCTAGGAAGTGGCTTGGGTAATCTGGCCAATGAAATCATTCCGGAATTTGAAATCGCTTATCATGATATTCCACATTTCCCTGTGAGTACAGTTGAAGGTCATAAGGGTAAACTCATTTTTGGAGAGCTGGGTGGTAAGAAAGTGTGGGTGATGGGTGGTCGTTTTCATTTTTATGAAGGATACACTCCCATGCAGGTAGCTTATCCTGTAAGGGTGATGCGTATGTTGGGTGTAGATACTTTATTACTGTCCAATGCAGCCGGAGGGGTGAATCCAGCTTTTCATGTTGGAGATTTAATGATTATTAAAGACCATATCAGTTTTTTTACAGTAAATCCACTATTGGGCAAAAATGAAGATGCGATCGGTACTCGCTTCCCTGATATGAGTGAACCCTATAACAAAGCATTGATCCATACCGTTAAAGAAATAGCCCGTAAGAACAATATCCATGTGCATGAAGGCGTATACACAGGGGTAACGGGTCCTACATTTGAAACAAGAGCTGAATATAAATTAATACATGTGTTAGGGGGCGATGCTGTTGGTATGAGTACCGTACAAGAAACCATTACAGCGGTTCATTGTGGCATGAAGGTTTTTGCCATGAGTGTCATTACTGATCTGGGTATTCGCGAGGAGGAAAATACCATTACCCATGAAGAAGTATTGCAAGCGGCTACAGATGCAGAACCAAAACTTACCCTCTTGTTCAGAGAACTGATTCAAACACTATAATTGATTTATTTGATAGTTTTAACTTACCTGCAAGCAAGCTTTACCCTTATTTTGCAATAGATTCCACGACATGCGTTTAGTGAAAAGACCTTTTTTTGGTTTACTGTTTTTACTCATGGGCTATACGCTGCATGCGCAAACAGGTACTCTTCGTACACGTAATTTGGGCAATCAATCATCTACACAGGGCAATGCTATTGCGTATGATCGTAATGGCAGACCTATGCGCAATTCCGGTGGTAATGATTCTTTGAAGACACGTAATAGTTTGGCCGACTCTATCACGATTTTTTATCGCTATTTTGATTCTACCCGTAACAGAACGATTGATTCCTCTATCAATGATTTCTATACGCGATTTCCATTACCATATCAATACCAGTCATTAGGGAATTATGGAACCGCTGCGCAGTCGCTCTTATTTACACCTTTTATGCGTCCTGGTTTTGATGCCGGCTTTCATGCGTATGATATTTACCAGTTTACCATTCAGCAAACAAAGTTCTATCAGACCACTCGTCCATATACAGAATTGGCTTATTTACTGGGTAGTAAAGCAGAACAACTGATCAATGTACTGCACACACAGAATCGAAAAGATAATTTTAATTTTTCACTCGAGTACCGTTTTAGTAATGCGCCGGGTAACGTGAAAAATCAAAACGCGAGTCATAATAATTTCAGGTTCACGTCTCAATATAAATCTCCGAATAGAAAATATGGTTTGTACTTTATCTTCCTTTCCAATAAAGCAGCATCTTCGGAGAATGGAGGTTTACAGAATGTAAAAAGGCTGGATAGTTTATCCTTGAATGATCCTTATGAACTGGAAACAAGACTCGGAAGATCAGGAGCGGCGCGTCGAAACCCTTTTAATACCGGAGTGAATACGGGAAACATTTATAAGGAGTCAACCCTATTCATCAGACATTTTTATGATTTTGGTAAAAAGGATTCTTTGGTTACAGATTCTACTACCTACAAGATATTTTATCCAAGATTTCGGTTGGAGCATACGCTACGGTATTCATCCAATAGTTATCAGTTCATAGATAATGCAGTAGATTCTTTACTATATGAACAATATTTTAATCGTACGGTACTCGATAGGGTGAATATTGATTACAACGACCGCTGGACAAATATTGTCAATCAGTTTAGCATGCTGACATTCCCTGATAAGAACAACCAAAGTCAGTTTATAAAAGCGGGAATTGCATTGCAGAATTTAAGTGGTCGATTTGATTCAATATTGAGAAAGAGTACTTATAATATATATGCGCTGGGTGAATATCGTAATCGGACAAAGAATCAGGTCTGGGATATTGAAGCAAGAGGTGAACTGTATTTGAATGGATGGAATGCCGGCGATTATGAAGCTTGGATCAGTATGAAAAGATTATTGGGGAAGAAGCTTGGATACTTGAATGTAGGTTTTCATAATGTAAATCGATCCCCGTCATTCATTTTTGATCCGCTTAGTCGTTTTCCAATTGATAATCGTACCAATTTTGGAAAAGAAAATGTAGTACGTCTTTTTGCGAATTATGAGAACCCAAAAAATGGATTAAGAATTTCCGGCAACTATTATGTGGTAAATAATTATATCTATTTTGATAGTTTTTTTCTTGCAAAACAGGAAGCTACATTGTTCAATGTGTTTCATGTAAGTCTGGAGAAGAAATTCAAATTATCTCGATACTGGAATTGGTATACAGAAATACATTTTCAGCAAAAGACCGGTCAGGCTCCGGTCAATATTCCATCTTTACTTACACGCAATAGGATTGCATTTGAAGGCAATTTTTTTACCAATCTTTTTTTATCAACCGGACTGGAAATTCGTTATCACACCCCTTATAAAGCGGATGGCTATTCTCCTTTTGTAGGGCGTTATTTTTACCAAAATGCTGAAACCATCTCGAATCGTCCGGATATCAATTTGTTCCTTCATTTCAGAATAAAGAGTTTCAAAGGCTTTGTTCGCTTTGAAAACCTGAATACACTTAATACCAGTAAAGGCTTTGAATTCAGTAAGTTGAATATGGTTTCCTCCGTTTATCCATCTTTAGGACTCTGGACCAGGGTAGGCGTTTGGTGGAACTTTATCAATTAGTCATTTAACAAAAAAATAGCCTGTATTCACCGCTTCTTACTTAATTTTGTCATGTAATGAAACGTGTACTCGTATCTATAATTGCATTGATTTATTTCACTGTCAGCAGTGGAATGGTCATGAGTGTACATTATTGTATGGGTGAAATCAGTACTATTCAGGTTAATCAAGTTCCTGAAGAGCGCTGTATTTGCGGGATGTCTAAAAAAGAAACTTCGTCAAAAGGCTGTTGCAAAACAGAATTTACGATGGTGAAATTGGCAGATACCCATAAAGCCTCTTCCGCTTCTTATGATATACAAACCCCGGTAGCTTTAGTGCCTCGCTCTTTGAGTCAACTGGAAGCTCCTTTATACAATACCAGTATAAAAATCTATGCAGATATACATGGTCCGCCATTACTATCTGAACAAGATACGTACCTTCTCAACTGTGTTTTCAGAATCTGATACCATTAACTGTAATGGACTTCTATACTAGTCAGTGACTAGTATATCCCTTTTTATTTATTGATTATTTCAGATTCAAACCATTTAAATTTTATTGTCATGAAAACACAATCTATTTTTTTAAGCATACTATTTTCTTTCATTTCAGTTTTCGCTATTGCTCAGGCTAAATCTCCGGCTGTAAAATCAGAAGAGATCAAAGTTTGGGGTAACTGTGGTATGTGTAAGTCTACCATTGAAAAAGCAGCTAAATCAGGTGGCGCCACTTTTGCGTTGTGGAATGAAGACACCAAAATCCTGAAAGTAAAGTATGCTGCTGCTAAAACCTCAAATGCAAAAATTCAAGAGAAAATAGCTGCTGCAGGCTATGATACCAAGGATTTAACTGCTGATAATGACGCTTACAACAACCTTCATGAGTGCTGTAAATATGAGCGTAAAGGCAGTGCAGAAACAGTAAAGCACGATAAAGCTTGTTGCAGCGATAAAGAATGCAAGTCAGGTAAAGAATGTTGCACCGACAAATGCGCAAAAGACAGCAAAGATTGTTGCGCTAAAACCAAATAATCGAAATACCTAATTTTTATCATGAGCGGATATGTCACTCTGAAATGTAGTGACATATCCTTGCTATCATAAACATCATTTTATATGAAAAAGATTTTCTTCTTATTATTTATATCATTTGGATTACTCGCGAATGCCCAGTTTACGAAAGCCAATCTACGTGCGAGTGGACTTACTTGCGCCATGTGCTCTAAAGCAGTGTATAAGTCTTTGTCTTCTATTGCTTTTGTAGAAAAAATAAATGTAGACATTCAAAAGTCAACATATGAGATCGTTTTTAAATCGGGTATGGGTGTTGATTTTGATGCATTGAGTCGCGCAGTAGTGGATGCGGGATTTTCTGTTGCCCAATTACAAGTGACATCAGTATTTAATGGAATAAAAGCAAAAAAAGGATCTCAGGTAGAGGTTGATGGTAAGATGATTCAATTCATCAATGGGAATGATCAGTTATTGAATGGTGAAAAGACTTTCAGCATCGTAGATAAAAACTTTGTTTCTGCGAAAGAATTTAAAAAATACAGTGCTTCTGCGGGTAAAACCTATGAGTCTGGTTTTGTAGATGGGAAGCGTGTATATCATGCTATTCTCTAATTGATTTTCACAACCTTAAATTCTTTTATGAAGCAAATATTAATTGGGCTGGGTCTTTTGTGTTCTATTTATTTACCCGCTCAAGAATTATATGTATTTACCGAGCCAGCTAGTAATATGCCTGCAAAATCTATAGGGGTAAAACAGTCGGCTAAATGGTTAAAAAATAGCATGTCGAATAGAACGGAAAGCAGACATACTTCTGAGATCATGTTTGGAGTCAATAAAAATCTCATGATACATGGTGCTGTTACTTTTTCTGATATGTATAGTAACAATGTGAGAGCGGAAAGTTATCGAACTTATGCTAAATATCGTTTCTTAACGATTGATGGTATGTACAGTCATTTCAGATTGGCAGCTTTTGCTGAAGCATCCAAAAGCAGGAATCGCTCACCTTATGATGAATTGAGTTTGGAAGGTGATCAGAGTGGTGTTCAGGCAGGTATCATTGCCACACAATTGCTGCATAAACTGGCCATCTCAACAACTTTAAGTATGACGGAATCTTTGCAAGAGGGTAGGAATGCACCCGGACCTAAACTGGTTCCTTATCGGGCATTCAATTATTCTTTGTCAGCTGGATATTTATTGTTCCCTAAGAAGTATACCAGTTATGAGCAAACCAATCTTAACCTGTATGTAGAGTTGTTAGGTCAGCGTACCTATGATAAGAAGCGCTATTTTGTTGATCTAGCACCGGCAGCACAATTGATCTTTAACAGTCAGGCTAAATTGAACCTGGGTTATCGTTTTCAGTTGGGTGGGGATATGATGCGTATGGCCAATGAAAGCTGGATGCTGAGTTTTGAGTGGCTTTTTTTGAATGCATTTAAATAGTCTGAAAAATCGATACAATGGCTATCGGATTTATGTACCTTTATTCGGTGCGTAAAACGGTAGCCATATTATTTACTGCCATCTATTTGTTAGGAGCAACAGAAGCCAGTCAACTTTTAAAGTTACCGGTTTTGGTTCAGCATTATTATGAGCATAAAGCAGGTAATGCTTCTGTAACGCTCTTTACTTTTCTACAAATGCATTACTTAGGTAATGATAATGATGATACCGATAACCTCAGAGATGAAGCATTACCATTTAAGACAATGGACGATTGCTGCGTAATTGCTTCCAATAGTTTGCCTCCTCAAAAATTACAGATTATTCATGTCGATTTCAATGAAGTGGAACAAGAGTTTACTTTATTGAATGATCCATCCCGATTTTTTATCTCTCCGGAAGATATTTTTCAGCCTCCACGTACCTGCTAATTACCAGAAGATGTAGTATTCACAGAACAGGGGATACCATTTGCCGTTTACCGATAGCAAAATGGATCTCATAGATATAAGTGTATCTTAATTGATCAGAAGTTAAAATCAAGCGCATGTTAAATGCCATTATTCATTTCTCAGTCAGGAATAAGCTGATAGTAGGTTTGATGGTGCTGGCACTCATGATTGTGGGTGTTATTGAGACTACCAAACTGCCTATTGATGCGGTTCCTGATATTACCAATAATCAGGTGTTGGTTATTACTACCGCTCCGAGTTTAGGAGCACCGGATGTAGAACGATTCATCACAGTGCCCATAGAGCAGGCAACACGCAATGTGCCGGGCATTGTAGAACAAAGAAGTTTTTCCAGATTTGGGTTGAGCTTGGTAACCATTGTATTCAATGAACAAACAGATGTGTATTGGGCACGAACCCAAATTAGTGAACGATTGGCTCAGGTGCGTCAACAAATTCCAGAAGGAATGGGAGTACCCGAGCTGGGTCCAGTTAGTACAGGCTTGGGAGAAATATTTCAATATGTAGTTAGACCCAAACCAGGTTATGAACAAAAATTCTCTCAAACAGAATTAAGGACCATTCAAGATTGGATCATAAGGAAACAACTATTAGCAACAGAAGGTATTGCTGATGTGAGCAGTTTTGGTGGACAATTAAAACAATACGAAGTTTCTGTTCGAACCGATAAGCTAAGGAGTTTAGGCGTGTCCATTAGCGATGTATATGATGCATTACAAAATAACAATCAAAATACCGGGGGGGCTTATATTGAGAAGGGGCCTACTGTTTTATTTATTCGTACGGACGGGCTGGCTAAATCAATAGAGGATATTCAACAGATTGTTATCAAACGATCCAATGGTATTCCGGTATTGGTAAGAGATGTAGCCGAGGTGAAATTTGGCGCGGCAACACGTTATGGTGCATTGGCTTACAATACGGATGGGGAAGTTGCCGGTGCGGTGGTAATGATGCTGAAAGGAGAAAATAGTAATAAAGTCATCAGAAATATCAAAGAAAAGATCAAGCAAATAGAAGCGTCACTTCCAGAGGGTGTGATGATTGATCCTTTTCTCGATCGAACTAAAATGGTGAATAATGCCATTGGAACTGTTGAAACCAATTTACTGGAAGGTGCATTGATCGTTGTGTTTGTATTGGTGTTGTTTCTGGGAAATTTTAGAGCAGGCTTTATTGTAGCAACAGTTATTCCTCTTTCGATGTTGTTCGCCATCATTATGATGAATGCATTTGGAGTTAGTGGTAATCTTATGAGCTTGGGAGCGCTTGATTTTGGGCTTCTTGTGGATGGCGCTGTGATTATTGTTGAAGCCGTCATGCATAAAATGTCGAAATTGAATGGAGTGACGATGGGAACCAAGTTGAGTCGAGAGCAGATGGATAGAAGTGTGGAAGAATCCAGTGGTAAAATGATGAATGCAGCTGTATTCGGACAAATCATTATCCTGATTGTCTATCTCCCCATTCTTTCTCTACAGGGAATTGAAGGAAAGATGTTCAAGCCAATGGCACAAACGGTTTCATTTGCTATACTGGGGGCATTCATTTTATCGCTTACCTATGTACCTATGATGAGTGCTTTCTTTTTAAGTAGAAAGCAAGGTCACAAAGAGAATATTTCTGATAAGATGATGCAAAGACTACAACAATGGTATAAACCGCTATTGCATAAGTCCATGAAAGCGCCGGGTATTATTATTGGTTCGTCAGTAGTATTGTTTGCAGCAGCTGTTGTAGTGCTATCCTCATTAGGTGGTGAGTTCATACCCAAGTTAGAAGAAGGTGATTTTGCCGTTGAAACAAGGGTACTTACAGGGTCTTCACTTACGACCACTTTACAAGAGAGTCAGAAAGCAGTAAAGATTTTATTAAAAGAATTTCCTGAAGTAGAAAAGATCGTTACAAAAGTCGGAACAGGAGAAATTCCTTCAGATCCCATGCCCATCGAATCTGCTGATATGATCATTGTATTAAAGGATAAAAAAGAATGGACGAGTGCCAAAACTTTTGATGAACTGGCGGAGAAAATGGGAGAAAGGGTATCGTCGGTTCCGGGTGTAACTACCGGATTCCAGTATCCGGTGCAAATGCGTTTCAATGAGTTAATGACCGGAGCAAGACAGGATGTGGTTTGTAAAATCTTTGGGGATGATCTGGATAGTTTGGCAAGATATGCAGCAGCGGTAGGAGAAGTGATTGGAACAGTAGAAGGCGCCAAAGATCTTTTTGTTGAAACAGTAACCGGTATTCCTCAACTTGTGATATCATATAACAGAGAAGCCATTGCTCGATACGGTGCAACGATTGCGGAAGTGAATAGGTCTGTGCAAGCAGCTTATGCCGGAAGTGTTGCCGGACAAATTTTCGAAAATGATAGGCGATTTGATTTGGTGATTCGCTTGAATGAGTCGCAGCGCAACAATGTAGATGAGATTGGGGATCTGCTGGTAGAGCTTCCATCCGGACAACAAGTGCCTCTTAATGTGCTGGCCCATGTAGCTATTCAGGAAGGTCCTTATCAGATACAACGAGAAGATGCACAAAGACGGATCACCATCGGGTTTAATGTTAGGGGTAGAGATGTACAGTCGATTGTGGAGGAGTTGCAAAACAAAGTGAAAAAGCAAGTTCAACTACCTGCAGGCTATTATGCTACTTATGGAGGGCAGTTTGAAAATCTGCAACAAGCAACCAAGCGATTGGCTATTGCAGTACCTGCCGCTTTGTTACTCATTTTTGTGATGCTGTTTTTTGCATTCAGAAAATTCAAATACTGTTTATTGATCTTTTCGGCCATTCCATTATCGGCTATTGGAGGAGTATTTGCATTATGGATTCGTGATATGCCTTTCAGTATTTCCGCAGGAATCGGATTCATCGCATTGTTTGGGGTTGCAGTATTGAATGGTATTGTATTGATCACAGAAATGAATCGGTTAAAAGCAGAAAATAATTCTTCATCCATACCGGAAGTGATAGCTCAAGCAACAGAAACGAGATTAAGACCTGTTCTTATGACAGCAGCTGTTGCATCACTTGGATTTTTACCAATGGCATTGAGTAACGGTGCTGGAGCGGAAGTACAGCGACCATTAGCAACAGTTGTAATTGGTGGGTTATTATCAGCTACACTTCTTACACTCTTTGTATTGCCTTCCTTGTATCTTTTATTTGAAAAGAAAAAGATTCAAATACCCATGAAACCTTTACTTGTTATTGTAATGATGTTGTCGACATGGTCTTTGCAGGCGCAACAACCACAGACGATGAAACTGGAAAAACTGTTGGAGTTGGTCAAAGAAAAATCGCCCATCTTAAAAGTGGGGCAACTTCAAGAAAAATACTATACAGCACTAAAAGGAACAGCCAGGGATATTCCGAAAACACAGTTGGTCACAGAACTAGGTAATTATAACAGTTTCAATTTTGATTCACGTGTATCGATTTTACAACCCTTCTCAGCAGGCATAGTATATCGAAAGCAAGAGTTGGTATTGAATAGTTATTTGAACGCTGCTGAAGCGAATACGGTCATACAACAACAGGTATTGGAAAAAATAGTCCGTCAACTATACCTGGAATTACAATACTTGATGGCAAGGAAAAAAGTACTAGAACGTGCCGATAGTGTTTATGGAAGTTTTCAAAGAGTAGCCCAGCTTCGTTTTGAAAAAGGGGAATCCAATTTATTAGAGAAAACAACATTAGATAATCAGGTTATGCAAAATCGGCAAATGATGCAGATGAATGTATCTGATCGTAAAGCTATTCAATTAGAACTTGCGTTGTTGTTACAAGATGCCATCACCATTGTTCCGGCTGATGAACTGGTAACTGTTCAGCAATTGTATGATACTGCTTTATTACAACAACATCCTGAACTTCAGTATTACAAAGCACAGGAGCAACAGGCAGCAGCTGAAACCCAACTGGCGAAAGCAAAACTAAGACCCGAATGGCTGATTGGGTATAATAACCAGTCATTAATGGGATGGATGGAATATAAAAACAGATCAGAACGCTTCTTTACTGCCGGAGATCGTTTTTCTTCAGTGACTTTAGGGATGTCTATTCCATTTTTCAATAAAGCACAAAAAGCAAAGGTAGAAGCAGCGAATGTTCAGGAACAGGTGAATCGAGCAAATACCGATATTGCTGCATTACGTTTAAAGACTCAATTACAACAGGCATTACAGCACAGGGATAAGTTCAATTCGTCTTTGACTTATTTTAAAAACAGTGCCTTGCCGCAATCCAATATCATTATACAAACTGCCAATCTGAACTATAAAAACGGGCAGATCAGTTATATTGAGTGGGCTACATTGGTGAATCAGGCTTTGGGTATTCAAATGCAGTATGCCGATGTACAAAGAGATCATCAGTTGAATGAAATTCAGCTGGATTATTTATTACAAAAGAATTGATAAGCTGTTATATGAAAAAATATATGCTAAGTATCGTAATGGTGGTATTACTATCATGCGGAACAAAAGAAGAAGCTGCAACTGAGGTTGTAAAAGAAGAGGAGCATGAGACTATGGTTGAACTCAATGCAGAGCAACTAAAAAATGCTGACATTACTATCGGCTATCCTGCTGAAATGAATATGCACAGTACTATCAAAGTGAATGGTGTTGTTGATGTACCACCACAGGGTATGGTGTCAGTGAGTTTTCCTTTAGGGGGCTACTTAAAAAGTTCTCATCTACTTCCGGGAATGGGGGTAAAAAAAGGGGAAGTCATAGCCATACTGGAAGATCAGAGCTATGTACAGCTACAACAGGATTATTTGATGGCAAAAGCTAAAATGGAGTTTCTCAGTACTGATCTTAGTCGTCAAAAAGAGCTGAGTGAACAAGATGCCGCGAGTAAGAAAACCTATCAACAAGCATCATCTGAGTTTAAAATACAACAAGTATTGATACGATCTTTAGAAGAGAAGCTAAGAATCGTAGGTATTGATCCGGAAAAATTATCAGTTAATACTATTACACGTACTATTAGTTTAAGATCTCCAATCAATGGATATGTTGCCAAAGTCAATGTTAATATTGGTAAGTATGTGAATCCAGCCGATGTATTATTTGAGTTAGTAGATCCTGATGATATTCATGCAGCACTTACGGTTTTTGAAAAAGATATTATGCAGATCAAAAAAGGAATGCGTGCAAGTGTTACACTTGCTGATAAGCCGGGAAAAAAATATGAAGTAGATGTTATTCTGGTAACCAGAAATGTGGATGAGAACAGAGGCGGATTGGTGCATTGTCATTTTGAAAATGCCAATCATGAATTATTGCCGGGCATGTTCCTGAATGGTAGCTTTGAATTGGATAATAAGAAAGCCATCGCTGTTCCGGAATCAGCGGTCGTTCGTTATCAGAGTAAGCCTTACATTTTTATTGCAAAAGATTCTACCCGATTTGAAATGGTGGAAGTAGAGATCGGCATTTCTGATCGGCAAATGATTGAGTTAAAGGCAAAAGAAAATACCGATTGGAGACAACAAAAAGTAGTACTCAAAAACGCCTACAGTTTGTTGGGTAAGTTGAAAAATAAAATGGAAGATGATTAATAGTGTTGACTCAATAGATATTTCCACGGGATAACAAAAGGAAGCATCAAAACCCATACAATAAAAAATACAGCCATACCTCCAGGGTATGGCTTATTATTTTGAATGGCAGGTAAGCACACAAACAGCAACCAACAGGATTTATAGATCAGTTGTAATAATAAAACTGCTGAAAATTGAATTGGATATAAGAAGCCGAATACAGATAGTACTGCAATTGATAACCAAAGTGCTCCGGTTAGCTGTATCACTGGAGTAACTGAATAGGCATTTGAAAATACAGTTCTAGCCGCATATGATGGAAAGAAAAGGGCTGATATGCCAATCCATCCCGCTACAATGATATTTGCCAGATATACAAAACGCATATAGGATTTGTAACAATTATCCTGGAAACTAGTTTAGGAGAACAGTAGTTAATTAGGCGTTGTTCTTTTTACTGATAGCGATCATGAGCAGAAACAGTCCATAAAATACCACACCTACACCAAGACAATTAATCAAAGTTTGCTGATAACCTAACTTAATTACATTGATAAAAGGATATGGATAGGTATGTGTAATAGAGCCTCTGATTAATGTGTAAATAAGGTAGGCGAGTGGGTAATATAACCAAGGCAAAGCATCGTTCCATTCTAGTTTTTTTCTGTCTGTAAAAAATAACCAATAAACAAGAAAATATACAGGAATGAAACTGTGTAGTAGTTCATCTGCTACCTTGCCCCATCCGGTAACTGTCCAGATATTTCTTAATAGCAAATTATAGATGATGCCCACCACAAGAATATACACCGTAATCGCTGTAGTGGTACTGAATTTATTAAAGAAGAGCCCCAACTTTGTTGCAGGAAAAAGCCATAAGCAAGTGAAATAAATCGCTACAAGACTGTTGGTGAGTATGGTAAAATAGCTAAAGAAACGAATGATGGTATGTAGAATAGAAACTTCTCTGTTGTTCAGGGTTACCCATAGCTGTAAGCCTACAGCTATAATGCTAATAAGACTGCCAAAAATATAGATACCGCTAGCAGATTTTTTTTCTTTCACGTACTTTATAAGTTACTATAAATATACGCTTCTGAAGTGAATGAATACTTCTTTGAGCAATGGAGGATATTGAAATCACTAAAAATGTGTAACGGATTAATGGCTAACAACCTTTAATCCAACAATAGAAGCAATCAATGTAGTGATGAAAAAAAGTCTCCAAAAATCTGCAGGTTCTTTAAAGAAAAGAATACCCATGATAACAGTTCCAACCGCTCCGATCCCTGTCCATACCGCATAAGCCGTGCCTATGGGTAACTCTTGTGTGGCTTTTATGAGTAATAACATGCTGATGGTTAAACAAAGTAAAAAGCCTCCATACCAGCCAATCGCAGTCATTCCACTAGTGAGTCTGGCTTTACCCAAACAAGCGGCAAAACCCACTTCAAATAAACCTGCTATGATGAGGATGATCCAACTCATGCATCTATATATTTTTCTAGTTGTTCTTCAACTTGATAAAACCCAGCTAGTTTTCGAATAACGGCTTCAACAACGGCATCCGGACAACTGGCTCCACTTGTCATCAAAACACGAAGTGGTGTCTTTTTAGGCAGATAATTATGTATGGATATTAGTTCTTTTGTTCTCCAATTGCGGTGATGAATTTCTTGTTGATCTACCAATTTATCAGCGGCATCAATAAAATATGTCGTCAACTTTTCTTCACACAGTTCTACTAAGTGTGAGGAATTACTACTATTATATCCTCCAATCACAATGGCAATATCAGCCTCAGTATCTGCAAGCATACCCGTTACTGCGGTTTGATTATCGTTGGTGGCATAACAGAGTGTGTCTCTGGTATCTGCAAAACGATCTGCTATATTACCGGCTGTTAATTGGTAATGACGAATGAAAACACTTTTTAAGTAGTCGGAAATAGCCTGAGTATCAGTTGCGAGTTGTGTGGTTTGATTAACGACTCCTATTTTTTGTAGATCTTTTGTAATATCAAATCCCTCTGAATAGCGACCTTTAAATTCGTGGTAAAAGTCAGGAGCAGGTTTTTCGCCTGTAATATATTTCGCTAATTCAATGGTTTCAGCCATATCATTGACTACTACTGTGGGGGTATGATAAGAAGCATGTGAAAATGTGGCTCTGGTTTCTTCATGTTGAGGTTTACCATGCACTACAATACTGTACCCTTTCTTGGCAATTTGCTCACTTCGGTTCCATACTTTTTCAACGAATGGACAGGTGGTATTGTATTTTTCAGTGGGTATTCCCTTTGCTTCCAAAATGGCTTCTATTTCCAGCGTAGTTCCAAATGCAGGAATGATGACCACATCATCCTTGGTAAGCGTATCAAAAGCAATCAACTGTTTTCCTTTGGTGTCTTGCAAAAATTGAACACCTTTTGATAGAAGATCCGCATTTACTTGTGGATTGTGAATCATCTCACTCAATAAAAAAATTCTCTTACCCGGATTTTCGTCAATGGTTCTAAAAGCAATTTCAATGGCATTTTCAACACCATAACAAAACCCAAAATGACGTGCTAAATAAATTTGCAAGTCCCCAAGATCTAATAATGTAGGGGAGAAATCTTTTTTTAATTTATCCTGCTCTTTTCTTCTCTGCTTAATGTTCCCAATCAAAGGGCTCCGGTATTCTCCGGGTACATTGAACTGCTTCATGTAGCAAAGATAGGGATAGCAAATGGCTGATAGTCCATAGTTAATGGTAATCTTCTATGGACTATTTGCTATCGACTATTGACTTTAAACAAATTCTCCCTATCTTCCAATCACCAAACTAACTGTTGCGCATGTCAAACCATATGTTTTTACAGGCTTGTCTTATCGTGAGCGGAGGTGTCATAATCGGAGCCACGCCCAAAGAAAAAACCATCTTTACTGCCATCACTAGATCTGTTCAACGAAATCAAAAAAATTGGATCAATTTGTTCAATGGTACTTCCTTGAAAGGGTGGCGTACTTTCCAAAATAAACCTTCAGATTCATGGCTGGTGCAAGAGGGTGTCTTGTATTGTAAAGGAAATAAAGGACAAGATCAGCAAAGAGCCGACCTGATTACTGAGGAACAATTTGAAAATTTTGAACTGTCATTGGAATGGAAAATTGCTGCCGGTGCCAATAGTGGTATTTTATACCTGGTATCAGAAAATTATCCTGCAGCCCATCATAGCGGTCCCGAGTATCAATTAATCGATGACCGTGGTTATCCCGCCCAACTGGAAGATTGGCAAAAAACAGGAGCTAATTATGCCATGCATGTTCCTGCTTCCGATGCTACTAAACCTGCAGGTGAATGGAATAGTGCCCGAATCATTGTAAACCAAGGTCATGTTGAACATTGGCTTAATGGGAAAAAAATTGTAGCTTATCAATTATGGGATGAAAATTGGCAACAAAACAAAGCCAATGGCAAATGGAAAGACATGGACAGTTATGGCAGCGTAAAATCGGGTCATATTGCGCTACAAGACCATGGCGGAGAAGCTTGGTTTAGAGAGATTAAGATTAGAAGGATATAGTTTAAGTCAAAAGTGAAAGGTCAAAAGTGAAAAGGAAAGGCATACTTCCTACCATGGACTATGGACTATCGACTATGGTCCATGGTCGATAGTCCATAGTCCATGGTAAGAACATCATTTCACTTTTCACTTTTCCCTTTTCACCCTTCACCATCCTCCCCCTTTCACTATCTTTGCCCCATGCATTATGTTTCTGTTGAAGGTCTCACGAAGAGTTATGGTATCAATCCCTTATTCAATAATATTTCTTTCCATATCAACGAAGGTGATAAAATTGCCTTGATTGCCCGGAATGGGGTCGGTAAATCAACTTTATTACGCATTCTTGCCGGACAAGAAACTGCTGATGAGGGTAAGTGTTGGATCAATAAAGAAGTAACCGTTGCCTTATTTGAACAAGAACCTGAATTTGATGAAGCAAGATCGGTACTTGAAAATATTTTTCATTTAGAGCATCCTATTATTACAGCGATACGTGCTTATGAAGCAGCCGCTGAATCTGAAGATGGTCATTTGATCGCTGATGCTATTACTAAAATGGATGAATTAGGAGCTTGGGATTTTGAGGCCAAAGTAAAACAGATACTAGGTAAGCTGAATATTCATCATTTACAAAATCCGGTGAAAGACCTGAGTGGCGGACAACGTAAAAGAGTAGCGTTAGCTAAAACATTGATCGATATTGGGTTTGAGCATAAACACACTTTATTGATGATGGATGAGCCAACGAATCACTTGGATGTTGAAATGATTGAATGGTTGGAGCATTATCTCAACGGAGAGAATATTACTTTGTTATTGGTAACCCACGACAGGTATTTTTTAGATGCTGTTTGTGATGAGATATGGGAACTGGAACGCGAAAACATGTATGTCTACAAAGGCGATTATGAAAACTACATGGAAAAAAAAGCGGCGAGATTAGAAAGTGAACAAGCCAGTATTGATAAAGCCCGTAACCAATATCGAAAAGAACTTGAATGGATGCGGAAACAGCCAAAAGCGCGCACCACAAAGAGCAAGAGCCGTCAGGATAATTTTTATGAAGTAGAAGCCCGTGCCAAGCAAAAGATAGAAGAAGCTAAACTGCAACTGGAAGTCAAAATGAGCAGGTTGGGTGGAAAAGTAATAGAAATGAAAAAGGTATATAAATCTTATGGAGACCTTCCGATCTTAAAAGGGTTCGATTATACTTTCACAAAAGGTGAACGTATTGGCGTCATTGGTAAAAATGGCGTGGGTAAATCTACCTTCCTCAATATGTTGCAATTGATTGAACCTGCTGATAGCGGTAAAATCAATATCGGGGAAACAGTCATCTTTGGTAATTTTTCTCAACAAGGTCTGCAGATAAAAGATAACCTGCGTGTAATTGAATATGTCAAAACTTTTGCAGAAAGTTTTCCATTGGCCAAGGGTGGTAGTTTAAGTGCTGCGCAGTTTTTAGAATTATTTTTATTTCCACCTGATAAGCAATACACTTATCTATCTTCTTTAAGTGGAGGTGAAAAAAAGAGACTTCAATTACTCACTATATTATTTCGTAACCCTAATTTTTTAATTCTGGATGAACCTACCAATGATTTGGATCTTCCAACATTGGCAGTATTGGAAAACTTCTTGAGTGAGTACCAGGGTTGTGTTTTGATTGTATCGCATGATCGTTATTTCATGGATCGATTGGTGGATCATTTATTTGTATTTGAAGGAAATGGAGAAGTGCGTGATTTCCCGGGCAACTATACACAATATCGGATATGGATGAAGGAACAGGAAGAGAGAGAGGGGTTGACAGTTGATAGTAGACAGTTGAAAGTGGAAAGGACAGAGGTGAAAAATGATATCGTTGCTTCAAAAAAGAAAATGAGTTTTAAAGAGAAGCGGGAATTTGAGATGCTGGAAAAAGAATTACCTGCACTTGAGGCAGAAAAACTCAAAATCACTGAAAAGATGAGTCAGGGAGATCTTTCCTTTGATGAAATTTCAAAACTCAGCGAAAGAATGATAGCCATCACACAAGAATTGGAGGAAAAAGAGTTGCGATGGCTTGAACTAAGTGAGATGGTTTAAATTGAACCTATTCCATAAAATGTATCGATTGTTGATCATACTATTGTTTGTGTCTGTTCATGTAGAGGCCCAACAAGACAGTACAAAGAGTACATTTGAATGGGGTGCTTATGCAGAAGCATATTATAGTCATGATTTTGGTAAACCTGCGAATCAACAAAAAGTTCCTTTTCTATATTCTTATAACAGGCATCAGCAGCTATCGCTGAATCTTGTAATGGGCAGGGTGTCTTATACTTCGCAACGATTTCGCAGTGTTGTAGCTTTGGCTGCAGGTACTTATATGGATGATAATCTGCAAGCAGAAGATGCTGTTACAGGACAGGTTTTTGAAGCTTCAGTAGGATTTAAACTTAGCAAACACAAAGAATGGTGGTTGGATATGGGTATCCTGCCCTCTCATATTGGATTTGAAAGTGCAATAGGGGCAGATCAATTAACGTTGACCAGAAGCATGATGGCTGATAATTCTCCGTACTATGAGTCAGGATTCAGGCTATCTTATAACAGTTCCAATCAAAAGTGGTTTTTAGCATTGTTGTGTGTGAATGGATGGCAAAGAAGTATCAGAGCAGATGAGCCATTTCAACCGGCATTCGGACATCAGCTCACCTACAAACACAGTAATACTTTGAGTATCAACAGTAGTTCTTTTATTGGGAATGACAGACATCCTACCTTCAGAAGGATGCGTTATTTCCATAACCTCTATGGTAACTGGCAATTGAATAAAGATTGCACGGTGACTGCAGGGTTTGATATAGGTTGGGAGCAGCAAACTAAAGGATCTTCAAAAATGTACAATTGGTATTCTCCGGTTTTGATACTGGGCTATCAAATTACTGATCATCATCGACTGGCTATGCGGACGGAATATTATCAAGACATCCATAAAGTCATCGTTTCATCTCCTGCATCTGTTGCATTCAAAACTTTTGGTTATTCAGTCAATTACGATTGCAAGCTTAGTTCATCCATGTTATTCCGTATTGAGGCAAGATCATTTAGCTCTGTGCAACCCGTGTTTCCTACAGAAACTGGCTTAAAATCAAATAACTTTTTTATGACCAGTTCTATCAGTATCCGTTTATAATAGTTCAAAAGAAACTGCATTGCTTTCTGATCCGTTAATGATCATTGAAACTTTTTGTTTGCCTTTATAAAATACTCTCGTTGTGATGAGTTTGAAGCTTTGCCTTCTGGTGATTTCCCATTTTTCTCCTCCAACCATTTCACGCTCACTGATTTTAAACACTTTCTTAGATAAGCTGCCATTGTTTCTTAAATAATGAATGGCATATTCCAAACGAACTGTAGCTTTCTTTTTTCCATTGTTGGTAATACAGGCTTCAAATTCAAGATGTTCTCCAATCTTTACTTTTTTATTTTTAACGATGAAGCGATCGATTGTTAAGTTGTCGGCTTTTAATTGATAGTATTTTAATACTTCCGGATGTCCGGCTTTTAATAAGGATCTCAATCCATGTTTGATGATGGCATTGGTTTCAGGACTTTGGTTTTTCCATTTTTTAGCAATTGTAATCGCTATATCCGGATTATCTTTTGAGATGTCATTGAGATTATTGGCTACACTTCTTCTCACTACTTCACAACTATCTTGTTTCAGGTTTTCAAGGATCGGTAAAATGGGTGAGGGATCTTTTTTCAGTGCAGGTAACGCCATGGCCCAGGGCAAACGAGGTCTACAGCCTTCTGTAGCAAGTCTGCGTACATGACGACTTGTATGAGTAGACCACTTCAACATTTGCGGAATCATTTTTGCTTCATAGCGAATGATAAAATGCCTGACTGCAAATTCACAGCTAATAAATTGGGTTACTTGCTCCATAGCCATTACAGATTCTTTGTAATGATCTAATCCATATAGATAAATGTATTCCGGTAAGAAAAGATATTCGATGCTGCTGGCTGCAGGTCCCTCTTTTTTAATGGCTCCTATCAGTTCAATTAAAAGAGGAGCTGCTTTTGAATAATCTTTGGGCAAGAAATGATGTAATACATGCGCAGTATGTGCCATTCTTTCTTTTAGCTCGTATGCCTCAAATGCAGGAATAAATATTTTATTCAGAAATGATTTTTTATCAAAACCGGGAATAGTTGTTTTTAACGGAATCGAAAGCTGATGATAAAAAGACTGTGAATACAGGTCTTTCAGTAAAGTACTCATGAACTAAATTTTACGGAAAGATGAGAGAAACTGATAAGAAAATGAATAAAAAAGTATCAACGGTCTGATAAGAAAATGGGAGAGGTTGCTTTGTTTGTAAAATCAGGCTCTGCAATTTCCATCAATCTGGTAACTGCTTGTTTTCCGGGAATACCCAGATCAATCGAAAACTCATTTACATAGAGGTCAATGTGTTGTCGCATCACATCTTCACTCATTTCCTGTGCGTGTGCTCTAACATAATTGGATACTTCCGGATAATGTGCAAATGCATACTCCACACTTTTTTTGATGCATTGATCAACTTGTAAAGCTACTTCATCAATGATTCTGTTGTGGGCTACAATACCTCCTAATGGTATAGGTACGCCGGTTTGTTGTTCCCAGTAATCACCCAGGTCTATTATTTTATGTAGTCCTTTTTGTTGATAAGTGAATCTGTTTTCATGGATGATGACACCTGCGTCAACTTGTTCACTTACAACCAATTCTTCTATCTCATGAAAAACATGAAAGCTTTTATTTTTTGCTGAAGGAAAAGCCATCGAAAAAAGTAAATGAGCAGTGGTATTGATACCGGGTATAGCAATTGTAGCATTGTTGACAGATTCTACCGTCATGGATGGATCCTTAGTAATCAAAAGCGGCCCAACCCCTTTTCCCAACGCACCGCCACTGTTTAAAACTGTGTACTGTGGCAGCACCAAAGGCAATACCCCATAACTGATTTTTGAGATATCAAGTTTTCCCTCAATGGCCCATAGGTTCAAGGTTTGTACATCTTCCAATACTACATCAAATGAAATCCCACCCGTATCAATTTTACCATTGACCAGTGCATCAAAAATAAAAGTATCATTCGGACAAGGGGAGAAGCCGAGGGTGAGTGTCATGGGGCAAAGATAATGAGTAGTTAGTCGTGAATGGTGAATTGTGAATGGTGAAAAGGGGGTTGTTCTAATATGCTTTTTTATTCACTACTCACTATTCATCATTCACCATTCACAATTCACCATTCACAATTCACAATTCACCTTATCTTATACAACCTATCCACATACTTCACCAATACTTCATTCAATGCTTCAATCGCTTCTTTCATTTTCCAGTGGGCTTTGTTGCGTTCGCCTACGTAGTTGGAGATGGCTCTGATTTGGATAAAAGGAATATTGGCTTCCCGACAAATAAAATGCAAAGCTGCACCTTCCATGGATTCTACAACAGCACCATATTTCTTTTTGAGTTGTTCAATTCTCGTTGGTTGAGTGCTGATCTGGTTCACAGTAATGCCGGTTAATTCAGGAAGTTTTAGGAGGTTATACGTACTAAGCCAGGGATTGGGTAATTTTCTTTTTTCAAATGGATGATAATTGCTCTTTTCCAGTTTCAGATCGAATATGTCTTTCCATTTTCCTTCTTCTTCAACACCTACATCACCCAAAATTTCTTCTTTAACTACCACCACCTTTCCAAGAGAAATATCGGGGTCGAAACAGCCGGCAATACCTGCTTGTATAATCAGATCGGGCTTTTCTTCAGATACTAGACGGGTCAATGAAACAGCGCTTGCCAGCATCCCAACACCGGATTGATGAAACCTCACTTTCAGTCGCTGACTTTCACCCGTATAGAGTGTATTCATATTTACAAAAACCGGCATCCATTCTCCAATCGTGGCGGCTGTAATGATAATTCGCATGAGAACTGTTTAATAAGATATAGTAGTATAAAAATACTAAGGATTGCATTGAGTTGATCATTTGATTTTGCAGGTTGCTATTTGTAAATCAATGATTTATGCATTTGTAGGTCAGTACATGCAAGGAGTTACAAGTCAACTTCATTACCTTTGCCGAAATTTTCGGAGCTAGCATGGTCTATTTAACGCGACAAGAACATTTTAACGCTGCCCATAAACTATACAATCCAGGTTGGTCGAAAGAGCAGAATGAGGAGGTTTTTGGTGTATGTGCCAATGAGAATTGGCATGGACATAATTATGATTTATATGTAACGATCAAAGGCAATCCTGATCCGGATACGGGCTTCTTGTTTGATGTTAAAAAGCTCAGTAAACTCATTAAAGAGCATGTAATTGATAAACTGGATCATAAAAACCTCAATCTGGATGTGGATTTTATGAAAGACCAGCTTTGCAGTACCGAAAACCTCGCCATTGCAATATGGCAACAACTACAGCCGCATCTTCCACAACAGGTTCAGCTTCACTGTATTAAGCTGTATGAGACGCCTAGGATTTATGTTGAGTATTTTGGATAGTAGCTTATTGCTTATGGATCATTGCTAATGGCAAATGGTTCATTGGTTTTGCTGCATAAAATGGCATCCTTGGCTAGGGATGAACAGGGGGTATATTAACTGTTTACACTTTCTTGGTCTATTTCTAAACAAAATAACATCTATGCTGTTATTATATCCGTATGTACCTTTGTATTCAGGATGTCGAACATACCTGAATCATAGGTAGGATATAAAAATGGACCATGGTCCATGGACAAGAAGACATTCAAGCTCTGTTACCAATGTATAGGCTCTCGAACTGTCAGGCCACTTGATCAGCACACTTCTGAAACAGTGCCAGACCATTGATAACTGAATCACTTGATAATTAAATGTAAATGAACACCTGGGTTATTGCCGTTGAAGTGTGCGACGCAACGGAAGAAGAACAGGTATCTGATGCCGGTTTCAAAATGGCATAAAACAATGGAGAATAAAGTAGCGGTATACAGGAAGGAACATTTTAATGCGGCACATCGTTTGCACAATTCAAATTGGTCTGTAGAAAAGAACAAGGAAGTGTTTGGTTTGTGTAATAATGCCAACTTTCATGGACACAATTATGAACTAATTGTAAAAGTGAGTGGTGTTCCGAACTCTGAGACGGGTTATGTGTTGGACATGAAAGTGCTGAGTGATCTTATTAAAGAAGAAGTATTAAACAAATTCGATCATAAAAATTTAAATCTGGATACAGTTGAGTTTGCAACACTCAATCCTACTGCAGAAAATATTGCCGTAGTTATTTACAATTTGTTGCGTGCTAGGCTGGATAAGGAATTGGACTTAAAAATCAGGTTGTATGAAACAGAACGAAACTTTGTTGAATATCCGGCTTAACGGAGAACAAATTGAATTGAGTGATATGCATATAGATGATATGGGGGATGATCATATCAGTACATCGGTAGAGACGCCGATGAGAGCTGATGCTTTTGAAAAAACAGATGAACAAAAAATCGCTGAGATTGAAGGACATTTTCGTGCCATCATGGAAACCCTAGGACTGGATTTGACGGATGACAGTTTGAAGGGAACACCTCGTCGTGTAGCAAAAATGTATGTGAAAGAAATTTTTCAGGGATTGAATCCCGCCAATAAACCGGCCATTGCATTGTTTGATAACAAGTATAAGTACAATGAGATGTTGGTAGAAAAGAATATTTCTTTTTATAGCAACTGTGAACACCATTTTGTACCCATTATTGGTAAAGCACACGTTGCATATATCAGTAATGGTAAAGTGATTGGATTAAGTAAGCTCAACCGACTGGTAGAATATTTTGCGAAACGTCCGCAAGTACAAGAAAGACTAACGATGCAAATCGGAAAAGAGTTACAGAAAGATCTTGGTACAGAAGATGTTGCCATTGTAATTGATGCGAAACATTTATGTGTGGCCAGTAGAGGGGTGGAAGATGATACATCTTCAACCATCACAGCTTTTTATGGTGGAAAATTTAAAGAAGAAAAGACGAAAGAAGAATTTTTGAAATATCTGGAATTGAAAACAGAATTTTAATTAAAAGAGATGGAGTAAAAAAGCAGCGATTGCTGCTTTTTTTGTTTAAAATACCCTCAAATAGGTACTTTTTTCGTTTGAATAAACGATATTTTTATCATAAAATCTCAGGTCATGATACGCATAACAGTAAGACTCTTTTCGATAACTGTTTTTTTATTGATTTCTTTTTTGGCTATTGGACAAACATCTGCTGATTATAATAAACAAGCAAGAACGGCTAACGAAAAGGGTGACAATGATGGCATCATCAATGCTGCAACTTTATCATTGAATGTCGCCTTGAATGGGGAAGCATATTGGTGGAGGGCGATTGGATATAAGAATAAAAAAAACTATACCCTGGCAATCAGTGATGCTACTAAGGCAATGTCTTATTATACGAATGACAATTCATCAACAGGGAGGCTTTACGAACTGAGGGCGAATGCTTATTATGACTTAGGTGATTATGATAATGCGGTCGATGATATGGAGAAAATGAGGGACTATTATGGCTATTCAAAAAATAAAATTTTCTTGGAAAAGCTTATAATGGGTTATGAAAAACTCAACGAATATATTAATGCATCTTTAGCTTACTCAGATATCATTAAACTTACGACTAATAACATAGAGCTATCTGATTTTTATTTAAAAAGAGCAATTGTAAAAAGTAAACACTATAGTTATACTACAAAAGAAATTCTGGATGATTTGGGTCTATCTATTTCTAAGAACAAGCAAAATGTTGAATCTATTTTTGAGCGAGGATTAATATATGCTGACACAAAGGAGAATGATCTCTGTAAAAATGATATGTTAGAAGTGATTAGGTTACTTGAGGGTAAAGCAAAAAATAATAAGGATACACTTAAACTAGCCGCCAGCTATATGGTACTCGGAGCTTTCTATTTTGATAATAGAAATTATGATGAATCCAAGAAAAACTATTTGAAATCATTACAGTATGATAATAAAAGCGGTTTTGTTTTTTGGTATTTAGGAAAAATTAGATCTGAAATTGACAAAGAGTATGAAGCTGCTACTGCAGATTATAAAAAAGCTATTATGTTACTCACAACAAATACTGATAGAGTAAACTGTTATATAGATTACTATTTACACGAAAGAAGATATTTAAAATTTAATAAAGCAATGGAAGTAATTGATGCTGCAATAATCATTTCTCCAAATGATGCCACTCTTTATTGGGATAAAGCTTATCTATATAAACTCAAAAATGATAAGACAGAAGCTTTAAGAAATTATAATAAAGCCTTTTCAATCGGCCTGAAAGATTCAACACAAAGAGCAGCGTTTTATCTGGAGAGAGGTCAGTTTAAACTTTCGAACAACGATCCTCAAGGTGCTTTATTGGATATACAAAATTCAATTGCATTAAGACCCGAATATAATAATTACAAAGCATTAGGAGATGTGTTTAAAATAGGTATGAAACAAACTGAGCTAGCAAACGGGAATTATCAAAAAGCTATGAGTTATACGATTTCAGGGGCACAAAAAAAAGATACATCAATCAACTATGCATATGCAGCAGCAGCTATGGGTGATAAAGTAACAGCTGAACGTTTTATTAAAAAAATGATCATTGATGCGAGTGCTAAAATTGGTGCTTTGGCAGACGAGTACCATAATGCAGCATGTATTTATACTACCCTAGGTAATTTTTCGAAAGCATTTGAATATTTGGAACTATCATTACAGACGGGTTACAACAGTTTTGAACATATGTTGCATGATGCGGATCTTGAACCATTGTACAAATTGCCGGAATACAAAAACTTGTTAGTTAAGTATAAGGTACCGGTACCGGTGTATTAAGTATAGCTTCTATAAAAATAAATTTGGGATATCATCAGGATTAGGTTTTTTTGCGTTTAGTAAAACAAGGATTATGAACAAGCATGCTTATATATTTCCGGGTCAGGGCTCTCAGTTCAGTGGAATGGGAAAAAACCTCTATGAGTCCAATGCCTCAGCTAAAAGATTATTTGAAAATGCCAATGCTATCCTTGGTTTCCGAATCAGTGATATCATGTTCAATGGTACTGATGAGGAGTTGAAGCAAACCAATGTTACGCAACCTGCTGTTTTTTTACACTCAGTAGTAGCTTACAGAACTATTGAAGCACCTACACCTCATATGGTTGCCGGACATTCATTGGGTGAGTTTTCAGCTTTGGTGGCCAATCAAACATTGAGTTTTGAAGATGCTTTACAACTGGTAAGCATACGAGCAAAAGCGATGCAGAAAGCCTGTGAACTCGTTCCCTCAACTATGGCCGCTGTATTGGCTTTGGATGATGCTAAAGTGGAAGAGATCTGCGCAGCAGTACAGTCAGAAACCGGTGAAGTGGTAGTAGCGGCAAACTATAATTGTCCCGGACAATTAGTAATCAGTGGTTCAGTAAAAGGAATTGAAATAGCTTGTGAGAGAATGAAAGCTGCGGGTGCCAAAAGAGCATTGGTTTTACCCGTGGGTGGTGCTTTTCATAGTCCATTAATGGCTCCTGCAAGAGAGGAATTGGCTGCAGCTATTGAAGCCACTACATTTCACCAACCCATTTGTCCTGTTTATCAAAATGTAGCCGCAGCAGGTATTACCCAACCCGAACTCATCAAACAAAATCTCATCGACCAATTAACAGGTGCCGTTAAATGGACACAAAGTGTTCAAGCCATGGTAGCAGACGGCGCCACTAATTTTACAGAAGCAGGCCCTGGTAAGGTATTACAGGGTTTGGTACAGAAAATTTATAAAGAAGCAGTGGTAGATGGGGTGAGTTAGTATTGCAGTCCATGGACCATAGACCATGGTTCATGGACTATAGCCTACAAATCAAGACTCCCATTCACCCATTCAGGATCTAAATTAGCATTGTACTTTTTATAAAAATTGATAGCAGGTTCATTCCACTCTAATACTTGCCAAACCATTCTTTTGAATCCTTTTTCTTTCGCTTCTTCAATCAAACGGTCAAACAATAATTTTCCGGCCCCTTGTCCACGGAGTCTTTCTGTAACGAGAAAATCTTCCAGATATAAACATTGTCCTTTCCAGGTGCTATAACGAATATAATACAAAGCAAAGCCTTCCACTTTTCCATCAAATTCAGCTACAAATGCCCACCAGACCGGGTTTTCACCAAAACCACTTGTTTCAAAATGTTCAAGGGTAACAGTAACTTCTTCCGGGGCTTTTTCATAAACGGCGAGTTCATGAATGAGTTCTAAGAGTCTGGCGCAATCTTTTTTTTCAGCTCGTCTAATTGTGATATTCATATTGCTTCTAATTCATTTATGATATTAGTGCTTGGTCAAGGTCATTTAAAATGTCTTCTATATTTTCAATACCAACACTCAAACGAATCAAGCCATCAGTAATGCCATATTTAAGTCTCTCTTCTCTTGGAATTCCAAAATGACTCATACTAGCTGGGTGGGATACCAATGTGTCTACAGTTCCCAAAGAAATGGCTCGTACACACATTTGTAATCTGTTGATGAATTGTTTGCCTGCTTCAAGTCCACCTTTTAGTTCAAAACTCATCACCGCTCCAGGTAATCTCATTTGTTTTTTGCAAAGCTCATGATCCGGATGAGAAGAAAGACCTGTAAAATTTACTTGAGCAATCGCCGGATGTTTTTCCAGAAATGCTGCAACAGCCTGCGCATTGGCGCAATGTCTTTCCATTCTGATCTCCAGTGTTTTCATTCCTTGTGCTAATAGAAAAGCATCGAATGGATTACTATTACCACCTAGTAATACATGCCATTTCCAAACAGAAGTTCTCATTTTTTCCAAGTCCTTACCTAAAAGCACTCCTCCAATAGCAGTACCATGTCCATTCAAAAATTTGGTAGTAGAGTGGAATACATAATCTACACCGAATTTGAAAGGCTGTTGCAAGTAAGGAGTAGCAAAAGTATTATCCACGCTTACGATTATATTTTTGGTCTTAGCGATTTTTGTCACAGCAGCAATATCTACACACTGTATAGTAGGATTAGCCGGTGTTTCAATATGTACCAATTTGATCTGTGGATGTTGTTGTAAAGCTTCTGATACAAGACTCAAATTCCGCATATCTACAATGATCACTTCTATACCGGTGGCTGCTAATACTTTGGTCATCAGTTCTTGCGTGCCACCATACAATGAATAGTGAGATAATATTGCATCTCCGGCTTTTAGATTACTTAAAAACAATGTAGACATCGCTGCTTGTCCGCTCGAGTGTAACAATGCTTTTAACTGTAAAGGCTGTCCGTTATCATCTTTCAAACCAAAAGCTTCCAGTGCTGCAATGGTTTCTTCTGCAGCTGTGAAAGTAGGATTACCCCAACGACTATATACCCTTGTCTTATCAGTACCTGCAAAACGATCCATGCCGTCTTCTGCTGTATCAAAAGTGAATGTAGAGGTAGCAAAAATGGGGGTCAGGTGTGCATCTTCGGCATTTTTATGTCCTGCAGCATGCATCGCAGTTGAACTGATTCCTTTTAATAAAAATTTTTCAGACATTCTTTGTAAATTGAAGGGATAATAAATTCCGTACCATCAAATGTAAGACGAAAATGAAGCAAATACTACTCTCTTACACGGCCTATGAAGGATGGGCCAATGAGCAACTGCTGAATTTGGCAGTGCAGTTATCACCGGAAGAACAAAATCGCGAGGTCGTGAGCAGTTTTTCTTCTTTACACAAAACCTTTCTGCATATGTGGGATGCATCCAGTGCCTGGTGGCAAAGGGTGCAAATGCATGAAAATATTGTCATGCCTAGTTTGACATTTCATCCGAGTATGAAAGACATTAGTAATGGCTTATTACATCAAAATAAACAATGGGAACAATTTGTTGAACAAGCAACAGAAGATATGTTGGCTGCTTCATTGCCATATAAAAATATGAAGGGGCAAAGTTTTCTTCAACCTTTATCTGATATCATCATTCATCTCACAAATCATGGTACCTATCATCGCGGACAAGTGACCACTATTTTGCGGCAGCTGGGAGTGGAGAGAATACCGCAGACGGATTATATTGTGTTTAAGAGACAAGGAGGTTAATAAGTGAAAGGTGAAAAGTGAAAGGGTTTTCTTTCTTTCTTTTCACCTTTCACCTTTCACTTTTCACAGTGCTATTTTCCATCATATCCCCACTTCACCCAGGTAGCGCCCCAGGTAAATCCACCACCAAAAGCTGCCAATACAATATTATCTCCCTTCTTTAATTGTTTTTCCCAATCCCATAAGCATAGGGGTAAAGTAGCTGCAGTGGTATTTCCGTATTTCTGAATATTGATCATGACTTTCTCTTTGGGTAATCCCATACGATTGGCAGTTGCATCAATAATACGAAGGTTAGCCTGGTGTGGAACCAGCCATGAAATATCATCACCTGTTAATCCATTGCGTTCTAGTAGTTCTGCACTAACATCGGCCATTCCTTTTACCGCAAACTTGAAAACGGCTTGTCCTTCTTGATACGCAAAATGTTCTTTTGCCATCACCGTTTCAACAGTAGCCGGTTTTACGGAACCTCCTGCTTTCATGTGTAGATAGTGTCTGCCGCTTCCATCACTTCTTAAAATACTATCCAGTACTCCAGTACCATCGGTGGCGGGCTCTAATAAAACCGCGCCGGCACCATCACCAAAAATGATACAAGTAGCACGATCGGTATAATCAATGATGGCACTCATTTTATCTACGCCTACTACAATTACTTTTTTAAATCTTCCACTTTCAATATACATGGCGCCGGTGGTCAATGCATACAAGAAGCCACTACAGGCAGCACTCATATCATAACCCCATGCATTGGTAGCGCCAATCTTATCGCAAATGATATTGGCAGTAGCAGGAAATACCATGTCGGGTGTTACGGTAGCACAGATCACGCAGTCTATATCCAGTGGACTTAAATTTTTCTTTTTCAGAATTTCTAAAACAGCGGGTACAGCCATATCACTGCTGCCTTTTCCCGGTTCTTTCAAAATTCTTCTCTCTTCAATACCGGTGCGTGTACGAATCCACTCATCATTGGTATCCACCATTTTTTCAAGATCAAAATTGGTGAGTTTGTCTTCGGGTACATAGCCGCCTACTGCGGTGATGCTTGCTGTTATTTTATTCATGTAATCTTGTGTTAAAAGCGTCTAAAAATTCTTTTGGTGTTTGAATTAAAATGTCTTTTGATTTGAAATGTTTAGGGTTTCTGGTTACGATTGAGTGAAGTTCATGAATTGTATAAGCACATTCCAATTGAATTGAGTCTTCAAAATCAGGTTGTTGATTTTGAAGTGCTTTATCAATGATCAGGTCATCAACAGCGATTGTTTTGATGAGTTCACGCATATCTTTCATAGCCATAAAGGCTTTCGTTTTTCCTTTCATTTTTGCCAATAAGTAAAATATGGTCGTATAACTAATGGCAGAGCAACTGAGTTCTATTTCCTGCTCATAGGCTAGTTCCATAATTTCTTCCGCTTCTTTGTCAAAAGGCTCTCTCTCAGCAAAGAAGTCGAACAGGACATTGGTATCTAAAAATATTCGAGTCATTTGTTGTACTTATCCCAAATAGCTTCTGTAATAATTTCCTTATAATCCCTCTGATCGTCATTTTTAAAAGCCCCGTGCCATCGTTTGATATGAGGCGGAAGCTTTGACTTTCTTTTTTTGGATGGCTTTGTAATGGCTTTAAGATAAGATTCAACCAACTGGGATACACTTCTGCCAGACTTTTGCGCATACTCTTTCGCGTCTCGAATGACAGATTCATCTATCGAAAGGGTCAATTTTGCCGACATACGTATAAATTTTCTACAAAGATACGTATAATCTCTAAGCTTTTACCCTTATTTTTGATAGCATTATGATCGCATTTGTCAGAGGTAAATTTGCTGTTAAAACACCTGCAAGACTGGTGGTAGACGTGAATGGGGTGGGATATGAACTTCAAATTAGCTTGAATACCTATGCGGCAATTGCCAATGTTGAAAACGGACAATTATACACTTATTTACATATTACTGAAAATGCGCAAACATTGTTCGGATTTGCCGATATTGCAGAAAAAGAGCTATTTCTGCAATTGATCAGCGTATCAGGAGTGGGTGCAGCAACTGCAAGGATGATGTTGTCTGGAATGAAACCTGATGAAATCATAAGAGCGATCGTTCAAGGGAATACAAAGCAACTGGAAGGAATTAAAGGGATTGGAAAAAAATCGGCAGAAAGATTAATTGTTGAATTGAGAGATAAATTGGGTAAACAATCTATGGAATCTCCAATATCCGGTGGTATTATTATGAACACACCTGACACTGATGCGGTACAAGCCCTAATCGCTTTGGGCATTGGAAGACCGCAAGCGGAACAGGCCATTAAAAAAACGATGTCCATTATACCTGCAGATGCTTCACTGGAGCTGATCATCAAACAGGCACTTAAAAATTTATAGTCTATCGCTTACACCTCTACTTAAACAAGTGCACTGCTTTGCGTTTATTGTCTTTTTTTGTTTTTGTATTGCTGCTGTTGAGTCATGCCCCTGCATCAGCTCAGCAGCGTGATAGTTTGCGCTATCCTATTAGCGACAGAAGAGGCGATGCTTTGAGCGAACGAAGCAAAAATCCTTTTGATCTTCGAGATACTGCACTCATTAAAAGAACCATTGAATACGATCCTAAGACAAAACAATATGTCATTGTAGAAAAGATCGGTAACCGCTACTACAGAACACCAACAAACATGAGTTTTGAAGAGTTCTGGCGTATGCAGGCAAGAGAACAAGAGAGAGCTTACTTCAAAAAAAGAGCAGATGCCATTACATTATTAAATAAGAAAGTAGCTAGACCTAAACATGAAGTATATACTAGCTTATTTGACCGCATATTCGGATTAAATGACGTAGCCAATAGGTACGCAGGTGATATAAAAACTGGCATCGATGATGCTCGCAATGCAGCCAATGACCTGAATAAACTAAAGATTGATATTCGTCCAACAGGTGATGTGAATATTCTCGCCGGTTATCAAGGACAAAACATCAAAAATCCAACATTACCCGAGAGAGCACGAAAAAACGGCGGTTTTGATTTTGATATGAATGCCAATCTGAACGTGAATGCGAATATTGGTAACAAACTAAAATTTCCTATCAACTATAATACACTCTCCAACTTAAACTTTGATAATCAGTTGAAACTTGATTACAAGGGAATGGATGATGAGCTGATCAAAAGTATTGAAGCCGGAAATATTTCTTTTCAATCAAGAGGAACATTAATTCCTAGTGCACAGAATCTTTTTGGTATTAAAACACAATTACAGTTTGGAAAACTTTTTGTAACAGGTGCTTTGGCAAATCAACGTTCTAGTCGACAATCAGTAGCATTACAGGGTGGAGCCGCTACGCAAAACTTTCAAAAGCGCTTGGATGATTATGAAGAAAACCGTCACTTTCTTTTAGGACAATATTTCAAGGATAACTTTAATAAGACCATGGCCAACCTGCCGGTTGTAAACTCGCAGGTGCAAATTCAAAGAATTGAAGTGTGGGTAACCAATAGAACCGGCGCTACTACAGAAGCACGTGATATCGTTGGTTTGATGGATTTGGGTGAAACAAGACCTTTTAATCCTGCTGTTACACCACAAACCAATAATCCACTTCCTTTTAATGGCGCCAACAATTTATATCCTTCTTTGGCAGGTGATCCGAATAGCAGGAATCCTTCTTTTATCAATACATTATTATTGTCGAAAGGATTAAGACCTGTAGATGATTATGAAAAAACCTTTGCACGAAAACTGACTCCAACAGAATATGCTTTTAATCCACAAGTAGGTTTTATCTCTATCAATACACAACTGCAGCCCGATGAGGTACTAGCGGTTGCTTTTCAATATACATACAATGGACGGGTATACCAGGTAGGTGAATTCTCTCAGGATGTTGCATTGGATTCAACCGGTGGTGTACAAAAAGTATTATTCCTGAAATTATTGAAAGCTACTTCCCAAAGAATACAGTTACCCATATGGGGCTGGATGATGAAAAACGTATATTCTTTGGATGTATTCGGAGGCATACAAAGAGAAGATTTCAAGCTTAACGTTTTGTATGAGGAACCGAGTGGGGGTTTAAAAAGGTATTTACCGGAGACTTCACCAACTGTAGATGGTCAGCCCTTGTTAAGAATTCTGAATTTAGATCGATTGAACAATCGAAATGATCCACAACCTGATGGGGTATTTGATTTCATTGATAATTTCACGGTATTACCTCAAACAGGAAAAATTATTTTTCCCGTATTAGAGCCTTTTGGTAGAGATTTGGATACACTTGCATTTGCAGGATTACCTACATCGGTCAAAAATAAATACGTGTATTATGCATTGTATGATTCTATCAAAGCCATTGCACAGACCTATGCAAACTTGAATCGATTCGTGATGCAAGGGCAGGTAAAAGGAAGCAGTAGCGGCTCAGAAATTTATCTCAATACATTCAATATTCCTCCGGGCTCTGTTACTGTAACAGCGGGTGGACAAATATTAAAAGAGGGTGCTGATTATACCGTAGATTATAATTTGGGAACGGTGAGAATTTTGAATGCAGGTATTATGAACTCGAATGTTCCTGTGAATGTCTCTTTTGAAAATAATGCAGGTTTTGGCATGCAGCAAAGAGGGTTCAGTGGATTGCGATTGGATTATATCGCCAATAAAAAACTAAGTTTGGGTGCTACTACGGTTCGATTGGGTGAGCGACCGTTCTTTACCAAAATGGCATATGGCGATGACCCGATTCGTAATACCATGTATGGACTTGATTTTAGCTACCAGTCTGAACTGCCTGGCTTGACAAGACTGTTAAACAAACTTCCTTTTTATTCTACAAAAGCCACATCAGCGATCAATGCGTATGGTGAAGCAGCTTTTCTAAAACCCGGACACCCGCCACAAATTGGTAGGGGAGAACAAGGCTTGATTTTTATTGATGATTTTGAAGGAACAAGAACCAGTATTGATCTTCGTTTTCCATTTGTTGCCTGGGCATTGGCATCAACACCTCAAGGCAATGCAAAATTTCCTGAGGCAACACTCACAGATTCTATTGACTACAACTTTAATCGTGCCAAATTGGCTTGGTATAATATTGAACCCAACTTACAGGATAAAAACAGCAGTAATAATCCATTGCGAAGAAATCTGGCCGAGTTGAGTGATCCTCGTGTACGACAAGTATTCACCAATGAATTGTTTCCACAGCGAACTACCAATATCACAGATGTACAAGCGGCTACTTTTGACTTGGCTTTTTATCCGACAGAAAAAGGTCCGTATAATTTTGAAACAAGACCTTCAGAATTTACTGCGAATGGTCGTTTGACAAAACCGGCTAATCGTTGGGGAGGCATTATGCGTGCCATCGATCAAACAGATTTTGAAACAGGAAATATCGAGTTCTTTGAGATTTGGATGCAGGATCCTTTTATTTTGAATCCGGGTAGTAGAGGAGGTAAACTTTTCTTGAACTTGGGAAATGTGAGCGAGGATATATTAAAAGATGGAAAACGATTTTACGAAAATGGATTGAATACACCGAATATACCTGCTGCAGTAGATAGCACAAATACTTGGGGTAAAACGCCTGTGAATCCTATTCAGATTACACAAGCATTTAGTAATGATCCAAACGACAGACCTTTTCAGGATGTAGGTTTTGATGGTTTGGATGATGATGCAGAGCGCAGAAAGAAAGGATATATATTGAATCGAATTGCACAAAATTTCGGTACTTCTTCTCTTGCTTTTATACAGGCGCAAGAGGATCTGGCACGCGATAATTATAAATGGTTCCGTGATAATTCATTTGATCAGTTAGGAACGGGTATTTTAGGACGTTATAAAAATCATAACAACCCACAAGGAAACTCTCCTGTAGCAGTTACCGGTGGTGGACAGTTTACACCTGCTGCAACATTGTATCCTGATAATGAAGATCTGAATCGTGATAACACACTCAATGAAACGGAAGCTTACTATGAATACGAAGTGAACCTTCGTCCGGGTATGGATGTGGGTATTTCTCCTTATATCACTGATAAGCGAAGAGTAACTGTGAATGCAGCTGATGGTACCACGAAAACAGAAGACTGGTTTTTGTTTCGAATACCTATTCGTGGATATACTAATAAGGTGGGAAGTATCGCTGATTTTAAATCTATTCGTTTTGCCAGATTATACCTGACAGATTTTGAAGATTCTGTTGTGATTCGTATGGCGAGAATGGATTTGGTGCGTAACCAATGGCGACAGTTTAGTTTTAACTTGGATACAACAGGCTCGTACACACCTATTACCAATAGTGCTACCACTACTTTTAATACACTAGCTGTAAATCTGGAAGAAAATAGTAGCCGACAGCCTGTTAACTATATTATGCCGCCAGGTGTTGAACGGGTTCAATTATTGAGTAATAATGGTGTGAATCTCCAGCAGAATGAGCAGGCGATGAGTTTACAGGTCCGTAATCTGATCACCGGTGACGCAAGAGCTGTTTTCAAAACATTGAATCTGGATATCAGACAATATGGTAATCTCTCGATGTTCTTGCATGCTGAATCTGTACCTGGTCAGCGTCCGTTACAAGATGATGAGTTGTATGCGGTGGTTCGTATTGGACAAGATTTTTTGAATAACTATTATGAAATCAAAGTTCCTTTGAAAGTAACGGCTCCTGGAAATTATCCGCGTGGACAAGAAGAAAGGGTATGGCCTACCGCCAATGATCTGAATGTGAGTTTGCGAGATTTGATTGATCTTAAACTTCGCAGAAATGAGCGAGGAGGAACAGTTACTAATATTTATCGGGAGCGTTTTGGTAATAAAATTTATTCTATCCGTGGTAACCCGAATTTAGGAGAGGTGAGAGGTATATTAGTAGGCGTAGAAAATCCTTATCGTCCGGATGGACCTTCTCTCAGTTCGGAAGTGTGGGTGAATGAATTACGTTTATCTGATTTGGATGAACGTGGTGGTTGGGCAGCATTGGGAAGAGTAGATTTGATGCTGGCAGATCTTGGAACCATGTCTATTTCTGCCAATACACGTTCACAAGGGTTTGGTACGATTGAACAACGTGTTAACGAGCGTGCAAGGGATAACCTGATGCAGTTTGATATTGCAGCAAACATTGATGCCGGTAAATTATTACCCAAGAAAGCTCGATTTTCTCTCCCGGTATATGCCAGTATCAATAGAACCATACTTACACCTGAGTATGATCCTTTTGATAGAGATGTACGCTACAAAGAAAAATTGAACAATAGTTCTCCTAATCAACGCGATTCCATTCGAAAAGCGGCCGTTGATCAAACCACTATTCGTACACTCAATTTTACCAATGCCAGATTCCTTCCGGGAGCAAAACAAGGATTATTAAGTCTGAGCAATTTTGATTTTAATTATTCATTCACTGAGACAGAACAAACAAGCCCGGTCATTCAAGAGAATAAAGTAACCAGGCATCGTGGCGGATTTGGTTATACCTACAATGCACAAAGTAATTATATCGAGCCATTGAAAAAACTCATCAAATCTAACTCTCCATGGTTTGCATTGGTGAAAGACTTTAATTTTAATCTCAAGCCATCTTTCCTCAGTTTTAGAACAGATATTCAACGACAGTTCGGGCAGTTCATACCTCGTATCGTTAATACATTTGATAGTAAGGTAGAACGTGTAGATACGACTTACGATAAATATTTTACGTTCGATCGCTTCTATAATATGCGTTGGGATTTGAGTCGTTCCTTGAACTTTGATTTCTCAGCAGTCAACAATGCCCGTGTGGATGAACCATTCGGAAGAATTGATACAAAAGAGAAAAAAGACTCTGTTCGGAAAAACTTTTTTAATGGGGGAAGGAATACCCTCTACACTCAAAAGGCAACACTTACCTATACTTTGCCACTCAATAAATTCCCCATGACCGATTGGATTACTGCAAGGTATGGCTATACCGCAAGTTACAATTGGATTGGGGCCAGTAGATTGGCTTATAACTTGGGTAACACACTTGAGAACGCACAGGAAAACAATTTTACTGCACAGTTCAATTTTGCCAGCTTATACGCGAAGTCCAGATGGATGCGCGCACTGGATAATGTACCTGCTCCCAAACAAAAAGGAGATACCACCAAGAACAAAAAGCCACCTTCTAACTTGTTGGGTTCAACACTTTTGCCGAAATCGGTTGCATTGCAAGGGTTATTGGGTAAAGACAGAAAAGAAGCGCTTAAAAAATGGAAAGCACAACGAAGAGATGAACGCATCGCACAAAGATTGCTTCGCGCCAATCAATTGCCAGAGTTGGGCGGATTGGAAAGAGCAGGTGGTAAATTATTAACCATGCTGAAGAATGTATCCGTGAATTATTCAGCCAATTATAGGAGCAGGCTGCCAGGTTATATGGATAGTACCCGTTTTCTGGGGCAGAATTTTAACAGTATGGCACCGGGACTTGATTATGTATTTGGAAAGCAACCTGATACTGCATGGTTAAATAAAAAAGCAGCACAAGGTTTACTATCCAGAGATACTACATTCAACTTCTTATTCAGACAAAGCTTTGAGCAACGCTATGAAATAACAGCGCAATTAGAGCCTGTTAGAGAATTGATCATTGATTTGAATCTGCAAAAATCATTTACAAAAGATTATTCTGAATTATTTAAGGATACACTGGGAACCGGAAACTTCAATCACTTGAATCCATTGGCAACAGGTGGCTTTAGTGTTTCTTATGTGGCATTTAATACGCTATTTGGCAAATTCAATCCCAATGAAATTTCTACCACATTTAAAACATTTGAAAATAATCGTTTAATCGTTTCTCGTAGAGTGGCAGAGGGAAATCCTTATTGGCAGGCACTTCCGGCAGGACAGAAATTTACAGCTGATGGATATGCAACAGGTTATGGAAGGTATGCTCAGGATGTATTGATTCCTTCCTTCCTGGCAGCGTACACAAAAAAAGATCCCAATTCAGTTGCATTGATTAAGCAATCCAATCCGAATATTTCTTCGAATCCGTTTAGTGGCATTCTCCCAAGACCGAATTGGAGGTTGACTTATACCGGTCTGAGTAAGTTGCCTTCCTTACAAAAGATCTTCAATAATATCACATTCTCACATGGATACAGGGGTAATCTGAGTATGAATAGTTTTAACAGTGCACTCTTATATACAGATCCATTCAGATTGGGAGGTCCGGCATTCATTGATACGGTAAGTGGTAATTTCATTCCTTATTTCTTAGTGCCGAATATTACAATGCAGGAAAGTTTTGAGCCCTTGATTGGTATTGATATTACCACGAACGATCAAATGAATCTGAAATTCACTTATGGTAAGGGGAGAAGACTGAGTTTAAGCTTAGTAGATTTCCAATTAAGTGAAACCAGGAATACAGATTGGACATTTGGTTTTAGCTGGAGAAAGCGCGGCATCAACCTTCCTTTCAAATTGCCGGGAGGAAAAGGAAAGAAACTGGAGAATGACCTCACTTTAAAAGTAGATATTGGTATGCGCGATGAATCATTGACCAATAGTAGATTGGATCAGAGCAATGCGTATGGTACGGGTGGACAGAAAGAAATTACTATTCAGCCATCTATTGATTATATCATCAATAACAGGGTCAATATTCGTTTCTTCTTTGATCAGCGAAGAGTAACACCATATATTTCGACGTCAGCGCCAAGTGTAAATACCCGTGCAGGGGTTAGTGTGAGAGTGTCGTTAGCACAGTAGAGAAGTATAAATAATGAATGATGAATAAAGAATAATGAATGATACTTTCGAAATTCATTATTCTTTATTCATCATTTTTGTATTCCTCTTTTCTCTAGTTTTTCTTAACCGCCCATTTCCATAATTCTTTCCAGGTTACTTTCTTGCCGTACATTAAGATGCCGGTACGATAGATTTTACCTGCCAGCCATGTAGTTCCAAAGAATCCGAGTATCAGGAAGAGCATACTTAAGATCAATTGAAAAGTAGAAACACCATCCGGTATGCCATGGGCTACTCTAGCCATCATTACAATAGGAGAGGTTAATGGGAATAAACTGCCAAATACTGCCAGATTTCCGTTTGGATTATTCACAGCCTGCATCATAATAACAATCCCGAAAATGATCGGCATCATGATGGGTAATAACAGACTTTGTGCATCCTGCATATCTTCATTAGCGGCACTGCCTACTGCTGCAAAAAGAGAAGCATACATAAAGTATCCGCCTAGGAAATAAAATACAAAACAACCAACAATGAGTGGGAAATTGATTTGATTGAGTCCTTCCATCAATCCTTTGATCATATCCGGTTGCTGTTTGGTAGCATCTACGGCGGCCATCATGCCGGGTTGTACAGGTTGTGCCTGCATGCCTTCAAATAATTGAGGGAAGAGAACAGGCACTGCTAATTGAATCACAATAATCAACACTCCCCAAATCAGAAACTGGATCAATCCAACCGCACCAATACCAATGATTTTACCCATCATGAGTTGGAACGGTTTTACACTGCTGATAATGACTTCTGCAATACGACTTACTTTTTCTTCTACAACACCACGCATTACCATGGTACCATAAATAAATAGAATGATGTAGATCATAAAGCCGGAAATAAAACCTACCGCATAACTCACGCCTACTTTGGTTTGGTTTTCTTTTTTACCCGAAGTATTGGCAAAAGTGATCAATTCTTTTTGTGCTTGAATACTATCCAATTGTGCTTTGGAAATATTCATAGACAAGAGCCGTTTTTCTTCCAATGCTTTGCTGACCCTGCTTTCAATTTTTTCACGGGTCATTAAACCTACTGTTTTAGCTGAACGAAACTGTAATGAGTCGTTGCTTTGTCCGCTGATACTAAATCCAGCAGGTACATATAGGTAAGCATCATACTCTTTTTGTTCTAATTTTTTATTGAGTGTGGCGGTGTCTTCATTGACGAAACTGAAAATAACCTCACTGCTTTTTTTCTCATCAATTTTTCCATTGAACACATTGGCCTGATCAACTACTGCTACTTTGAAGTCGCTGGTTGACTTTACAGACATAAAAATGATGACTGCATAAAATGCAAAAATCAATATGGGCACGCCAATAGTGGTGAGTAAAAAAGTTTTCTTTTGTACCCTGGTGAGAAATTCTCTTCTGGCTACTATAAATATCTTATTCATAAGTTGTGTTGTTAGTGGTTGAATAACAAAGATGATTAATCTACTTTCTGGAATGATCTCGTGAGTGCACTACTGCCTTCTACAATGCGAATAAAGATCTCATTAAGAGAAGGTAATATCTCATGGAAGGATTCAATGGTAGTACCTTGTTGCAGGAAGTGCATCAATACATCATTACTGCGGAAACCTTCATGAATCTTTACCACAAGATCATTGGAATGATCCTGCAGAACAGAGAAAGCATCGCTGTTGATATTGGCGGGTTTTTCTTGTAAACGAATCTTGAATTGATTCTCTTTGAATTTTTGTTTGATCTCTGCTACTGAACCATCTAACACTTTTTTACCCAGATTTACCAATACAATATGATCACAGATTTCTTCTACTTGTTCCATACGGTGGGTACTGAAAATAACAGTAGAGCCACGTTGTGCTAAACCAAATATTTCATCCTTGATCAAATTGGCATTCAATGGATCCAAACCACTAAAGGGTTCATCTAAAATGATCAATTTGGGCTCATGAAGAACGGTGGTTACAAATTGTAATTTTTGGCTCATCCCTTTACTTAAATCCTCTACTTTCTTATTCCACCAGGTTTCCATTTCCAGTTTCTTGAACCAATACTTGATTTTCTCCATGGCTTCAGCCTTGCTCAAACCTTTTAGTTGTGCCAGGTAAAGGGCTTGCTCCCCAATCTTCATTTTTTTGTACAAACCCCGTTCTTCAGGCATATAACCGATCATACGAATATCATTCAACGGATCAAAAGGTTTACCATCGAATGTGATCTGTCCCATATCAGGATAGAAAATACCGGTAATCATACGCAGCAGGGTGGTTTTACCTGCGCCATTCGGACCTAAGAGTCCGAAAATGCTGCCTTTTTCAATGGAGAAACTGATGTCATCCACTGCTTTTTGGGTGGCATAATATTTTCTTAATGCCTCTAGTTCAAGGATTTTACTCATATTGAAGTGGTTTGGTCGTGTTCGAATAATGTCGAAATGAAGATAGCAAATCAACAATAACAGGTCGTTAGTAGTGGATCAGGGGGAATTATTACAGCAATTGGACCCGAATCTGCTATTTTCGCGCCTTAAATACGCGAAAAACATATGAATCATCTGCAAAAAAGTAAGATTGGCGTTGTATTGTTAGTGATCCTGGTGGTATGTGGAAGCTGGGGTTTTTTAGTTCACAGAACCATCCATCAATTGGCAGTCTATGAATTACCTGCTGAAATCAGACCGTTTTTCTATAAAAATCTAGAAAAAGTAGTAGCAGATGCTCCTCGTCCTGATCAAAGACGTAATACCGATAGTACTGAAGCTCCTAAACATTTTATCGATCTGGAAATGTATGGAGAGAATGCAGCACATAGCATGCCTTTTGATTGGCAGAAAGCCGTACAGCAATATTCAAAAGATAGTTTGGAAAAGTATGGATACGTACCCTATCATGTGATATACATGAAACAAAAATTAACAGCAGCCTTCCAGCAGAAAAATAAAGACAGTATTTTGTTTTATGCAGCAGATATTGGTCATTATATCGGGGATGCTCATGTGCCGTTGCATACAACGGTGAACTATGACGGACAATTAACCAATCAGAAAGGGTTACATAGTTTATGGGAATCGATGATCCCGGAATTAGAAATTGAACAGTACCAATTATACTCGTCACATAAAGCTACTTACCTGAAAGATCCTGCAGCAGCCATCTGGAAAGCGGTACGTACCGGTTTTTCGATGGTACCGGAAATGTTGGCAAAAGAAATAGAAGTATCTAAAAATTTCACAGAGGCCACCAAATATCGCGTACAGATGAGAAGAGGCAGGGAATCCAAAAGCTACTCTACTGAATTTGCAAAAGCTTATGCAGCTTCATTAAAGCCAAGTATCAACCAAAGATTATTGCAATCGGCAGATCTGATCGCAGATTTTTGGTATACAGCATGGGTGGATGCCGGTAAACCGGATCTAAAAAATATTACTACCAACTGGACGGATAACGATCAACAACAATTGGATAAAGAGTTGGAAGCATTCAAGAAGAACGAATTGCTCAAACAGCAATTGTTGATTTCAAGGAAACAGCAGGAAAATAATTAAAAAAGAAAAGGGAGGTAAGTCATTACTTCCCTTTTCTTATGATTCTATCTGCCACTCTCTCCCCATCCATGGCAGCACTGACAATTCCACCTGCATAACCTGCTCCTTCACCACAAGGATATAAATTAATGATCTGAGGGTGTGTTAAGGTATCAGCATCTCTTGGAATACGAACCGGAGAAGAGGTTCTACTTTCCGTGGCTACTACTACTGCATCATTGGTATAATAACCACGCATTTTTTTACCAAAAGCTTGAAATCCACCTTGTAAACTTTTAGAAATAAAATCCGGAAGCACTTGTTCAAGTGGTGTGGTATGTAAGCCGGGTACATAACTGCAGTCTGGTAAATCATTGGATGATTTTCCTGAGCAAAAATCAACCATTCTTTGCGCCGGTGCTACAAAATGACCACCGCCTGCATTGAAGGAACTTTGTTCTACTGATTGTTGAAAATACATGAGTAATAAGGGATCATTTTCGGTAGCTGTATTTTTAGGGATCACTGTTCCATCCGGTAATGTCCATTTTCTTTTCTCAAAAAACTGAATGGCATCATGTTGTTCTACCTGAACTACCATGCCACTATTGGCATAGGGATTATTGCGTTTGCTGGGACTCCAACCGTTTACGACCAGTTCACCCGGACTTGTTGCGGCGGGTGCAATAATGCCACCCGGACACATGCAAAAACTAAATACTCCTCTTTTATTCACTTGTTCCACTAAGCCATAAGAAGCGGGTGGTAAGAATTCATCACGAATCGGGCAATGGTATTGAATGGAATCGATAAGTGCTTGTGGATGTTCAATGCGTACACCGAGTGCAAAAGGTTTGGCTTCTATTCCTATTTTTTTATCGTGCAACAGTCTGAAAATATCGCGGGCAGAATGTCCGGTAGCCAGAATGCAAGCATCAGCGGCAATGGTATCTCCATCAGCCGTTTGAACGGCTTTGATGGTTTCTTTTTCCAGAATAAAATCAACCACTTTTTTTTCAAAGAGAAACTGTCCGCCGCTATCGCGTATCTGTTCCCGCATGGCAGTTATGATATGAGGAAGTTTATTGGTGCCGATGTGTGGGTGTGCATCATATAAAACAGACTCACTTGCACCAAACTGATACAATAGATTCAGGATACGATTGATATCCCCTCTTTTGGTACTGCGGGTATAAAGTTTTCCATCACTGTAAGTACCGGCTCCGCCTTCACCAAAACAGTAATTGCTTTCAGGATCAACGATGCCTTCTTTGTTAAGTTTGGCCAGATCGCGTCTTCTGGAACGAACATCTTTACCTCTTTCTAAGATGATCGGACAAATACCTGCTTCTATTAATTTGAGAGCGGCAAATAGTCCGGCCGGTCCCGCACCGATGATGATGACTTTTTTTGTGGAATTCGCAACATCCTTAAATGAAACAGGAATAATATTTCTTTCATGAAAGGGTTCATCAATAAATGCCTGAACGGTGAGGTTGATCCATACCTGTTGGCGGCTACGCGCATCGATGGAACGTTTGAGAAGATGAAAACCTGAAATTTGCTCAATCGGTTTACCACTGCTCTGTGCAATGTACTGTCGAACAATGTCTTCATTCGCCGCTTCAGACGGCTTAAGCTTCAGTGTATATTGTTGTTGCATACTGTTAGGTATTTAGCCTAAAAAGTGTTCAAAAAAATGGATCATTAAAAGGGAAGATCATCCACAACATCAGCCGGTGGGGGCATATCGTTGTAGGCATTACCTGCTGGTTGATCTTGCTGTCCAAGCTTTACCGCTTCCATACGCCAAGCGTCTAAATTGGTAATATAGTTCTCTCTACCGTCTTTTACCCATTTGGTTCCTTTGATATTGAATTGAACGCGAACATCGTCTCCAATGGTAAAACGGTCGGGCATTGCGGTTTTATCTTGAACGCATTGAAACTTTACATAATTGGTAATAACTCTTCCGCCAATATCTTCTGATTTTTCAATCACAAATTCGCGGGTTTTGAAGGTTTCACTTCTTTGAATGATATCAAATTTGGCTACTAATTTTCCTGTGATTTCGTACGACATTCATTTATAATTTATTAGCTGTAAAAGTAGGATTAAAATATTCTTTAAACGGAAAAAAAGCGATACGGGGTAGAATTATATTGTACCTTCCACCATTAACCACTAACTGCCATGTACAGGAGAAATTCTATTTTCTTGGGTCTATTTATTGCACTATCCTCCTGCAGTACTTTTTATCAGCCAACATCTTTACAGCACACACAATACAAGATCGATGCATCCATTCGCAGTGATTCATCTGTGGTAGGTATGTTGCAACCATATGCAACCAATATCAACACCACCATGAATAAGGTAATTGGTGCGAGTGCAGATACATATATCAATAAACGTCCGGAATCGGAGATCGGTAATTTTTTAGCTGATTGTTATAAAGAGATGGGCGAAAAAAAATTTGCTCGAAAAATTGATGCTGCGTTCATGAATGCAGGGGGTATAAGGAGTTATTTGTCAAAGGGGAATATTACTGTAGGAAAAATTTTTGAGATCATGCCTTTTGATAATATCCTGATTTTACAAGAATTGAAGGGAAGTGTTTTACAGCAGTATCTCGATGTAATGGCGGCTGATGGTGGATGGCCTGTATCGAAAGGGGTAACGCTGCAAATCAAAAATAAAAAAGCTGTCAACATTCTCATCCATGGAAAACCGTTGGATCCGAATGCAGTATATACTGTTGTGCATTCTGATTATGTGGCCAATGGGGGAAGTGATTGTAGTATGTTAAAACCCATTCCACAGATCAATCTAGGGTACTTAATGCGTGATGCTATTGTAGAATATATTGATAGTCAAACCAAAGCCGGAAAAACCATTCAACCAGTCATTGAAAACCGTGTGACCAATGCCGATTAACAGACGAAAATTTATTCAGGATACCGGTGCCGCAGTACTGGCTTCAGCATTGATACCCTTACACAGTGAAGGAGCAGCTGAACCTGTTCAAAAGTTGACCATCCTGCATACCAATGATGTGCATAGCCGTTTAGAGCCATTTCCAATGGATGGGAGTAGAAACCAAGGACTGGGTGGTGTAGCAGCAAGGGCAGCCTTGATTGCTAAGATCAGGCAGGAAGAAGAGCAGGTATTGGTATTGGATGCCGGAGATATTTTCCAAGGCACACCTTATTTCAATATTTATAAAGGTGAGCCGGAGATCAAGGCCATGTCGGCCATGGGGTATGACGCTGCTACCATGGGTAACCATGATTTTGATCTGGGTATGGAAAATTTTGCTACCCAGTTGAAACATGCTTCTTTTCCCATACTGATCAGTAACTATGACTTTTCAGGCACTGAACTGGAAGGGAAAACAAAACCTTGGCAAATTTTTAAAAAAGGAAATCTGCAAATCGGAGTTTTTGGAGTTGGAATTGAATTGCAAGGATTGGTAGCTGAAAATTTATATGGTAAAACCGTATACCGTGATCCGATACAAACCGCCAATGCCACTGCTTCTATGTTACATAAAAAAGGATGCGACCTGGTGATTTGTTTATCGCACCTGGGCGATCGTTATCAGGAAAATAAAGTTAGTGATGAGATACTGGCAAAAGAAAGTTATGACATTGATTTAATTATTGGTGGACATACACACCGCTTCTTTGAGGAGCCAAGAAAGTATACCAATAAAAAGGGTGGAGTTGTGGCGGTAAATCAGGTGGGGTTTGGTGGTATTCAGTTGGGCAGATTGGAGTATGAATTTTCCCGGGCGAAGAAAAAAAATCTCGCAAATGCCCATACTGTGGTTATAGGGAAAAAAACAAGTGAATAAAAAATTTTTTTTTCAACATAAAGTCTACATATTCGCACCCCTGTATCTGTTTTTTTTCAACATTTCCACATGTGGGAAAAATAAGATAACTTGAAGGCAAAGACGAATACGTTAACTCATTATAAAATTGTTCATTTTTTGTATGGCTAAAAATGCTGAATCAGTTTGGAGCAATTGTTTGAAGATCATCAAAGACATTGTAGAATGGCAACATTTTAAAACATGGTTTGAACCAATTAATCCCGTAGAGCTGAAAGGAAATATTTTAATGATTCAGGTGCCCAGTCAATTCTTTTATGAATACCTGGAAGAGCATTATGTAAACCTGTTGGCGAAAACATTGAAGCGTGAATTGGGAAAGGATGCGAGATTGGAATACCGTATCATGGTAGACAGTGGTAGCAATGGAAGAAATGGTTCCATGGATGTTCCTGCGAGCAACATGAAAACTTACAACAACAATGAAATGAATTTTCCACTGGTGATCGATAATCCGGTGAAGAATCCATTTGTTATACCTGGTCTCAAGAAAATGCAGATCGATCCTCAATTGAATCATATGTATACATTTGATTCATTCATTGAAGGCGATTGTAATAGGGTAGCACGCCGTGCCGGTAAAACGGTGGCAGAAAAGCCTGGCGCTAACTCTTTTAACCCATTGGTGATCTATGGTGGGGTTGGATTGGGTAAAACCCACCTGGCTCAGGCCATTGGTAACGAAGTAAAACGTACCCATCCGGGAAAAGTAGTGTTGTATGTGAGCAGTGAGAAATTCATCAACCAATTTCAAGACCATAGTCGCAATAATGCCATTAATGACTTTATTCATTTCTATCAACTGATTGATGTCCTCATTATTGATGATGTACAATTCTTTAGCAGAGCAGAAAAAAGTCAGGATGCATTTTTTGCCATATTTAATCATCTTCACCAGAGTGGTAAACAACTGGTATTAACTTCTGATAAGCCGCCTAAAGATTTAGATGGTATGCAAGAACGTTTACTGAGTCGTTTCCGTTGGGGATTGAGTGCCGATCTTCAGGTACCTGATTATGAAACGCGTATTGAGATCCTTGAGCGTAAGATGAAGAATGATGGCTTGGATATGCCAAAGGATGTGGTAAAATATGTGGCGTATAACATTAATACCAATGTACGTGAATTGGAAGGTGCTTTGATCTCTTTATTGGCGCAATCTTCACTCAATAAAAAAGATATTGATGTGGAATTGGCAAAGAAAGTGTTACGCAATTTTGTAAAGACCAGCAGCAAAGAAATCACCATTGATGCCATTCAAAAAATGGTATGTGAATACTTTGATGTTCCTTATGATAAGTTGTTACAGAAAACACGTAAACGTGAGATCGTTCAGGCCAGACAAATTACCATGTATCTGGCAAAGGCATTCACCAAGAATTCATTAAAAACCATTGGTGAGCATTTTGGAGGTCGCGATCATACGACTGTTATACATTCTTGTCAGACTGTAAAAGACTTGATGGACACTGACTCTATTTTCCGAGAAAATGTAATGGAACTAACCCAGAAAGTACAGTTGGCGGCCATGTAAATGTTCATTGAACCTGAGAAAAAGAAAATATTTTTAAACCCTGGCATTTGTCGGGGTTTATTTTTTGGCAGATAGCTTTTACCTACCTATTTTTGCAGCCCTCTCTGAAAAGTGAGGTAGGCTAAAATCAGCCCGGTGAGGTGGATGTCCGAAGGACTCCTGCGGAGAGTGGCAGAAATCAATAGGTTTGCATAATGTACCATGCATATATATTGAAAAGTGAGAAAGATGGGCGATACTATTATGGAAGCTGTGCGGATATTGAAAAACGAATAGCGGAACATAATAGCGGTAAAACTAAATCTCTGAAAGGGAGATTGCCTTTAAGACTTCATTACTCGGAATCTTTTAAGACAAGAGGAGAAGCTTATAAACGGGAAAAGTTTTTTAAAACGATAGCTGGTTATCATTGGTTAAAAGATAATCATATTATTTAATCAGCCCGGTGAGGTGGATGAGTGGCTGAAATCAGTAGTTTGCTAAACTGCCGTACGGGTTAAACTGTACCGCGGGTTCGAATCCCGCCCTCACCGCTTTATCCGCCGAAGCTTTGGCGAAGGTGGATAAAAAATAGTCGGACAACCGATCCATCTACGCTAAAGCTTCGATGGAGGATTCGGGAAGTAGCGCAGGCCGGTAGCGCATCTGGTTTGGGACCAGGGGGTCGCAGGTTCGAATCCTGTCTTCCCGACGAATAGAAATGAAGGAGTTGCGAAAGTGACTCCTTTTTCTATTTGTAGTCATTTACTGCGACCAAATAATTCTTAACAATAGGTATCGACTCTTCGTCGTTCGTTAGCGCTGTATTCTGTCTCTTTCAAATACAGCGATAACTTTTCTTAACTTGTAACGATGAGAAACAGCACATACTTTCTTATTTTATTTATTTTTTTCGGTTGTGGCGAAAAACATAATGCACGTCTTCAAATTAGCATTACATCAAGAAACGGTGACACCATTCAACAATTGAAAGATTTGTACCTGCAAAGTACAGACCAGCATGAATACAAGAAATCGCAAGCTGAAAACCGAAAGATGAAGTCATTTTATTATAAGAACGTTAGCACCGAAACTCCAAACAAATTCTCAATTGTCTCAATAGATGCAGGAAATTATTTTGGATACTTTTCGATAAACAAAAACGGTGCAGAATACAAGATCGCTATCGATTCAATCCATATTAGACCCGGATTAAATCATTTGACAAAAGAGTTCAATCTTGGTAGCGTAAAATTGCATTGAACTTACTCGCAGTCATTCTTAGACTTAATTCGGCTAAATTATTGGCTTTTGTTGCATTAAATTGCGTTCTACTGATTCGTAAAATCGTTTGATCTCTTCTTGTTCTTGTGTATTACCTCTTTGCATGATTCTTTCTATGACAGCTTTTTTCTGCGCTATCCAATCAATGTTTTCCAAACGTGTATCCCAAAACAAACTTTTACGGAATTTGCTGAGAACGGGTTGAAATTTTTTATGTAATGTTTCTTTTTCTTTTTTAATATCATGAAATACCTGTAAGGTCATCAAAAAGCCTTCTGACAATCCTAATGCCTGTTCGAGTTTTAGGGATAAAGATGTATTCATAGCTCTGCGGCCTTTCATGATAGCACTGAGTGTTTGAGGATATTCCCCGATCGAAAGTGCCATTTGTCCGGGTCTGATCTTACGTTTTTGTAATTCACTTGTTAGATAAGCCCCCGGATGTAACCCCTTTAATAATTCCATTGTTTCCATATATCAAATCTAATCAATAATGTGTAAACAGAAATGTTTATTTTCTATATAACGCTAAGACATTTAGCGAATAATTATAAATTTTAATGATTTGTTTATTTTAGTACAAATGTTGTCAGTACTGTGGTACTGATTCTGGGTGAGGGCGGTTTATACCGCCCTTTTGTTGTCTATTGATCAGTAAATATGATTTTTTTACATAATAACTATTCCAACTCTTTCCTATCTTTATAAGACCTAGAATCGCCCACAGGACTGAGCGTATTTTCTCACTCAATCGCTTTGTCCTTGACCGCTATTATTGTAGAAGACGAAATTCAGAGTCAGGCTCATCTTCAAGCCTTGTTGACGAGCTTTTGTCCGGAAGTTCGATTATTGGCAGTAGCAAGTACAGTAAAAGAAGGTATCCAACTCTTTCAACTTCATCGGCCTGATTTATTGTTTTTGGATATTGAATTGGGCACAGCATCTGGCTTTGATATACTTACTCAAATTGCACCCGCTTCCTACCGTGTTATTTTTACTACAGCCTTTGACCAATATGGAGTTCGGGCCATTAAATTTTCTGCTTTGGATTATTTACTCAAACCCATTCAGTCGAATGAATTAAGACAAGCAGTTGAAAAAGCTTTACTACATCATTTCTCTTCTACTTCTTCTCAGTGTATTCAGCACTTTTTGGATCAGCTACATCAACAAAAAGGACAAGAAAAAACCCTTGCGATAGCACAAGGGCGCGAACATATATTCATACAGGTATCGGATATTAAGTTCTGTGAAGCTTCTAATAACTATACTACACTGCATTTGCAACAAGGGAATAAGTTGGTCTCATCTAAGGGAATATTTTATTATGATGAGTTATTATCTCCCATCAAGTTTTTTCGAGTTCATCAATCTTATCTGGTCAATCTCCGATATGTTCGCAGTCTTCATGCCGAACAATATTTGCTCTTACAGGATGCTACTAAGATACCCATTGCACGTTTGAAAATGCCGTTGCTTCGTCAGGCTTTGCTTGATCAGGATCGTTAGCGAAACCAATGGGTATACACTAATTGTGTAATGGCCATTCCTTTTGTGATTTCCAAACGGAAAATAATGGGTGTTTGGGGGTGCAGTCTTTTAAAATGATCCAATCTTTGTTGGATAAACCCAAGGCCGAATCCCCCGGCAGTTTTTTCGGATCGGTAATCGGGGGAAGCCGGATTCGTAATGATACATACCAAGTTGTTTTCCTTTTTTGTGAGGCTGATATCTATTTTCTTTTGATCTACTGCATTTGCCATACCATGCTTGATGGCATTTTCTACTAGTGGTTGCAGTAACATCGGCGGAACTTCTATAATGTTTAGAGCGAGTTCAGGTGATACCTGTATTTGAAAGTCGAAACCGAAACGTAATTGTTCAATATGAATATATTGTTCTAATAGTTCGATCTCTTGATGAAGACTGATGAAAAGCTTATCAGCATTAGTAAGTGTGGCACGCATGATCGCAGAAAAATTATTCAAATACTCATTCGCCAATTGGGTTTGTCCGGTAGTAATCAATCCTTCGATGGAACTCAATGCGTTAAAAATGAAATGTGGATTGAGTTGAGATTGAATGGTTCTTAGTTGCTCTTCAATTCTTTCTCTTTGTTCTGTGGAAGTTTTTAATCGATTTCTATAATACAATCTGATTGCAATGATGATCAGGGCCATTGCCAGCAATACTGCGGCTTTTTTGGCCACTAATGTCTGGTACCAAAATGGTTGTATCCGTATGGTATAAACAGTACTTTCTTGCTGATCGATAAATTTCAATTCAAGTCGATAGTTATTGTTAGGAACCAAATTGGGTAATGCAAAGAATAGGTTGGATATTTTCCATGGTCCTGCGATACTTTGATCGGAGAGTCGGTAAGCGATCATCGAATCTTTTAAGAGAGGGTAGGAATTGATTTTGAATTCAGGAACAGAACCCGGTGGAAATTCCATGATTTGAGAGGGGAGTTTTTTGAAAAGGGTCATGGATTTCTTTTCGAGACTCATTTGCTTAGCACGCGTATGCATGATGCTGCTATCAAAATATTGGGTCAATCGATATCCTTCAATGGAGGGTGTACTATTCGATCCTTTAAAACAATATTGAATCGCTGCATTTCTATGGATTTGCAGAGAGAGTGTCCATTCATCTCCCTGCTGTAAAAAAGTATCTATGAGGTTTGTCGTTAGTTGGCTGTAAGGAACTTTTTTGTTCGCGATTGTTTTTTGATTGGCTACTATAATGATGTGAATGGTTACGTCATCGCTTATTTTTTGAGGCTTGCCGAGTTGTATCATATGATCGAAGTCTGCCCATTGTTTTCTTGACATCAGTCCAACAGAAATTTTACCGGGTAAAAAATAACCGGTGAATTTCCCCTCATACTTGAGTGCAGAAGAAGTTGTCTGGATCACTATTGGAATATCATGTAAAACACCTATGACTTGCGGTTGATCCATAGACTGACACCAACTACTTCCTGTACAGATGGAGATCATGAATAAGAACAAAACTTTTTTCATGTTGCTTAAAATTACAATTCCCTATTGTTTCTACCATATTCACAAAATCAACTACCGGATTCACAATCGCAAGAAATACTGCGGATCTAAAAAGACAGTTTTGGTTCAAAATAAATCCCATGGCATCTAAAATCTTCTTTTTGATCTTAACCCTAGTATTCTTGGGTTGTCAAAAATCCAATCAGGATTATACCCATTTAATCCAACAAGAAAAAAAGATAGTAGCTTCCAAAGAAGCGGCTTTTGAACGAGTAACACAATACCTCGCCAAACAGTTTCCGGAAGAAGCATTGCTTCAGATCAATCATGTTTCTTTTGTGCATGGTTCACATAAAATAGTTGCGCTGATATTCTATCAAACCCAAACGGGGGAACACAATTTGGTGATAGAGCAGGAGCTGGGTGAAAACGAAAATGTGATGGGTGAGAAACTGTCTACTTGTTATGGAGATGATTGTACTTGTAAAGTAAGGGTAATGGTGGATAACAATGGTAATGTTGAAATGGGTTGTAATTGCAGCAGTTGTTATATGGTCACTACTGAAGTATAGTGATGTATTTATTACCCGGCTCGCAACTTTCCCTTCAGGTAACGAAGGAAGAACAAATTCCTTTGTCTCTTTCTTCGCACTTGATACAGGGTTTTAAATCGAGTTTCATGCAGGGTAAGGACTATGTACATCTTTGTCAACACTATGAACATGACGAAGTTGATATTTATCATTACACTGTACAAACCGGTTCTTCGGCTGTTTTGTTTGCTGAAGCTGCCTTCGAAAAATGGGTGTTGGTTTTTGTTAAAGCAGGGGAACTGTGTTTGAATTATTATGGTGATACGCGCATTGCATTGTCTCAACCTGGAGTTATATTTTTTCCTACCCAACCGGGTTTTCAAGTGCAAGTATCGTTGGATTCAGGTAATCATGAATGGATCTGTTGTTGTTTTACCACTCTTTTTTCTGCTTATCTTTTTCGATTATATCCTCTCTTAATGTCTTCAGAAAAGCCGTACCCGATCGTCATTCATCCTATTGATCATACCTTTCAACAAGAGTGGCAACGTTTATTACCCTTAGAGATAGAGAGTGATTTGTATCCCGCTTTTGTTGCTGCACAAATTAGACTCTTATTGAATCAATGTACACAAACCTATCGTCATCGCTTAGTAAAAGATGTTTTAATGCCCCGGCATCCTGGCATTGATTTGAACATCATTAAAAAAGCATATCAAGTGAGGGATATTATTCATGCTCATCCTGATCGAGTTTTAAGTTTGTCGTATTTGTGTAGAGCGACCACCTGGAATTTACAAGGGTTGAAATCCGGTTTTGCTCAAGTATTTGGTGTGAGTCCACATCGGTACATCATTCGTTTTCGAATGAGACTGGCTGCTGAATTGTTAGAACGCAGACCAGACCTGAGTATTCAGGCGATTGCCTTGAGTTGTGGTTATCGAAGACCTCATCATTTTATTGAACAATTCAAGATTGTGTATGGAAAAACACCGGGAGCTTTTCGCAGAGATGAATTGAAATGATGATAATGCGCAAGAAAGATTTTGGTTACTTCTCCGAAGGGTTTTATTAATTAGGTCATAACACTTATAGTGATGATCATAGATTACAAAGGTTTCTCAGGAAGAAAATCTCTGGGAGAGCACTTGAAAATTTTTGCTAAAGCATTGATATGTTTCAGGTTGTATTTATCTCTTCTTTTCGGACTTTCCACATGACCTATAAAACTGTCACTCATATTTAATTTCTGGGATAAGCTAATTTGGGTCATGCCGTTGGCTACACGGAGTTCCTTTACTTTTTGAATGATATAACGCTCTATTTTGCTTATTTCTGCCACAAACAGCAAGTGAGACAAATTGTTTAAAAAAATCAAAGGGACATGTCCCTTTATATCAAATAATGCGTATATTTACATGTAATAGTTAATTTGCGAACCTTCATATAAAATCATTTGAAGCATTCGCTTTGAGTCTTGTCACAGAAACCTAGGAAATTTCATCGACACAAGACAATAAGTGGAATGCCCACGTTACGGCGTGGGCTCTCTTATTCGTGTCTGGGTCTCCTAGGACCTCTGTGGCGGTAAGTTGAGTTCCACGCTATTTTTATTAGAACGCTCTTACAAAAGACTCCGTACCCTTTCAACCACGGAGTATGAAAAACCGCCATAACCCGATTTTTTACAGCCCTTCACCCAGATGGGCCCTGCATCTGCTACTTACGCAGTTTGCAAAAAAACCTAAGAATCCCATATAAGGCCCATGGGATCACGGGCGGTCCCCCATACCGCCCTTTTCTGCTTTTATTTTCTCACCCAAAATCACATTCTATGCGTTGCTATATACGTGTACAGGCATTCCTATGTCTGTGCTTTATGGAAATTTATTCCCATGCTCAACAGAGCTACACTGCCAAAGTGTTGGATGCCAGCACACTTCAACCACTGGCCGGTGTTACTATTCGATTGTTACCCAATGGTCAGACTACCCGCAGTCAAACTGATGGTATCTTTCGTTTCTCGAATATTTCAGGTGCTGACTCCATCTTTCTACGGTTACCGGGATATATCTCTATTCGCAGCTCTTTGGGTACTCCAACCAATACCTATTTAATGACTACTGAAGTAGGCTATTCCGCGGTTACTGTTCAAACCGGGTATCAAACTATTCCACGCGAAAGAGCCGCAGGTTCTTTTGCAGTGCTGGATGAACAACTTGTCAATCGGAGGATATCTACTTCTATTTTAGATCGATTAGATGGCATCACTCCAGGTGTTCTGTTTAGTAAGAATCCCAATGATGAGATATTGACTATTCGTGGTCGCACCACCCTCGGACAAGTAGGTGGACAGGCTGATCCGCTGATCATCTTGGATAATTTTCCTTTTGAAGGAAACATCAATAATATCAATCCGAATGATATTGCTTCTATAACCGTTTTGAAAGATGCTGCTGCAGCTTCTATTTGGGGTGCGCGTTCTGCCAATGGTGTGATCGTAATCACTACCAAGAAAGGTAATTTCAACCAGCCCCTACAGATGAATTTTCATCATAACATCACTTTTAGTTCGCAACCCGATTTATTCTATACTCGAAATCATTTGCTCTCTAAAGATTATATAGAAGTGGAGCGTTTGTTGTTTGATCAGGGTTATTACAATGCGGCTCTGAACAATACCACCAGTCGAACTGCTGTTACCCCTGTGGTAGAATTATTACAACAGCATCGGTTAGGACAATTATCTACTACCGCATTGAATGAGGCTTTGCTCCAGTTGGGGCAGGTAGATCTGCGTAATGAATTCCGTCGAAATCTTTATCGTTCGGAATTGCGTCAGCAAAGTTCTTTGCAAATGCAGGGCGGATCTCAACAACATTCTTATACCTTTTCCGTCGGCTATGACCAGAATCGCGAAAAGCTGGTTAATAATGACTATAGCAGATTTACATTACAATCTCAACAGGTATTGCGTCCACTTCGCAATGTTGAGGTGGTTACAAGTGTGTATTACACGAATTCTCTGCAAAACCGACCCAATAACTTTGGTTTTAGAAATACCGCTACCAATTTTAATATTACGAGTCAGTTGTATCCTTATGCGAGGTTGGCAGATGACCAAGGTAATCCACTATTCACAGTCAAAGATTATCGCACAGGTTATATTGATAGTGTTGAAGCATTGGGATTTTTGCCCTGGCGTTATTCGATGTTGGATGAACTTCAGCAGACCTACAATCGTTCCTCCATACATAGCCTTATTCTAAAAGGTGGGTTACGTTATCGGTTTTCATCCCGTTTACAAATGGATCTGCAATACCAGCAAGAATACCAAACAACTTCCAGTGAATGGCTTAGGAATAGTGATAGCTATTTTGCCCGAAACCTTGTGAATCGTTTTTCTGTACGAAATACGACTACAGGTGCATTCACTTATCCTGTTCCGAAAGGTGGTGTGTTGGAATTGTCTAAAGCCGTTTTGAATAGTCAGAATCTACGTGGACAATTGAATTATCAGGCCTCTTGGGGTAGTCATCACCGTTTGACCACTATTGGTGGTTTTGAAATCCGTCAGCGTAAAACCAATGGCTTTAATCGAACCAGTTATGGTTATGATGATTTGTTCGGTTTGGGTCAAGGGAATTTAAATTATCAAACGACTCAACCTATTCATCCCTTTGGCAATGCTTTGATCCCTGCACCCGCAGCTGGTATCAGTGAGGTATTGAATCGATATGTTTCTTTTTACTTGAATTCCGGTTATCAGTATCGTCAAAAATATCTGTTGAATCTAAGTGCTCGCACGGATGGTGCCAATTTGTTTGGTGTCAAAACAAATGAAAGAATTACACCATTGTGGTCGGCAGGTCTTGGTTGGGAATTGAGCAAAGAATCATTCTTCTCCACCCGTCTTTTTTCAACCATGCGTCTAAGGGCTACTTATGGATTCAATGGTAATGCTGTTAATGCCAATTCTTTACTGACTGCCCGTTTTGCTACCAGTACACTAACCGGTTTGCCCAATGGGTCATTAACATCAGCGCCTAACCCGGCTTTACGATGGGAGCGTGTACAAACTTGGAATCTGGGTTTTGATTTTCAAACCACCAATCGACGTCTTTCGGGAAGTTTAGAATGGTATCGCAAGAATGGGTTGGATTTGATTCAGGACATGCAGTTGCCCAATTCAACGGGTTTTGAGACTTTCAAAGGCAATGGTGCCAGCACGCGCACCCAAGGATTGGAACTGAATCTTACTGTGCAGGTATTGCGTCGCACACTTCGTTGGGACGCCATTATCATTGCTAATACTTTGCGTGATCGCATCATCCGTTTTGAGCGAGAGTTATTACCCACAAATCTGGTCATGGGTTTCGGAGATATTGTTCCAAAAGCAGGAAAGCCGCTGTTTAGTATCTGGAGTTATCCTTGGGCAGGACTTGATCCAACCAATGGAGATCCACGCGGGTATTTGAATCGTCAGGCTTCTACAAATTATGCCGCCATCATTGCTAATGCTTCTCCGGATAGTTTGGTATTTCACGGTTCTGCTCGACCTACTTTCTGGGGATCACTGCGCAATGAATTTGGTTACAAAGATTTTTCATTGTCTTTCAATATTGTGTTTAAAGGAGGGTATTTTTTCCGAACCAGAAGTATTCCTCTGAATACATCCGAACTAATCTTGTCTCGTCAGCACATGGATTATTATCAGCGTTGGCAAAAGCCGGGTGATGAACAATTCACGCAAGTGCCTTCTGTGGTGTACCCGAATAATGCACTTCGGTCAACTTTTTATTCTGCTTCTTCAGTATTGGTAGAACGCGGGGATCATATTCGCTTTCAGGATATACGCTTCTCTTATCGGATGGATCAACTCAATATCAAAGGTTTATCCGTAGCAGGTGTAGAAGTATATACTTATATTAATAATCTGGGACTCTTGTGGAAAGCAAACCGCAAAGGGTTGGATCCGGATAATTATGATTTTCCCACTGCTTCAGACAATATCCCTGCCATGAGAACCATGAGTCTGGGTCTATTATTTCACTTTAAATAATGTCATTATGAAAACGAAATATTCAATATTTTTTTGTTTACTGGTCATGTGTTTTTGTAGCTGTCAACGACAGCAAGATTGGTTAGATGCTAAAGTGGAAAGGAACAGTGTAGTGCCAGGGAGGCTTTCAGATTTTCAGGCTTTGCTGGATGGTGATTTTCTATTTCAACAACATAGTTTGTTGAGTTTGCTAAGTTCAGATGTTTATTACCTACCAAATGCGGTCTATAATGGAAGTTCATCAGTGTTTGTACGCAACGGTTATATCTGGTCCAAAGAGATTTATGAAGGACTGATGCCATCCGAATGGCGAAGTATGTATCAATTGGTAGCGGTTGCGAATATTTGTTTGGAGGGAGCAGAAAAAATTCCTGTTACTGCACAAAACCGATTGGATCATCAACAGGTAAGAGGGATGGCTCATTTTTTTCGAGGACTTGCATTCTACAATTTGCTGCAATATTTTGCCCAGCCTTATAATGCCGGTACTGCTACTACAGATTTAGGCATTCCCCTGCGTTTGCTTTCGGATGTCAATGATCGTCCCGGTAGATCCAGTATCGCTACTTGTTATGAACAGGTGTTGAGTGATTTAAAAGCTGCTGAATCTTTGCTTCCCATGCGAACTGCTTCAAAGATCCGCGCAGGGCAAGCGGCTGTGAAGGGTTTGCTCGCAAGGGTATACCAAACACTTGGAGATTGGGAGGCAGCAGATCAGTATGCGAGTGCTGCGTTAAGCATTGAATCTACACTCCTAGACTTTAATAGCTTGAACCAAAATGCGACACTGCCTTTTCCAACACTACAGAACCAACATCCGGAAGTGATTTATTATGCTGAATCGATGTCTTCTAGTATTTATATTGGCAATAATGCCATCATTGATTCGCTTCTGTATCGCTCTTATGCCAATAATGACTTGAGAAGAACGCTATTCTTTCGCTTAGCAAATGGACTCCCTTTTTTCAAAGGGTATTATACGGGTCGCGATGGTAGACCTTTTGAAGGTATTGCTACCAATGAACTGTACCTAATTTCGGCAGAAGCAAAAGCAAGAAAAGCTGATGTGACGGGTAGTATGCAACGATTGAACCAATTGTTGATCCGCCGCTGGCGTACCGGGACTTACCAGCCCTTACAAGCAGCGAATGCAGAAGTAGCATTGCAATTGGTGCTTTCGGAAAGAAGGAAAGAATTTCCTTTTACGGGTAATCTCATCTGGTTGGATCTTCGCAGATTGAATCAAGATCCACGTTTTGCGAGAACCCTAAAAAGAATTGTCAACGGCGTAGTATATGAGTTGCCCCCCAATGATGCACGCTATACGTTTGCGATCCCTGATATCGAAATTCAATTAACCGGTATTCCTCAAAATAAACGATGATCATATGCGACGTATAATGATATTGTTTTTATTTGGCGTTTCGGTTGTTAACGCACAGTCTTCAAAAGATTTTTATATCAAGGGGCAGGTGCGTTCCGGCGGATATCCGGTAGACAAGTTTGTACTGATGTATGAAGACGCTTTTAAAGGGCAGGTACGTGATACTGTAGCTGTTATTGATGGGAAATTTTCTTTTCAGGGCATGGTTGTTTCTCCAATGTATGTGAATCTGATGATTCTGCCGGATAGTCTTCGTGTTGAGCCCAAAAGAAGATCACCTATCGTATTGACTTTTCCGTTAGAGAATCGTAGCATGGAGATGGATTTTACAGCCCCAGGTAAATTCACTATTGCCGGGTCGCCTTTGTATGATGCGTACAAGCAGTTCAGCGATTCTTTTCAACATGCGACACTTGTATTAACCGGAAAGCAATTTACATCGGCTGCGCGTCAGTTTCGATTGAATTATATCAAGGCCAATCCTTCTCATGTATTGTCCTTATTGATTCTGGAAGATATCGTTAAACGTACACGTAGTGCAGATGAATTGGATCAAGTTTTTGAATTGTTAGATGCTTCTTTACAATCCAGTTCTAAAGGGCAATGGATTCATCAGCGATTACAAGAATTGAATATGATCCGGGTTGGTTCTATTGCTCCTGTATTTACCTTACCTGATGATCGGGGTAAGTTGCATGCTTTAAGTCAATGGAAGGGTAAATATGTTTTTTTACATTTTTGGGCCAGTTGGTGTATGCCTTGTAGAGAGGAAAATATCCATTTACTTAGTCTCTATGCTACAGTAGATACCAGCCGTATTGTTTTTGTGGGTGTTTCACTAGATCAGGCTGCCACTAGAGTGCAGTGGATCAAAGCGAAAGAAAAAGATCGATTGAATTGGACACAACTAGTTGATACGAATGCATTCCAAGGATTAGTTGTAAAGTCTTATGGTTTTAGGGGTGTCCCTGCTTCTTTTCTAATTGATCCGACTGGGAAAATTGAAGCTTTGCATTTAAGAGGAGCTTCTTTACAAACATTGATTGATCGAAATTTTGTTAAAAGAATGCCGGACTAATCCGGCATTCTTTTTTGTTTTAAGGAGTTGGAATAAATACGAGTCCAGAAGCACCCAGCGGACTGTAGTCGTTTGGATCATTGGTGCTACCGGGATCTCCCACACCAATCCATTCATATTGGCAATGGAATTGACCCTCATCACAAATTCCTTCACTCTCAATTGGCTTGAACAGATTTTCACTCTCTCTGTAAAAGAGTTGTGTTGGAGCTTTGGTGGTGAAGGCACTCATGATGGCAACGAACATCACGGTAGCGATCAATAAAGGCATCTTTTTCATGGTATGTCATTTTATTTTTTGCCTACTTGGTTTGGTTGGAGGCATCGGCATTCCCCCTTTTTCCATGGCCAGGAATTCGTTGTTGAACAATGTTTATGTATAGTGTCCAATAGGATAGTATCGTTAAGAGTAGATTTACGATTAGATGTTGGTTCCATGACAGACTTGAAAAGAGCCCTCCACAGGGGCAGGTGTTACTATCAAAACCTGCCATTTTGATATAGAAAACATATCCGGTAAATGCTGTCATGAATATAGCAGTCAGTAATAATCCTTTCTGTCTTAGATCGGGTAAGAGAATGGCTATGACAGCAATGATTTCTGCAATAGGAATCAGGTAAGTCAATACCTCTGCTACCGGTTCAGGGATAGGTTGTGACCGCATGGCACGGTTGAAATGGGAGAAGTTCAGCCATTTGGAACTGGCTGTATACGTCAGTACAAATAATAAGATCAGAATACTAGCTTGGAAAAAAAGGTTTCTACGCATGGATCAATGGATTGATCACAAATTGTGCATTCTTATTCATTGTACATCATGCATGCATAACCCGAAAAGCAAATGGTATAACCCAAAAGTAGTTTAGTACTTTTTTTGTTATTGAAACTGCTGAAAGTGTTATTTGCTTCTACTCACAAAGAGATGTTCGTCGCATCTTCTCTCTCTCGTCTGAGGCGATACAGGGGACTTTGAGGTGTTACATAGCTGGGGGGGGTATCATTTACTTTTAATATTATTGATTCATTATTGAATAGTCGTGAGTAAAAACTAATTATTAACTTACCTGAGTAAGATCGTTCGAGAGTTCTCTACGAGAGGTAAGGAGAATGAATCTCTCATTTAATTAATGACTAGCTTGAATATTATTAAACGAATAGCAGGTTATTTTCTAATTGCATTCATTGTGATGCCGATTATTTATACCCTAATGGTTTTGTTGTGGGCATTTATTATGAGGATTATTTCTCCACCAACACTTTCTTATGCAGGCGAGGCTTCTATAGCATTTTATTTTCAGTTTTATGCAATGAATCTATCTGCCTATTTTGGATATATTGTCTTTTTACTTTTACTGGTCTATGAATGGGTAGGTAGACCATTTATTCGGGAGAGTGGTATCATTTCACCACCTATCAAATTTGTATTTCGGTGTTTATTTTTCTTTGTTGGTCAGTTATTGGGATTATTGATTTCCAATCTTATCAATGATCTGTTTCATGGAGGCTTTGAGTGGATACAGGCCGCTATTACGATGTTACTGACTAGTGTATTATTAGGAACTTGTATTCCATTACTTTTTAAATACAATTCGCAACATCATTCTTATTTCGAGAAATGATTTCTTTGCTAAGTGTACTCATAAAGAGACGATGCGAAAAAAAAATGACTAGTTACAAACATGCCTCAATGTAGCATCCGCAACGTGCCCATTCTTTCACCTACGGTGATAGAGGGAGACTCCTGTGGGGAACTTTCAAGTAAAATAAACTCGGAGAAGAAATAAAATTCTTAAGGATCTATTGTAGTTTTAATAAATCCTTTAATGAAATGAAACTCACATCAATAATTTCCAATTGATTATTGAATATAATTTTTGTAGGGTATGCTTCTACTTGATATGATGGAATTATTGGTGAGTTGTTTCCTGAATAAAGGTTTATCCAAGGAATCTTGTCTTTTTGTGAAGCATTACGCCACTTATATTTCATGTCATCAACATTGATGGAAACAAATTCTATATTTTTTTGCTTTAATAAATTATAATTATTTCTCTCTTTATTGATAAAAACGCGACAGGGTACACAGCCTGACCACCAAAAATAAAGAACGGTGTATTTATTCTTTTTTACAATTGTCGATAATTTTAATTTTTGTTGATCACTAGAAAGTAATTCAAAATCATGAAAACTTAATTCGTCTTTAGATACGAAATTCGAAAAATAGGAAGTCCAAAAAGGCTTTTCAGAATGTCTATATAAGTTCGGTTCTATGGACTTGAATTGCTCTAGTATAAATCTTTTTTGAACTGGAGTGAGATACATGTCATCCTTATCATACAACGCACTCTTACTAAAATTCTCCAACAATTTTACTTGCACATAGGGGTATCCTATAGAATCTTTAAAGGAGACAAATAGCTCTTCAAACTTTTTTCTACGCTGTGGTATGACAATTCGGTTCATACTATCAAGATATAAGGAATCAGGACGATATGATAAACCGCCGAATACTTCTTTATTGAGTAAATCTTGATACTTATAAAATAGTATTGCCGGTGCCCCTTCTATAATTGCAAGATCACTAAAACGGTATCTAATCCCTTCATTTTTCACGGGGGTTGCTTTAAAACTTATAGAGGTTTTACCTGATGATAAGATGAAAGGAAAGGTTGTGTATGCGCCTGTTGGGTTTGTAATATCTTCATCTAATAAAATACGGGCATAGATAGTGCTATCAACAAGTTTACCTTTGAATATAAAATAATTATCTCTTACAACCGTAATTTGCCTATTATCAATTGGGTAAGCAGGAATATGAAGTGTTACTTTTTTATTATTTAATCCAGTTGCATACCCTTCAATGGTGAAATCTAATGAATCTGTTTGGTAAGCATATGTAGTGGAAAGAATCAACGTGGAACAAATGCTGATTATCAATTTGTACATGAGATTGAAATTTGTTCTTTAAAAATAAAGATTAAAACAACATATTCCTTCTCCGTAGGGTGCCCAAATAAAAAGGAAGTTCTTCTTCGTCTCCCTAGGTATGAAGGGACGCGGTGTTACAATAACTTTTTATAGGTAGACTCTTCGGAGAATGAAACCCGCTTCAGTGTACGTGCCTGAAATATCCCCATTCTTTAACCTATGCTGATAGAGGGGACATTACAGAGAACCAATAATTTTTAATTTCCTTACTATTCTTTTGTGTATTTGTCTAACAGTAATTCTAAAGCCGAGTCATTTGGTAGAGGAGCTTTTTGTGAGACGATATTAACTTTCTTATCAAGGATAATTAAATGAGGAATCGTAGCTATATTGAAATATCTTAAAAGTTTTGAGTTTCGATTATCCAGTAAGAGATAACTTTTTGAAGTATCTACAATATGCCTTTTATTTCCAGTCTCCCAAGCAAGAATATCATCATCAATTGATACTACTATAAATGTAATATCCTCTTTTTTATATTTTTCCTTTAATTTCTCTGAAAATGGAAACTGTTCAATACAAGGTCTGCACCAACTAGCCCAGATATCAAATACAATGACTTTTCCTTTATGCTCTTCAACTATTGATTTTAAAGGTTTTATTGTTTTTAAATCAGTGTATACTATTTTTTCATCTCCAAACTCTGTAATAAAATTATGTGCATTTAAAGAGTTGGGAACTTTCATTACCTTAAATTGATCACTAAAATTATTTTGTATATAGGTTTGATAGTATCGGTCTTTTACAGGGATGCTTAGTTGCATAGATAAGTTTATAAGTCTCGATAATAGAAACGATCTTGATAAATTTTTAAAGCTAGACTGTATTAAATCAAAAGCTACATGTAGTTGGCTACTGTCTTTGATATAAGGCTGTGTAGTATTGAAAAGTTTAAAATAAATAAATGTTTCGGTAATTTTTACCAATATAGTATTTGCAGCATCAGCATTTAAATCTTTTTGACTGACAATTTTTTTAAAAGTTCTTCTTTCCCAAGATTTAAACAAACTGGATGAGCGTTCTAAGCTCTTAAGTTTACTAAATAAATATATTGAATCTAAAATGGCAAACTGATGAATAAAATCATATGCAATTCTTCTATACTCATCAGTCATTTTTTTTGAATGGTTGTATGAAATCAGAAAGGATAGTCTTTTCTTCTTAAGATGTTCAATTTGAGTAGCTCTGGATTTTAATTCTCGTAAGCTTATGACATTTAGTAATCTAGTAGAAGGACAAAAGATATCCGTTTCATGAATCATCTGATTTAAAAAGTTCAAGTCATTTGTTCTTTTATTGTCTAGTTTATTGTTAAAGTGTAAAACGCCTTGATTATCTTGGCTTATTTCAACTCGCTCACCTGGATATAGAATATATGGGCAATTAGTAGCATCTTCCTGTTGTATTATCGTGAGTGGAGTAGCTGAATAAATTTTATTTTCTCCTTTCAGTAATTTTAGATTGTTTCTCTCTCCTTCTTTATTTGTGAATTCAAAGTTCAACTTATATTTACTGCCATCATTTATTAGTAGTGAGGAATCTTTTATTTCTAGATATACCATTTTATCATTACTATACTGAAAGCCAGATACAATATTGAAAGGTATAGCTAGTAGTAAAATGAGGATGATGCGTACCATAATTCTTTTTTGATATGGCAGTAATATCGGGCGCTGCATTTATGTAATTTATATTCTTTTGCTAGGAGTGTTTAAGATCAAGAGTTGATATAAAAGTAAAATTAATAATTGGCTGTGTATAATCTACGCGATAATTATTGGACAATTGGCTTTCCTTTTTTCATCTGCATAAGCTGCTTTTGATACATTTCTGTTGCATCACTTTCTTCTAAAATTTTTGATGCAGCAATCGCTAAAGTCTGATATCGAATAGCTTCCTTTTGATCTTTAAGCTTATAATGTACTTTAGCCAGATTATTCAATGAATGTGGATATATGTTTATGAAGTAAGTAGTGTCAAGTAAGCAAATATCTACAGCATTTTTTGCCCATTTTTTTACAGCTAAAAGGTGATCTATATTGTTATCATTATCTATGATATAATCTGTTATTGAATTGTATAGCCTAACAAATTGTACACTTTGAGTATGTTTATAATCTAGCTTTGCCTCTTGTATCTCTTCAGGAGTTGCATCTTTATAGTCTTCGCTATTTATAAGTTCTAACAAAACAATACTATCTAGGGCAGCCATTTTTTTGAGCGTGTATTTAGAGAGTTGGTTTTTTATAAAGGAATCTGCTTCTTTATAAAACTTAGTTTTATTGTTAAGGCCAGAGAAGTACTTGAGCTTGACTGTTGATATATTATCAAAAATATTGTTTTTATCAGTATACTTTAATACTAGATTTAAGAGGCTATCACTTTTCAATTCAATGGCTTTGCCTAAAGTCTTTTTTCTTGCATTTTCAATATAATATTCAATCGGATAAGCATTTTTTAGCGATTGTAATTTTTGCTTATTATCTATAAGAGTTTCAAGTCCGATCCCTACTTGTAAACTCTTATTGATCCGATTTCCATTATCTATGAGAAGTTGAAGGGTTTCATCGTTAGCTCTTTCTTCTTTTGGTAATAAATGAATATAATAGTCCAGTAAATCTGAATTATCTAATTTCAGTTTCGTTCTTCGATTTAAGTAGTTTTTTAAAAACAAAAAATCGTGACTCTTTTGCTTATATAGACTGTCTAACTCAAGAACTGTAGTGCTTTCTTTTGATTCTATTATTGCATTGGTAATTTGGTTACTAAAATCATAGGATGACATGTATCCAACCGTTCTGTATACTAAAACTCCTTGATTATTCAGAAAAAGGTATGTTGGATAGGACGTAACATTATATTTCTTCGCTAAAGAAATTCCTTGTCCTTCCTCCGCATTTACTTTCAATGAAATACAGTTTGAATTGACATGCTTTACAATGGTACTATCTGTAAATACCTCACGATCCATGCGTTTGCATGGACCACACCATGTAGTATAAAAATCAATTAAGATCAATGGCTTATCTGATTTTAGAATAATACTATCGAGTTCAAAATTTTCAATAAAATCAATTCTTTGGGCATGAACTTGATTAATGAATAAGAGTAGACAGATAATGTATTTCATTATTGACGCTTATTTTAGCAATATCCTTTTTTTGAAGGCTATTATATATCATTAGACAAAAGGGAAGAAGTTTTACATAAAATTGATTGTAGCATTTTAATTCTTCTCTTTGTTAGTATGTATTCTTTTATGTCTCGCACCACTTGTTTAAATATACGAATCCTTTATTCATATAACATTTATTTTAACTGTTAAAATTTTGAAATTTTCTTCTCTATGATATCTCACATTTTTTCTTCTTTCAGGGTGTCTAAATAAAAAGGAAGTTCGTCGTATCGTCTCCCGATCTCGCCTTGGGCGAGAGAGGGGACGTTGCGGTGTTACACAGATAGGGTGATTGTGTTTAATAGTAGATTTAAACATACTAAAACAAAAGTGATCGTGTAAAATAAACCCATAGGTTGTCTCGGTTCGGTCACCGCAACGTCCCCATTCTCTCACTTACAGTGATACAGGGAGACGATGCGGAGAAAAAAATAAAATTGCCTACATTAGATATCCTTTAATTGCCCACATGAGAAAAACCCTACTGCTGCTGTTCATTGCCGTCTTCGCACTGCTATCCATGAAAAAAGACCCGTTGGTGACGGATACCGCTGATCAATTGTACATCAATGGACATATTTGGACTGCTGATGCTTCCCATCCTTTTGTAGAGGCATTAGCCGTAAAAGGAGATAGAATTCTGGCAGTAGGTTCCCATACTGATTTGAATCAGTTTAAAAGTCCTCCCACCAAAGTGATTGATCTGAAAGGGAAATTGATGATGCCTGGATTCAATGACGGACATGTCCATTTTTTGTCCGGCTCTTTAGGATTAACGGTTGTAGATCTGGTAGAAGCGAAAACCATGGAAGAAGCCATTCAGATGATAGCTGACTATGCTAAAAAACATGCTGAACTACCTTGGATCACAGGCGGTGGTTGGCAATACAGTTTATTTCCCGGAGGACTACCCACTAAACAAATGTTAGACGCCATCATTCCAGACAGACCTGTTTATTTAAAAGCCTATGATGGTCATAGTGGCTGGGCCAATAGTAAAGCATTAGCTATTGCAGGAATTACGAAAGAAACAACGTTCAAAGGTTTTGGTGAATTGGTGAAAGATAAAAATGGAGAACCTACCGGTGCTTTCAAGGAAAGTGCAACCGGCTTAGTAACTCGATTTGTGCCGGGGCCTGATAAAACCGCAAAGTTCAATGCATTACTGACAGGATTAAAGTATGCGGCTACACTGGGAATTACCAGTATTCAGAATGCAAGTGGTTCCAGAGAAGAATATGAATTGTATGATTCATTACTCAAAAACAATCAACTCACTGTACGAACTTCTATTGCATTCAGTGCCGGAAGAAGTCCCAACGAAAAAGATATCGTAGGCTGGAAATCGATTCGGTCAAAAAATAAAAATCCAAAATGGTTGAAAACAACTGCTGTTAAATTTTTATTGGATGGCGTGATCGAATCACATACAGCAGTGATGATTGATCCTTATAGCGACTTATTACAATTGGATAGTATTTACAGAGGTCAATATGCCATACCGATTGATCAATATGAAAAATGGGTGAATCGATTGGATCAGGAAGGATTCCAAATCTATACACATGCCATCGGAGATGCATCTGTACGATCTGTATTGAATGCATATGAAAAAGCCATGACTGCGAATGGTCAACAAAATAAAAGACACAGAATTGAACATATTGAAATGACCACCACTGTGGATATTGAAAGATTTAATAAACTGGGTGTATTACCTTCTATGCAACCCATTCATGCAGATCCCGGAACGATAGATGTATGGAGTAAAGCAGTAGGAGAACAAAGATTACCCTTGTCGTTTCCCTGGGCATCATTCCTGCAAAACAAAACCAAATTGGTATTCGGTAGCGACTGGCCTGCTTGCATCAGTTTAAATCCCATTCGAGGTATCCACAATGCGGTGAACCGAATGACAACAGATGGTAAGCCTGTTGGTGGCTGGATTCCTACACAAAAAATCAGTTTGCAAGATGCATTGTATGCCTATACCGCAGGTGCTGCTTATGGTTCTTTCGATGAACAGGAAAAAGGACAACTTAAAAAAGGGTACCTGGCAGACTTTATCGTACTCTCACAAGATCTTTTTAAGATCAAACCGGAAGATATTTATAAAACACAAGTGGAGTTGACAGTTGTAGGCGGTAAGAAAGTGTATTCAACGGGTCTTTATGAATAAAAGCAGCAATGACACAATAGAAAACGATAGCACATTTTTAGAAATGCTTTTTAATATTTAAAGATTATAAACGAATTGCTTATTTGAAAACCAACCATATGAAAAATAAATATTCCGGTATCAGCAGAATAGTTTTCTGCCTTGTACTCTTAAGTACATATAGCACCCTATTTGCGCAGGGTACTATGTTACTTCGTCAACCCAATGCCAGTAAAGATCATATCGTCTTTGTACATGCAGATGATATTTGGGTCACTACCATCAATGGTGGAGATGCACGTAGATTAACATCCGCTATGGGAACAGAACTCAATCCTAAAATCAGTCCTGATGGTAAATGGGTCGCTTTCACCGGTCAGTATGATGGTAATACGGATGTATATATTGTTTCGATTGATGGTGGCGAACCAAAAAGAATGACATGGCATCCCGGTGCGGATATTGTTCATGGTTGGTTGCCTGATGGAACGGGTGTTTACTTTACTTCCGGTAGAGAAGGATATCCCACTGTGAATACCAAGTTCTTTACAGTGAGTATCAAAGGGGGAACTCCAACTGCCATGCCTTTACCTTTTGGATTTTCCGGTACTTTATCTCCTGATGGACAAACCATGGCATACCTGCCTTATAGTTTGTGGGACCCTGAATGGAGAAACTATCGTGGTGGTCAGGCACAGCCTATTTGGTTATTCAATATGAAAACCTTTGAAACAGTAAAAACAAAACAGGGTGATCAAGAAAGACATAGTAGTCCAACCTGGAACAATGGTATTTTATATTTCTTATCTGAGCAGGATTATATCAACAATATATGGTCCTATGATCCGAAAACAAAAGCACAAAAACAGATCACATTTCATAAAGATTTTGATATCAAAAATGTTTCAGCAGCGAATAACAAATTGATTTACGAACAAGGAGGTTATTTGCATAGCTATGATGTTACAACACAAAAAACACAAAAGCTGGAAATACATGTCAAAGCTGATTTGAATTGGGGTCGCCCTCGTTGGAATAATCTTACCGGCAATAATTTGATCAATGCCAGTTTATCTCCCACCGGTAAAAGAGCCCTATTTGAAAGCCGTGGTGAAATCTTTACAGTACCCAAAGAAAATGGAGATTGGAGAAATATTACCAATTCCACAGGTGCTGCAGACCGATCACCTGTTTGGTCGCCTGACGGACAAAAACTTGCCTGGTTTTCGGATGCCAGTGGAGAGTATCAGTTGATGGTAAGAGATCAGTTTGGATTACAAGAAGCACAAGCATTTCCCATTCCGAATAAAAAATTTTATTTCACACCAGCTTGGTCACCAGACAGTAAATACATTGCATTTACAGATACCGATTATAATATCTGGTACATGGATGTGAAAACAGGTGCCATTAAAAAAGTTGATACCGATCGTTATGCGCATCCCAACAGAACCATGAAGCCTGTTTGGTCACCAGATAGTAAATGGATTGCGTATGTTCAGTTGCAGAACAATCAGTTCAAAGCAGTAAAAGTATACAATCTTGAAACCGGTGTGAGTAGGCAATTAACGGATGGTTTATCAGATGCCATTGATCCGCAATGGGATGAGAGTGGTAAGTATTTATATTTTTTAGCCAGTACTGATTTCGGATTGGCAACTGGTTGGTTGGATATGAGTAATTACAATTATCCGGTAACACGTGCATTATACATTGCAGTGCTGAATAAAGATGCAGCATCTCCATTGGAACCTAAAAGTGATGATGAACCCGTGAAGAACCCTGCTGATACCGGTTCTAAACAAACAAAACCAGCAGCCGCTTCCGGTGTTCAAGTGAAAATTGATTTTGATGGATTGGATCAGCGAATCATTGCTGCGAATATTCCATTGAGAAATTATACAGGGTTAGTAGCAGGACCTGATGGCACTGTTTTTTATATGGAAGCAATACCCAATCAGCCTGGTGTGGTATTGAATAGATACAGCACAAAAGATCAAAAAACGATTGAGTTTGCAAGAGCGGTTAATAGTGCAGTCACCAGTGCTGATCGCAAAAATTTATTGTACCGTTCCGGTGCAGGATGGTATATCGTTGGTACTGCGGCAGCACCTCGTCAGGGTGAAGGCCGATTAGCGACCGATGCCATGAAAGTATATGTGGATCCCGGTAAAGAAGCAGAACAGATATATAAAGAAGGATGGCGTTTGCAAAGAGATTTTCTCTACGTGGATAATGTGCATGGAGCACCATGGGATAAAATCTATGAATGGTATAAGCCTTGGGTAAAACATGTAAAACACAGATCAGACCTTAACTATATCATTGATATTATTAGTGGAGAAGTAGCAGTTGGGCATTCTTATGTGAGTGGTGGTGACTTCCCGGATGTGCCCACTGTTCCGGGTGGATTATTGGGTGCAGACTATCAAGTAGACAATGGTTATTTCAAAATCAAAAAAATATATACCGGTGAAAATTGGAATCCGGAATTAAGATCGCCATTGAGTGGTCCGGGTATCAGTGTAAAAGTTGGGGACTATTTGTTGGAAGTCAATGGACAGAAATTAGATGCATCCATGAACTTGTATCGTTTGTTTGAAGGCACTGCCAATAGACAAATTAAAATCAGGGTGAATAGTAAACCTACTTTGGAAGGATCGCAATTGATAACAGTTGTTCCCATTGCCAATGAAGCCGCACTGCGTTCTCGCGATTGGGTAGAAGGTAATCGTAGAAAAGTAGATGCATTGTCCGGAGGAAAACTGGCTTATGTGTATGTGCCGAATACAGGTGACCCCGGATATACTTCATTCAATCGTTATTATTTTTCTCAACAGGATAAACAAGGTGCTATCATTGATGAAAGAAACAATGGTGGAGGATCTGCTGCTGATTATATGATTGATGTGATGAGTAGAAAATTACAGGGATACTTCAATAACAGGGTAGAAGGACATCGCGTTTCTACCACGCCGATGGCTGGCATTTGGGGCCCTAAAGTGATGATCATTAATGAAAATGCAGGATCAGGTGGAGATCTCTTGCCTTATATGTTTAGAAAGATGAAGCTAGGTCCACTGGTAGGTACAAGAACCTGGGGTGGACTCGTAGGTACCTGGGATACACCGCCATTTATCGATGGTGGAAGGATGGTAGCACCTAGGGGAGGATTCTTTGATACGGATGGCAAATGGGCTGTAGAAGCAGAAGGCGTGGCGCCGGATATTGAAGTGTTTCATGATCCCAAAGCGATCATAGAGGGACGAGATCCACAATTGGAAAGAGCCGTTCAAGAAGCTTTACGTTTAATGCCTACACAGGGAATTGAATTGAAGAAAGAACCCGCTCCACCGATTCGATCCTTCCGTCCGAAGAATTAGTATTATATCATTTTATTTTTATCGCCTGATCTTTTTGATCAGGCGATTTTTTTTTAAATAGTAATCTAGTATTATCTGAATAGGTATTCTTTGGGTAGCACTTACTATTTTATTTTTTACCCTTACATTGTGGTTGTCTAAAATAAATGCCATGTTAAGAAGAAAATTTATCGCACAGACAGGATTCACGGCTGCTGCTATGACTGTGCTTCCTTCTATCAACACATATGCTGAAACAAAAGCAGAAAAAGTGCGTCTCGCCATTATTGGAACAGGTCTTCGCGGACAAAATCATTTAGACTTGATTTTGCGCAGAGCTGATACAGAGCTTGTGGCCATTTGTGATATCCATGATAAAATGTTGGAAGCTGCTAAAGCCATGATTACGAAGAGTGGTAAAGCTATGCCCCAGGTATTTACGGGAGATCCTTATGCATGGAAGAAAATGATTGCAACCCATCAGCTCGACGGTATCATCATCGCTACTCCATGGGAATGGCATAAAGAAATGATTATCGGATCCATTCAAGCAGGTATCAAATATGTGGGCTCTGAAGTAATGATTGGTATTAGTTTAGAAGACCATTGGGAAGTGGTACGTGCTGCTGAATCAGCGAAAGTACATGTGATGATGCTGGAAAATGTTTGTTATCGAAGAGATGTGATGGCGGTACTGAATATGGTTAGACAGAACCTTTTTGGGGAGTTGATTCATCTGCAGGGAGGCTATCAACATGATCTTAGGGAAGTAAAATTCAATGATGGTATTCATCCTTATGGTCATGGTGTAGAGTTTGGTGAAAAAGGATTTTCTGAAGCGGCATGGCGTACGGCTCATTCTGTGAATCGAAACGGAGATTTATATCCAACACATGGTATTGGTCCGGTTGCTCACTATATCAATATCAATCGTGGGAATCGTTTTGTTTCCTTATCCTCATTTGCTTCTAAAGCAAGAGGCTTGCACAATCATATTGTAAAGAATGGAGGTGAAAGCCATCCCAATGCCAAAGTGAAATTTAAATTGGGAGATGTGGTTACCACGCAAATACTGTGTGCTAATGGCGAAACCATTTTATTACAGCATGATACCAACTTGCCAAGACCCTACTCTTTAGGTTTTAGGGTGCAAGGAACCGAAGGAATCTGGATGGATGTAAATAAGGGTATTTATCTGGAAGGAAAATCTGCCAAAGCACATCAATGGGATAATAGTAAAGAATGGTTGGATAAATATGATCATCCTTTATGGAAAAGATGGAGTAAAGAAACAGATGGAGCCGGACATGGTGGCATGGATTTTTTTGTGATCCACTCATTCATAGAGTCTATCAAAAGAAAACAAGCAACACCCATGGATGTATATGATGCTGCTAGTTGGAGTGCGATTACACCCTTGAGTGAACAATCCATTGATCTAGGTAATCAGACTGTTTCATTCCCTGATTTCACCGGTGGACAATGGATGTATCGAAAGCCTGTATTTGCTTTGAATGATGAATATTGATACATGCAATGACAAATATAGTTCCTCCCATATCGGTATTGAAAGCGTATGACTTACATGATCCTTCAGTAGAAGTAAGTACCATTAGTAATGGATTGATCAACCATACCTGGAAGTTGAATCAAGGCAATCATGCCTGGATTCTTCAAAAAATCAATACCAGTGTTTTTCAGCAACCTGAATGGATTCAAGAAAATATAGAACAACTGGGCAGGTATATTCAATCCATTAATCCCCAGTACCAATTTGTAATGCCGCTGAGTGCATCGGATGGAACTACTTTGGTAGAACAGGATGGGAATTTCTATCGACTGTTTACCTACATTCCAAATTCACAAACAATAACAGTAGTTGAGAATACTCAACAAGCAAAAGAAGCAGCTTTTCAATTTGGAAACTTTACCAGACAATTTGCCAATTTTGACTGTTCGCAACTACATACAACCATCAAAAGCTTTCATGATCTTTCATTTAGGTATGAGCAGTTTCAGCAATCACTTCGTCATGGTGTACAGGAGCGTGTCATACAGGCTGAAAAATGGATAGCTTTATTAGCCTCTTTTTCTTTCATTGAACAAACCTATCGATCCATACTGACTGATCCGGAATTTAAGGTGAGGGTGATGCACCATGATACCAAGATCAGTAATATTTTGTTCGATCAAAATCATCATGGATTATGTGTGATCGATCTGGATACGGTGATGCCCGGTTATTTTTTCAGTGATCTGGGTGATATGTTCAGAACTTATCTCTCTCCGGTGAATGAGGAAGAAAAAGACCTTAGTTTAATTCAGGTGCGAATCGATATGTATAAAGCTATTGTAGAGGGATATGCTCAAGGTATGGGAGATGTCCTTACAGAAAAAGAACGACAATCTTTTTTTGATGCAGGCGCCATCATGATTTACATGCAGGCACTTCGTTTCATGACTGATTTTTTGAATGGAGATCAGTATTACCAAATACAATACCCCACACACAATTTCGAACGTGCTAAGAATCAGATCACTTTATTGCAGCAATATTTGAGTAAAAAAAATGAGTTCCACAATTGCTGAAATGAATTTATAAGGGGATACAAACAGCGGCTTTGATCATACCTGCTTCAGGAGCATCCACCAGAATACGGGCTTTTTGTCCATAGATACCATAAATACGTTTTCTGATCTCACTCAAATGTTCATTTTCCTGTTCCAAGTAATTCGAAAAGTTACCTGAGCTGATGACACCAAAACAATGTAGATCCTCCTTGTATTCAGAATAAACATGAATACTACCTGTTTTGATTTGCTCGTCAAAACCATGTCGAATGGCTTTCTCTACTAGATACTGCATTACCATCGCGGGAACAGGTTGATCTAATGTATCTTCTTCAATATCATACTGAACAAATAGCTGGTCTGCAAAACGAATCTGTTCTAGGGCAATATAATCTTTGATGATCGATAACTCTTTTTCAAAAAGCGTTTTTTCTGCCTTGTCAACCTGGATACTATTGCGCAAAATATTACTCAACATGGTAATGGCCTTCCGGGCTCTTACAGGATCATCTGTAACGAGTGATCGAATACCATTCAAACTATTGAATAAGAATTCCGGATTGATATGCGATTTTAAAGTAGTGATTTCTAATTCACTCAATAGGTTCTCCAGTTTGGCTTGTTCTATATTTTGTTCTCTTGTTTTTTGGACAAAATGATAAACGAAGTATAGGAGATTCCAGATCAGTACAAAATGGAAATAGGAAAATGCAAATCGGATCGCGATATCCAGAAAGGAGAAACTGCCAAGATCAAAAGATTGAATATCCATCCAGGATTCTGTAGCAACGATACTAACACCAATAAAAAATGAAAATATCAAAGAGAGTATACTCAACGAAAATATCTGCTTCTGCAGACTAAGTTTTAGGATACCCAAACGCTGAATGACCATGCGCATAATATGGGTTAGCCAAAATCCTATAAAAACATGGGTGAGCAGTTGCTCAAAAAAATGGGGCTGTGGAGCTGCATTAATGGATAAATAAAAGAAAATATAGATCAGGCAATAGAGAGACCATCCCGCTGTTTGAAAGATCCAATACGTTCTTTGGTGTTTATTCATACGGGACTAAGATATTAAATATGTGCATATCCCTTCAGGCAATGTATATGTTCGGTCCAACACCGATAAAATCAGGTAAATAGGCTATTTATAGATTATTCTGTTCATCTTCCGTAATAATCTATAAATTCCACGTTCATAAATACCTGATATGATCAAACAACTAACTATCGGATTAGCAGCGATGCTGTTGATCAATACTTTGACCCTTGCACAGGCAAAACAAGAGTGGAATACCATTTTTAAAGCCATTAATGATGAAGTACAGCAAGGCTCTAAAGCATATAGTACTTTAAAAGAAGCTACTGAAACCATTGGCCATCGTCTCACCGGTTCGAAGAATGGAGAAAAAGCAGAAGCCTATGCGTATAATCTTCTAAAATCCTATGGATTTAAAGATGTAAAGTATCAGCCTTTTGAAGTGGAAAGTTGGAGCAGAGGAACTTTATCTGTTCAGATCGGAACCAGCACTTCTTCTTTAAAAGATGTAAAATCTGTTTCATTGGCACATTCCCCCGTAGCTGCAGATGTTACACTTGAAGTAGCAGACATGGGTAATGGATTGGAAGAAGACTATTTGTCCAACCCGGGAAAAGTAACCGGAAAAATTGCGCTGGTGTATCTAGGTGTATTGCCGGGTTCTAAGCCGGGTACCAGAAGTTTACATCGTTCAGAGAAAACAGCATTGGCCACCAAATATGGAGCAAAAGGAATTATTATCATCAATACAGCAGATGGTGGAATTTTATTGACAGGCACTGCATCGGTAACAGGAAAACTGATACCTATTCCCGCAGTTTGTATTGGTAAAGAAGATGGAATGGCGTTCAAAGCTGAAGTAGCAAAAACTACGCACTTTGCGCATATCAAAATGACCAATTTTTCCGGTATGATCAAAGCAAGAAATGTAATTGCTACCATCAAAGGAAAAACACTACCGAATGAAAAAATTGTAGTGGGGGGACATTTAGATAGCTGGGATCTTGCAACCGGTGCAATTGATAATGGTATCGGATCTTTTTCAGTGTTAGATATGGCACGTACTTTCAAAGTTTTAAAATTACAACCACAACGCACCATTGAATTCGTAATGTTCATGGGAGAGGAAGAAGGTTTGTTAGGCTCAAAAGCTTATGTAGAGCAAGCAGTTAAAAATAAAACCATTGATCAGTTGCGTTATATGCTGAACTATGATATGACCAATGATCCTAAAGGCTATTCAACTACTGCTGAAGAAAGTAAAGAATTATTTCAGTCTATTGGCGCCATTGCAAAAAGTATTGATACCAGTTTCACCAATACTTTCAGAAGTGGAGCCGGACTACATAGCGATCATCAACCATTTATGTTGCATGGGGTTCCAACCGGAGGTGCTGCAGGGGGTAGATTACCCAATAATGCAGGTCCTTGTTATCATGCAGATTGTGATGATTTTAAATTGGTAGATCCACAAGGAATGAAGAATACGGTCAGATTCAATGCCATGTTATTGTATGGTATTGCAGATACAGATATCATCAAAGCGAAACACTTTACCGATGCAGAAACCAGAGAGTTCTTATTAAAGAACAATCTTAAAGAACCGCTGAAAATAGCAGGGGAGTGGCGTTGGGAAGACTAGGATAATAGAATAAGAAACAAGAAATACGAAACAAGAAATAAGAGACAAGGGACAAGGAAGTTTCAATATATAATACTCAAGTTTAAATAGTGCCGGACTTTAGTCCGGCGAATAAGAGAAAAAGAGAATGAGAAATAAGAAATAGGGGGTTGTAAGAACTAATAGACACTATCTCAAAAACTGTGTAAATATTAAAAATCGGGGTTATCGACTCCGATT
>JACBFI010000049.1 GCA_013391385.1 Sediminibacterium sp. Gen4 | reverse complement strand
TTAAAAAAATTAGTCAAAACTTTGTTTCTTAACACAGAATCTCTGTGGTTAAAAAAACCACAGAGGAAGCAGAGTTTGGCACGGAGATACACAGTTTTTTGACTTTTGACTTTTGACTTTTGATTTTTTACTTCTTATAATACTCCCTCACCGTCTGATCCATGATCTTTTGTAATTCAGCAATTCTGGTTTCATCTGCCGGGTGTGTGCTTAGGAACTCAGGGGGTTTATTGCCTCCGGATGCGGCAGACATTCTTTTCCAGAATGCAATGGCTTCACGTGGGTCATAGCCGGCCAGGGCAGAAAACATGAGCCCTAAACGATCGGCTTCCAATTCATTTTTACGACTAAATGGTAACATCACGCCTACATTGGAGCCAATACCATAAGACATCATGAATAGGTTTTGCGTTTCTGCAGGTTTAGATGCCAATGCTGCAGACAATGCCACTCCACCCAATTGCTGAAACAAACCCTGACTCATCCGCTCGTTGCCATGACGTGCGAGAGCGTGTGCTACTTCATGTCCCATTACGACCGCTAAACCGGCTTCATTGGCTGTATAAGGAAGGATGCCGGTATACACCACGATCTTTCCTCCCGGCATACACCAGGCATTGGGTTCTTTATTGTTTACCAAATTCACTTCCCACTGAAAATTCTCCAGTTCTTTACTCAATCCTTTCTCCGTATAGTATTTTTTGATGGCCTCAATGATACGATCTCCTACAACCTTTACCATCACTGCATCCTTACTGGCTGTTGCCGATACAGCAGGATTAGCGGTCATAAACTCTTTGTACTGCGAAAATGCCATGGCCTGCACTTCAGATTCAGGAATCAAGTTGAGTTGTTTACGTCCGGTAATCGCATTACGATGACAGGATACTGCAACCATTGTAATAGCCAGCAAAACAATCAGGTACTTTTTCATACATCAAAACTTTAAGAAATACAACGAAAAATCTTGCCAAAGATAACGATGGAATGAAGTTGATGGTCCATGGTCCATAGCTTATAGTTCATGGCTTATAGTCCATTGTCCATGGGAGGAATACAAGTAATAGTTACAAAGTATATACCCAAGCTCAACTATTAGCTATAACCCATTAGCTATGACCCATAAGCTATGGTCCATGGCTCATGGCTAGTAGTCTAAAGGAGTTTTGGAGGGAGTGTGAATGTCAATTGTCAATGAGTAATGTAAAGCTAAACCACCTATTGACCATTCACAATTCACAATTCACATCAATTCTCCTTAAACCGATCTCTTCTCAATCTGCGTTTATCACGGTGACGAAGAATGGGCACTTTACTTTCGGTGCCTTTGAGGATGCGGGAAATATTTTTTTGATGGGTCAGTACCACCATCAATGCCACTAATACGGCAAAAATGCGGTAGAGTGTTTCTTCTTCATTGAAGATGAACAAGATAAAAACCATAAAGGAAATACCCGCTAGAATAGAACTTAAAGAAACAAATCGTGTCAGGTACAATACGATCAGGAATACGCCAATACAACACAATGCTACCACGGGCTGAATGGCTACTGCCATACCCAATAAAGTAGCCACACCTTTACCACCACGAAAATTGGCCCAGATCGGGAAAATATGTCCCAATACAGCCGCCAATCCCAATCCAATCATAAGATTGGTTCTGTCCCATTCATTGGTTAAATAATATGGGAGAAGAATATACAATGAAGTTGCAATCACACCTTTGATGACATCTACCATCATCACAAAACTGCCCCATTTTGAGCCGAGTACGCGGAATGTGTTGGTAGCTCCTGCGTTACCACTTCCGTAGTCTCTGATATCAATACCAAAAAAGCTTTTGCTAACCCAAATAGCGGTGGGGATCGATCCTATTAAATATGCCAATACAATGAGCAATAATTCGTTCATCGGGGGGTGGTTGAAGTTTGGAGCTACAAATATAGCTAAAATGAAGATAATGATTTCTTAATAGACGGCAATGGGGAAAATCAATTCTTCAGGTGTAAAGCTATCCACCCTGCTTTTTCCAAAGTCTGCTGATGGGTCCAACCTAATGTTTTACAGGCTGTTAGTATGTCGGATTCGTCCATCACCAGTAAACCACTGAGTAAAATTGAGCCCCCAGACTTCACAGCTTTACCCAAAAAAGCTAGGTTATCGAGTATGATATTCTTGTTAATATTAGCGATGATGATATCATATTGCTTTTCCACATCAGCGGTATCAAATAATTGAATATCAATATGATTACAATGATTGATTGAACTATTTTCAGTAGCATTTTCAATACACCAGGGATCATTGTCTACTGCCAATACCTCTGTTGCCCCCAGCTTTTCAGCAAGAATGGCCAAAATGCCGGTACCGGTTCCAAAATCGAATACTGACTTTCCTTGAAAATCAATGCCTTCCATCAATTGCATCACAGAATACGTAGTTCCATGGTGACCTGTTCCAAAACTCATTTTGGGAGTAATAATGATTTCGTGCTTCACACCTGTTGCCGGTGGATGAAATCCTGCCCTTACAGATACAAAGTCGCCTACCTGCACCGGTTCAAAATTAGACTCCCACAGCGCATTCCAATTCTGTTTTTCAATTATTGATTTTGAATAAGTTAAAGCATATTGATTCAATATAAAATCAATATCAGTTAAGGATATATTCTCCTCCGGTGCATAGGCTTTCAATCGATCTTCCAGTTCTTCGAAACCATCAAATCCAATCACCGATAACTCAGCAATCAGGTTTTCCATGATCGATGGATCAGATACAGGTATTTCGATTTCGATGGTTTTTGCACTATTGCTCATGCTTACTCATTTTAGTAAAGAAAAGAGGCATTCTCGTAAAAGAATGCCTCCGTATCAGGATGAAAATAAAAATTATTCTCCTTTAGGCTCGCCAGACTGCTCCTCTCTTGGCTTCTGTCCTTCTGGTCTTGGCATCAATACCTTACGGCTCAGTTTGAACTTGCCTGTCTTGGGATCCAATCCAACCAGTTTCACTTTCACCATATCCCCTTCATTGAATAAACCTTCCATGCTTTCCAAGCGCTTCCAGCTGATTTCACTGATGTGTAACAAGCCTTGCTTACCCGGCATGAATTCTACGAATGCACCGAATTCTTTAATGCCTTTTACCGGACCTTCATACACATCTCCTACCTGAGGAACTGCGGTGATACCACGTACCCAAGCTACTGCTTTGTCAACCGATTCTTTATTGGCAGAGAAGATACTTACTTCACCCGTATTACCCACTTCTTCAATGTTGATGGTAGTACCCGTTTCACGCTGAATCTCTTGTATTACTTTACCACCTGGTCCGATTACCGCACCGATGAATTCTTTGTCGATCACAAGTTTCACCATACGCGGAGCGTGTGGCTTCACATCAGGACGATGCGCCGGAATGCACTCATACATGGCATCCAGGATATGTAAACGACCTTTTCTAGCTTGTTCCAATGCTTCACGCATTACTTCCATGCTCAGTCCGTCTACTTTGATATCCATCTGCACACCACAAATACCATCACGGGTACCGGTTACTTTGAAATCCATGTCACCCAGGTGATCTTCATCGCCCAGGATATCGGTCAAAATCGCGTATTTACCATCTTCACGGGTAATCAATCCCATCGCTACACCACTTACGTGCTTAGGAACAGGAACACCTGCATCCATCAGTGCCAAAGAACCGGCACAAACAGTGGCCATAGAAGAAGAACCATTACTTTCTAAGATATCACTCACCACACGTACGGTATAGGCATAAGTGCTGCTATCCGGCATCATCTGCTTCAGTGAACGCTGAGCCAGGTTACCATGTCCCACTTCACGACGGCTTTGTCCGCGCATCATCTTTACTTCACCGGTACTGAATGGAGGGAAATTATAATGCAGGAAGAATTTAGAATCTACTGATTTGGCTGCACTTTCTACCAACAACTCATCTAAAGCAGTACCGAAGGTAACCGTTGTAAGTGATTGAGTTTCACCACGAGTGAACAATGCAGAACCGTGTGGTGTTGGTAATGGATCGATTTCCATAGCCAGTGGACGCACTTCATCCAATTTACGACCATCCAAACGGAAACGGTCATCAATGATCATGCTACGTACTACTTCCCATTTCAGGTCTTCGTAGTATTTTTTAGCTAATTTTTTCTCAAGGTCAGTAGCTTCTTCACCTAAACTGGCAATCAGCTCTTCTTTCAATGCACTGTAAGCATCACTGCGCTCATGTTTGGCAGATCCTTTACGAGAGATCTCATACACACGCTGTTTTGCAAATGCATTTACTTTTTCACGAATCTCTTCATTCTGCTCAGGCTTCTTGTAATCGCGAACGGTGGTAATACCCTTCTTCGCACGTAATTCAGCCTGGGCTTTGATATGAACACGGATGGCATCATGTGCCATTTCCAATACTTTGATAAGGTCTGCTTCAGAACACTCTTTGGCTTCACCTTCCACCATCATCAGGTTTTTCTCAGTAGCCGCTACGATGAATTCTAATTCTGATTTCTCCAGTTCTGAACGGGTTGGGTTGATGATATACTCACCATTGATTCGTCCAACACGAACTTCGCTGATGATTTCTTTCACAGGAATATCTGAAACGGCCAATGCTGCAGAAGCCGCCAAGCAAGCCAATGAATCAGGCATAACCTCATCATCACTAGAGATCAGGCTTACCAATACCTGTACATCGCAGAGATAATCTTCAGGGAACAATGGACGCAAAGCACGATCAATCAATCGGCTGGTCAGGATTTCATAATCATTCAAACGTGCTTCACGCTTGAAGAAAGAACCGGGGATACGTCCCGCAGCTGCAAACTTTTCCTGATAATCTACGCTTAAAGGGAAGAAATCTTGTCCTTCCTTAGGTTCTTTATTGGCAACAACAGTTGCAAGCAACACGCAGTTACCTTGACGAACTGTAACGGCTCCATCAGCCTGACGGGCCAACTTACCGGTTTCTATGGTAACGATACGATTTCCACCGATATCGAAACTTACACTAAATGGTTGTGATAACATAAACTGATTTTGTAAAGACTTTATTCAAACACAAGGCGGGAAATCATGCTGAAAAAGTCCGGTTATTTGGGATTGATGAACGAAAAACAGGTATAGACACAAATAACTATTCCCAACCGTTAAAAAATATCAGTTGGGAATAGCATGTATCATAGACTGAAAAATTATTTTCTCAGACCCAGTTTCTCGATGAGTGCACGATAGCCCTGCAGGTTTGTTTTCTGCATGTAAGTCAACAAACGCTTACGCTGACCTACCATCTGCATCAAACCACGGTGTGTGGAATAATCTTTTTTGTTGGCTTGCAAGTGCTTAGAAATGTGGGCAATACGCTCAGTCAGCAATGCAACCTGACCTTCGATAGAACCCGTGTTAGTGGCTTTACCACCGAATTCAGCAAAAATGCTGGCTTTTTTTTCTGTTGTTAAATGAGACATCTGAAAATGTTTAATAGACTCCGGAATGTTTTCCTCTTTATTTTTATCGGCTGCAAAGGTAGGTAATATCATGGAATTTTGATAATTTTAAATCCTGATTTTTAACCCGATTTGTCTTCCGGCGCCTACAGTATCCTCCCGTACCTGTTCAACCGCTGAAAAATGTTGTTTGCCAACTCCCTTATCGAGGGAAAATTGTAACTAATTTATTGATTTACAACAGAATACCATTTATTTTGTTGTACCAGCAAACCCATATACATGTTTGGAGTAACGATTCTTGGTAACAATTCTGCCCTTCCGGCCTACGACAGGCACCCCACAGCACAGGCAATTACCCTGAATGAACAGTTATTCCTGATCGACTGTGGCGAAGGTACTCAGATGCAACTGGCCAAGTACAAAGTGAAGCGGGGACGTATCAACCATATTTTCATCTCGCACTTACACGGCGATCATTATTTTGGATTGATTGGCTTACTCACCAGCATGGGCTTACTGGGACGAGAACAGGATTTGCATTTGTACGGTCCACCCCAACTGAAAGATATTATTGAACTGCAACTGAATGTAGCTGCCACCACCCTTCCTTATGCGCTACACTTCTACCCGCTTGAAACAGAGGGATTGATCCTTGATCATCCCAAATATGCAGTGGAATGTTTTAAAACCCAGCATCGCATTCCTTGTTTTGGTTTTATCATTCGTGAAAAAAAGAAACCGAGAAAAATCAATAAAGACGCAGTGTTATCTTATGAGATCCCTTCGGTGTATTATGAGCGATTGAAGAATGGAGATGATTATGAAACAAGGGATGGGAAAATCATCAAAAACGAATGGGTGACTTATCCCAATACACCGGGAAGAAGTTATGCGTTTTGTGCAGACACGATTTATGATCCGCAAATAGCGGAGAAAACAAAGGGGGTCACCGTTTTATACCATGAAGCTACTTACTTAAAAGATTTGGAAGAAAGAGCTGCAGCGCGGTATCATTCTACCACCATTCAAGCAGCTGCGATTGCTCAACAAGCGGAAGTACAAAAACTATTAATAGGACATTTCAGTAGCAAATACGAACTCCTGGATGATTTTCTTACCGAAGCGCAATCTGTATTTCCAAATACACAATTGGCGATCGAGGGAACCACCTATTTAATTTGATTTTTTTGATCAAAGCGAATGAAGGAACGCAGATTTTTATGATTGATTATGATCATAACAAATCATAAAAATCTGCGGCCCATCACTTGATCACACTAACAGCAAGCCATTTATAAAAATCCCGAAACTCCTGACGCCAATAGGTTTCATTGTGTTGTCCGAGCGGATTGATGACATTTCGAATGATGTATCGTTGCTTTTTTTGAAGTATATCACTCATCTTCTGCAAATCTGTTACCGATGATCCGCCTTCTTTACTGCCGGTGTAGAAATAAAAAGCAGGCATGCTGGGAGTATTAAAATTTTCAGCCAGTAAATAGATGTCTTTGGATATCCATAGAGAAGGAGAAAAAACACCGGCACCACCAAATACATCCGGATATTGCAATACTGCATATAAACTGATCAGCCCACCCATACTACTACCTATAACATAATTATTAGCAGCTGATTTCAATGTTCTGTATTTGGAATCAATAAAAGGCTTTAATGTTTTTGCAAGGAATTCTGTATACTCTTTACCTTCACCTTTACCATATTGCGGATGATCAAACGGATTATACTCCGTCATTCTTTTCTCTCCCCCATTATCAATACCCACAACGATACATTCTTTATTCAATTGTTGTTGCAAGGTATCCAGACATTCATCTACACCCCATTCACCCATAAAAGCCGTTTGCTCGTTGAAGAGGTTTTGTCCGTCCTGCATGTAAATAACAGGATAAGTTTTTGCTGAAGTAGCATACCCTTTCGGCAAATACACCCAGATTCTGCGGGTACGATTGAGTTGTGGAATTTTGAAAGCGGTATCGATGATGCGTACTTGTGGACTCGCTGTATACCGTTTCGGTTTTTCTGGATATTCATCTTTCCAACCGGGAATGGTAAACTCCTGTGTGAGGTCATCATTTACTTCTAATACACGATCTGCGATATCTCTTCCATCAGCAGTAGTTTCTACTTTATCAAAACCACCGCGTGTAAATTTGAAGGCGTAAGTGCCTGCAGCCATTCCACGCAGCACCAGACTTTTTCTGGAACCACCAAATGGTTTGAGTTTATAATTTTCATCTTTAGGATTCCAGTTATTGAAGTTGCCGGCTACATAAATATCATCATTCTCTTTGGTGGCTACTGAATTCACAACTAAGCGAACTGTAAACTGCGCTTTTGCTTGTGTGGTAAAGAGAATTGCGAAGATGAAAAGTATCTGTTTCATATTCTGAAAATACGAAACACATGTAATCTTTCATGCTTCAGTATAGTTAAAAGCGAATAATTTATATCAAAAACGCTGTGCCCTCTGCGTAAAACTCCGTGTCACTTTGTGGTTAAAAAAAATTAACCACAGAGTGACACGGAGTAAGGCACAGATTTGCACAGCGTTTCACCTTTCACCTTTCACCTTTCACTTTTCACCCCCCCCTTAATCCAAAATCTCTACATCCTTCGGATACTTCGCAGCATTAAATACAAACACATTATCGGCTACTGCTTTATTGGGTACAATATTGGTGAAGCTTACTTGTACGGTATTGTTTCCTTTATCCAAGATCACTGCACGTGCGATCATGTTCTTAGTCTTATCAACAAAGATGTTGACTTTAGAAAAATTCTTACGACTATCCAATGGTTTCAATTCGATCTCATGAAAATTGCCCTTGGTACCCATCAGTTTATAAGAAAAATCTTTATCGTAAGCGCCGGATAATATTTTTTGAGGGCTGAGTGTTTGTCCACCTTCTTCTACTGCAGAAACCGTAATGGTTTTGGAACCATCATAGTTATAGGTCTTTGTTCCATCACAAAGGATCTCGTTCTTCCCTTCTTTTAGCACATATTTTTGTCCTTTGGTAACAATGGTTCCTTTTTTGGTTCCATTATTTTTCCCTTTACTGGTAAGAGAAGTGATGGTAAAGCCTGCAGAAATGGTTTTGTATGCTTTAACCGTAGCACTAACGGCATCTAATATTTTTTTGGCATTGGGATCATTCTGTGCGTTCACTTGCATCAACATCACCAACAGAACAAGCGCAATCGAGTATAATTTCTTCATTCTTTTCAATTAAAGGCGCAAATATAAGTTTTACTGCCTTGTATGACAGAAAGCATGCCAATTAGTTTATACCCAAGGGTTAAGATGCTGTTATAAATCGGCGAAATGGCAAAATCATGACATAGAATCGAGGAATTCTTGAAGTTCCATATCGGTTTTAAATAATACTTCTCTGGCTTTACTGCCCTGATTGGGCCCTACCACACCTGCTGCTTCCAATTGATCCATCAGTCGCCCGGCTCGGTTATAGCCTAGTTTCATTCGGCGTTGTATCAAGGAAGTGGAACCCATCTGACTTTGAACAATTAATCGGGCTGCATCTTCAAAAAGCGGATCTCTTTCACTGGCATCAAAATCCCTTCCTTCCATCTCTTTCTCATCCACATATTCCGGTAACAAGAATGCCTGCGGATAACCACGTTGATCGCCAATGAACTCACATACATTTTCTACTTCCGGGGTATCAACAAAAGCACATTGTAAACGGGTGATCTCTCCATTATAACTTACCAGCATATCCCCTTTACCAATCAATTGTTCCGCACCACCTGCATCTAAAATGGTTCTACTATCAATCTTGCTCGACACTTTAAAAGCGATACGTGCCGGGAAATTCGCTTTGATGGTACCTGTGATGATATTAACGGATGGACGTTGTGTAGCAATGATCAAATGAATACCAATGGCTCTGGCCAACTGAGCCAATCGGGCAATCGGCATTTCTACTTCCTTACCAGCGGTCATGATCAGATCTGCAAATTCATCCACTACCAATACAATGAATGGAAGGTATTGATGCCCTTTTTCCGGATTGAGTTTTCTGGCGGTGAACTTTTCATTGTACTCTCGGATATTTCTACAACCTGCTTCTTTCAACAGGTCATAACGATTATCCATTTCAATACACAATGCATTCAATGTATGCACCACTTTTTTCGTATCCGTAATAATGGATTCTTCTTCACCGGGAAGTTTGGCCAAGAAATGTTTTTCAATTACACGGTATAAACTCAATTCCACTTTTTTCGGATCCACCAATACAAACTTGAGTTGGGATGGATGTTTTTTATACAACAAGGATACGAGGATCGCATTCAATCCCACCGATTTACCTTGTCCGGTAGCACCAGCCATCAACAAGTGTGGCATACTGGCCAGATCTACAATAAAGTTTTCATTATCGATTTTCTTACCGATGGCAATCGGTAAGGAGAACGCGCTATGCTGGAATTTATCACTGGCCAACAAGGTTTTCATACTCACCACAGTCTTACGCACATTCGGTACTTCAATACCAATGGTTCCTTTTCCGGGTATTGGCGCAATGATACGAATACCAAGCGCTGCCAGACTCAAGGCAATATCATCTTCCAAGTTTTTAATTCTGCTGATACGCACACCCGGAGCCGGTACAATTTCATACAAGGTTACGGTTGGACCCACCGTTGCTGCGATACGCTGGATTGCGATATCATAGTTTTTAAGTGTTGCGATGATTTGGTTTTTATTGGTCTCCAATTCAGTGGGGTCATGAACAATCTTTTCACTGCCATGTGTTTCCAATAAATCCAGTCCCGGATACTTGTAGTCTTTCAGATCCAGCGTTGCATCGTATTTGGTATTCAGTTTACCGGGTGTAGCAACAGGCGCTATTTCTAATTCCTCTTCTTCCTCTGGCGTTTCTTTGATTTCGAGTTCGAGTCCTTCTGTATCTACATTGACTTTCTTGGGAGGTATCACATTGATGAGTGGCTCTGGCTTGGAAATTTCTTCTGCCATTTCTATCACCTCTTCTTCTTCATCTTCCTCTTCAAATTCCTCGTCTTCCTCTTCTTCTTTCTCCACCATATCAAACTCATTCATCGGATCTATCGCTTCTTCCTCTTCTTTTGGCATGATAACCACCACTCCACTCGCGTCTGATTTCAATTTATTTTGACTGACCGGTAATCCATTTTCCTCCTCTGTTTCAGTTGCAACTGCCCCCGTCTCATCCCATTCCTGTTTGACCGCTACTTCATCATCAATTGATAATTTAAAATCATCCTCATGTGCTTTATTGACTGTAGGAGAAGTGAAATTCCACTCAGGCCATTTGAAACTGGGATTAAAACGCCAGATCACATAACTGAAGACAGATAACAACAACAGTGCACCTGTTCCAATATTACCGATCCATTTTATAAACCAGGCATTCAACAATTCACCTACACCTCCGCCCCAAGAGAAAGCACTGGCACGTGATACAAATGTAAACGCCATGCTTAATACTACTAATCCAACAATTACATACCGGATATTACGAACGAGACTGAATATTTTTTTACCAAACAGCAGGTTTACACCTAGTACAAAAAAGAAAGTACAGAAGAGATAGGAAGCCAATCCAAATCCTTTATAGAAAAGACTATGTGCCACATAAGCACCTAGTACCCCTAGGAGGTTATTTACTTTTACATCATCGATTTTAAATATGCGGATACCAAACTGGTGTACTTTATCCTGATCTTCTTGCCAGGTAAATAGATAAGACGTGAAGGCAACAAACAAGAAGATGGTCAACAATAAACTAGAAGCACCCAGGATCTTGGAAGTACGTTCATCTTTAACCACCTCAGTAACCGTTACTTCCGGTTCTTTATCGGGCGTTAGTTCTTCCGGATTGGGAGCAGGGGGTGTTTTTTTCTTCAAGCGGTTTGCCATGAAAACAAATATAAGCTATGGCAATGCCTGCTCCATCTGACTACCCACCTATGTGCAAAACTGATATACAGATGCAGAGTTTTCCACTTTTATCAAGCACCTTTACTGATACCCAATGCCAGACAAATCCAGCCAGCTACCAGTAAAGTACCTCCCAGTGGTGTTATTGGACCTACCCATGAGAGTCCATTGAGTTGTGCTGCAGATTTATAAGTAAGCAGGTATAAAGACCCACTGAACAACAACATACCCGCCATAAACAATACACCCGCCGCTTTCATCAATGAAGCTTGTCCGGATGCAAAAACCAATCCGGTCAATGCCAATGCAAATACATGATAGAACTGATACCGAACTGCTGTTTCATAAGTCACCAATGCATCTGCCGAAACAATTTTCTTCAATCCATGTGCACCAAATGCACCTAGTACTACGGAGAGTGCTCCCAAAAATGAGGCGATGACTAAATATCCTTTATGCATATTGTTGAATGATTTTTTTAAAATTAGCTTCTGTAATCGATCCGCCCGTCAAATGATGTTGGGCAAGCGCATAGAAAGCTTCCCTTTCTTTTCGCTTATTCACCAAAAACTCAGTTAGCTCTTTGTCTGACAGATCGCGAATGAGTGGGCGGTGTGATTTTTCAGGGGTTAATCGCTCTGTAAGTACTTCTACCGGCTCATCGATCCAAATGGTGATCCCTTGTTTGTTCATCCATTCCATATTGTCAGTAAAGCATGGGGTACCACCACCCGTAGCCAGTACAAAAGATTTCTTCTCACCAAACCAACGAAGGATTTTGGATTCTGTTTTTCTGAAATAATCTTCGCCCTCTTCCTCAAAAATTTCGCTGATGGTTCTCTCTTCATGAGATTCAATGAGAAAATCGAGATCATACCCACCTGTCTTGAGTTTTTTTGCCAACAAACGGCTCCAATAAGACTTTCCGGAGCCCATCATGCCTATGAGAAATATTTTCATGGTGTTAGGTGTTAGGTACTAGGTGCTGGGTACTAGGTATTAGCTACTGGTATTAAGTATTAAATCTGTACAAAGGATTTATGAATACTTAAGAAACATTATGACTAAAGCGTCACACTTGTACCTAGTACCTTGCACCTAGCACCTATTATTTAAATGCATTCATCCCCGTAACATCCATCCCCGTAATCAGTAAATGGATATCATGGGTTCCTTCGTAGGTGATGACACTTTCGAGGTTCATCATGTGGCGCATGATGCTGTATTCTCCGGTGATACCCATACCACCCAGCATCTGACGTGCGTCTCTGGTAATATTGGCTGCGATCTCGCAACTGTTTCTTTTGGCCATACTCACTTGCTGAGGCGTTGCTTTTCCTTCATTCATCAATACACCCAAACGCCATACCATTAACTGCGCTTTGGTGATTTCAGTGATCATTTCTGCCAGTTTCTTTTGTTGTAGCTGAAAACCGCCAATCGGGCGATCAAACTGAACTCTTTCTTTGCTGTAACGCAAAGCAGTATCGTAACAATCCATCGCTGCACCTAAAGCTCCCCAGGCAATGCCATAACGGGCTTTGGTTAAACAACCCAAGGGGCCTTTTAATCCTTTTACATTCGGTAAAATATTTTCCTTAGGAACTTTCACATTATCGAATACCAACTCACCAGTAGCTGAAGCGCGTAAACTCCATTTACCATGAGTAGTAGGTGTACTAAAACCTTCCATGCCACGCTCAACGATCACCCCCTGAATATCTCCTTCTTCATTTCTTGCCCATACTACTGCCACTTGTGCAAAAGGTGCATTACTGATCCACATTTTGGCCCCATTCAGGATTACATGATCACCAGCATCTTTGATATTGGTTAACATACCGGCAGGATTACTACCATGATCGGGTTCTGTTAATCCAAAACAACCCAACCACTCACCACTCGCCAGCTTGGGTAAATATTTATTTCGCTGTGCTTCATTACCATAGGCATAAATCGGATACATCACCAGACTACCTTGTACACTGGCCGTACTACGCACCCCACTATCCCCACGCTCTAATTCCTGCATCATCAATCCATAGCTGATGTAATCCAGTCCACCCCCACCATATTCTACCGGTACGGTTGGACCAAAGCATCCGAGATCACCTAGTTGTTTGACAATATGTTCCGGAAACTCTGCGCGTTGTGCATAGTCTTCAATGATGGGAGAAATTTCTTTCTTCACATAATTGCGTACAGATTCACGGATCAAGAGATGTTCTTCAGACAATAACTCATCCAACTGATAATAATCCGGCGATTGAAATAGATCGGTTCTTGCAGCCATGAGGTGTAATTTTTTGATTTCGTTCTTTTAGGTTCGGTCGCCTGTTAACGGCGCAAATTTACAGGGATGCGGCTTCTAAGTCCTGTTTTGTGGCACTTTTATTTGTTTTCAAGTTTTTAACATTGAATCTAAGCGCCTTTTTCCAACCTTTTTACCCCCAACATCTCTTATTCCTGAAAAAACAACCCGCAGTATGAAACAAATAATCACTTTATTACGCACTATACTATGTACATTCATTTGCATAGTATTGATTCACAACAATACACAAGCTCAAGATCACTACAAATGGGCGGTGACCAAACAAAAAGATTACAGTAAATCCTACCCCGTTGGTAATGAAACCCTTTCCCTCAAAAATCAATTTGGGAAAATGGAGATCAAGACATGGGATAAGAATGAAATCAAAGTAGATGTTAAGATCGTGGTTTCCGCACAGGAAGAAGAATATGCCAACAGCTTACTAGATGCCATCCAGGTAAAAGATGAAAAAACAGCTGGCGAGATCAGCTTTAGAACCCAGATTGGTGATGAGAAAAAAGGATGGAGCAGTAATCAGAGCAGTAAAATGAATATCGATTATACCATTTACCTTCCTGCCAAAGCCAAATTAAATGCTAGCAACAGTTTTGGCCCAATGGAACTGGGCGATTACAGCGGTGAAGCCAATATCACCAGCAGTCATGGTACACTCACGGCCGGACATCTTTCCAATCTCAAATTATTAAAAGTGAATTTTGGAAAAGCGAAGATTGCCAAACTGGGCAATACAGAGGTTAATTTCAGTCATACCCGTATTGATATTGAAGAAGTGACCGGTGATTTGAAAGGTACCATCAACTTTTGTAACAGCATTGATCTACCGATCAATAGTAATGTCAAAAATATTGAGTTGAAAAATAGTCATACCAGTTTGTATCTGTTATTACCCAAAGGCAATGGTATCAGTTATGATATTGCTACCAATAACGCCACTGCTACCGGTAAGGGAGATATTGTACTGCAGGAAGAAAGAACGGATTCACCCGGACAAAGGATCAGCTACCGCCCCAACCGACACTATGTAGGAAAAATTGGAAATGGAGCGGGAATGAATATCAATATCAAAAGCAGCTTTGGGTCTGTGAGGTTGATGTGAGGATGGGTTGAATATAACCACAGAGATTCTGTGTTAAGAAACAAAGTTTTGACTAATTTTTTTAATTTT
>JACBFI010000048.1 GCA_013391385.1 Sediminibacterium sp. Gen4 | reverse complement strand
TTTCTTCTTTCATGTGTCTAAATTTACAATTTGACACACTTAAGTGAACATACTCGTGAAAGGGTTAAAATACAGGTCCTTTCACTTTTCACCTTTCACCTTTTTATACCCTATCCGCTATGTATAAAGCTGTCTTCATTCTTTATCTCGTTTGTTTCGGTTGTTATCTGCTGTTCACACGGCAGCCTGATTATTTTGATGGGGTGAAAGTGCCGGCTCAAATCGTTCAGCAATTGGATAGCGCTAGTGGTAAACCTGTTCTTAAAGCCGTCTTCAATACAGGAACCAAAGAATATGCCGTTAATCCTCATTATGTCTTCAGGAACATCGCGGAAGGAGAACAACTCACCGTTATTTATGAAACCGGAATGCCTGAGAAGGGTGCTGTCTATACATTTTGGGGATATTGGATTACATGGGGAGAGTTGATCATGTCCGTGGTCCTTTGTTTTGTTCTATTTCAAATTGCAGTATCTGTCACCAATAACCCCAGTCCGGAATCATTGATAGAACAAATGGAGTTCAAAGAAGAAAAAAAGAAAAAATACCTCGATTAACTTTCGAAGGATTATAAACCGGTATATTGATACTCAATTCTGCCGATTTGAAGTTTGCTTTTATCACTACAAACTTCTTCAGTTTTCAATCCTTTATCATTGTATTTGTATTTCCAGACAAAATAGTTATTGCTACCTAAAGAAAATTGGGTCATTTGACTTAACTGGTTCGAAGCATTGTATTCATAAACAAAGTCAGGCATTAATTTTTTTGCCTTGCTGTTATAACGTACAATATCTGTGAGTTGCTTGTTATTGTTATAGTAGTAATAGTAGCGTTCCACAATTCGACCATTTTTCCGCCATATCTCTTCTCCAATATTTTGCTGATCATCTTTTACAAATTGTACAACTGTTGTGTCAACACTGTTTTTGATTCTTAACATGGTAGCAGGGGCTCCATATTCATCATAAGACCATTCATGAATTTCGGAAATGGTACTATTCATAAACGTATCCACTGTAGATAAATGAACCTTACTGATACGCCCTTGTGCGTCGTAACTATAATCCGTTTTATTGCTAATATTTTTATTATTCGATTGGGTTCTTTTTAATATCCCCATATCATAAGTATTGACAGTAGTACCGGTTTGGTTGTTGGTAGTGGTAGTGATGGTTACTTTTTTTCCATCGCGACTCATCTCTTGAGTTACAGCAAATCCCTCGGTAATACTGTTATCCGGTTCATATGAAACAGCTTTTACAGAAGCAATCTTTTGAGCCCTCAATAACCGATATTGATCATTTCCCTGTTTGATGGAAATGATATCATTGAAATAATATTGGGCGTTGGAATTCAAAGCCAGAAATAGATAGCAGATGAGCTGAAGTCTTATGATCATGGCAGTAAAATTACTTAAAACCTGCTGTTCATTTTTCAACATTCAGGAAACATCGGCTCTTAGCCACTTGCTGCAATGGATTAGTTCTGTATTTTTAGTCAAACGTTAACAAGTGTCACATTTACCTGAAAGGAAAGAAAAAATTTGTCTGAATTGTGGGGCAGCTCTGCATGGGCGCTTTTGTCATTACTGCGGACAGGAAAATATAGAGCCCAAAGACAGTTTTTGGCATTTGGTAACTCATTTTGTTTATGATATCATTCATTTTGATGGGAAGTTCTTTAGCACCTTAAAATACCTGCTATTTAGACCCGGATTTTTATCTCATGAATACCTTAGAGGTAGAAGAGCCGACTATTTGCACCCCATCCGAATGTATGTGTTTACCTCAGCTTTCTTCTTTTTGATCTTCTTTAGTTTTTATCAGAAAGAGGAGGCTATTGAGATTAAAGAGAAAAGTGATACAGTTCAAGAGGTGATGGAAGACCTTCAGGACGAAAAAGCTCGTTTGGAAAAAAAGATTATAAAAGATACTGTTGGATTTGTTAATGATAAGTTGAAAGAAAGACTCAGAAAAGTGGAAGCTGATATCGCTATGGTAAAAAGAGACAGTTCTTTAGTGGATAGTGTTAAGTCTTTAGCAAGGGGTGGATTTACATTGGTATCATTAGATAACGATAAGTCACATAGAGAATTGAAAACGGTAAAGGAGTATGATTCTATTCAAGCTTCTTTACAGGAATCTAAGCGGGATGGGTTCCTGAAAAGGGCAATTAAGCGACAGGATATTCACCTGAATGAAAAATATAAAGGAGATGGATCGGCTATTTTAAAAGCCGTGACCAACAAATTCATTCATTTTTTTCCACAAATGCTATTTATTTCATTGCCCCTATTCGGACTTCTATTATTGTTGCTCTATGTCAAACACAAACAGTTCTTTTATGTAAACCATGTCATCTATTCCATTCATCTGTATTGTGCATTATTTATCATCATCTTGATCGGTCTTTGGCTGAATAGTATATTAACTGCCATCACACACTCAGAGCATGATTGGATAGGAAGTAGTTTTACTTTAGCCGGATTTTTTTATATCTATAAATCCATGCGTAACTTCTATGGGCAAAGAAGAGCTATTACAATACTCAAGTATATATTGCTATTGTTATTATCTCTTTTTGTGATGGTCTTATTGTTTGCAATATTTTTCTTGTTCTCAGCCTTTGTTCTTTAAACCATGAATTGAAAGATTATGAATGAATTGGCGAATAGCTTTTTAAAATTGGTAACAATCATGGATGAACTGCGCGAGCAATGTCCATGGGATCGTAAACAGACCATCCATACGCTTCGATCAATGACCATCGAAGAAACTTATGAACTTGCAGATGCTATTGACGCCAATGATTGGAAGGGTATCAAAGAAGAATTGGGTGACATGATGCTGCATATTCTCTTTTACAGTAAGATTGGTACAGAACAGCAGCAGTTTGTTTTACAAGAGGTAATCGATGGAATTGCTGCTAAATTGATCAATCGTCACCCACATATTTATGGTGATGTGAAAGTGAATGATGCAGAGGATGTAAAAAGAAATTGGGAACAGATCAAGATGAAAGAAGGTAAGAAATCTGTTCTGAGTGGTGTACCTCAATCTTTACCTGCCGTCGTGAAAGCAGCAAGAATTCAGGAAAAAGCAAAACAAGTGGGTTTTGAGTGGGATAATCGGGAGGATGTATGGAAAAAAGTGCAGGAAGAAACCGGAGAACTGCTGGAAGCTGTTCAATCTGAAAAAAAAGAGGCAATCGAGGAGGAGTTTGGGGATTTGCTTTTTAGTTTGATCAATTATGCACGGTTTTTGCAGGTTGACGCTGAAGCGGCTTTAGAGCGAACAAATAAAAAGTTTATGTACCGTTTTCAAGAGATGGAAAAGATGGCGGCAGAGAAAGGTCTTCAGTTGGGTAATATGTCACTGGAAGCCATGGATGAACTCTGGAATGAGATCAAAAAGAAAAAATGAACACCTTGATCAGTACACTTAAAAAAGCAATGTATAGGCATGGTTATTTGATCATTACAGCCGCATGGTTGTATACTTTCTCATTTATTTTCATCAACTACTGGAGTTATAATGCATCACCGGAAAAAGTTCAATCAAAACTTTCACAAAGAATTGCCCGCCTGGAAGAGAAACTAGAAAAGCTGGTAGAAGATACAACTAGTATCAATGCCCTGATCGGACCTAATAATAATGATCAGAAAGAAAAAATGGTAAAAGAGGGGTATGGTTTATTTATTTATGATCTCGATAGGGGTTCCTCTCCCTCATTGTTGTATTGGAACACCAATCAATATTATATCGTACCGGATGATTTATACAGACAAGATAGTAGCTGGTTCTCTGTAAAACGAAATGGAGAATTTGAGATCATTAAGAAGAAGGTTGTATTAAATGATGCTGAGCTATTGGTGGTAGGTATGATACCGATACGATGGTCTTATTTCATTGAAAACAAATATCTCCATAGTGATTTCGCAGGGTATAACGGATTGGATGAGCAATATGAGTTGATCACTGTACCCGGGGAAGGCGTACTGCCAATTTATAACAACAAAGGTGATGAATTATTTGGGATTCGATTAAAACCGGGTAAATCCTTTCTGTCTTACGATAGCGTCACCATTGCATTGCGAGTCCTCGCAATTGTTTTTTTGTTGGTTTTTCTACATTCCATTTGTGTAGAAGTAATGCAAAGAAATGGATTTCGAATGGGCTATATCTTGTTGGTTGGATTGGTTGTATTCATTCGACTGATTGCTTATCAATTTAATTTTCCTTTTGATTATTCCAAACTGCCATTGTATGATCCTTCCATCTATGCTTCTAATGTATTACACCCATCATTAGGAGATTTATTGGTCAATGCTGTTTTATTGTTTTGGTTAATTGGTGTCTATAAAAATTATACAGATGGCAAGACTTGGTTTATAAGGCCATTACCGGTTAAAATCAGGAACTATGGAGGTGTTTTTTTGCTCACATTCATGGGTTATTTGGTGGCGGGAGTCATTAAAAGTCTGGTTCAAGACTCAAAAATATCAACAGATGTAACCAACTTTTTTAGCCTTGATTTTTACAGCGTTATCTCTTTCGTGATCTTATGTTTTCTCGTACTCAGCTTTTTTGAATTCTCACAGATCATTCTCCGACCTATAACAGAACGTCAATTTGCTTTGTTTGAACAAGCTATTACTGTGACAGTCAGTGGATTTCTGTGTTTGCTGGTATTTTATTCGAGTAAAGAGATCCCATCAGGATTAGGGGTATTGTTATGGTTGATTTTATACCTCGTCATTTTGCATTTACGTAAATCAGACTTGCATTTGCCTTTATTGCGGTCACCCTTTTTTATTTTTTGGGTGATGTTCTTTACCTTTTCCATAGCTGCAGTGGTGATGTATGAAAATCGGATCACAGAGTTTGAGCAACGTAAGAGGATCGCACAAAAACTAGCATTGCAAGTGGATCCATCAGGAGAAAATTTGTTGAATATTGCTGCTACTAACTTTGATGATGAGTTTTTAAAACAAAACTTTTATCGTTTTCAAAGTGAGTATACGAATAAGTTTATCAAGGATAGTCTCATCAATCAGAACTTTTCAGGATACCTTAATAAATATGATACCCGTATTTATACATTTGATAGTCTCTACCATCCTTTATACAATGAAGACTCTACTGATTATGCTGCTATTAAGACCATTGTACTAAACCAAGCAAGACCTACCGTGATCCCGGGATTGTACAGTTATGATAATACTGGTGAAGGGTTTAGTTATCTCTATCAAAAAGAAGTAAAAGATCAAAAAAATACCTTGGGTTACATTTTTGTGATCGCAAAATCCAAGCGGTATAAAAGTGAGGCTTTATATCCAGAATTATTCAATCAGGCACAGGATCTGTCTTCAGATTTGAATACGAATTATGCCTATGCTATTTATAACAGAGGCGCTTTGATTAATTATTTCAATACATATAGTTTTCCATCGCGTCTCAATAGAAAAGAAGTACCTGAATTTGAATATACCTATAAGGTAGTAGGAGACTATAGTGAGTTATGGTATAATAGTGGAGATGATAAGCAGGTGCTTTTGGTTAAAAGAAATACCTGGTTGGTAGAGTCATTGACCTTATTTGCCTATTTATTCTGCTCATTTTTATTCATTGTTTTCTTGTTTCATACTGGTGGACAATTATTAAAAGCAAGATTCAAATGGCATGAGATTAAAAAATTGTTCCGGTTTAATATTCGAACACAGATACAATCTACCATTATATTCTTGAGTGTTTTCTCATTTGTAGTGATAGGTATCGCCACTATTTCCTTCTTTATCATCCGATTCAACAGAAGCAATGAAGAACGTTTGTCAAAGACCATTCAGGTAATGGGTAATGAGATCAATAGTAAACTGAATTCGCAGTTTAGTTTTGATGATGTCTTGACAGTTCAAAGTAATGTGCTCACAAAAACTCTGGAAAGAGATATTGCAGAAGTTTCTGACTTACATAATGTAGATGTCAATTTTTATGATGTCAATGGAAACCTGCTCATTTCGACGCAACCTTATATCTACAATAAACATTTGCTCAGTACCCAAATGGAACCCAGGGCGTATCAGCAATTGCATTTTGATAACAATATTCGCTATATCCAATCAGAAAAAGTAGGAGACTTTGAATACCTGAGTATTTATGTTCCTCTTTCAGATGAATCCGGAGAAAATTATGCTTACCTCAATATTCCGTATCTCAATTCACAGAATGAATTAAACCAGGAAATATCCGGTTTCTTGGCAACATTGATCAATTTGAATGCCTTTATCTTTCTGGTAGCAGGTGCCATAGCCTTCTTTTTAACCAGCAGGATCACTGCGTCATTCAGTTTGATTGCTGAGAAGATGCGACAAATGAATATCGGTAAAGACAATCAGGAAATTGTTTGGACGCGAAATGACGAGATTGGCTTGTTAGTAGCAGAGTATAATAAAATGGTAAAAAAGCTGGAAGAAAGTGCACAAGCTTTGGCCAGAAGCGAAAGGGAAGGAGCATGGCGGGAAATGGCAAGACAAGTGGCACATGAAATTAAGAACCCGCTTACGCCCATGAAGTTGAGTATACAATATCTACAAAAAGCCATTTTGAATGGGGCTCCTGATGTAAAACAGCTAACATCAAATATGGCTGTAACACTCATTGAACAGATTGATCAACTCTCAAAAATAGCCGGTGAATTTTCACAGTTTGCCAATATTGGGAATGCTCAGATTGAGAAACTGAATCTTCAGGAAGTAATTGATTCAGTAGTGCGATTGTATCAAACACATCCCGGATTACAGATTCATTGGAGCCCTCAAAACCTTTCTATCCCTGTATCGGCAGACAGGGTACAAATGAATCGTTTACTGACGAATCTACTGCAGAATGCATCAGAAGCAAGATCCGGTGATGAGACTGTTGAAGTTTTTGTTTCAATTGAAATCAAAGATGAGGCTGTGTATTTATCGGTGAAAGACAATGCCGGAGGCATCCCTGTGTCGATGCAATCGAAAATATTTACCCCCAACTTCACAACCAAGTCTTCCGGTACAGGATTGGGGCTCGCTATGTGTAAAGGGATCGTTGAAAATGCCAACGGACGTATCTGGTTCGAAACAGAAGAAGGCGTTGGTACTACTTTCTTTATACAATTACCGGTAGCTACTACTTAGCATCTGATGATTTGATAGGGGCTGTTTACATTGATTAGGGTCTTTTGGCATGTTGTTGTACCAGAAAAGCCTCGAATTGTTCTTTCGAAAAACTACTGAGATTCTGCTCTTTTGTTAATCCGGCTTTTTGGGCTGCCAGTACTCCATATCTGTAATCCTTAAATCCATCAATTGCATGGGCATCGGGATTGATGGAGATCAATACACCTTTATCCAAAGCTTTTCCAATCCAACGCCAATCAATATCCAGTCTGCGTGGGTGAGCATTCAGCTCAATCACCACATCATTGGCAGCACAGGCATCAATAATTTTTGCATGATCTACCGGATACCCATTTCTACTCAGTAAAAGTCTGCCAGTCATGTGTCCCAGAATACTTGTATAAGGATTTTCAATCGCATTGATCAAGCGCATCATGGCTTTATCCTGCGGCATTTTGAGGTTAGAGTGAATAGAGGCGATGATAAGATCAAATGTCGCAAGGATTTCGTCTGGATAGTCCAGGCTACCATCATTCAGGATATCACTTTCAATGCTTTTATAAATACGAAATGATCCTAGTTGCTGATTGAGTTCATCAATTTGTTGGTGTTGTGCAATTACCCGTTCAATTGCTAATCCACTCGCATAAAAGGCAGATTTCGAATGGTCGCTAATCACCAAATATTCCAGTCCTTGTTCTTTAGCGGCTTTAGCCATTTCTTCTAGGCTGTGACTTCCATCACTCCATTTACTATGACTATGGATGATTCCCTTGATATCTTCCGGTTGAATAACTACAGGAAGTGATTGCTTTTTAGCTTTTTCTAGCACAGATGGATCTTCACGATAATAGGGTGGGATATAAGCAATACCTGCTTGCTCAAAAATTGCTTCTTCTGATGGGTATTTAGTAGAAGCATAAGATGGATACATTTCTTTCCAAGCCAATAAGAATGCATCGCTGCAACTCGTTTCAAATTGTTGTTGAAAATAGGTATCAGTGGAAGCAATAAAAAATCCAAGCGTCACATTTTCTATTGCTTTTACGGATAAGTAAGAAGTTTTTTCAGAGACAATTGTAAATTGATGCTGGATAAAAAACGACTTCAATTGTTCTAATGAAGCAGTTGTAACCCACTCAAGGATATCCACAATTTCATGCTGTTTTCGATAGGCTCCTGTGGATAAAAATTGCTCACCCGGGAAGCTTTGAAACAACTTTTCGGAGGCTTTTGGTTCAAATTCTTCCATCTGCTGATAAAGATAGCTACCCAGTGAGTTGAAATAAAACTCGATCGCTTCTCTAATATTATGCTGTGTTTTTTCTCCAAATCCTTTGTAAAGTGTTAAACGATTTTCATTACAAGCGTATAATAATTCTCCTAAAGTTTCTATTTCCAATTCTTTCCAAATAGTAGCAATTTTCTTTGGACCAATACCTTTGATCCCCAACATCTCAATAATCCCTTCCGGTGTTTTAGAGAGGTATTCATCCAAAACAGAAAGTCTGCCCGTTTCCAATTGCTCAATGATTTTTTTTCCGGTACTTTCTCCGATTCCTTTCTGAACAAAAATTTTATCGTGAGACAGGGTCGATAATTCAACGGGTAGTTTGTCTATGCTGAAAGCCGCACTGGCATAGGATTTGGCTTTAAACGCATTATCCCCATGGATATCCATGAGCTTCGATAATAATGAAAAATTAGCCGCAATTGCTTCGTTGGTCATATGGGAAAAATATAAGAGAAGGGTGAAGTTAGCACAAAAAAAGTCCCGCAATTTGCGGGACTTTTAAATCTATTTTAGCAGAAGCTAAACTAAGATTACTTCTTTTTAGCGGCTTTCTTAGCAGCTTTCTTCTTAGGAGCAGCTTTTTTAGCAGCCTTTTTAGGAGCAGCTTTTTTAGCAGCTTTCTTAGGAGCAGCTTTCTTTGCAGCTTTTTTAGGAGCAGCTTTTTTAGCAGCTTTCTTTGGTGCAGCTTTCTTAGCAGCTTTTTTTGCAGTTGCCATGTTTTTTAGATTTAATGGTTAGTAAATAATACATTAAAAATAAAAACTTATTTGTAACTACAAAAAATTTTTTTTATGCAGTCTCTGCAACCGGACTAACTGAAACAGTTGTCTTGTCGTTTTTTCCTTTTTTAAATTCAACGATACCGTCTGATAATGCAAACAAAGTATAGTCAGATCCAACACCTACATTTTTACCAGGATGGTAAACAGTACCTCTCTGACGAACAATGATATTGCCAGCGATAGCAGGCTGACCACCATAAATCTTTACACCGAGACGTTTGCTCTGTGAATCGCGGCCGTTCTTTACACTACCTTCACCTTTTTTGTGTGCCATGGTTTATTGTTTTAAAATCTGTTTCACTGTTACACAGGGATGAAACAAGATCATGTTTTTTACTAAGCGATGCTTTCGATTTTGATACGAGTATAGTGGGTTCTATGACCATGCTTCTTACGGAAGCCCTTCCTTCTTTTCATTTTGAAGGCGATCACTTTATCACCCTGTACCAGATCACTAATGATCTCAGCTTTAACGGTAGCTTTTACTTGACTACCCGCCGCAACGGTACCTGCATTGTCTGTAAACAATACATCGGTGAACTCTACTTTATCTCCGGTTTTACCCTGCAGGTGAGGAACATACAGGCTTTGTCCTTCCTGTACCTTAAATTGCTGACCTGCGATTTTTACAACTGCTAACATAGCTATCCAAAATTAGGACGGCAAAGGTAGGGATTTGAAGGGGAATTTTGCAAAGATTTTTGAAATAATTCTATTCACGAGCGTGGAAAAACGAAAATACATCTCTTTTGTCTATTAGATTAGATCACTCCGCTATTGCCACAACCCCTGATTTTTTACATCTGTTTGATTTTTAATTATTTAGAATATTAGCATCCTTTCGCCCCATAAACCCCAACTTCTGTCTATTTTTGTCCCTACCGGTCTTCAAGACCGGTCATTTCATATGAACCTGAAATCCTTATTGGCAAAACCTTTTGCCCAATACATCCATAAACAGATACGTAGAAACAGCAGTAATGCCCTTTCAGACCAGGAAGCAATTCTTAAACAGCTCCTTAAAATTGGGAAGGGTACTGTTTTTGGGAAAGACCATCATTTGGAAGCTGTACATACTTATGAGGAGTTTTATCAAGCCATTCCTATACGAGACTATGAGTTGTTAAAACCCTATATCAATCAGGTAAAAGAGGGTAAGGAAAACATACTTTGGAAAGGGAAACCCATCTATTTTGCTAAAACCAGTGGTACTACCAGTGGGGTAAAATACATTCCCATCACCAAAGATTCGATCCCCAATCATATCAATACAGCCCGCAATGCGCTGCTTTGTTATATGGCAGAGACCGGCAATAGTGCATTTGCTGGCGGGAAGATGATCTTTTTGAGCGGTTCTCCTGAACTGGAAAGAGTAGGTGGTATACCAACCGGTCGTTTGAGTGGTATCGTTAATCATCATATACCCAGTTATCTGCGTACGAACCAATTGCCCAGCTACGAAACCAATTGTATTGAAGACTGGGAGACCAAATTGGATAAAATTGTTGAAGAAACCATTCGAAAAGACATGAGTCTGATCAGCGGTATCCCACCCTGGATGCAGATGTATTTCGATCGACTCATCGAGAAAAGTGGTAAGAAAGTAGGAGACTTGTTTCCGCATTTCAGCGTGATGGTGCAAGGTGGGGTGAATTTTGAACCTTATCGTGCCAAACTTTTTGAAAGTATTGGACGAAAAGTTGATACGATTGAATTGTTTCCTGCCAGTGAAGGTTTTTTTGCTTTTCAAGATAGTCAGGAGGCAGATGGACTTTTACTGAATACCAACAGCGGTATTTTTTTCGAGTTTATTCCGGCAGGAGAAATCTTTTCAGAAAATCCTACTCGTTTAAGTCTGAAAGACGTGAAAGTAGGGCAGAATTATGCACTGATCATCAATAGCAATGCAGGGTTGTGGGGATATAATATTGGAGATACGGTGAAGTTCTTGAGTACAGATCCTTATCGATTGGTGGTGACGGGTAGAATCAAGCATTTTATTTCCGCTTTTGGAGAACATGTGATTGGTGAAGAAGTAGAAGCGGCTTTACTGAAAGCAGCAACAGCCAATGGTGCCAGTATTGTTGAATTTACCGTGGCCCCCATGATTGCCCAAGGAGAAGGGAAAAGCTATCATGAATGGTTCATTGAATTTGAAAAAGAACCGGATGACATGAGTGCTTTTATTGAACAAATGGACAATAACCTGCGAGAGAAGAATGTGTATTACGATGATCTGATCAGGGGTAATATCTTACAACGATTACAAATTAATAAGATCAGAAAAAATGGGTTCATTGATTATATGCGATCGATTGGGAAATTAGGTGGGCAGAATAAAGTACCCAGATTGAGCAACGATCGTGTATTAGCTGATGGATTGAGTTCTTTTGTTCAGAACTAATACCACCATACAAACTTTTCGAAGCTGTACTCGTATATCTACTTTTACAAGGGATGAAAATTAGCAGATCATTAAATACGATAACTTTCAACGCATGATGCCAACTCTTTTTTTTGGCATATATTGTGTAACTATGCCCGCAAATTGCGGAACATTCCTATGAATCAGAAAAGAATCGCCATATTCGGGTCTACAGGATCTATCGGTACACAAGCTTTGGATGTAATTGCGGCTAATCCTGATTTGTTTTCCGCAGAGATCCTTACTGCTCAAAGCAATGATGAATTGCTGATTAAACAGGCCTTACAGTTCAATCCCAATTTGGTCGTTATTGGCGATGAGAGAAAGTACCAAAACGTTAAAGACGCACTATCTTCTACTGATATCAAAGTGTTTGCAGGCGAGAAAGCATTGGTAGAAGCCGCAGCCATGGATTGTTATGATATGATGTTGGCTGCTATTGTAGGTTATGCCGGATTGAAACCAACACTGATGGCCATTTCCAATGGAAAGGCAATTGGACTTGCCAATAAAGAAACTTTGGTAGTGGCAGGTGATATTGTGATGCGTATGGCATTGGAAAAAAATGTTCCCGTTATACCGGTAGATAGCGAGCACTCGGCGATCTTTCAATGTTTGGTGGGAGAGGGAAGAAACAAGATCGAAAAAATAGTATTAACAGCGAGTGGAGGCCCCTTCCTAGGTAAGAAGCCCAATTTCTTAGTGAATGTAAAAAGAGATCATGCACTGCAACATCCCAACTGGAGCATGGGGGCAAAGATCAGTATCGACTCTGCAACCCTGATGAATAAGGGGCTAGAAATGATTGAAGCACGTTGGTTATTCAATCTAAGACCTGATCAAATAGAAGTGGTGGTACATCCGCAAAGTATCATACACAGTTTGGTTCAATTTGAAGATGGAAGTATCAAAGCACAAATGGGTTTGCCGGATATGAAATTACCCATTCAATATGCCATGGCTTTTCCTCAAAGGATACCCAATGCTTTTCCGAGGTATGATTTTAAAAAACCTAACATCCTTACATTCGAAGAACCCGATACCAAAACCTTTCGCAATTTAGCATTGGCTACCGAAGCTTTGTACAAGGGGGGAAATATGCCCTGTATCCTCAATGCAGCCAATGAAATTGCTGTTTTTGCATTTTTGCGCAACCGGATCGGCTTTTTGGATATGACAGAAGTGGTAGAACAAACCATGCGTAAAACCCCTTTTATTGAACAACCTACACTGGAAGAATATTTTGAAAGTGATGGGGAAGCCCGAAATTTCGCCGCCACTTTAATTCACCTGTAATCTTTTTCCTATTTTCACCACCAATTCTTTATCACTGCACGGGAGAAAGATTGTAGACATTTAAAACACAGCAGTAACCTGTATGACATTATTAGTAATTGATTGGAGTAGTGTGGCGGTCAAGGCCGGACAATTCATTTTATCTTTTTCAATCCTCGTGGTTCTTCATGAACTGGGACATTTTTTACCGGCGCGCTGGTTCAAATGTAGAGTAGAGAAATTCTATCTGTTCTTCAATCCATGGTTTAGTCTTTGGAAAACCAAAAAAGGAGAAACTGAATATGGATTGGGTTGGGTACCCTTTGGTGGTTATGTGAAGATCGCCGGGATGATTGACGAAAGCATGGACAAAGAGCAAATGAAATTGCCTCCACAGCCATGGGAATTTCGTGCAAAACCCGCCTGGCAACGTTTGATCATTATGATTGGTGGGGTAGTAGTGAATGTGATCTTAGCCATTGTTATTTTTATTGGAATCACCTGGAAATGGGGAGAGGAATATTTACCGGTTCAAAATTTGAAATATGGTATCCATGCTGATTCGCTAGCAAGGTCCATTGGTATTCAAGATGGTGACAAGATCGTTGGCATCAACCAAAAAACCATTGAAAATTTTGGTACACTTGAATCAGAACTGATGCTCAATGATGCACAAAGTATTCAGGTAGAAAGAAATGGTACAACACAGGAACTTAAGATTCCGGAAGGATTCATTAAGCAACTGGTGAAAAACAGAAGAACGGGAGGGATGATTGTTCCACAGTATCCTGCTATCGTAGATTCTGTATCGTCAAAAGATGCCGTATTCACCAAGAATGAATTGCGTAAAGGAGATACTTTGATTGGATTGAATGGTACTGCTTTTCAATTCTATCATCAATACCAGCAATTGATCAAAGGATATGAAGATTCTATCGTTACGATCTCAGTATTGCGAGGAGCAGATACTGTTGATGTGAGGGCACGTGTGAATGATAAAGGTAAACTTGGTTTTTTTGCCGTGTCTCCCTTGACCATGTTTGGTACCGTGACGAAAGAATTTACTTTCATGGAAGCGATTCCGGTTGGGTTTAATCGTTGTTGGGAAACCCTGGATCGCTATATCACCGGTATCAAGCAAATATTTACCGGTAAGGTGGATGCAAGTGATTCATTGGGAAGTGTGATCAGCATTGGTAATACATTCCCCGGTGTGTGGGATTGGGAACGTTTCTGGACCTTAACCGGCATCTTCTCCATTGTGCTGGCATTCATGAATATTTTACCTATTCCAGCCCTGGATGGCGGACATGCACTTTTCACACTCATTGAAATGATTACCGGACGTAAACCCGGAGATAAATTCATGGAGTATGCACAGATGGTGGGAATGATTTTATTGTTAGGATTGATGGCATATGCCTTAGGATTAGACTTCTGGCGATTGTTCAAATAAGACATAATCTAAAATTAGTAGCGCTCAACTATATCAATGGTTGGGCGCTTTTGTATTCCTAAGATTGCTAACAAAGATTTACTTTCTTCTTCTTTTTTGCCAGATAAGATTTTCGAGTAATAGCAGATTATTATAAGCAGGACAGTAATAATAAAAAGTACCTACTCCCATATTGGTGACCCTTTTTTTCCATGGGTCGGGCAACATAGAAGCCATACTGGCAATGAAGAAATAGAACTGTTCATCTTCTATTAGATCAATGAGGCTTTTTGTTTCATCAATGATTATTTTAGGAGGCTCAACACCCCAGCGAAGTAAGGAAGTGCTTAATATGACTTGATCCATGAAAGTAGTAGCAGAAGCCAGCGCCTTTTTTGTATCCTCAATCAGTTGAGGTTTTAATTTCTCGAGTGATGGGATCGGTTGTAATGACATCAGTCTTGAAACATGGTATAAGATATTAGGAAGTGTTGCATAATGAGGGGAAACATAATTGGCAAACTGAACATGCTTGTTGGTTTTAATCATGTCTTCAATTAAATACAAACTGGCAGAGTCAGCTGCAGTCCATTTCAGGTTATAAAACTGAACGAAATACAAAACATTCGACAATACACTGATATCAAAATCAACCGGCATTTTTTCACCAAACCAGGTTGAATAAGCGCCTATCTTTTGATACTCAGGAAATGTATTCGTAACTTTTTTATTCTCGTTATTGGTGTACCTCTGCATCAATTGGTGAATCGCTTTTGCTATCGAATCATGGCTTTTTTGTGCCATTAATATGATTACCGTGTCATCAAGATCATCGGGCAAGGACCTGCTTTTATTAAACAAGTTTAGCCAACCCGAGTGGGGAAATATCTGCGGGTGCTCAGTAGGCCAAAAATTATAAGTGTCTCTTTTATTTTTTCTGTTCTGGAATATCGGATAAACAGCCTGGGTATTATGGATGATCGTATTTGCCTGTATTTGTTGTGTAGGAGATAGATCCCGCTTTATGTCTTCCAGTGTGAAAGCTACCAGACCTGTAAAAAATGGATTGATATCCGCCTTATAGCGCGTTTTATTGAGCGCATACATACGGTACGAGGGGATACTGCCTTTCGGAAATACTGCATTGTCCTTTGCCTGTAAATAATCAATGCGTTGTAATAGCCTTGAAATGAGCAGACTGTCATTGGCGATAAGACTGACAGATAGTAAGAGTAGAAAAAACGTTACACAATATTTCATCTATCGTAAAAATACAGTCTTTTTTTTCTGCCTTATGATGATTTAATGGATACTAGCAATTCTAGCTTCAAGGTATTTAGTCATCTCTTCAGCAAAATATTGTATCAAAGGGGTATTGCTTGCTTTTTTTTCGCACTCAATGATGGTATTGATATACCTCAGCTTATCTTCCTGTTCAATAATTTTAGGAAATACAGGAGTACAATCAGATTTCATCATAATAGCTCCTAGTAAGATGCGGCAAACCCTGCCATTACCATCCGCAAATGGGTGATAGGTATTTAAGAATAGATTGTGAAACTCTGCCAGTCTTGTTATCAAATGTTTTTCTTCTGTTTTGTTATCAATATCTTCCAGCTTGTGGCAAAATTGATCGAGAAATGTTGGTATAATTATTTTCAAGTTATAATGCGGCGCATACTCCTTGTTATGATCCATTGCTGTCCGGTAAAATTGAATTTAAAAAAAGAAAGGAGGCTTTAATCGCCT
>JACBFI010000047.1 GCA_013391385.1 Sediminibacterium sp. Gen4 | reverse complement strand
AATCGGAGTCGATAACCCCGATTTTTAATATTTACACAGTTTTTGAGATAGTGTCATTTAATCTGACAGCAAAGGATATTTCTTCTAGATCTCACGCTTGTGGCTTGTAGCTTGTAGCTTCCTTGTGTCTTGTCTTCTTGTTCCTTGTTTCTTATTCCCTTATCTTCTTGGTTTCAACCAAAGCTCCGGATTCATCGGCGCTGCTTTTTCGTTGCTGATCATAAAGATGATGGCGCCTTCTCCGTCGATACTTTTACCGGATCTGCCCAGCAGGGAACCGGCTTTTACTTCTTGTCCTACAGAAACGGAGATGGTAGAAAGTTGATTATAGGATGTAAAGTATTTTCCATGTCTTACAAATACAGCCAGATCTCCATTGATCTCACCCACATAAACCACTTCACCATCAGCAACACTTTTCACCGCTGACCCTTCCGGTAATGCAATCTGTATACCATCACTTTTCTGCGTGAGCTTGGTACCCGGAACGGTTGAGATACCAAATGGTACATATACATTACCACGATCTACCGGCCAAGGTAAACGACCTTTGTTTTGTTCAAACTGAATAGAAGTTTCTCTGCCTTCGGGAGTTGATTCCAGTGCTGAATAGGGTCTGTCAGCCACCGGCTTATTCACCAGTGGTTCATTAATAGCACCACTTTTAGTAACATTGGTATTAGCAGCCGTGTTGTTTTTAGTAGTTCCCTCTGTCGTTGGTTTTGTGGTATTCGCTGAAGCTTTTTTGGCATCTTCCGCTGCTTTTTGTTTGGCACGTCTGGCAGCTTCTTCAGCTTCTCTTCTGATGATGGCAGTAACCGCCTGCTGCATTTTCTGACGTTGTCTTTCTTTATTCTGTATCTGTGCAGATATTTCTTTTTCTTTTCCTTTCAACTGAGCAACAACCTGGTCTTGCGATTTTTTATCTTCTTGTAATACTTTCAACTGTTCACTCTGTTTCTCCAGTGTGGTGATGCGTTCTTTTTTATTGTTACTGAGTAGATCAATTTTTTCTTTCAATAACTGTTCAGATTGCATAATGGCTTCTGCCTGTGTTTCACGGTTACGACGATAACTTTTCAAGTAGGTAATTCTTTTAATCGCATCATTGAAACTTCTGGACGAGAAAATAAAATTCAGGTATTCATAACTGCTTCTATTCTTGTAAGCAAATACAATGCTCTTGGCATATTTAACACGCAAAGTATCCAACTCTTTTCGCAAACGATAGATATCCCTTTCATTCAAAAAAATCGTATTATCCAGATCACGTATTTGACGATTGATGGAGTTCACCAACTGTTCACGCATCGCCACTTTGCGTTTGATGATGGCTAGCTGACTCAAAGAAAGTTTTTTATTTTTTTGGGTTTGAGACAGCAGATTATTGAGTTCCGCCAATTCCTTTTTCAGGTCTTGTTCCTGTTTTTGCAGTTCTTCACGGGTTTGGGCATGCACAGCCAATCCGATGAAACATATCAGGAAAAAGGAGAAAAAAGATTTCAGCATAATCAATGAATTTTATCCGCCTCTGACGGGTGTAAGTCCGCCTCAGGCGGAAAAGTTTGTCTGATAACGAAAAATTGAAGGGTAAATTACTTACGCTTATAGTTTTTTGGCGGCTCGAAGTTGTATTTTAACGGATCATTTAACGTAAACTCTTTAAAATCAAGGTAAATATCCAGTTTTGCCTTCTCAGCCATCGATATTTTACGGTTGGTAGCAAACATATAATCACCCATAGGCTGGTAGCCACCGAAAGTGATATCACAAGTTCGATTGCGTTGCATATCTACATCATCCAGTTTACTGTACAATACGCGATTATCATTTTTATCCAGATTGATGAGATGCTTAAACAGTTCTCCCACCATGACTACCAATAACTGCGTATTACTGTTTTTGTACGAAACCAGATTCTTGCTCACAAAAATGGGGTTCCCTATCAACAAGTCTTGAAGTGTAGCAAAATCAAAAGGTATTTGGGTAACTTCCTGCAAATAATTGATGGAGCGATTCATAACATACTTCTCACCTACTTTACGCACCAGTGTCACACTGTCTTTATTAATTTTCACCTGTAGTCCTTCAGCAGATATCCCCAGGAATGAACCTTTTACACGAATAATAATCACACTGTCTTTACGCATACTCAGGTAAACGGTGTAATTGTCTTTGTTCTCTGCACCCTCATAATCCACTTTGATCTTGGCATTAAAAGTCTGAAAGTCGATCTTATTCTGAATCACTTTCCCCATAATATCCGCCACAATAGCAGCAGAATCTACCTCAGGTGTTTCCTTAATCACCACCACCTGCGCCGTATCTTTTTTAGTAATGGCTTCTTGAATGGCTTCTACTTTCTTCACTGTTTTGCAGGAGAAGAGGAAGAGGAGGAGGAAAGCTGCGAGCTGCGAGCTGCGAGCTACGAGCTTTTTTATAATCAGCGAAATATTTGAATATACACTTCCCAAAATGATCATTTTTTTAACTATAAAAAAAATCCCAACACCTATTACCTATTACCTATAACCCATCACCCAGTACCTTGCACCCATCTCGCCAAAGGCGAGACCATTCCCACCAAAATCCAACATCTGCCATCTGATATCTGCCATCCAAAATCAGACATCCGACATCAGACATCCGACATCAGACATCCTAAATACTCCCCGTACTCCCAAATCCCCCACTCCCTCTATCGGTAGCACCCAACTGCTCCGTCACATGCCATTCAATTCTTTCTACTTTTTGCAACACCATTTGAGCAATACGATCACCCGGTTGTATGATTTGCGCATCAGCGGATAGATTGATCAGAATCACTTTAATCTCACCCCGATAATCTGCGTCGATGGTACCAGGCGTGTTCAAACAGGTGATCCCTTGTTTGATGGCCAGACCACTACGCGGACGAATCTGGATCTCATACCCAACCGGTATTTCCACAAAAATACCCGTAGGTACCAATATGCGCTCAGAAGGCTGAATAGTTATGGGTTGCTCTAAAAAAGCCCTGATATCTACCCCGGATGAACCAATCGTAGCATAATCAGGTAAAGGGTTATTGGATTGATTAACAATACTCACCCGAATCGGCTGAACTGACATAGCCGCAAAACTACTAAATCTGGGGGAATGGTTGCTGGTCGATGGTCCATAGTCCATAGCATCGTTTCACTTTTCACCTTTCACTTTTGCACCCCTACCCCCTTTGAAGCACAATCAATCATAATCATCCGCCCCATCCTACTATACTTGTAGCTTAAAGCTTTCTTGTTCCCTGTTTCTTGTTTCTTCATTCCTGATTCTTCACTTTTTCATTACAAACGATTTTGTAAAAAACAGAAACCGCTCCCGATATAGTTGCGCTTTTGGAAAAATGGATTGCAATTCAGCCTTTGTCATCAACCTGATTTCCCGAACTTGTCGTTCTGCTTCAGATCGTTCATTTTGCCTAGGGATATGTCCAAGTGGAAAGTGTTGTGTTAACCATACACGCCAATTGAAAGGCAGATACTGAAAAAAAGGAAATACCCAATGTGGCTCAATAGGAAACCAATAATTAGGTGTTTGTATGAAATATGTTTTACCCACTCTCTGTACTTCTGTCGCCATTTTTTGCTGTTGCTCAAAAGTATAGAGGTGTTCAATGACCGAATTTGAAAAAACAATATCAAATGACTGATCATCAAAATCAAGTGCAGTAGCATCACCAGTAATACTGATAAAACAGGGTTTCAATGGGTGTTGTACTTCTAAATTCAACAAAGTAATGGTAACCCCATCCTCTGAAAACCCCATCCCCTCCCAAAATGCCAATGTACCGCCAATATCTAAAATCGAAATAGGCTTAGGAAGTGATCGAACCATCTCCAGAAAAACACGAAACCTACGCTGTCTAAATCGATGAGATAAAGATTTCTTATTGGTATTATCAGCCATGTTTTTCAAAATTCCAAGCATATCAGCATCCCGTTATTTGTTGAAGATAGGTACCAATTTTTCTTTCTTACTCAAAATACCGTGAATATTTCTCATGAGCTGTGAGCTACGAGCTATGAGCTATAAGCTGCAAGACAAATGACCATGGTCCATGGTCCATAGTCCATAGCATCGTTTCACTTTTCACCTTTCACTTCTCACCCCTACCCCCTTTGAAGCAAATCATGATCATCATGACAATCCGCTCCATCCGCGTCCCATCAGTCCATAGTCCATGGTCCATGGTGAGTAGTTAGTAGTGAGTAAATCATTCACGATTCACAATTCACAATTCACTTCTCACCCCTACCCCTTTGAAGCAGATCCTGATCATCATGACAATCCGCCCCATCCTATTATACTTGTGGCTTGAAGCTTTCTTGTCCCTTGTCCTCCGAAGGAGTCCTCTGGACCTTCTTTCTTGTCTCTTGATATAATAAATTGGTTTTATATTGCAATCAAATCCGATCAGGAGATGTTCAAAGGCAATCAAATTAATTACATTGTTAGGATTCTACTGGATTTTATGCTGTTGCTTGTTTGTTTTGCAGCAGCTTCTTATTTTGATACCGGTAAAATACTTCATATTGTATGGCCACCATTGGTGGTGATCTTTGGCAGTAGTTTATTGATATGGTATGTAGTTGCACGGATTTTTTTACTGTATGGCGAAATCACTATTTTTTCTTTTTCACAGGAAATGACTGTTTTTCTTCGTCATCTCGCAACCCATTTGTTACTACTGATATTTTTACTCTTTCTTTTTTACCAAGATTTCTATATCTACCGATCGTTGATATTTTATTATCATATTCTCATTTTCGCAACGATACCATTTCAAAAATATTTTTTCAGGGTTACGGTTGCCTTTATTCGAAAGCAATACAAATACGAAAAAAATATTCTCATCGTAGGGGCAGGTGCATTGGCGGCTAATTTTTACAGAACAGGAATTTTAAATAACAGTCTTAAATACAATTTGGTAGGGGTGATTGATGATGTAGAACATCATTCCTTCAATGGTAAATACCTGGGCAGTATTCAACAACTACCGGATTTACTAAAGTTCAATAACATAGACGAAGTATTTCTCGCACTTCCCAATGATGAAACAGAAAAGATCGACTATGTGATCGATGTGTGTGAAAAAAATACCAAGCGGGTAAACCTGATACAGGATTTTGGCAGACATGGTCTCCCCTCTTTAAAAGTAACCAACTATGCAGGTTTCCCGGTGGTGGGCTTACGTTATTTTCCACTGGATGAAGCAGAAAACAGATTTTTCAAAAGGCTTTTTGATATCCTCTTTTCATTAATCTTTCTGGTACTTATCTACAGTTGGTTAGCACCTATTATTGCAATAGCCATTAAACTCAATTCGCGCGGACCTATTTTATTCAAACAGGAACGTTGGGGATTGAATAACAAAAAAATCATCTGCTATAAGTTCAGAACCATGTACATGAGAAAGAAAGAGGAAGATGAGAACAATTTTGAGCAGGCAAAAAGAAATGATAAGCGTGTGACCAGTGTAGGAAAGTTTTTAAGAAAAACTAGTTTGGATGAACTACCACAATTCATCAATGTATTATCAGGAAGTATGTCGGTAGTAGGTCCCAGACCACACCCCATTCCCTTATCATTAGAGTCAAAAGACATTATACCCAACTACATGCTACGACACCTCGTAAAACCCGGTATCACAGGATGGGCACAGGTCAATGGAAGTCGGGGTGAAACTTCCCTCCCGGAAGACATGCACAAACGCGTCAACTATGATCTTTGGTACATCGAAAACTGGAGCTTCTGGCTCGACTGTCAGATCATCTTCCAAACCATCGTGAACATGATCAAGGGAGATGAAAACGCCTATTAAACAGAAGAATGTAGAATATTGAATATCGAATGTCCAACTTCGAAATTGGACATTGGACATTCGATATTTTTCTGTTTCTACAGCCCATACGTCAACCCCACACTAAATACATTCTGCTGATCAAATCTGCGTATTTGCATGTTGAGGTTTAGACGGTAGATGTATTCATAAGATGCATTGAACAAGAATTCATCGGAGCGTTGTTGAAAATCGAAGAGAAATGGAGGCTGTGGTTCTTGAAGATATTGCTGATCCAGTGTACCGGCACCTCCTTTGCGTACATGCATGTAGCGGGCATACAGTTTCAAGCGGGGCAATGGGGTATGACGTGCATACACAATAACCCTGTCTGCATTACTCCCTACCCAGTCTCCCATCAGATAGCCTTGATGAATATAATCTTGCGCAGATAAAATATTGCGATACACAAATGGACGTACACGGGTATATTCAGCACCCAGACTTAAATAAGGGATGCCTGCCACATCGGTGATCGATCCTCCAACAGTATATCCCAATTGATTTCTTTGTTTTATTCGATTGAATATTCCGGTTAAACGGATCTCATCAATGAAAAGAGTACTATAGAGATGGGTATTTTTAATTTGGTTACGGGAACTCAATTGAAAAAAGAACTGACCATTCGATCCTCGCTCCAGAAATGTTGAATTAGAATTGTTATCAATCGCTTTAAAGAACATGATAGGAATCAAATAACCAATATTCAAACGATCATTATAAATAATAGACTCTCCTAAAGACAATACCAGTTTCTTTGTAAGGTTAATATCAACACTGTGTGAAGCCATATACTTGGCAATTTCAACAGTTCGATATCCGTTACCCGTAGGTATGGGATAGGACCGTGAAGAATCTACCATATTAGAACGCAACCAGGCATGTGTATAATTGAATTTCAACCAGGGTAAAGGGTGATAATCGAGCCTGATATAAGGATATACAGGCGCTTTATCAGATAATACCAGTCTACCCCCTTCCCCATATCCCCAAAGCAAATAATCTTGCCCGATACTCACTGCTCCCTTTTTAAACTCATAGCGCAGATTGGCTCTCAATTCAGTAAAACTTGCAGCATTGGTCGCAAAGGGTCTTTGATTGACGATTCCCGTGGTAGCTCCGGCAAACAATGATTTTTTGGAAGTATCCAGACCCTTACCTTTTTCATTGATATCATGAAAAGAGAATTGATAACCCAAATTTTTTCCAATCCGGCCCCAAAAATTAATACCCAAACTGCTTGACTTTACATCCATGCCTTTTCCGCCTGTATAGGAGGAAGTAATGATAGGGTCTGCATAGAGGGTAAATCCATCCCCGCGAGCCGTCATGATTCTTTTTCTTTCCCCTTCTTTGAATTCACGTAAATAAAAACTCAACTCTTTCTTCTCCACCTCACTCAACAGGGCCTCTTTTGCAGCAACAGAATCCAAAACGGCGTGGATATATGACTTACTCAAAGGCCTCACATTATCATTAAATGTAACAATCCCTTTTTGGGCAAGACGATACAGGTAGTTATATACTTCATGCGTATGACGCTCATACGCCGGCTGCGCAAATACAACCTGCTGCATCAACACCAACAAAATAACAGATACAAAAACCCTTTTCATGATAATCATCGGATAATAGATAAATGATATGTAAAGATATAGGAGAAAGGAGGAATGTAGAGCTGTGAGCTTTTTTTATTTGCTGCAAGGGAGTATTGCGAGATGCAGCTGACCATGGGCCATGGACCATAGACCATAGTCGATAGTCCATAGTCAAGTATCCGTACGCCCAACTTCAAAATCCCCCTGTCATCTGTCAACTATCAACTGTCAACTATCATCGCTGTCTGCAAAAAAAAATGCCCAACTTCAAAATTGGACATTCAAAATTCTACATTCAATATTCCCCCACTTCTATCGAACACTCTCTACAACTTGTTCCAGCTTATTCACCACCTGTGTGGATTTTATTTGAGACAGAATCCATTCATAAGTCTTCGTCATTCCTGTTTCCAAAGCTGCTGATGGACTCCAGCCCAATTGTTGCTGAATGAGTTTATTATCAGAATTACGTCCTCTTACACCGGTATGAGGTACTAATACATTGTTGATGGAAATATCTTTTCCGGAAATACCAATCACCATTTCTGCCAATTGATTCAATGTTACCATTTCTTCGGACCCAATATTGAACGGACCCGTCAAATCTGAAGCCATGAGTCTTGACACACCTTCCAAACATTCATCGATGTATAAAAAAGAGCGGGTCTGTTTACCATCTCCCCATACTTCAATCGAACCACCATCAGGAGCTTGGGCTACTTTTCTGCAAATGGCTGCCGGTGCTTTTTCTTTTCCACCCGTCCAAGTGCCTTCCGGACCAAAAATGTTATGAAAACGGGCAATCTTAACGTTCATTCCATGATTACGACCAAAAGCAAGGTATAAACGCTCACTGAATAATTTCTCCCAACCATAATCACTGTCCGGATCAGCAGGATAGGCAGAGTCTTCTGAACATTTCGGATTATCAGGATCGGTTTGGTTATAGGATGGATAGATACAAGCCGAAGAAGAATAGAAAATCTTCTTAGACCCCGTATTCAATGCTTGTTGTAAAACGTTCAGGTTAATACTGGCTGAATTATGCATCACATTGGCATCATTCTCTCCGGTAAAAATATAACCGGCACCACCCATATCAGCCGCCAACTGATAAATTTCATCAAAGCGCATATCCAATACAGAACGAACCACATGCTGTTCTGTTAAATCACCCAGTATAAACTCATCAGCCAGAGAATTGCTGAATTCATGTTCTTTGATGTCAACCCCTCTCACCCAAGCTCCTTCCAGCTTCAGTTTACGAACCAAATGTCCTCCAATAAACCCCCCGGCCCCACATACCAGCACTTTCTTCATACTCATATATACCTTTTTTTAGAAATGTAAAAATCCAAAAATTCTTTGATATTCAGCCAGATAAACTTAGGAACTATTTCCAAATATCGCTTATACAACCGTTTCGGCTCCATTAATACCCTGAAAAACCACTCTAAACCCATGTTTTGCATCCATTTAGGTGCTTGTTTGACGCGCCCGGTATGAAAATCGAAAGCTGCCCCTACGGTGATGATATAATCCGTTTGTACATAATCACTCAATTTTTTGGCAAATCTTTCCTGTTTGGGTGTACTAATACCTATCCAAACTATATGAGCCCCTGATTGCTGAATCTGTTGCCCCAGTTCTTCCATTTCGGCAGTACTCATGTCCCTGAAGGGCGGACAGTACACCCCTGTTACCCCATGATTCATGAATTTACGACCTACCTCATTTTTTAGTTCTTCCGCAACACCTACTTTCCCGCCACAAAAAAAATGACGAATGGGCTCATGGGCAGTGGCTTTCATCATGGCTTCAAAAAAATCGGGACCGTAACAACGACGCATTTGGGAGGACCCTTTTAATCGGCCTACCCAAACCACCGGCATGCCATCGGGCAAATTCATGTAAAACTGCTGCATCAATGCATGAAATTCCGGATCCTTATGCGCTTCAATCAAACCATGAGCACCTGTAGCACTTACGCATCTGTTTTTACCACGAGCGCTTCCTGTTCGAATATCTGTTACCATTTCAGCTACAGCTGATGGAATATTCTGATCATAGATAGGAACTTTCAAAACAGCAATCATAGGATGGTTCTTTCCATATACTATAAATAAAATGCCCGTGCTGATAGATACCAGACACTTGCAATCATATTATCGACGCTTCATGCCTAATACAGATTTGATCAGGCCAACAGCTTTTGCTTTCATATTAGAATATACCAGAAAATAACGATTAATACCCTGGTTCTGCCAATCATTGATCAATATTTCTTCCCCTGTTTTTTTAAAAAAAGCAGTTTTATCTATCAAAGCATCCAACTCCCAGTTCTTTTCATTTTTGAGGAATACATACAAATTACGAACGGAAGGCAGGTGTATATCATCTACCACCATATACCCACCGGTTCGCAGTTTTTTTTCCGTGAAGTGGTAGTCAATTTCTGCGTAGGGATAACGATGTGCTCCATCAATAAATACAAAGTCCAGTGCAGGTATGTTGTTGACCAATAAGGGCAACACCTCCGCTGAACTATTCGCTATAAACGTAAAATCAGTTACGATCTGGTTGGCGCTGCAATAATTCCGTATCCGTAATTCCTCTCCCGGATCCGGCGCAATGGCGGTATGCTTGCACCCTGCCAGCAGAAAAGCAAAGGTAGATTTACCAGAGCCCGTCTCGAGTGTCACATCACCCGGTTTTAATTTACCATAGATATACTTTACAACCCGATCCGATACGCCAAAATTGGCAGCACTACCATCGCTCCACACGTGAAAACTAGGATTGTCTTGTAATAACTTTTCGATTTGCATAAATAAATAGCTTTTTAAATACCCGAATCGGCCACTTTTAGGGCTGAATCATTTCCAAAAGATTCTTCCGCATAAACCAGTCCTACAAATATCCAGAAAGGCATGGCACCCATCGGTCCTTCCAGAAATACATCAAAAGATGCATTGATCAAAAAGGATAAACTAATGGATAGCAATACCAGCATGAACGGACTCAAATCCGGTTTTCGGATATTTCTCAGATGCAGGTATATCCAATACAACCATAGGAAAAAAATAGGCACGCCAAACCTAGCCAATACGGTCATGTGAAAGCTGTGCGGAGATCGAAGATTTCCTTCGGTAGGGTCATACTCTATATCATCGGTTGCTGCCAAACTCATACCCAATCCCCTGCCCCATAAAAAGTAATCGCCTAAAAAAGTATACTCCACAATTCGTGCCCACCAAACCAATCGCCACACTTTATTATCACTTAAACTGGTACCATCATCTTCTGAGGAAAAAATACTTACTGCATTATTTTTCAACTGTTCAATACTCAGCGATCTTCCCTGAAAATTTTCTTCCAGATTGGTAGATATAAACAAAGGCATTGCCAGGATAATGATCAACGGTGCATATTTCACCAACTTGATCATTTGTTTTTTTAATGCAAGATTTTTTGTCAGCAAAAAGAAAACACCCATGGGTATCAGTACCGATATCATTCCGGATCTGCTATACGATGATACGACCAAAAACAGATAAGCAATCAGTATCCACTGTAGTATTAAAAATCGTTTGGGCATCGTAATATATCCATTCAGTAAAAAAATACTGGCAATGAACAAATGCACCCCCATATCACCAAACTTGTATAAAAAAATACGCTGATCCCCAAAAATGATCAGCTCACGGAAAAAAGTAGAGTAAGAAGATAGCAAAAAAAAGCAACACATACATAACGGATACCACTTGTAGATCGTTATAAGTCTTTGTTTCAAATAGGGCAATGCCTCTTTAAGGTAATACACAATAAAGGCAAATATGATATAATTGAACACCACAGAATCACGTACTACATCTACAATCCCATAGCCTTCCAATATACCCCTGCCAATATACAAAGTAGCCACCAGCATGAACAGCGTCAGCAATGCCATTCTTTTGTCCCAGGCAAATTCATAAGAACGCAGATCCCATAATACCATTAATAAGCCCACCACAATCAATAGCTCACTTAGATACGTATAAGCAATTCCTTTGTTGAATAGCGCATACAACAGATACACAAAAACAAAAAAATTAAAGTAGATCCGTTTAAATACACTCATTCATTTCATGACTTATAGAGCAAATAAAGCAATTTTAAGGCACAAAAACTATATTTGCCATGAGTCTAAAGACATGATCCGCTGAATTCATGTCTGCATCTACCAAAGTGCCATAACAAATCGCAGATGACGCAACCTTCTTTTGATTACCTGATTGTTGGAGCCGGTTTTTTTGGCAGCATCTGTGCACATGAATTAACCAAAAGAGGTAAACGCGTATGTGTTATTGACTCCAGGAACCATATTGGTGGCAATTGTTATACTGAAGAAAGAAACGGCATCCATCTGCACATGTATGGACCACATATCTTTCACACTTCCAATCCCGAAGTATGGCAATGGATCAACCAATTTGTTCATTTCAACACATTCTCCTTACGCCCGGTTGCCAATTATAATGGCGAGATTTTTTCACTGCCATTCAATATGTGGACTTTCGCCAAATTATGGAATATCACCACTCCCGAACAGGCAAAAGCCATCATTGAAGCGCAGTCGGCCCATATCATGCAGGAACCACAAAATCTGGAAGAGCAGGCCATCAAACTGGTGGGCACTGATGTGTACCAGAAACTCATCAAAGGATATACGCAAAAACAATGGGGAAAAGACCCTGCCGCCTTACCGGCCAGTATCATCAAAAGACTTCCGGTAAGATTCACGTATGATAACAATTATTTCAACGACACTTACCAGGGTATTCCGATTGGCGGATATACGCAAATTTTCACCCAATTACTCCAGGGTATTGAACTGCGTTTGAATACAGATTATTTTAAAGATGAATTACCCGCACATGATCGGGTGATTTATACCGGACCTATTGATAAATTTTATGATTATCGCTTTGGAGAACTGGAATATAAAACACAAACATTTACCCACGAATTCAAAGAGCAAGTACCCAATTACCAGGGTGTTGCGATGATGAATTTTACAGATGTTGAAACGCCGTATACACGCATTATTGAACACAAACATTTCGATCCTGTTGATCTCCCACATACATGGATCAGTTATGAGTATCCTGTTCCGTATAAAGCATCTGAAAGCGAACCTTTTTATCCGGTGAATGATATGCATAACAATGCCATCTATGCGAAATACAAAGCATTGGCAGATCAAGAACCAAAAGTGAGTTTTGGAGGACGACTGGCAGAATACAAATATTACGATATGCACCAGGTCATAGCCTCTGCTTTACAATTCATACGAAACCACCATCCATGAAATACCTGATCATAAGTGCTGTAGGCGATGAGTCTTTACATACAGAATGGATAAAAGAACAACCCACATTTGATCTGGCACTATTGTATTATGGTACTGATCCCGAAATGGCAAAAACCTATGCCAGGCAGGCTACATATTTCCTTCAGACCAAAGGAATGAAATATCACCTGATACATGCTTTTATCCAACAACACCTCTCTTCCATCATTCAATACACTTATATCTGGATGCCGGATAATGATGTTGCTATATCCACGCAAGACATCCATCGATTATTTCAACTGGCAGAACAATATGACTTACAATTGTGTCAGCCTGCGATGACAGGTTATATTTCACATCCCATCACACAGCCTGACCCCGCTTCCTTGTTACGCTTCAGCAATTTTGTAGAAGTACTGGCACCACTCATGAGTTTACCTGCATTGTTACAATTGTACAATACTTTTAACCTCAATTACTCCGGTTGGGGATATGATTATATATGGCCATTTTTATTAGGTTATCCAAAAAATAAAATCGCCATTATCGATGCAGTGGTTATGAAACACACCAAACCCATCGGGGCAGACTATTCCCGATTTCCCAAACATCCGAAACAAGAAATGAAGGAAACATTGAAACCCTACGGAAGAAGCATGCAGAAAAAGCAGGTCATTTACAGTTCTATACCTGCAGGAGAATAGATCAAAGCGTATCGGTATCCATTAACCGATCTTACGCCTGAATTGAGTAATCAGATAGTAGGGATTATAGATAAAATTGGTCAGCAATAACGCAATCAGAGAACCTATTATGAATCCAATGATGCCCATGCTTTGCAGTAAGAAATAACCCAGCACCAATGCCAAGATCCCTTGTCCGATAGAAATAATGGTTTGCATCTTATTCAACCGCAACGCGTGTAAAAAAACAGAGGACACATTGTCTAATACAATTAATATAGTAAACACACAGAAGAGAGTATACAACTGCTCAATAGACTCCCCGCTCAATCCACTCCAATACTCGAATATAAACTTACCGATGGTCAGTAAAAAGCATAACATCAATATGCATAACAGGAATACGCTCCTCAATACTTTGAAATAAGTAATCCGTAATTGTTGCCATTCGCCCATGACTTCCTTTTGTGCGAGCGTAGGAAATAAAATAACGGTAAAATTGGTAGCACCCATACGTACCACATCCAGGAAGCGGGAAACCATGATATAGCTGGCAACTTCTGCTTTGGTTGTTACATGGTTGAGTAATATGATCTGTGAGTTGAATACAAAAACGACACCAATGGAATTTAAAAAATACCAGAAACTATAACGAATATGATCACTCAACACTAGCCAGCTGAACTTCGCTATCGATAAATGATAACTGGTCTCTTTTTTAGAGAAGAAAAACAAAGTACAGATAAATAAAAAATTAACCACACTACTTGCTGTCAATAACAAAACAGCAGATCCTTCTTGGCTGCAATAGTACAATACCCCGAATTCAATGATCGTTTTCCCGATTCGAATCAGTTTACCAATAAAGATTTTATTGGCCGACTGAAGTATCACATCAAACATGGCAGCTACAACCGTTTGCAATACCAATAGAGAAGTCAGTAAAGCATAGGAAAAAAAATGATCCCCGTTAGCAAGTAGCTGTGAATGGTATAACCACAAAAAAACCGGAAAAGCAATCAGGAATAGCAACAAATAAAAAAAGAAAGAAGAACTGATCAATACCGATGCCCGCAATGGTTCCTGGATTAAACGCCGCATCAGTCCTAAATTCAAACCCAGATCAAACGCTGATGTAAACAATACAATATTCAATAAAACCCCATAATTACTAAACTCCTCAATACTGAACCGTTCATTCAATACGGGGATGAGCAAAATGATCAGTCCGGCACTACAAGCCTGTGATAAAAATGTAGTAACAAGATTCAGTATGTAAGGACGTGAAAAAGCTATTTTCAATGGCATTTTTATTGGTTGGCAATGATCAGTAATTCATTCCCCTCATTACGTTTACGACGCAGAAAAGAAACAAAATAAGAGATCGGAGTAAAACACAATCTAACCAGTTGATTGATCCGAAAAAACAAACTGCCGCCACCGCTATCCTCATACTGCCGAACAGTATTACGCGATTTGTTACGGTAAAACAATAAGCTGATCAACAGGTCGTATAAGTTCTGATCCCAGGTATCAGAAGTACGAATACTGCGGATGGTAAAGCCCTTACTTTCCAGCAAACTGCACAAATTGGCAGCATTGTAATGATTGATATGAACATAAGGCTGTTGTAACCAGCCCCATTTCTGTTGCGTAAGTTTGAATGATAAACTATCGGTATTCGGCACAGCAATAATCAGCGTACCCCCCGGATGTAAGCGCGCTTTGAGTTCTTCTAATACAGCATCCTGATCGCGCATATGTTCCAGTACATGCCACATCGTAATGACATCAAAATCTTTTTCCTCATAATCAGAAAGCCGGTATCGATTAGTGATCTTACCATTGTTATGATGCATGATCTTATCACTACCGATATCAAAACCAAAAGCATGAAAACCTTTTTTCGACAAAGCCTGTACAAAAAATCCATGCCCGCAACCAAAATCAAGCACCCGTTTTTTATTTTTCAAATGGTTCCTCACCTTATATAAACGATGACGTGCCTGCCATCGCTTAAAAAACATATTTTTTTGAAACCAGTCATATGCATATTCATGCTGGTAATAAGCATTCAATTCCTCCTGCTCGGGTATCGGGCTTGCCTGTATAAATCCGCAATGGTGGCAACGCACATAATCATAATGAATACCATTCAATATCCATTCAGCAGACTCTATTGTATCTTTAAACAAAACAGTCTGTTCACCAGACTTACAAATTACACAACCCATCGTACGATTACTTATGAATGCGATGATACAAACAAAATAATGAATAATGAATGATGATTCGATATTCATTATTCATCATTTCCCCATCCTCATCAATGCAAACTATTTAAAATAACACACGATACTGTTCCTGACATCTAATACCAGCCAAACAAAAAATTCCTTAAACCGATTCCGATTCGTTTGTATATAACTTTTTTCCCGTCCGTTGGTTACGATTAATTCCGGATGCACACCTCCAATTCGAAGTGTTTCAATGTTCATAAAGTATTTAAACTGATCTACCGGATAGGCAACTCTTCGGGTAGCTTTCAATAATAAAGCTGCTGCTTTTTTATTCACTGAATATCCGTAGGTACAATAGACGCTCTTGAGATAAGGTTCTCCGATATCAAAACCCTCCGCCAATTGCTTACGCGTACTTCTATGGAGTTTCATATGCCCCTCCCATGCACCCCAAAAAAACAAATCATATTGGTCGGCTACTGTTTGGAATTTTGTTTTCAACAAAGCCAAATTGGCAAACGCACTATCCGACTCCAGTATGAGGAATAATTGATCTTCATCCACATCTGCAGTCAGGATTTTTCTCCATACAGAGCGATGACTCAATAAACATCCCAGTTCACCATCACTCAATGCATGACCGGTACGTTCTAAAGATGTATTTTTTAGCGCAGATAAAAAGGGCACTCTTTCATAGGCTGGATATACCGCTTCAACATATTGTAAAGCAGGTAAACTTGCCTGCAAGGTTTTGATGTGAGCAAGTCTTTCTGTTTCATGAACAGATCCAATAATGTATCCGGGTATTTCGTCAGTTCTCATGGGGGAAAAAGGATGATCGCGCACAAAGATCTTCAAAAGAAAAATAAGTCTGGTGCTGGAGTGCAAAGGGTGTAAAAAACTGATCTTTTACAGAAGAGGGGTAGAGTATATAATGCGGTTTCCTGAATAATTGTGCTACATGTATCGGCATGCTATCACCTCCTATCACCAGATCTGCAGATCGTATCAATGCAACCAGTTCTGTAAAGTTGCGATAGCCGGTATCACCATTTGCTACTGTGGTTGATTTCATGAATCTTGCTACTTCTACCAAAGACCCATTCAACTCAAAAGCTGCTTTGATTTTCATGATGATGTCGGAGCCAATCTCTCTTCGCTTTTGTCGGGCATCCGGTATTACCAAAACACGTATCCCTTTTTGATGTACGTTAAAAGGTAATGCTGTCAACTCAGTCATCGGCACAGAAAAAAATCGGGCATAGGACGCATACACTTTTTCTGTTGATACCACATATTCAAAAGGATAGCCACAGTACCAACTGACCCATGCACTTCTTTTCTTTTGTTCAAGATAATGACTACCTGCTGTGCTCTGTATTCTAACATGCCGTCGTAAACGTGCCAGCTCAGTCAGACTACTGATACGCAAAAGATAACGATCCGTAAAACAACCCATGATTCCATGACGAATACCAAAATCATGAAACTGCAACACAACATTATCCGGTAGAATGATCCCCAAAGATTGATACAAGGGCTCCAAATGCGCAGATGCCACCAAACTAATCTTTGATGCTATCCGATTTTGTGAAGCCATATTCACCGCAATCACAAAATCGCCATAAGCACGGAGGAGGAAGAGGGTCATGGGTTGGGTTATGAGGTGCAGGGTACTAGGTACTAGGTGCTAGGTGCTAGGTTTTAGGTGTTAGACTCGCCGCAGGCGAAAAAAGCTCACAGCTCGCAGCTCGTAGCCATTGCTGTCCGGTGAAACTTTATTTTTGATACCGGATGTCTGTGATTGTTGGATTAGAGCTATCCAATACAGT
>JACBFI010000046.1 GCA_013391385.1 Sediminibacterium sp. Gen4 | reverse complement strand
TCTTATTCCAAAGAACTTTTATACCCCTATTTTCACTAATTTGTAAACATAGGAGAACGCAGAGTTGGGCTCAGAGTTGCACGGAGTTTTTAGATTTTAATCAGTCATATGAATAGAAGACATTTTTTGCAACAGTCTGCTTTAACAACTGCTGCTGTTTCTGCATTGCCGTTGAGTGGCTTGGCAGCTTCTGATGCCAAGCCCTCCATTCGTTTTGCTTTTATGACGGATGTGCATATTAAAACCGGTGCTGTACCGGAACAAGGTATGCAACGTGCGTTTAAACATGTGAATGCATTAAGACCCAAGGTTGATTTTATTCTCAATGGGGGAGATGCTATTATGGATGCGATGAAAGCTACCAAAACTAAAGTAGAAGAACAGTGGGATTTATGGAATACAATACTGGCAGAACAAAACAAGTTGCCCATGTATCATTGCATTGGTAATCACGATGCCTGGGGTTGGCAGATGACAGAACCAGAGATTAAAAAAGATCCATTGTACAATAAAGCTTGGGTAGTACAGCAACATCAAATGCCCGGTAGATATTATAGTTTCATCAAAGCCAACTGGAAATTCATCGTCCTTGATAGTGCACATGAAAACAATGGAGGATACATCGCCAAAGTAGATGAAGAACAAATGCAGTGGTTGCAAAAAGAATTATCGGGTACTGATCAAAGTATGCATATCTGTATCGCTTCTCATATTCCGATCGTATCTTTTGTATCCGGATTCTTCTTTGATAAAACAGAAGACAATGGCGACCGGAAAATTTCCAGAGCATTATTGCATACAGATTCTTTTACACTAACAGAGTTGTTCCGCAATCACCCAAATATCCGCTGCTGCTTAAGCGGACATATTCACTTACAAGACATTGTTGAATACCGAGGTATACATTATTACTGCAACGGAGCCATCAGCGGCAACTGGTGGGGCGGCGCTTTCAAAGGATTTGATCCTGCATATGCAGTATTCGAATTCTTTAAAGATGGGTCGGTGAAGCGAGAGATGATACGATATGATCTGTGATTTCTTGATCTTTGATTTTTTGATTGAAGAAAGTTAAAAGTCAAAAGTAAAAAGTAAAAAAAATCAAGAAATCAGAGATCAAAAAATCAAAGATTTTTTTCAATGATGCTTACTACTTTTTCCGCCCACGCCTTATGTGATTTAGCGGAGTAGTGGAGTTTGTCTGAAGCCAGTAAGCTCTCATCATTTTTTGCCAATCTGGTTTGAGTAGTAATATCGATGAAATGTCCACCTAGTTTTTTGACCTTTTCTTCGCATACTTTGTTGTAAGTATCAATCTCTTGACTGATCTTATTGGTATCTCTTTCTGCAGCAAAAGGTGTTACACCCCAATCGGGAATAGAGAGAACGATAACCCGATCAGGCTTATTGCCGGCAAAATAAATGGCTTTTTTGAGCAGGTATTCAAAGTCATTTTCAAATTCACTGATTTCCAATCCTCTATATTGATTGTTGACACCGATGAGTAAACTCACAAAATCATAATGTTCATTGAGAGCGGTATGCAATATATGATCAGCGAGTTCAAAGCTGGTCCAACCGGTTTTGGCAACTACTTCCGGTGCATGGAAATGCAATCCCTTTTTTCTCAAGAGTTGAACGGTTTGATAAGGAAACCCTTCATGTAAAGGAACCGATTCTCCAATTGTATAAGAATCGCCTAAAGCGAGATAACTGAAATAGTGTTTGGTCATAAATACTTTTTTCTGTGATCTTCAGTGCATTCAGTGGCAATTATTTATTTATTGCCACTGAAAACACTGAGATACACTGAAGTTAAAAGTTAGTTTTCAAAATCTCATAAAACCGATATACATCTTCAAAGCTACAATACATCGGTGCAGGAGCAACGCGGATTACACCGGGTTCACGGTAGTCTACGATGATGCCGCTGCTGATCATTTTATCATGAATTTCTTTTCCTCTCTCTTTAAAATACAAACACAATTGCGCGCCTCTCTGTTCAGGATCAGCAGGCGTAATGATTTCAAAATTCAGTTGGGGTAATTGTTTCAATAAATACTCCAAATAAGCTGTTAAATGCAAACTTTTCTTTCTCAGATTTTCTATACCTGCTTTTTCAAATAATTCTAAAGAAGCTTTCAATGCCCCAGTATTAAATACCTGAGAAGTACTGATATTCCATCCACTGGCATCTGTTTTTGGGATAAAGCCCTTCTCCATTTTAAAACGGGTCTTCTCATCATTACCCCACCAGCCTGCAAGTCGGGGTGTATCTGCATTGCTGGCATGTTTTTCATGCACAAACACACCTCCAATAGCACCCGGACCGGCATTCAAATATTTATAAGAACACCATACTGCAAAATCAACCTGCCAATCATGTAATTGCATCGGAACATTACCTGCAACATGCGCCAAGTCAAATCCGGCGATGGCACCAACAGCATGTGCAGCTTTTGTGATGGATGCAAGTTCGAAGAGCTGTCCGGTATAATAATTGATCCCCCCAAACAATACCATCGCCAATGAGTCTCCGGTAGATTGAATGGTAGCAAGGATATCTTCTGTTCGTAACGTTTTTTCACCTGCTCTTGGCGCAATCTCTAAAATGGCGTCATTTGGATCAAAGCCGAAATGTTTAACCAATGTTTCCACGGCATACTGGTCAGAAGGAAAAGCGCCTGCTTCCATGATCACTTTAAAACGAGAAGCAGTGGGCTTATAAAAACTCAACATGAGTAAATGAAGATTCACAGTTAATGCATTCATGACTGTGATCTCATTTTCTTTTGCCCCCATCATTTTCGCCAATGTGGGAATGCAGTATTGATGGTAGTACAACCAAGGATTGGGTCCATTAAAATAACCACCCACCGCCAGCTCTCGCCAACTGTTCAGCTCAGTTTCAATGGCTGCAGCTACGGTACAAGGCTGTAAGCCCAGTGAGTTACCACAGAAGTAAATGACATCCTGTTCCCCTTTCTTCGGAAAATGAAATTCCTTCTTATATCCTGCCAACAAATCAGCCGCATCAGCCTCTTGTGCATAAGATCGTTCTGTTGTAAAAGCAAACATGGTGTGAATTTGGGTGTAAAATAGTGTTTTTGGGTTGTTGGGTGATCAGGTGATCGGGCAATCAGGTAATCGGGTGGTTGCGGATGGCTGTGGGTGTTATGACATGAAACAGCCCCCCGATTACCTGATCACCCGATCACCCGATTTCCCGATAACCTAACACCCCGCCCCCTTCACCGAATTTTACCAATTCGATTGGGTCGTTTAAGCTGTTTCGCCTAATTTTCAGCTCCTCAAAAACCAAATAACTGTATGAGAAAATTCCTGCTGTTGTCAGTATGGCTGCTGTTAGCATTTGCTGTTACTGCACAACAAACCCCCGTTACCAAGGCTAATTACGCATTAGCCGCCCGTTTTTCTCCCAAGAAGTTAGGTAAAATGATCTTCAGCACGGCTGTTGATCCGCACTGGCTCAAGAATTCAGACAAATTCTGGTACATGTATGAAACCACAGAAGGGAAGAAGTGGTACATCGTGGATCCGGTGAAAGGTGAGAAGAAAGAGTTGTTTAACAATGCGGATCTGGCTGCTAAGATCACGCGTATCGTTAAAGATCCTTTTGACGCACAGAACCTTGGACTCGACAGTATGCGTTTTGTACGCGATGAAAACTGGATTCAGTTTGAAGTTAAGAGTACACAGGATGAAGTGAAAAAAGATACAGCTACTGCTGGTCGTCGTGGTGCTGCCGGTTCAGCGGCTGCAACACCTGCTAAGAAAGTATTTTATTTTGAATACAACTTACAGACAGGTGAGTTGATCGAATTGCCTGATTTCAAAAAACTGAAGAGAAAACCCAATTGGGCGAATATCTCTCCGGATGGTAATGTGATTGTATTCGGTAAGAATTACAATGTTTACTGGATGGACAAAGCCAATTACGAGAAGGCTTTGAAAAATGAAAATGATTCTACCATTGTAGAATATGCATTGACAACAGATGGTATTGATGGATATGGATATTATAATGATGGTAATCTTTCCGGCAGCGGTATGACCGATGATGAGAAAGAAAAAGAAATGAAAAGAAGAAGACCTCTGTTTGCTTTGTGGTCTCCTGATTCAAAATACTTTGCATTGCGTCGCGTGGATAACCGTAAAGTAAAAAATCTTTGGGTAATCAATAGTGTAGCGAATCCTCGTCCAACATTGGAAACCTATAAATATTGGATGCCGGGTGAAAAAGAATCGCCAACCGATCACCTGTATTTATTTGATGTTGCAAATAAGAGCAGCAAAGAATTAAATGTTTCTCAGTTCAAAGACCAAGCAGTGGCTGTATGGTCTGATCCCGGAAAAGTAAATACCCGAGATGATGATTGGAGACCTTCTGTATGGTTAGGTACCAAAGACAAGTTCTACTTTACTCGTACCAGCCGTGATCAGAAGCGCATTGATGTATGTGTGGCTGACGTAGCTACAGGTACTGTAAAACCTGTAGTAGAAGAGCGTTTCAATACTTATATCGAGATCAACCGTATTGGATTGATCAATGGCGGTAAAGAATTCATTCACTGGAGTGAGCGTGATGGATGGGCACATTTTTATCTCTATGATGAAAATGGTAAGCTAAAAAATCAAATTACTTCAGGTGCTTTCCATTGTGAAGATATTTTGGGTATCGATGAAACCAAACGTGTATTGTATTTCTCTGCCAATGGTAAAGAAGCAGGTGAAGATCCTTACTACTTACATGCTTATCGCGTAAACTTTGATGGTACCGGATTGAAGTTGCTGAACCCCGGAGATTTTGATCATGCCATGCGTATGAATGATGGCAATAGTTTCTTCATCGATAACCATTCTCGCGTAAATACCGTTCCTAAATCGGTATTGTACAATGCAGATGGTAAGAAGATCATGGATCTGGAAACTGCAGATTTCAGTTCATTGTTTGCATCCGGATATAAATTCCCTGAGATCTTCAAAGCCAAAGCAGATGATGGTATCACAGATATCTATGGTGTGATGTACAAACCTTTTGATTTTGATAGCACCAAAAAATATCCATTGATCGAGTATGTATATCCGGGCCCACAAACAGAAGCGGTGAACAAAGCTTTTGGTCGAGGTTTTGATAGAACAGATCGTTTGGCGCAAATGGGTTTTGTGGTGATCACCTTGGGTAATCGTGGTGGACATCCTGCCCGCAGCAAATGGTACCACAACTACGGTTATGGTAACCTGCGCGATTATGGTTTAGCAGATAAAAAAGCGGTGGCAGAACAACTCGCTGATCGTTATAAATACATTGATATTGATAGAGTAGGTATCCATGGTCACTCAGGTGGTGGCTTTATGAGTACCGCTGCCATGTTGGTATATCCTGATTTCTTCAAGGTAGCCGTGTCTTCAGCTGGTAACCATGATAACTCTGTATACAACCGTTGGTGGAGTGAACAACACCATGGCGTGAAAGAAGTGATCAGCGATAAAGGCGATACTTCATTCTTATACAGTATCGAAAAGAATCCCGATCTGGCGAAGAACCTGAAAGGAAAACTGATGTTGTCGCATGGTGATATCGATAACAACGTACACCCTGCTAATACCATCCGCATGGCCAATGCATTGATCCGTGCCAACAAACGTTTTGATCTGGTGATCTTACCAGGACAACGTCATGGTTATGGTGATATGACTGAATATTTCTTCTGGAGACAAGCCGACTATTTCGCAGAACATTTATTAGGTGATAAGACCGGACGTTCTGAAACTGATATTGAAGAGATGAATAAAGAAGTGGAGCAGAATGGACGTGCTGGAGGGAGGAGGAATTAGGAATTAGGTGATAGGTATTAGGTACTGGGTATTATTTCCTGTGGCTCTCTTTGGGGAGCCACATTTTTTTTGCGTCACCCGACGAAGGAGGGGTCTCGCACCGCTAGCCGGTATGGTTAAAACAAAACGATAAGCACACAACTTAGCGGTGGGAGATGCCTCCTTACGTCGGCATGAGGTGCGTGTCACCCCGACGAAGGAGGGGTCTCACACTGCTAGCCGGTATGGTTAAAACAAAACGATAAGCACACAGCTTAGCGGTGTTAGATGCCTCCTGACGTCGGCATGACATTTTTAGCTTCATAGAGCCATTCAATCTTTCTCAACAACCCTAGACATCAAAAAGAAAAGATCTTCGATTTCTCTTCGAGAAAACTACCCTGCAAAAGGGGGTATCGTTATAAAGATGTAAAGCTGATACAGTACAATCCCCAAAACTGTAAAGCCAGAGCCGTACAACACCTCTCACCTGTAAAGTTTTTTCAGTACAAGACACCCTTCGTTAACTCAGGGCAGGCATGGAGATTAGCCGTACCTCAGCCGCACATCCTTCGAGGTTTCTTCGAGAATCCTCGAAGCCGCTTCGGGAATCCTTCGAGAGCTCTCGAAGAACTCTCGAAGAAACCTCGAAGAAATACCGAAGGATGTATTGAGATGCTACGGCTAAGATCTAAAGCTTGTTCAAGAATTTTTTGAAGAAAACAGTACAGGTATATAGGAAAAGAACTATATTAGTATTCCCCACTTTTAATAACTCCCCTCACATAGAGAAAATTATATCGTTCACAAAAACGGTAAACCAAAACTTGTATATGAAACTATTCAAACAACAGGAAGCGCAGACAATTGTAGCGCATGGTAAAGCCCTTACTTGTGCTCATTGCGGACATGACCGTTTTTGGACCAAAAAAGTATTGCTCAACAGCTCCATCAGCGCCTTCTTTGGTTTTGATTGGGCAGACCGTTCTGCACATTGCTACGCTTGTGAACAGTGTGGGAGATTGGAGTGGTTTGTGAGGAGGTGAGGGAGTGGTCGAACGGCAGTGATCGGCAAAGACTTCTTCAGTTTTTTTACTCATAATAAAGAATTAGGTTATGAATATCAATTTTACAAATTTCAAGAATTGGATTTTAGCAAGTTTTCAATTTTTAACTGTTGGGTTATTAGTTTTTTTAATATTTCTTATAATAAAACAACAAAATGATATAAGAGTGCTTAAATCTCAATTAAGTAACGTTGAAAATAATACTGATAATTTAAGTAGTGAAATTGATGATATTAAAAGTAAACTTGATGACGTTGAAAGTAATTTGAGTAGCGAAATAGATGATGTTAAAAGGACTGTACGAATTTGGAGTAACTGAAAATATAGTTAATGCGAATCAACTTTTGGAAAGTTCCGAAACTTTCCAAAAGTTTTTGCAATAGCGAGAGAATATTTTCTCAAACTCTACAGCATTCTTATTAAAAAAATAAAGAACAAAATACGATGGATACAATTAACGAAAATCCAAATGTTGCTAAACAAAGACACGGCTGTGTAACAGCCTGGTTAGTACTAATGATTATTGCCAATTCACTGACGGCAATGACTTATTTTTTTTCCAGTGAAATGATTACAAAAAATTTGTCAATGGATGTTTCAAATTCAATGATCATATTATTGGGGATCATTTGTATAGCTAATGTTATTTTTTCTGTTATGCTTTTTCAGTGGAAGAAATTAGGATTTTGGGGTTTTATCATAACAAGTATTGGCGCATTTATTATTAATTTAAGTATCGGATTAGGTATTGTCCAATCCTTATTTGGGTTGGTCGGTATCGCAATTTTATATGGAGTATTACAAATCAAAAAGGATAATATTCCTGCCTGGGACAATTTAGAATAAAACATATTTGTATCACACCAAATGAATGCCATGAAAAAAGTATACTTGTTTTTGTTGTTGTTGGCAGGTTTGTTATCTGCGCAAGCCCATCCTTATGCCGATACCGCAACAGAATCACCATATAACCTTGTAACATCCAATGGTACTATCATGGGTTCTCTCTTATTGCCATCAGGCGCTGCAAAAATGCCGGTAGTCCTCATCATAGCAGGTTCCGGTCCAACAGACCGTAACGGAAATAACCCGATGATGAAAAATGAAAGTCTGCGTATGCTGGCGCAAGGACTTGCTGTAAAAGGTATTGCTTCTGTTCGGTTTGATAAAAGAGGTATTGCTGCCAGTGTTTCCGCAGGTAAATCAGAAGCCGATTTGCGTTTTGATGATTATATACAAGATGCCAAAGCATGGATTGAACAGCTTAAAAAAGATGCACGCTTTTCCAAAGTAATAGTTGTTGGACATAGCGAAGGGTCACTCATTGGTATGATTGCCGCATCAGGAAAAGCTGATGGTTTTGTATCCATTGCCGGAGCTGGTAAATCTGCTGACCGTATTCTGAAAGAGCAGTTAGCTACTCAACCTTCCGTGATCAAAGATGCTTCTTATCGTATCATTGATAGTTTGGCGGAAGGTAAAACAGTGAAAGAGGTACATCCGATGTTGTTTTCTTTGTTTCGTCCCAGCGTACAACCATATATGATATCCTGGTTTCAACCCAATCCTGTTGCAGCAATCGCTAAGCTCAGCATCCCTGTATTGATAGTACAAGGTACATATGATTCACAGATTACGGTTGCAGATGCGCAAGCTTTGGCTGCTGCACAACCTGCAGCCAAATTGGTTGTAATTCAAAAAATGAACCATGTATTAAAAATCATTGGTGACGGACAGGCCGCAAATGCAGCATCATATAATAATCCATCCTTGCCGGTGAGTGAAGAATTGTTATCTGCCGTGGCAGATTTTGTATTGGGGAAATAGTCCTTCGCTGCGCTCAGGATGACTCGTTTTAATTTGTCATAGAATATGAAGGGAGCTGAATGGTAGGATAGGACGCAGATTTTTATGATTGATTATGATTTTTATGATCGATCATAAAAATTCGTGTTCCATCCTGAGCGTAGCGAAGGATGCCATTAATCAATTCTTCTTCTTACTCCCTCAAATGTCATTTTCACACGTCGAATGATTCCATCTTCGTTGAAGTAAAGTCGGCCTATACAAGTACTTTTTTCATTTATCTTTACTAAGAGTAAACTATAAAAGATATCCAATATCCAAGTTTAGTACTTCGATATCGGATATCTTTTTGTTAGATACTCCTTCAGAATATTAATTACCGGGAATGATATCAATAATCACTGACCTGTTATAAAATCTTTCTTCAGGAAACTTATTATTAAATGGTGCTAGATTTTCATCTTCACCAAATCCGAAGCTTTCAAACTTTACATTTCTTTTTCCGGCTCTGCTTAAGGCGCTTTCTATGATTCTTTGTGTGCCGATAGCTCTTTCATGGGAAAGGTTATGATTGTATTTCGCATCTCCGATATTATCTGTATGTCCATGAATAATTACGGTGCTATTTTCTGCAATTAATGGGGTAACCACGTCGGTCAGAAATTTTTCATAAGATGCCAGTGCGTCTGCTTTGTCGAAATCAAAGAGAATGCTATAACGCAAACCCTCTTCTTTACTGTCTTCTTTTTTCAGTAAACGCACAGCGCTCTCTTTTTTGATCATACGTCCGGTAACGGTTTCTCCGGTCATAACGATCTTATAATTACCGGATACATTATCTCCCAAAATTGTTGATCCCGGAACAGATGCTCTGTCTGTATAATAAGGGCCATAATACTTTGAAAAACCTCTTTCGTCAGTTACTTCTACAGACCATGATTTCAGGAGTTGACTGGCACCTTCTGCATTCAATATTACATGGCTGTCTAATGGATCTAACTGATAAGATGTAAATTGAACCGGTTTCAGAAAAGGAGAACTACTACCACCTACTTGTAATAATAACTCATTTGAGTTACTTTCAATATCAACCCTTCTGTCGCCTTCTCGTAATAAAGCTAGGTCTTGAGTAGCACCCGGTTGTTCAGATGGTACAACAGGTTTGCTTCTCCCTACAGTATTAATTCTTGAAGCGTCAATGGAAAAATTGTTGACCAAATAGGCTTTAATATTTTCTGCCATCAATTTTCCTTCATCAGGGTTATTGGCAGATGCACCTGTTAATGTTATGGTGCTGTTCGGATTACTACGTAAACGATCTCCTTTTATATTGAGGATATTGTAATACACAGCCATTTGTCGGGCAGAACGTCCTGTATTCAGGTTGTCTGGCTGATTTTGTTGTAAGCCTTCTTCTCTAAAAGCAGCAGCTTGTGTACGATTGAGTTGTACATATCTGGATGGAATATTGCTTGATCCCATATCAAAAAATATAGTATTTCTTAAAGGGAAGGTTTCTTTTACTTGTCTTTGTGCAGGTACTACTTTAGGAGCACGTACGGTAAAGAGTATATCTTTTTCAGCAATTACTGTCACCGGCTTTTCTTGTACCACCACCACAGGGGTTGCAACCATTGCATCAGGAACTTTTTTCAAAGCAGATTTTTTAGTTCCGAACTTTAAAGCAATTCCTGTACGGATTGTATAGTTGGACCATGTTTCAACAGTACGGGGTGAATTTCCCAAGTCTGATTGAAAAGAAGCGAAAGGTGATATTGTCATTTGTGTTTCGCTGTTTTTGGCAGATACGGGAATATCAATACCCAGACCTGCTTGTGCAGAAAAAACAGTCTTACGGATATCACTCCAGTCTTCTCTTACATCTACTTGTTTATCTTGTTTGTATACAAATGCTTTTGATAAATTAATACCAAGTGTTGGCCCTACAAATACATAAAAAGCGGAAGAGAAAGGTGCTAGTCTTAAACTGGGTTCAATCGCTAAATAACTAAGACCGGTTGAAAGGTCGGCTGGACAGTTACATGGTGCTATAACGGTATTAAATTCACCGCCACGATTGTCCCAAGCTATATTCAGCATACCACCAACTGTTTTATTAGGGCGATATTCAGTTAATAGTGAAATATAAGGGCGAACACTATTGCCTTTATGAAAGGCAGTAGGAACACTCAAATTACTATTCAGCATTTGTGTAGTACCTCTATAGTTGTTGAAGTTAAGCGCCCCCGATTGTCCGAACCACCATGTGGGTTGAACACGATTTGTTTTTTGCGCAGACGCTGAAATACTTAAACCACTCACAATTAGTAAAAACAGTATGAGTTTTTGAGAAAATTTATAAAAGTGTAACATAATTCGTTATTTAAGATTGGCTGTTAAATGAACCCGTCAGAATCAATTCGATTCTGACGGGAGCTATTATTTATTGAACATTAATGGTGGTATTCACCATCGTTACTGAAGCATTTAAAGAAAGGGCACGACCATTTAATACAGTCTGAACTGCATTTCCTGCGGTAGAGAATGTAACTCCTTGTGCAGCAATAATGTTGCCCGACATAATTCCACCACCTGCACCATTAATAGTAGCAGAACTTCCTACATACCAGAAAACATTTTTTGCCTGACCACCATTGATCATGGTAACACTTCGTGCGCCTGCAGGTCCGGCAATACCAACGGTTAATCCTGCATCAGTTTGAAAAATCCATACTGCATTCGGATCGCCTTTGGCATCTAATACCAGATTGCCATTACTAATTTTAAAAGTTCCACTGGCAGATTTGTAGATACCTGGAGCCAGTGTTAAACCTCCTAATTCGCCAGCGCCGGGATCTATTCCTCCAGGTTTAGATGCAGGAGAAATACTATTAAAGGCTGTAGTAGCATCAGATTGAGCCAGTGTTGCTTTATTGAATGATGTGGATGTTCCGGGAGCAGGGGGAGCTGTAAAAATACCACCTGTTACATTTCCTTTGTTTAATGGTGTTTCAGTGTAGACATCACCTGTTAATCCATCATGAAATCCTGTTACCAGAGTTGAAGCACCAGTAGTGCCCAAACCACCATTATTGATGACTGTATTTAATCCTTGATTCGTTACTCCTGCACTACCACCAAACGCACCAAAGGATGCTGCACTGCCCAATGATGGTGGAGGTGTAAGTGTGGTAAAATTCCACAAATAATTAGCAGCAAGTGTATTACCTGCAACATCTCTAACTGCTGTTGTTATGTTGGCAACATAGTTTGTACTGGCTTGAAGGGGGGAAGTTGGAGTAAATGTTGCTACTACTCCTGAATATGTTATAGTTCCAGGAATGGTAACTGCTCCAACTCTAACCAGAAAGGAAGAAGCATTAATGGAAGTAGGATTCATGGGTTCACTGAATGTAACAGTAATTACTTTATTCAGTGTTACACCCGTTGCATTATTAGTAGGGTCTGTAGAGATAATGGTAGGTCTTAAAACATCAGGAGCTGCTGCTGTAGTAAATGACCAACTATACGCAGATGCAATGGTATTACCTGCCAGATCTCGGGCACTGGTCGATATGCTTGCAGTATAAACTGTGGCTGCTGCAAGATTAGCTAATGGTGAAAATGTTGCAACAAGACCATTATAAGTAACGGTACCTAATACAGCTGTATTTCCATTTCTTAATGTAAATGTTTGTGTATTAATTGATAATGGGTCCATCACTTCGCTGAATGTTGCAGTGATTTTTTTGTCAAAAGAAACAGCTGTAGCATTATTTACCGGATCTGTACTAATGACAGTAGGACGAACTACATCAGGAGCTGCACCCGTAGTAAATGACCAAACATAATCGACCAACATTGCATTTCCTGCAAGGTCAGTTGCAGCTTGTGTGATAGTAGCTGTATAAACCGTATTGGGTGTAAGATTAGAACTAGGTGCAAATGTTGCAATCATACCGGTATAAGTAACGGTACCAGGAATAGCGGTCGAACCCTGATTTAATCTAAAACTGGAATTTGATATAGTTGCAGGATCCATCGCTTCACTAAATGTAGCCGATAACTTTGTGTTAAGCGGAACATTAGTAGCTGTATTGGTTGGAATGGTAGCAGTAACAACCGGACGGGTAATATCGGGAGCAGCACCTGTAGTAAAATTAAATACATAGTTTGCTACCAATGCATTACCTGCAAGATCTTTTGCAACAGTCGAAATAGTTCCTGCATAGGTCGTATTGGGTAATAAATCATCAGTAGGTAAAAATACAGCCGTTAAGCCTGTATAAGAAACAGATCCAATTACATTGCTTCCTCCTGCAGTTGTATTTGCCAATGTAAAACTTTTAGTTACAGATAATGAGTCCATTGTTTCACTAAATGCAACACTTATTTTTTTATTCAGTGCTACACCAATACTTGCATTTGCAGGATCAGTAGAAGTTACAGTTGGAGGTATAATATCAGGACCTGCACCTGTAGTAAAACTCCACACAAAATCGGCAATCATTGCATTTTTTGCTGGATCTTTAATACCCGTAGTAAGTCTGCCTGTATATACTGTATTAGGTGATAGATCGCCTGTTGGCGTAAAAGTTGCAGTAACGCCTGAATAGCTTAGCACGCCTGCAACAGGTACAGATCCTTTCGTTACAATGAATGTTGTTGCGGTTACAGAAGCAGGATCTAATGCTTCATTAAAAGTAGCTGTAACACTGCTATTTAAGTTAACACCGGTAGCAGCATTTGCTGGACTGGTAGATAAAACTTCAGGACAAATACCAACAGTGCCTGTTTCTTCTACCGTTTTTTTGCATCCCGCTGAAAGCAGGATCAGTACAGGAAGAATAAGCATTTTTAGCGTTGTCATTCGAGAATCAATTTTCCTAAATGGGAAAATGATATGAAAGATCTTTGATAGTTTTTTTCTCATAATTTAATTGTTCCAACCACTTTGAATTGATGATAACGGTTGAACATGTAAAACTATCTTACAAAAAATGCCTTTTGTTATACGATGGAAACTATTAGTTGTATTCTTCACAGGTTGAATACTTGCGTATAACTATTCACTTCTCTATATCCTTATAAAATGAAGTAGCCATAGTACTTCCTTGTATGAAAATGGGCATTAGGGTACTAGGGTAATTATATTATTTATATACACACATACATTTTATACCAAAAGAGACGGAGCAAAATAATAGAAGTATTTGTTTCGGATTGAGCACTGTAATGTCCCCAATCCTTTACCTTCTCGAATCAACTTTTGAAAAGTTCCGTTACTTTCCAAAAGTTTTTAATAGTGTTCTCTAAAAAATAGCAGAATTGAACACTGATTTTCTCCCAGAAATCTGGTGGACATGATCGTCATGATTGATCATGATACATTATATTCTACATTTCATTAAAATCAGATATCCGACATCTGCGATTAATCCATCCTCCTTCTCACTCCCTCAAACGTCATCTTCACAGGTCGTATGCTTCCATCTTCATTGAAGTACAATCGATCAATACAAGTTACCCGATGGTCTCTATCCAGATTGGGAATGGGTCTGCGATGATACACGATGTACCATTCATCGGTGCCGGGAATATTGAGTACGGAATGATGTCCGGCGCCAGTGGCAATGCTACTGTCGGCTTCGAGTATGGTTGTTTCTCTTTCAAACGGACCAAAGATGGAATTCGCCCTGGCATACGCAACTTTGTATGTGCCATTTGTCCATCCACCTTCTGACCACATGAGGTAATAAATGCCTTTACGAATAAAGGCTGTTGGACCTTCAACATATCCTTTAGGTGTGATTTCACGCACCAATGTTCCATCCGCGAATGGAACAAGAGCGGTAAAGTCTGCATTCAGTTTGCCGATATTACAACGTCCCCAACCGCCGTAGAGGATATAGTATTGTCCGTCTGAGTCTTTGAACACATATTGATCAATAGGTTGTGCATCATTATAAAATTGGTTGATCAATGGTTTGCCCAAATGATCTTTGTACGGACCTTCAGGTTTGTCGGCAACAGCAATACCAATACCACCATTATGGTCATCTTTTTCACCGTTTCTTTTTTTGCTTTGGATATCATTGGCAGAGAAGAATAAATAATAACGATTGTCTTTTTCCACAATCGATGGTGCCCACATCGCCATGTAGGCCCATTTGATGATAGATGTGTCGATGACACGAGGATGTTTTGTCCAGTTCACAAGGTCTTTAGAAGAGAATGCGTCAAGAAAAACCTGGTCTTTGTACTTGGCAGAGAAAGTAGGGAAGATCCAATATTGTTTATTAAGAATCACTCCTTCGGGATCTGCATACCAGCCTTCAATGACAGGGTTGCCGGTTGGTTTCTTTTGTGCAGTAACAATGGTTTGTAAGAATAAAAAGAGTACGGAGTAGCAGATGATTTTTTTCATGGCGGTATTGCTAGGAATCAAATATAGCCATACAGTGATAAGCGAGTAGGATAGGACGCAGATTTTTATGATGGGTTATGATAGTGCATATAAAATCATAACAAATCATAAAAATCTGCGTCCCATAATAACAACATCCCACAAAAGATATTTTAGTATCTTAAATTTTAAAAATCAATATATGCATCCCGATATAGTTTCTTACAACCAACAACAGTCACCTGCAGAACAATCTATTTGTGATTTGTTAGCTCAAGAAATTGATGGGGTATTGAAAAAAGCAGAAAGTAAAATCTGGCACGCACATCCCGTTTGGTTCTTAGATGGAAATCCTATTGTGGGATATAGTAAGTTGAAAGGGGGTATTCGATTGTTATTCTGGAGTGGACAATCATTTGAAGAAGATGGCTTGCAAAAAGAAGGTAAATTCAAAGCTGCAGAAAAAAGATACAGTTCTGTTGAAGAGGTCAACACCAAAGACCTCAAACGTTGGCTCAAAAAAGCAATTGATATCCAGTGGGATTATAAAAATTTAGTGAAAAGAAAAGGGGTCTTAGAAAGACTATATTGACCCCTCGTTTCAGTCTGTTCTATCCTTCGTTTTAATCAAAAGATTATCTGGGCGTTGTTGTGAATTAAAAAATAAAAGAGCCGTGAATTAACTTTTGAAAGCTCCGTAACTTTTAGAAAGTTTTTAAGCTTTTTGATGGGTCGCAGATTTTTATGATTAGTTATGATACATCATGACCCATCATAACTAATCATAAAGATCTGCGTTCCATCCTTCGCTACTCTCAGGATAACTAGCTTTGTCAATTCAAATATCAGACATCCGACATCAGAAATCTAATATCTGCCATCATACATCTTCTTCAACGTACTCTTTCTCACTCTTCGCAATCACCAAAGTAGCAACCCCGTTGCCAATGATGTTGGTAATAGCCCTGGCTTCACTCATGAATTTATCTACGCCGAGTAAGAATGCAAGTCCCTCAAGTGGAATGGTTTTAATGGCTGCAAGGGTAGAAGCCAGTACAATAAATCCACTACCGGTAACACCTGCTGCTCCTTTGGAGGTGAGCATGAGTACCAATAAAATCGTTAATAGCTCACCCGGACTCAAATGAATATTGTACAGTTGTGCAAGAAAAATGGCGGCCATGGATAAGTAGATAGATGTGCCATCCAGATTAAATGAATAACCTGTTGGGATCACCAATCCCACCACCGATTTACTGCATCCCATTTTTTCGAGCTTTCGCATGATGGAAGGCAGTGCCGCTTCAGAAGAAGAGGTGCCTAATACAATTAATAATTCTTCTTTGATGGATTTTAAAAAGGATCCGATCCTGAATCCATAATATCGCATGATGCTGCCCAACACAAAAAAGATGAATACAAACATGGTGAGGTATACACATGCCATCAGTTTTCCTAATGGGATTAAAGTGTGTAGTCCAAATTTCCCCACTGTAAATGCCATACCACCAAAAGCACCCAAGGGTGCCAGGTACATGACATATTTCAATGCCAGGAAAACATAATGTGCTATTCTTCCAAGCCAATGAATGATCTTCAGTCTGTGTTTTGAGTAGTTGAGAATGATTCCTATCACAATGGCTATCGCCAATACCTGTAAAGTGAGATTGGATTTAAAAAATGCAGACCAGCTAAAACTGCTTCCTGCTTGATGGGTATACTTACTGGCATCTTGTAATTGTAATCCTGTTCTATCGATATTCCCTGGTTGTACAATCAATGCCACTACAATACCGATACCTAAAGCCAATGTGGTAACAATTTCAAAATATATCAGTGATTTGATACCAATGCGACCAACTTTCTTCAAGTTGCCAATACTACTGATGCCCAACACGATGGTTAAAAAGATAATAGGTGCAATAAAGAGTTTGATGATATCAACAAAAGTCTTTCCAATCCATTCGGTTTTGATGGCGGTAGCAGGGAAATAATGTCCAAGTAGTACTCCTGCAATAATGGCAATGAGTACATAAAAAGTAAGATTGGTGAATAAAATGTATGGCCAGCTTTTTTTTACGCCTGTTGATTGCTCGTTCAATGTTTTCTCGTTAGTGGTTGTAAATGTAAGATGTTACAACCACAGAGATTCTGTGTTAAGAAACAAAGTTTTGATTAATCTTTTTAATTTTGTTCTTTAGGCGGTTTTATACCAGCCTGTTTAGGGGAGTTCCCTTTATGGTACTCCTCTAATTTTTTATAGACAGATCTTGCATTTCAATCGCTATTTTACCCTCACTTTTAGTTAGATATTCATGGTTATATTTTTCCTGTTTTTTGTATAGCGTGTATGCCATTTCTAATAATTTCCTTTGTATAGCAACAGCAGCTTTCATTTTAATACCATGCTTTGATACAATACGAGCAAATATGGCTTTAAAGCGTTCATCATGCCGTATAGCTGTAAGAGCCGGTAAATGCATTGCTTTTCGTAAATACCTGTTTCCCTTTTTAGATATCCTTGGCTTGCCTTTGACCGATGTGCCCGATTGTTTCTCCTTTACATCAAGTCCGGCATAGCTGGCCAGCTGTCTTTTATTTCTGATTAAATCAAACCCATTGGTTTCACCCAATATTGTTGCCGCTGTTAATAATCCTATTCCCGGAAGGGAACATAGAAGCACCACTATTCTTTTTACTTCCTCATCCTCTTTGATCATTTGAGCCAACTCTTCTTTGATCTCTTGTTCCTGTTTGTCTAAAAAAGCAATATGTTTTTTGGTCCTAGCTATTGATCTCTTATTCGGATAAGCTTCTGCTTCTTCAGCATGTAACTGATTCTTCGCAATCGTTCTGGTGACCACTACCTGGTCTCTTTCCCTCGTTAATTGTCTCAATGAGCGGTAAACACCTTTGGGTGGC
>JACBFI010000045.1 GCA_013391385.1 Sediminibacterium sp. Gen4 | reverse complement strand
TTGATTCCTTTCCCATTTGGTTTCTTTGTCCCCTTGAAATTTTGTATATCTCCAAGGGCATTGAGTCTATTGCAAAAACATAAGATTGCTTGTTGAGCCTCTCTGCCATTGACTTTCGAGCTATTTCAGTTTTCTCAAAAAGCGATTTTCTACGATCATTATATTGCCTCCTGCTAATTAAATTATCAAAATCACCTACATATTCTGTAGCTAATTTTGAAAACAAAAGATTCTCGCTATCTATAACTAAACATTCAGATGTAAGGCTTAATGCTATCACTTCTATGTCAGAGAACTTTGGCACTGTTCCTCGTCTCGTATAGTTTCCTTTCTCATTGATTTGCTCACTAAGAATTTCCTTTACAACTTTGAGAATTTTAATGAAATTTGAGCGGATGTTGTGCATGTTATTTTAGGAAGTTTGGTCACTAACTAAGACAACTTCACAACATCTTTTGTCCCATATTCTTAAAAATCAACTCCGCCAACAGGTTAATAATAGTATTCCGTTAAAAATCCTGCAAAACAGTAGTGGTTATCTGTTCCGCAATCATGGGTGTTAAAGCCACTCCCATTCCATTACAAGCCAATGCTACATAATAGCCCTGTTCAGTACGTCCCTGATAAGGTTTTTTATCCTTGGTAAATCCCATGATACCACTCCAGGAATCTGCGATCTCAAATGACAGGGAAGGATGCAAATGTGTTCTCAAAAAATCCATCAATGCATTTTTGATCGTTTCAGAACCGTCCATATCCAGCGTCTGCTCAGCATCAAAATCCATGTTTCTAGCACCGCCAAGTAATATTCGATCTCCTAAATGTCGCCAATAATAAAATCCCTCATCAAAATGAAACGTACCTTTCATGGGGAGATGGGGGATAGGTGTTGTTAAAATGATCTGTCCTCTACCAGGCTCAACAAGTGACTGATTCAATAAGTCATCTGTAAATCCGTTAGTACAAAAGATGAGTTTTTTAGATGCGATCGTAATTCCTTTCGTACTCGTGATCATTGCCCGATCCGGATCTGCTTCCCAACTGTGTACACAAAAACCATCCAATATATTCACGCCTGATGAACGAACCAGTTGAGTTAATGCCTGCACCAATTTGCCACTGTGTAAAGCGGCTTCAGAACTATTCTCTACCAATACATCAAAACCCATCAAACCTAATCCGGACATTTTCTGTCCGGCATATTTAAAAATGGATCGCTGTCCTGTGATATCTTTCAAAAGCTTATTCAACTGACTCACTCTGTCATCAAAAGCATACCAATATCTCGAATCTTGGTTGATGCATTCATAACCACCACAGTATTCGTAATCAATAGTGCTTTCGGTAAAATGAGACTTGATCTTTTCAATGCCTTTATAACGCAGTTCTACAATACGCAGCATTTCATCTATGCCCATGGTTTCCATATCGCTCATTAACTCTGTGGGACTTCCAAAACAAGCAAAACCGGCATTACGGGTAGATGCACCTAATGGGGTTGTATTGCGTTCTACAATGGTAATCTGTAATTGTGGACTTCTTTTCTTGAGTTCATAGGCCGTCCAAAGACCCATCAGTCCTGCACCAACAATAACAATATCCTGAGGGGTGTAAAAAGATTCTTTCTCCCAGATAGACAAGCTAATCATAAATAAAATTACCAAATCTCTGCGTAACCTCCATTGCTCTCGTTCTCTGCGGTTCATGATTAGGGTAAGAAACCGCAGAGAACAAGAGGACGCTGAGTTTGCGCGGAGGGGTTATACGTTGAATCGGAAATGCATCACATCGCCGTCTTTTACGATGTATTCTTTTCCTTCAATTCTTAATCGACCATTATCACGGCAAGCAGCTTCACTGCCATACTTGATAAAATCATCGTAAGCAATTACTTCTGCCTTGATAAATCCTTTTTCAAAGTCTGTATGGATAACGCTTGCAGCTTGCGGAGCTTTCCAACCTTTGAGGATGGTCCAGGCACGAACCTCTTGAACACCGGCTGTGAAATAAGTATCGAGGTTCAGTAATTTATAAGCACTGCGAATCAATCTGTTCAAAGCAGGTTCCGTCATTTTGTATTCTTCCATGAACATCTGCTTATCTTCATCAGATTCCATTTCGGCAATTTGTGCTTCAATATTGTTACACATCACAATCACTTCAGCACCTTCATGTTTTACGGCTTCTTTCAGTTGCTCTGAAAACTTATTGCCGGTATGCATACTGGCTTCATCTACATTTGCTACGTACAATACAGGTTTGTCGGTAAGCAAGAATAAATCAGCGACCGCTACTTTTTCTTCTTTGGATAATCCCAGTGAATAAATACTCTTACCAGTTTCCAAATGTGCTTTACAACGAGAGAGGATCTCAAATTCAGCTTTTGCTTTTACATCGGTTCCAACACGCGCCATCTTCTCTACACGCTGCATTTTCTTCTCTACACTTTCCAGGTCTTTCAACTGCAGCTCTGTATCAATGATTTCTTTATCACTCACCGGATTAATCGCCCCTTCTTCACGTAATACATTTTCATCCTCAAAACAGCGGATCACATGGATAATAGCATCCACTTCACGGATATTGCCTAGGAATTTATTACCTAAGCCTTCGCCCTTACTGGCGCCTTTTACCAATCCGGCAATATCCACGATCTCCATTTGCGTAGGAACAATCCTATTAGGAACCACCAATTCGGCCAGTTTAGCCAAACGCTCATCCGGAACATCCACCAATCCAACATTGGGCTCAATGGTACAGAAACGATAATTACTCGCCTGCGCCTTAGCACTGTTACTCACTGCATTAAAAAGGGTCGATTTTCCCACATTGGGCAATCCCACGATACCTGCTTGTAAAGCCATACATCTTTTTTTCGAGCCGCAAATATAGGCTTTTGTGGGTTAGCGTAGAGAATAGCTAATGGCTAATGGGTCATAGCTTATAGTAGGAAGGGGTTCGTCATTTTTCTAGATATAAGTACGTTTAAGTAACGCTAAAATAGATTTTTATGCTATTAACCATAAACTATACGCCATTTACTATCTGCTATTTACTATACGCCATGAACTATCAGCTATCTGCTTTTCTCCCTATATTCACCCCATAATTCATTCCCATGGCACTCAATATTGTATGGATCGCATTTTTTGTCATTGCATTTGTGATTGCGTTGTATAAGTTCATTTTTTTGAATGATACAGAGATATTTAAGACACTAGTGGATGGGATGTTTGACAGTGCTAAAAGTTCTGTGGTGGATGTGGCATTCCCTTTGACTGGTGCCATGGTCTTCTTTTTGGGATTGATGAGTATTGCCGAAAAAGCAGGTGCTATCAATTGGTTGGCACGTATACTGAATCCTTTCATGAAAAGACTGTTTCCGGGTGTTCCGGATAAGCATCCTGCTATGGGACAAATGGTCATGAATTTTAGTGCGAATATGTTGGGGCTTGATAATGCTGCTACTCCTTTTGGTTTAAAAGCGATGGAAAGTCTGCAATCCATTAATCCGGAAAAGGATAAAGCATCCAATGCGCAGATCATGTTTTTGGTATTGCATACGAGTGGACTTACACTGATCCCGTTAACAATCATCTCTTATCGTTTGGCATCGGGATCGAAAGAATCGGCGAGTGTGTTTATTCCATTGGTGTTGGCTACGATTTGCACCACATTGGCATCTATTTTTATTGTTGGATTCTGGCAGAAACTAAAATGGGATAAAGTTCTATTTGGATGGATCGGGGCCTTATTGGGTTTGGTTGCATTGATGTTGTATTGGGTACAATCCATGGGACCTTCTGAAAAAGAAATATTCAGTAGAATCACAGGCAACTTATTGTTATTGGTGATCGTTGTATCCATTATACTCGGAGGTGTATGGAAAAAAGTAAATGTATTCGACGCATTTATTGATGGGGCAAAAGGAGGCTTTGATGTGATCCTCAAAATACTACCTTATCTGGTAGGCATGTTGGTAGCCATTCGCATCTTCCGTGATAGTGGCGCACTGGGCTATATCGTTGAAGGCATTTCATGGGTACTCATGCAAACAGGAATGAACACAGAGTTTACACCTGCTTTACCGGTAGCTATTATGAAACCTTTTAGTGGCAGTGGTGCCCGCGGATTGATGTTGGATGTAATGCAGGTATATGGACCTGATTCCTTTGCCGGTAAACTCGCATCTACTTTTCAAGGTTCGGCTGATACTACTTTTTATATCATCGCGTTGTACTTTGGTAGTGTAGGTATCAAAAAAGTTCGCTACGCCATCTGGGCAGGAATGCTGGCAGATTTGTTAGGAGTGGTGATGGCGATTGTGATTGGGTATATCTTTTTTAAATAAAAAATAGGAAACAAGAAACAAGGAAACAAGACACAAGGAAGATTCAAGAATTAAGATACAGGATACAAGAAAGCTACAAGCCACAACTCTTTTCCGGCGGACTTCTGTCCGACGCTATTTGAAATTGCGTATTGGCTAATTAAAACATAGATGTTTAGAACTATCCTTGTGGCTTGTAGCTTGGAGTTTTCTTGTTTCTTATTTCTTGAGCAATACCTGTTGCAAGGTTTTCACCCCCTCCGACGCTGTTGCTTGTATAGGTGTTATGAAAGCAGTATCAACAGCCGGTATTTGTTTATCAATGATATATTTCGGTATAGATCGATGAACATAGTCTAATAATCCGGCAGCAGGATATACTACCAGTGATGTACCTATGACAACAAAAATGTCCGCACTGCGCGTAATTTCGATTGCTTCAGCAATTTTGGGAACAGGTTCTTCAAACCAAACAATGAATGGACGAAGCTGATGTCCGTCTTCAGCTGTATCACCTGGTTTAATATCGTTATGAATGGGGTAGATCAAAGATTCATCCTGCTCACTTCTCATTTTAAAAATCTCACCATGTAGATGGAGTACCTTGGTGCTACCACCTCTTTCATGTAAGTCATCAATGTTTTGCGTGATGATATGTACATCAAAATCTTGTTCTAAATCCGCTAATCCTTTGTGTGCATCATTGGGAAGGGCTTGGGCGATATCCCTGCGTCGTTGGTTGTAAAATTCCAGCACCAGTTCCGGATTCTTTTTCCATCCACGTGGTGATGCGACTTCATATACATCATATCCTTCCCATAAGCCATCGCTATCGCGAAAGGTTTTGATACCACTTTCTGCACTAATGCCTGCGCCTGTAAGTACCACCAATTTCAGTTTCTTTCCCATGCTTCACTGAATTTATACAATACACTCTGCGATACCTCTGCGTTCTTCTTTCTCAGCGGTGAAAAGTATACCGCAGCGAACAAGAGAAAAGGAGTTACGCTGAGTATTTATTTGGTTCCGGAGAGTTCCATGATGATTTTCCATTCTTCATCTGTCACCGGTTGCACAGATAACCTTCCTAATCGAACCAGTGCCATATTTGCCAAACGTTTATCACTTTTGATTTGTGCCAGTCCAACCGGTTTCTTTAATTTCTTAGCAGGAGCGAAGTCAACCGCTGACCATGTTTCATCATCAATGGTAGGGTCGGGATATGCTTCTTTGATCACTTTGGCAATGCCTACGATTTCAAGTCCTTCATTGCTATGGTACCAGAAAGCTAGGTCTCCTTTTTTCATGGCGCGTAAATTATTCCTAGCAGCGTAGTTTCTCACGCCATCCCAAAAAGTGCTACCATCTTTTTCAAATTGTTCCCAACTGTATTTGAAGGGTTCTGATTTAATAAGCCAGTATGCCATAATACCTTGAATATTTTATGATCAATCAAATGATGCTAATACATCTGCCAGATGTAATACTTGTAATCCACTTCCTTTGTGTTTGATACAACCATCAATATGCATCAAACAACTCATATCGGTGCTGATGATATATTCAGCTTCGGTAGCGGAAGCGTTTGTAATTTTCTGATCACCCATCGCAATGCTGATGGGTTCAAACTTCACGGCAAAGCTTCCACCAAAACCGCAACAGGTTTCATTGTCTGCCATTTCAATCAGTTCAAGTCCCTTGACCTGACGCAATAATTTTCTAGGCTCTTCTTTGATCTTACATTCGCGAAGGGCTGCACAGCTATCATGATAGGTTACTTTTCCATTGAATTGAGCACCGAGATCTTCGACTTTTAATACATTGACTAAAAAGTCGGATAACTCATAAATTCTTTCAGACAGTTTTTTCGCTGTTTGTTGTTGTGCGGAAGACTCGTACAACTTTTGGTAGTAGTTTTTTACAAAACCTACACAACTGGCACTCGGTGCAACGATATAATCAGATCCACTAAAGTCCTGAATGAATTTATTACAAACATCTTTTGCTTCTCCCCAAAAACCCGCATTGAATGCGGGCTGGCCACAACAGGTTTGATTGGCGTTATAAGTAACTGTACATCCTGCTTTTTCCAATACTTTCACCATATTGAAAGCAACAGTTGGATACAATTGATCTACAAAGCAGGGTACAAATAACTGAACTTGCATTTTTTACTTTTGATTCCTCAATTTACGATTCAGTGCCATCATTTTGATAGCAGTGATGGCTGCTTCTTCACCTTTATGACCATGTGCGCCACCTATTCTTTCGATGGCTTGTGTTTCATTGTCTACGGTTAATACACCAAATACAACAGGAACATCGAGGGTAAGGTTCAATTGAACAACGCCATCGGTTACAGCTTTACACACATAATCAAAATGCGGAGTATCACCCCGAATGATGGTTCCTAAAGTAATATAGGCATCCGGTGGTTGAGGGCTGTATGCGTAATGATTTTTTACGGCGAATGGAATTTCAAAAGCACCGGGTACAACCAGTGTTTTACAACTGACACCTTGTTCTTTTAAAACCTTCTTGGCACCTGCTTCCAGTTTATTAATGATATGTGCGTTCCACTCGGTTTTTACGATAACAACAAAGGCATCCTTTATAACGGGGATGCCTTTGTTTAATGAAGTATTTCCTTTTGTTGCCATTAGTTAGCTCCCAAATCGTTTTTTTCAATGCTTAAACGATAGATATATCTGTCTGCTTGAAAACCTTTATCAGTCTTAGGAAATTTCGCCTGAATATTTTTGAAGATTTCCAATGCTTCAGCTGTTTTTCCTTTTGTTTCCAATAAAAGCGCTGCGCGAAACAGGTATTCAGCAGAATTATTGTCGTCTTTTTCGAAAATAGTTCCTGCTTTTTTGTAATAGTTAACAGCATCATCTGTTTTGCCTTGTTCAGCATAAGCATCACCCAATGCACCATAAGCCAGTAATTGAACTTGTTGTGCATCGGTTGAGAAATCTTTTAAGTACTTAACAGCGTTGTTGAAGTCGCCTAGCTTTAGGTAACTGATACCTGCATAGTAGTGAGCGAGGTTGGCAGCTTTTGTACCCCCAAAATTCTTGATCACATACAACGCACCGCGACTTTGACCATCGCCATTCAACACCAGATTGGAAGAATCTATTCTGAAATATTCTTCTGCTTTGAAAAGGGCTTCAGCCGCTTTTTCTTCTTTGGGCTTCACAATAAATTCACTGTATGCATACCAGCCACCAAAACCAATCACAACAGCGGCAATACCGCCAATGATGATTTTTTGATATTGTTGCCAAAATCCTTGTGCTTTCGCCAGAGCTTGGTTGTCTTGCATCACTTCATGCTTATCACTCATGTTAGTTAGTTGTTCGTTTTTTGAATGGGATATATTTCTAAAAAAAATTAATCAACAATAAAAGAGTAGTTCTGATCGATGTACACATCTTTCAATACTTCACTGTCATCGGGCCATGGACTTTCTTCTGCAAAGCGTACGCTTTCTTCTACCACAGCATCAATGCGTTTATCGATATCATTCAGAAATTCTTCAGTTGCAAAACCATTTTCGAGAATGGTGGTACGTACCTTGGAAATAGGATCCTGCTCTTTGTATTCATCTACTTCTTCCTTAGAACGATATTTCTGAGGATCGGAGATGGAGTGACCTTTGTAGCGATAGGTCTTCATTTCCAGCAGGGTTGGACCTTCGCCGGCACGTGCTCTTTTTACGGCTCTTGCAATACCTTCATGTACCGCTTCGGCAGTCATGCCATCAACTTTATCAGCGGGCATATCATAAGCATCAGCCAATTTATAAATATCGGTTACGTTACTGGTACGTTCAATAGAAGTACCCATCGCGTAATTATTGTTCTCGCAAATAAAGATCACCGGCAATTTCCAGGTCATGGCAAGGTTAAAAGTCTCATGCAGCATCCCTTGTCTGGCAGCACCATCACCAAAATAACAAAGCACTACATTTTGTGTGCCTTTGTACTTTTCAGCAAATGCCAATCCGGCGCCGGTTCCAATTTGGGCACCTACAATACCATGTCCACCAAAAAATTTATTCTCCAAGCTAAAGAAGTGCATGCTTCCACCTTTTCCTTTCGCACAACCAGTTGCTTTACCATACAGTTCAGCCATACATGCGTTGGCACTAACACCTTTTGCGAGTGCTAATCCATGATCGCGATATGCAGTAATGAATGGGTCATCGGGTTGGGTAGCAGTCATACATCCTGCAGCGATGGCTTCCTGTCCAATATAGGCATGGAAGAAACCGCGGATCTTACCCGCCATTTTGTACATTTCCTCGGCTTTCAATTCAAACTGGCGAATCAGCTGCATCAGCTCATACCAGTAGAGATAAGTTTCTTTTGAGAATTTAGTCGGCACTTGGTCAAATTTTGAGGAGCAAATATAGGGGTTAAAACCCAAAAATGTCAGTAGGGTGGGTAAGAGACTCAGGCTGTGGAATCCCTTGAAATTCAGGGTCTATATGGCAAAACAAACCCGATTACATGTTTTTGGTAACCGGGTCAATGATTTTGAAGATCAATTAGTAGGCTACTTCTGCACTTGGTTCACCCTTCAAATTGAAGGAAGGCAATGGTATCTGTGCAATAAGTTGCTCCTCCAGGAGATCGGCATAAGTTTTAAAATACAGGATTACATCAGCTCGTTGATTTCGCTTTAACCAACGAAAACCACCCGGTAAAGCATTCAATACAGTTCTGTCCTCCAAGTATTCGAGGTTGTGGATATCAGTGGGTGTTAGTCCGGTATCCTGCAATTTTTTCAATAATAAACTGATAGGCGCATCTGTAACACCACAATATTCTTCTGCTAATTCTGTCCATTCTCCGATACCTGTATGGGCATAAGTGAGAATTTCTTCTTTGGACAAATCTGTAATAACTTGTAATAAGTTTCCACAGTTACAGGAGCCATGATTTCCCCATGCGTATTGTGCTCCTTCTTCTAATCGCTTTGCAGTCTCGCGCAGCGCCCCAATCAATGCTAAAGTTGGAATGGCCATTTGGAATTGTTTTTATTCTAAAATAACATTTTTTGAGGAAGAAAGTTGAGGCAGATCGCAGATGTCTGATGTCTGATGTCTGATGTCTGATCTGTATGAGAAATAAAGTTAGGCTACCACAATATATTTTTTTAGGAAGAAGTTTTTTCCTAGCACCTAGCACCTAGCACCTAGCACCTAGCACCTAGCACCTAGCACCTAGCACCCACTGTTTAACCCATACACTCAAAAATCCTGAAACCTTCAACAGGCCTGTTAAAAAATTAAAAAAGAAAATTTTAATTGAACTGTTTAATGATGGCACATGTAATAGTCCACACATACTATAAAAACTAAAAACATGAAAATGAAATTTTTCTCTTTTGCCATCGCATTGCTGATGGGTGCATTTGTTACTGTATCTGCTCAACAAACTGTAGTAGATGTAGCTGTTGGTTCTAAAGCGCACAGCACATTAGTAGCTGCGGTGAAAGCTGCTGGACTGGTTGAAACATTACAGGGTGCCGGACCATTTACTGTATTTGCTCCTGTGAATGATGCTTTTAGTAAGTTGCCTGCCGGTACTGTAGAAAGTTTATTGAAGCCAGAAAACAAAGCACAGTTGACCAAAATTCTGACTTACCATGTGGTGGCAGGTAATTTGGATGCTGCTGCTGTTGTAAAAGCCATTCAAGATGGTAAAGGTAAAGTGGTAGTAAAAACTGTAAGCGGCGGTTCTTTAACTGCTTCTTTAAAAGATGGTAAAGTAATCCTGACAGATGAGAATGGTGGTGTATCTACCGTAACTGCTACTGATCTGAAAGCAGGTAATGGTGTGATTCATGTGATTGATAGTGTTGTGTTGCCAAAATAATTGAAATAAGAGACAAGAAAGAAGAAACAAGGTTCAAGGAAGAATCAAAGATTCAAGAGAGAGGAAAACGAAAAAAAGGGAGATGTCGCAATAAGTGTGGCATCTCCCTTTTTGTTTATTCAAAAGTCAAAAGTCAAAAGTCAAAAGTCAAAATCAGACATCAGACATCAGACATCTGACATCCGACATCATCCTAAGATTCGTTCATAAACGGATATTTATAATCCACCGGAGGGTTATAGGTTTCTTTGATGGTTCTGGCGCTTAACCAACGATAAAGATTCAGCATACTTCCTGCTTTATCATTGGTGCCTGATGCGCGTGCGCCGCCAAATGGTTGTTGTCCTACAACAGCTCCTGTTGGTTTGTCGTTGATGTAGAAGTTGCCGGCTGCATTGCGTAATTTATTGGTGGCTAACTCAACGGCTGCTCTGTCTTGTGATAAAACGGCACCTGTTAACGCATATGCAGACGTATTATTAACAAGATCCAATGTCTTTTCAAATTCATTGGCTTTGTAAGTATAGATAGTCAGTACCGGCCCAAAAATTTCTTCACACATGGTTCTGTATTTCGGATCTGTAGTTTCAATGATGGTAGGTTCAATGAAATACCCCTCTTTCTTACTGTAGTTTCCACCGGCTATGATTTTTGCCTTTTTATCTTTCTTAGCACCATCGATATATTTGGTGATACTGTTGAATGCTTTTTCATCGATCACGGCATTGATGAAATTGGTAAAATCTTCCACAGTTCCCATTTTCATGGTTTTCAAGGTAGCTACCAATTTTTGTTTTACTTCAGCAGCAATATTATCCGGTAAATAAGCGCGAGAAGCAGCAGAACATTTTTGTCCTTGGTATTCAAATGCGCCACGTGCCAATGCAGTTACTACGGCATCAACATTCGCGCTTGCATGCGCGATTACAAAGTCCTTACCACCTGTCTCGCCAACGATGCGTGGATAAGAACGATACTTACTGATATTCTCACCAATTACTTTCCACATATTGTTGAACACACCTGTAGAACCTGTGAAGTGTACACCAGCAAATTCAGGGTGGTTGAAACATACTTTTCCGATAGTCGGACCATCCACATAAATCAAATTAATCACGCCATCCGGCAATCCGGCTTCTTTTAGTATACGCATGAATAATTGTGCAGAATAAATCTGTGTGTTTGCCGGCTTCCATACCACCACATTGCCACACATGGCAGCCGAGGTAGGAAGATTACCGCCAATGGCTGTAAAGTTGAAAGGTGTTACTGCCAACACAAATCCTTCGAGCGCGCGCCACTCCATGCGGTTATGCATACCGGGGGCAGATACCGGTTGTTGCTTATAGATTTCACTTAAAAAGTGAACATTGAAGCGTAAGAAGTCGATCAACTCACAAGTGCTATCAATCTCCGACTGATAAGCATTTTTACTCTGACCCAACATCGTACTTGCATTCATCACATAACGATATTTAGTCGCCAGCAAATCAGCAGCTTTTAAAAAGATATGCGCTCTGTTCTCCCAGCTCATGGATGTCCAGGCATCTTTGGCTTTTAATGCAGCGTCAATCGCTTGGTTTACGTGTTTTTCTTCCCCTGCATGAAAATGTCCCAATGTATGCGCAATTTCATGTGGTGGGTGGATGGCTACTTTTTTGCCGGTCTTTACTGCTTTACCACCGATATACATCGGAATATCTAAGGTTTTCTTTTTGAGGTCTGCAATGGCTTTTTTCAAAGCTGCTTTTTCAGGAGTACCGGGAGCATAACTGTTTACGGGCTCATTGACCGGAATGGGGTAGGAGAAAGTACCAAAACTCATATGGGTATATTTTGAGGCTGCAAGGTAGGGAAAAGTCTCCGTAGGAGTCCTTCGGACAAAAGTGAAAAGTGAAAAGGTGAAAAGTGAAAAGGGGGAGGATGCCATTGAACACTTTTTAGCACTTTGTTTTTACAGACAGTTGGTAGATTGTACTTTAATACGATTCTTATGAGACGATCATTATTACTTGCCATCATTCTTTGCTGTACCCTAACATTATTTGCCAAACCGGTTCCTGTGCCGATTTTGGTGAATGCAAAATGGCTGCAAGAACATAAGGCAGATAAGGATATTGTTATCCTGCAAACGAATTTCCTCCGACTTGACTACGAAAAAGAACATATCGAAGGGGCTCGTTTTTTATGGCCCGACTGGTTGGCGGCCCATTCTCCTGAAGGCAATTTCAATGTGCCGGCTACAGATATAGCCAATCGTATTTTACAGTCTTTGGGTGTGAATAAAGAATCGCATGTTGTTTTAGTGTATACCAAATCAGATATCACAGTTACGGCGAGAATGTTTCTCACGCTAGAACATTTGGGATTGTATAATCGGGTTAGCTTATTGGATGGTGGATTGGAAGCCTGGAAAAAAGAGGGGTTGACTTTGGTATCCGGACCTTCGCCCATTACCAATAAAGGCAATTTTACGGTTCAGCTTACAAAATTACTGGTGGATAAAAGCTACGTACAAGATGCATTGCTAAAGAAAGATAAAATAGTAGTAGATGCCCGTTTGAAACGATTTTATGATGGAGATCCGACCGGGAATCCACGCGACGGACATATTACCGGAGCATTAAACCTTCCTTTTCCTGATTTAATAGATAGTACTACCCGTTTCAAACCTATAGCAGAGCTGCAACAGTATTTTGATCGGGTGAATACAGATAAGAATAAAGAAATGATCGGTTATTGTTTTATCGGACAAACCGCCAGTGTGGTTTATTTAGCGGGTCGTTTATTGGGTTATCCTATGCGTATCTATGACGGGTCTTTACAGGAATGGAGCCGATTGCCGGAATTGCCGATGGAGAAGAGTAGGCAGTAGTATTTATTGCCACAGAGGGCACAGTAATCCACTGAAATGTTTCTGTGTTCTTCTGTGCCCTCTGTGGCAATAAAAAAACTCCTTGAAATCAAGCTTCAAGGAGTTTTTATTGGGATGATGTTTATTCTTCAGGTAATAAAATCAACTTCACCATATTATTCTCATTGAATAATTTATTCGCCAATTCTTTGGTTTTATCCACTGTAATCAGTTTGATCTTATCAGCAGCCTGTAAAATCTGTGTTGGATCTGTGCCGCGGAAGAAGTTCTGTTCCAATCTAAAACGCCAGAAATTATTTTCCTTGATGTCATTTTCCAGACTTCTGGTTTGTTCCGCTACTACTTTTTCGATATTCACCGCAGGAACACCATTGTTTTTTGTGTTTTTAATTTCTTCCATCACCAGTGCGATCAATTTATCAACGTTCTCCGGCGCGCAACCAAACTGTATGGTGATACCATAACTGTTCACAGGCTCACGATTAAAACCTCCTCCTACGCCTACACCATATACGCCACCTGCATCTTCACGGAGTACTTCTCTGAGTTTAATGGCCAGTGCTTTGGTGAGCTGTCCAACCTGTACTTCATCCAAATCACTGATCTCACTCACTTCTCCTGTGAATGCTAAACGTACACTGGCTTTAGGCTCTTTCCCTTTTCTGATCACTTTACTCACAACACCTTTTGGATAACGGATACCCACATCTTTCCACTGTTCTTTTTGATTGGTGGATGGGAGAGAAGCAATGTATTTCTCAACGAGTGGTTTGATATTCTCCAGGTCAAAATTCCCTACAAATGTGAAGGTGAATTGTCCGGCATTACTAAATCGTTCTTTATAAATTTCAAATGCGCGATCTAATTCTAATTGTTGCATCGTTTCCATCGAGAATGGTTTTCTTCTCGGGTGGTAGTTGCCCATGATATAGTTCACAGAATCTGCAAAAACAGATGCAGGGTCTTTGTCTTTATTGGCCAACTGCACTTTCATCTGTTGTTTGATCACCTCAAACATATTTGCATCTTTTCTCGGTGCTACAAAATAGCCATGCAACCATTGGAAAGCTGTTTCCAGATCTTTGGTGGTACTGTTACCATTCAATCCTTGCATGTAGTTTGCAACTGAAGTTGATACAAAGCAATTTTTACCTGCCAGTTCTTTTTGTAAAGCCTGAATGTCAAAATCTCCAATACCGCCGATAGAGGCAATAACAGAGGCATTGGCGGCATTGACATAATCTTTATCATCATACAAAGAAGAACCGCCCCAACTGATGGCAGAGAATTGTATATCATCATTTTTGAATTGGGTTGGTTTTAATATCACTTTTGCACCATTGGATAATGTCCATTCAGTGGTTTCAATCGAAGGATATTTTTTCTCGCTTACCACTTTTCCTGCAGTAGGCTCAACCGGTAACAAAGCACCTTTGGTTACTTTGTCAACATAGGCATCCAATTTACCAATGGGTTTGTTGAGTAAAGCTGTAACCTGATCGGCAGTCATCAGATCCGCTTTTTCTTTTTCAGGGGCAGTGATCACCACCGATCTATTCTCTGTAGTGATCCAGTCTTTGATCAATGCATTCACTTCTGCCAATTGAATGGTAGGAAGGTATTTCTGATGCATTTCAAATTCCTTTTCAATACCAGGAATGGATTCTTGTTTTAGATAGTTTCTTACATATTCTTGCAATAACTCAACAGACTTTGTTTTATCTCTTTCATTGTACATGTTCTCGATTCGAGATAAAGTACTTTTCACCGCACGATCTAATTCAGTTTGCGCAAAACCATATTGCTTTACTCTTTCATTCTCTGTTAATAAGGTTGCAATAGATGCCTCAATGTCTTTGGCAGTTTTGGCAACTGCAATCAAGCTAAACGCATCTTTATCACCAATAAATGAGCCATAACTACTACTACCAAATAGGAAGGGTGCTTCCGGTTTTTGTGCGATCTCTTCCAGTCGACTACTGATCATTTGATTGAATAGATTTCTTACCATGCTTGCTCTGTATTCCTTTTCAGTTTTAGAAGCAGGAATTTCCGGGCGCAAATAATAGACCTGTACTACATTGTAAGGCTGTTCAGCATCTGTAAGTATGGATGCCCTGGTTTCAGGAAATGCAGGCACACCGAACTTGGTTCTAGGTTTGGGTGTTTTGGCTGCAGGTATCTTGCCAAAATGATCTTTGATCATTTTTTCTGTTTCCGCGATATCAATATCACCCACTACAATCACGGCCTGCAAATCCGGACGATACCAATCTTTATAAAATTTTGTTAGCTCACTGTAGGGAGATTTCTCAATGCTTTCTTTGGTGCCGATGGGTAAGCGTTTGGCATATTGAGAACCTTTTAGAATCACCGGGAAAAATTTATCACGAAGTCTGGCGTCAGCACCTCTGCCTAATCTCCACTCTTCAACGATCACACCACGCTCTTTATCAATTTCAACAGGTTCAAAACTTACCTGATGTGCCCAATCTTCCAGTATTTGCATGGCTTTTTTAAAAACCTGAATACTATCTGTAGGTACTTGCAATTCATATACCGTTTCATCAAAACTGGTATAAGCATTCAAGTCGGCACCGAAATTGACACCACTTTTCTCCAGGAAATCTACCAATTCTTGTTTTTTGAAATTTTTAGTACCATTAAAAGCCATGTGTTCCACAAAGTGGGCAAGACCCAGTTGTTGATCAGATTCCAGTATGGAACCTGCATTAACCACTAATCTTAACTCTGCACGATTTTTGGGCTCTACATTTTTGCGGAGATAATAGGTAAGACCGTTACTCAGTTTGCCGATCTTGACCTTGGGATCGATACCCAGTTTGGCATCTAATCCGGTTTGAGCTTGTACCATCAGGGTTACAAGCAATAAAATCAGTGTTTGTCTGATACGCAGCATGACAAAAATTTAAAAATGATCAATTAAATTCAAGACGAATATCCTGAATTATTTATGCATTATACCATCGTGTTGAACGATGCGGAGGGTAGACTAAGATAGGAATTTTATTGCCACAGAGAGCACAGAAATACACAGAAAAAAACTTCAGTGACTTTCTGTGCCTTCTCCGAAGGAGTCCTGCGGACAGTGGCAATTACTTACAACTGAAAACCCAAATTGCGAATCAAAGCTTCCGGTAATGCGGGTAATTTTTTTCTTTCGATGAGATAGGTTGATAAACCGGATAGATCCCGGTAAACATAATGTTTATTTAATGCACCTTCCAGGTATCCAGCGCCGGAAGTGTTACCGGTTCCTACACGCATACCAATCATACGGCGAACCATGATGAGGTGTTTGTGACGCCAATTACTCATCAAGTGATCAATTTCAATTAATGCATCCAATACCTGATAAGAAGTTTGAAACAAAGGAAAATCACGGTATAACATGATGAACAATGCGGAACGTAAAGCAGTAGGAGAGAAACTGGTTTTTAAAGAGGCCAATTGATCTTCTGAAAAACCAGCAGCATTGTCTTCAAAAAATACCCAATCAAACTCATGGATTTTATTTTTTTCCCGCTCTGTTAATCCTGCAGCATACACCGCTCTATAGTCGTTCCAAAAAGGATGCTGCTTGCCTTGGGTTGTTTTAGATACATATCCCTGCCAAAAATCATCCCTAAAAAATGGAATACGCTCCAGCCAATCATTCACAAGTGTCAACAAATGCGGTTTTTCTTCTGTTTCCGTAATGTGTTGATAGTCGCTTTTCGTAAAGCCCCCTTCATTGGTGCGTTTGTAATAATCTTTATGGTGACGATTATCCAATTCCAATCCCAATCTCGCTTCAATTAGTCTGAATTGTTTGCTTTGAAAACCGGAAGATGGGGTCAATAGGTTTCTGAATTCAAGAAAGTCGAGAGGTGTCATGGTATCCAAGACTTCTACTTGTTTATTCAACAGCTGCAGAATATGAATGATTCGATGGAGTCTATGACGAACCAGGTTCATATCTTCCGAGTTGTCATTGATCTTTTCTTTGCTGAAGACACCGGTGATATAATCCAACTCAAACAAAATCTGCTTGAACCATAATTCGTAAGCCTGATGAATGATGATAAATAACATTTCATCATGTGCAGGCTCATTACCCGGTTGAAAACTTACCGGATGTTGAGCATCCAATACTTTATCCAATCCCAGATAAGTGCCGTAGTACATTGGTTGTTTTTCCATTCTGAAGGGTTTCGGCGAAAATAGTGAATCAAGAAACAAGAATGAAGAAACAAGGCTTGAGGAAGACACAAGGATCAAGAAACAAGGGACAATAAAGACACAAGGGACAAGTATTACATATTACCAGCAGTTTTGCTTGATTTCTTGTATCTTATTTCTTCCTTGAGCCCTGTTTCTTGTCTCTTGTGTCTTCTTTTTTTACTTTTGTTTCATGACCCGCCAAGAATTAGTAGCACAAATACATTCCAAAAAATCATATCTCTGTGTTGGACTGGATACCGATCCGTTGAAAATACCCCGGCATTTGCAATCCAAACCGGATGGGGTGTTGGAATTTAATAAGGCGATCATTGATGCTACAAAAGAGCACTGTGTTGCTTATAAAATCAATACTGCATTTTATGAGTCGCAGGGTATCAAAGGGTGGGAGATCATGGAAGCTACTTTGGCACATATTCCAAAAACACATTTTACCATCGCTGATGCCAAACGAGGAGATATTGGTAATACCTCCTCTCAATATGCCAAAACCTTCTTTGAAGTGTTGCCCTTCGATGCGGTTACTGTTGCACCTTACATGGGAGAAGATAGTGTTCGTCCGTTTTTAGAATATACAGACAAATGGACAATTGTACTCGGACTCACATCCAATGCCGGTAGTTTTGATTTTCAGCGTTTGTCATTGGCAGATATGGATGGGAAACGATTGTATGAGCAAGTATTGGAAACGACTTGTAAATGGGGAAGTCCAGACAATCTCATGTTTGTAGTAGGTGCTACTAGGGCCAGTGATTTGAGCGATATTCGGAAAATCATTCCCGATCATTTTTTGTTGGTGCCGGGAGTGGGTGCACAAGGCGGTAGTTTGGAAGAAGTATCCAAATATGGGTTGAATAGGGATGCAGGATTGCTGGTGAATGCAAGTAGGGCGATCATTTTTGCAGGGGGAGGAGAGGATTTTGCTTTGGCTGCCAAGAAAGTAGCGATGGATTATCAAAGTGAGATGGCGAATTATTTGAAGTGATTTTTTTAACCACAGAGATTCTGTGTTAAGAAACAAAGTTTTGATTAATCTTTTTAATTTTG
>JACBFI010000044.1 GCA_013391385.1 Sediminibacterium sp. Gen4 | reverse complement strand
GTTTTTGAGTTAAAAAATCATTCAAAAACGGTCAACATATTTCAGGCTACCACAGAAGAGAAACTGTTTTCCTGTCAACTGTCAACTAACAACTGTCAACTCAAAAAACTAATTTCCATTCTCGAAAAAGCCCCTACAAGCCGATTTTGCAGAAACCTTGTAAATTTGTATCCTAATCATTTCTTTATGAGTACCATCACAAGTACACCTGTAAGCTTAACAGAAGGCGCAATTAATGAATTACGCCGTTTGATGAATGAGGAGGGTTTTGACCAAAGTCAATACCTGCGAGTGGGCGTTAAAGGCGGCGGCTGCAGTGGTATGACTTATGTATTAGGATTTGATCAGTCCACTGATGAGGATGAGCATTTCGAGATAGAGGGCATTCGTTGTGTGATGAATAAAAGCCATCAACTTTACCTGTATGGTATGGAAGTCGATTGGCAGGGTGGATTGAACAGTCGCGGTTTTACTTTTACCAATCCCAATGCCAGTAAAACCTGTGGTTGCGGCACTTCCTTTGCAGTTTAATTTTTTTCTTTAAAATAAAAATCCCCTTGTCAGATAACAAGGGGATTTTTTTATGTGATCAGATACTGATTATTTCTTTTCAGTAGCCTTACCCAATGGTTTGTTTTTAGCAAAGTCTACTAGGATTGGAGCTGCAACGAAGATCGAAGAGTAAGATCCGGTAATAACACCAATCAACATCGCAAAAGAAAACCCTCTAGTCACTTCTCCACCAAAGATGAATAAGATCAACAAGGTCAGGAATACTGTTACTGATGTCATGATCGTACGGCTCAATGTTTCATTGATTGCTTTATTAATGATCACTCCGTTACTCACACCTTTCATGAGACCGCTGTCTTCACGGATACGGTCATACACGATCACTGTATCGTTCATAGAGAACCCGATCACCGTTAATATCGCAGCAATAAAGTGCTGATCAATTTCAAGTGGGAAAGGAACGATGGTACGCGCATAGCTAAATACGATCAAGGTTACAAATACGTCGTGCATCAGAGAGAAGATAGTACCCAGTGAGTATCTCCAATCGCGGAAACGAATGAATATATACAAACAGATCACCAATACCGCAAGAATAGTAGCTTTTGTTGCACCTGCCTTCAAATCATCAGAAATGGTTGGCAATACGGTTTGAGAACTCTGCTTATATTTTGTTTCAAACTCTTTGAAGGTTAATCCGGCGGGTAGTTGTTTTTGAAGTCCTTCAAACAGTTTTTGTTCAACTTGAGCATCTACAGTATTACCCGTTTCTTCAATTTTATAAGAAGTTGTGATGTTTAGTTGATTATTGCTGTTAACAGTCTTAATGATCGGAGATTCTTCAAAGACCACTTTCAGTTGATCGCGAACTTCTTCAACATTCACAGGCTTATCAAATTTCACAGTATAGCTACGTCCACCAGAGAATTCAACACCCTCGTCAAATCCATTGAAGAAAGTAGAAACACCTAATAAGAAAATTACAAGAGAAATTGCATAAGCCACTTTTCTGTATTCAATGAACTTGAAGGCAGCTTTCTGGAATATCTTTTTAGAAAAGTCCGTAAAATATTCAAAGTGACGGTTCTTATTGGTATACCAATCAGTGATCAAACGAGATACTAGGATACCGCAGAACAATGATAATAAGATACCAATGATCTGTGTGGTCGCAAAACCTAATACAGGACCTAATCCGAAATAGGCAAGGATGATGGCCGTTAACAAAGTAGTAATGTGTCCATCCAATACCGGAGCCAATGAACGCTTATAACCATCGCTCACAGCCGCTTGGTAACTTTTTCCTTTCGTTAATTCTTCTTTGATACGCTCAAAGATGATTACGTTGGTATCCACGGCCATACCGATTGTCAATACAAGACCCGCAATACCAGGAGCCGTTAATGTGAAGCCTAATGCACTCAAGATACCAATGGTAAACAGTAAGTTCAGGATCAATGCAATATTGGCAACCCAACCACCTGTGTTAAAGTATACCAACATCAATATGAAAATCACCAAGAAAGAGACACCAAAAGAAAGTGCACCACCTTTGATAGATTCACTACCTAATGTAGGACCCACTTGTTGTTCCTGTACAATTTTAGCGGGAGCAGGAAGTTTACCACTTTCCAGAATCTCAGATAAATCCTGCGCTTCTTTCAATGTATAGTTACCGCTGATCTGAGAATTACCGGTGGTAATCGGATCATTTACATTCGGAGCAGAATACACAAAATTATCAAGTACGATAGCAATCGGCTTACCTACATTGCGTGTGGTCATTTTCGCCCAGATATTGCTACCTACCTTATCCATGTTCATTTTGATGGCAATACGTCCACGCTCATCAAAATCTTGTGAAGCACTGGAAATATGATCACCTTCCAGTTCTGCCTGACCATTATCCAATGTTTTGATAGCATAGAAAGCCAGGATATCTTTCATGTTGGCATCAGAAGATTCTGTTTTACCATACATGAACACCAGGTTAGACGGGAATTTCGCTTTTACGAAATCCAATTTCAGGTAATCATTCAGTGTACCGGTATCTTTTGCCTGGATATAACCCAAAGCTGCGGGGTAAATGACTTTACCTCCCTGATCTTGATAAGGCTGAGAGAACTGAATCAATCTAGCGATCGGGTTCTGGTTCAAACTGTCTTTTGGCGTTGTAGCAGCTGCAGTGGTACCGGCATCTTTTTTAATGCCGGAAATCGTAGCTGTTTTAGTAGTATCTTCTGTAGTGGTTGCTGCAGTTACCGTTTTTGCAGTATCAGCAGGTGTTGTTTGTGTTGAGCCATTCAGGTAATCCTGTACTGCTTTATCCGCAGCTACCAAACCCTCCTGCAAATCGCGACTCTCAAAAGTATACACTTCGAAAAACTGAAGGTTAGCAGTAGATTGTAAATAAGATCTTACACGCTCTTTATCATTCACCCCTGCCAATTCAATGTTGATGATACCTTTTGCAGGATCAGGATTGATGGTAGGAGATGCTACACCAAAACGGTCGATACGTGTACGTAAAATACGGAAGGTATTATTGAATGCAGCGGTAGCTTGTTCATTCAGGTAATTCCCAACCGCATCATCAGAAGCATCGAATTTCACTTTACCATTACTACGGGTAGCAAAGAAAGGAGCAAGGTTACCGGAAGGATTCAATTTTTTGTACTCTTCACGGAATAAAGTGATCAGGTTAGCACCACTATTGGCTTTACGTGCCACCGCAGCTTCCAATGCTTTATTAAAAACCGGGTCTTTCGTAAAGTTGGCCAATGATTTGATCAATCCATCCAGACCAACTTCCATAGTAACACTCATACCGCCCTGAAGATCCAGACCCAACATGAGTTCTTTTTCTTTCGCACTGCGGTAAGTTGTTAAACCAAAAGCCAGTTTGGTGTCTTTGGTACTGTCGAGCAAACGCTGCAATCTTTCCTTTTTCACTTCAGAAAGGCTGTCGGCGTAAATCGCCTGTAACTCTTTGTTGCCGGGGTATTTTTGTTCCGGGGTTGGAAAGCGGTTGATCCAGGCTTGCGCCTTTTCATCCATGGCTTTTTCGTGGCTGCGTACAAACCAGGTAAAAGATAGCTGGTAGAGGCAGATTAAAATCAGGGCAATCGCAAAAAATCGCACTAAACCTTTCAGTTGCATATCGGTAAGGGTTTTCAAAAAATTTTAGAGCGGCAAAGATAGGGGAATGGTAATGAAATTTACCAGTTCCGCCAAGTTTGAAGCTTTGGGGATATAAAATCGATAGAAAGTCTTGTTGGATAAGGGGTTCATCAGATTCGACAACACCAAAAATGGGTGGTCTGACGGGATATGAGCCCGCCAGACCTGTTATTTATTTTACATCCGTTAGGGTGATATCAAAAAAGAGTGGTGAATTCGGTGGAATGGAACCATCGGAACTACCAATACACGTATAAGCAAGTGCAGAAGGTATCACTATTTTAATTCTACCTCCTTTTTTAATTAATGGTATCGCAATTTTCCATCCTTCAATTAAGTTGCCAGATAAATTAAAACTTACAGGATTGGCTGTCGCATCAAACACTGTCCCGTTCAAAAGCGTGCCGGTATACACCACATAAATAAGGTTACTGCTGTTTGGAGTAATTCCGGAACCGGGAGCTATGATTTCATAGAGAATACCACTCGAATGCTCAGTAAAATTGATGCCATTAGCCTGACAAAAAGCCGCCATTGCCGCTTTTTCTGATGCAGGTGTCATGGGTTCACATCCTTTGTCCTGCTTACCACAAGAAATAAAAAGGGTTGCAATTCCTAAACTCAATAACAATAAGGCTCTTTTCATGTATAGATCGTCTGTTTACGGTTAAGACCATTTTTTAGCCCGTGGGGCTGCTTATACTTCTTTTTTTTCAAGTGTTTTTTTTCTGGCCAGTAACTCCCGGTATCGCTGCTCATGGGTTTCCCAACGGAACTTTCGGTATACAAATGCCATAAAAAAGGAAATGCCCAGTATCGCCAATAAAAAAACAAAGGAACTTAATCGGGAGTTTGCCACCATATTGGCTCTTTCATACCAGCCCGAAAAAACGACTGCAATCAAACTAATACCCAGCACAAACCCTGCGGAAAGTCCGATCATGAATGGACGTGTACTGTGTTTTTGTTGCAAGCTGTTCTTCTCCCAGTATTCCAAAAAATCAAGTTCCTCTTTACTCAACATGCCGCAAAAATAAAGAATCATCGTATTGCCATCGGGATATTCTATCGCCCCGTTTGTAACAAATGAGTGATTACCAGTGTTTCTGTTTGTAGTTTTGTTCTAAAGTCAGTCATTCGTGAAGCATCTCTCGGCACTCAATAAATATTTCTGGAAATATCGATTCCGATTCTTTCTCGGGATGCTCTTTGTAATACTATCAAACTACTTTGCGGTATTAGCTCCTCAGATTACGGGTTTTGTAGTGAATCAGGTGCAACAACAATTACCGGGTGCAAAGCCATCCTCAGTAAAAAATACAGACGATGGCTTGGTCACGCTCTTCATTCAATGGGTGAGTTCCTCGGAGTTCAGCTTTGGCTGGTTGGTAGCCATTTGCAGTATCACCATATTATTATTGGCGATATTAAGAGGTGTTTTGATGTTTTTTATGCGTCAGACCATTATTGTCATGAGTCGGCATATTGAATACGATCAAAAAAATGAAATATTCCATCATTACCAATTACTAGATACCTCTTTTTATAAAACCCACAGCACGGGTGATTTGATGAGTAGAATGACGGAAGATGTAAGTCGGGTAAGAATGTATACGGGACCGGCTATTATGTACCTCATCAACCTGGTTACTTTGATCAGCTTTTGTGTGGTAAACATGCTTCGAAAAGACGCAACCCTTACCTTATATGTTTTAGCCCCATTACCCGTTTTGGCAATCACGATTTATATCGTCAATAGTATCATCAACAAAAAAAGCGAAAGGATTCAAGCCCTGTTATCAGATTTAACCACCAATGCGCAGGAGTCGTATTCCGGTATCCGTGTGATCAAATCTTTTGTGCAAGAGAAGGCCATGATGGGCTTTTTTGAGAAAAATAGTGAATCTTATAAGAAAAATGCTATTGGATTGGCCAAAGTGGAAGCCATTTACTTCCCAAGTATGGCTTTGATGATTGGCATCAGCACATTGGTGACCATTTTTATTGGAGGTATTCAGGCCTTACAAGATCCGAGTAAAGTAGGCTTGGTGGTGGAGTTTGTGATCTATATCAATATGCTCACTTTTCCTGTTAGTGCCATTGGATGGACAGCCAGCATGATCCAACGCGCTGCCGCATCTCAAAAACGCTTGAATGAATTTCTATTAACAGAACCTGCTATCAAAGACAATGGAATGGAAAAAGAGCAAGAGAAAGTAGGCGGAGATATTGTGATTCGGGATCTTTCGTTTACATATCCGCATACAGGTATTCAGGCAATACAACAATTCAATTTATCGATTCAACAGGGTGAAAAAGTATTGATATTGGGGAAAACCGGGAGTGGTAAATCTACACTAGCACAATTGCTGCTGCGATTTTATGATCCAACAGAGGGCAGCATACAAATAGGAAACAAGGATATCAAAAACATTCCGCTACAGCAATTGCGTTCACAGATCAGTTATGTACAGCAAGATGTATTCTTGTTCAGTGATACGGTACATGACAATATCAGTTTTGGATTATCAGCATCAGCAGAACGAGACGTAGTAGAAAAAGCTGCTTCCTTTTCCAGCGTACATAAAGAGATCCAGGGATTTAGTAATGGTTATGAAACGATGATAGGAGAGCGGGGAGTAACATTGAGTGGCGGACAAAAACAAAGAATATCCATTGCCCGTGCACTGATTAAAGACCCGGAGATCATTATTTTTGATGATTGTTTGAGTGCGGTAGATGCTAAGACAGAATATGAGATCATTAGCAATCTTTATCAATACTTACACGATAAAACCGCCATCATCATTACCCACCGAATATTCACCAGTTTCAAATTTGATAAGATCATAGTACTCGATAATGGCAAGCTCAGTGAATCAGGTACACACGAGGAATTATTGCAACAAAACGGATACTACGCCGAATTGTACCGATTGCAGTTGACAGAGGGTAGTTGACGGTTGATAGTTGACAGTTGACAGTAAGAAGTTTTTTGTTTTCCTGTCAACTGTCAACTATTATCTATCAACTTTCTTCCCCCCAAACCTAGTCCCAATAAGTTTTTTGAAAATTTTGCCAATTCCGAAACATCCCTATATTTGTCAGGCATAAAAAATCTGAAAACCAAAAAACAACAACTGTGGCGTACGAGAACAACGACAAAAAAATGGAAAGTGTTTACAGCAAGCGAATCAGAGCTGGTAAAAGAAGAACCTATTTTTTTGATGTAAGGGCTACTCGCGGAAATGATTATTATCTCACCATCACCGAGAGCCGTAAGCGTTTTGATAACAATGGTTATGACAGACACAAAATCTTCCTGTACAAAGAAGATTTCAACAAATTCATCAAAGCATTAGGAGAAGCCGTTGATTATGTAAAGACGGATCTCATGCCTGATTTTGATTTCGACGCATTCAATCATGAATATGATGATGCAGAAGGTGCTGAGGGTCAGCCAGACGGTTATACCGCTGAAGCTGAAGTAGAAGAAGTGGTGGCTCCGGCTCCTGTAGCTGTAGCGCCAACACCTATTGCCGACGCAGCTGCTGCATCAACCACTGCTTCTGAAGAAGTAGACAAATGGTAAAACAACCAAAACCAACTGCAAAAAAGCCGATCGATGATCGGCTTTTTTTTGCAGTTGGTTTTGGTGTAAAGGATCAAGAATAAAGGCACAGGATTCAAGAAAGCTACAGGCTACAAGCTACAAGCATCAAGAGTTATAGATACTATACTAAGCCTTGCGGCTTGCAGCTTGTAGCCTGTAGCCTGTAGCTTCCTTGTACCCTGTCTTCTTGATCCTTGATCCTTCTTTAAATGTTTCTAATCATCCATATCTCACACCCATTATGCCCACTATTTCCCATGGGGCCATCGAGGTAGGTGAAGCCGAATTTTTCATAGACACTGACGGCTTTCTTTAATTCGGGCATGGTTTCGAGGTATACGGAAGTAAATCCTTTATTCTTTGCGGCTTCTAAACATTTGGCGATCATGGTTCTGCCCAAACCCAGTCCACGAGCAGAAGGAGTGAGGTACATTTTTACCAATTCACAAGTGCCTTCAGGTAACGCGTCGGTAGGATAAATACCTGCACCGCCTAATAATATCTCATCTTTTTCGGCAATAAAATATTCACTCAAAGGAGCAGCTTGGAATAATTCATACAGATGGTCAGTGCTATCATCATAATATACTGTACCGGGTCTGTTGGCGCCAAATTCTTCAAGTGATCGTCTGATCACATTGGCCATGGCTGCATTATCCTTGGGTTGAATATGACGAATAATGATCTCTTCCATCTTATGCTTTTCTAAATGCTTTGTAAGCATTGATCAATCCATTGGTAGAACTATCATGAGAACTAATCACGGATTCATCTGCCAGTTCCGGTAATACCTGATTGGCCAATTGTTTACCTAACTCAACACCCCATTGATCAAAGCTGTAAATATTCCAGATAACACCCTGCACAAATATCTTGTGTTCGTATAATGCAATGAGCTGTCCTAAGTTAAATGGATTGATCTCTTTGACTAAAATAGAGTTGGTAGGTTTGTTGCCATCAAAAATTTTGAATGGAGCAATTTTCTTGATTTCTTCCTGCGATTTATTGTCTTTCATCAATTCAACCTTCACTTCATTCTCAGATTTCCCATTCATCAAGGCTTCAGTCTGTGCAAAGAAATTGGATAATAATTTTTGATGATGATCTCCAACCGGATTATGACTGATCGCCGGTGCAATAAAATCGCAAGGAACCAACGGAGTGCCCTGGTGTAATAATTGATAGAAAGCATGCTGTCCATTCGTACCCGGTTCTCCCCAAATAACGGGTCCTGTTGAGTAGTTCACCGGGTTTCCGCTACGATCGATGCTCTTTCCATTGCTCTCCATATTTCCTTGCTGGAAATAAGCCGCAAATCTATGTAGGTATTGATCATACGGTAATATAGCTTCGCTTTGTGCACCAAAAAAGTTGGTATACCAAATGCCTAATAGAGCCATTAATACCGGTATGTTTTTTTCAAATTTTTCTTTTCTGAAATGTTCATCGGCTGCCGAAGCACCTTTTAAGAGTTGTTCAAAATGATCATATCCGATGGTCAATGCGATCGATAATCCAATAGCACTCCATAAAGAATATCTTCCACCTACCCAATCCCAGAATTCGAACATATGGTTCTTATCAATACCAAACGCCGTTACTTCTTTTTCATTGGTACTCAATGCCACAAAATGTTTGGCAATATGTTTTTCATCTTTGGCTGTTTCCAGAAACCATTTTCTTGCAGTATGTGCATTGGTCATGGTTTCTTGCGTAGTAAAGGTTTTGGAAGCAATTAGGAATAAAGTTTCTTCCGGTCTTAGTTTTTTCAAAACCTCACTAATATGTGTGCCATCGATATTACTGACAAAGAAAGTTTCAATACCTTTTTTCCAATAAGGTTTGAGTGCTTCTGTTACCATCACAGGGCCCAGATCACTACCACCAATACCAATATTTACGATGAAGCGAATTTTCTTACCGGTATAGCCTTTATGCTTTCCACTATGAACTTCTTCTGTGAATGATTTCATGTGCGCTTGTACTCTTTGTACATGTGGCATGATATCTTTTCCGTCTACTAGGATAGGGGTATCTGAGAAATTACGCAAAGCCGTATGCAGTACAGATCTTTGTTCTGTTTCATTGATCTTTATCCCTGCAAACATTTCATGGATTGCATCTTTCAGTTTGCAGTCTTCTGCCAATTGAAGAAGTAACTGTAATGTTTTCTGGTTGATGATATTTTTTGAATAATCAAACAGTAGATCATTCAACTGGATCGAAAATTTTTTGAAGCGGTCGGCATCAGCAGTAAAAAGATCGCGCATGTGTCGGCGATTCATTTCTTCCTCATAGTGCTTCTGCAATAAAAACCATGCCTGTGTATTGGTCGGATTAATTTTAGGTAACATCTCTTGCTTGCTCGTTTTTTTCTTTAATTCTTCTGGCTTTTGATAACAATCGTCTATAATGCTTTGATCGTTTGAATCGTTGTTTCGATCATAGCAGGGGTAATATCCAAATGCACCACCAGTCGTATTTGTGTTGGTGATATGGCTAAGGCAAGAATATTGGATTGTTTGAGTGTGGTCACCAAATCTGCTGCGGTGAATCTACCCTTGACCTCAAAAATAACGATATTGGTTTCAACAGGCAGTATTTCTCCCACGAAATCTTTTTGTCGCAACGTATCTGCTAACAATTGAGTATGCTGATGGTCTTCCTGCAAGCGTTGCACATGATGTTCCAGCGCGTACAAACCCGCAGCTGCCAACATACCGGCTTGACGCATACCACCACCAAACACTTTTCTAAATCGACGTGCTTTCTTGATAAATGTAGCTGGTCCAATCAACAAACTACCTACGGGTGCACCCAATCCCTTACTCAAACAAATAGAGATGGTATCAAACACTTCCCCATATTGTTTACAAGTTTCATTTTTTGCTACCAGTGCATTAAATAGTCTGGCTCCATCTAAATGCAATTTCAATTGATGCGCATCACAAACTTTACGAATGGATTGTATTTCTTGAAAATCATAACAACTACCACCGGCTCTGTTGGCTGTATTTTCCAGAGATACCAGCGTGGAGATAGGTTTATGAATATCATCAGGATTAATAGCCCCTAAAACCTGTTCAGCGGTAATGCGACCTCTATCGCCATGTAGCAACCTTACCGAACATCCGGAATTGAAAGCAATACCACCACCTTCATATTGATAAATATGCGATAAATGGTCACAAATCACTTCATCTCCGGGTTGGGTATGGCATTTAATGGCAATTTGATTGGTCATGGTGCCACTAGGACAAAAAATGGCTGCTTCCATCCCGAAAAGTGCAGCGGCAAAATGTTCCAATTGATTAATGGTGGGATCTTCTCCAAAAACATCGTCCCCAACAGGGGCATTATACATGGCGTTGAGCATCCCGGGGGTTGGTCGGGTTACGGTGTCGCTCCTAAAATCGATCATGGCTCAAAGATACTGTGTGAGAAGAAACATATGTCTGGCTGAAAAACTTTATTAATAGGGGTGGGCATTATATCCGGAAAATAGGGCTGCACAAGCATCAATGCTTCTGAAAACTGAAGTAAATGTGAATAAATAGTCATAAGTAACTGTAAATCAGTTCATTTTAATCAATATCTTGCGAATAAAGACGGATATTTTTGCCCATTTATGCAAGTTTTTCCACAAAAACTGGCATATTCAAAGGCTGTTTCGTACTTTTGCACGCTTCTGAAAGAGCCATTGCTATCAATTTTAACGAATCCAGCAACAGCTTTTATACAACATTCAGGGTCTAATAGTCGTTTATCATAATACAGTTAATAGCACACCATGAGGCAGCTCAAAATTGCAACACAGATTACCAACAGAGATTCGCAGGCGGTTGAAAAGTACTTACAGGAGATTTCAAAGATTCCGATGATCACTCCCGAAGAGGAAACCACACTGGCTCAGCGTATCAAAATGGGTGATCAGCGAGCACTCGACAAATTGGTGCAGGCCAACTTACGTTTCGTGGTATCTGTAGCTAAGCAGTACCAGCACCAGGGCCTTTCTCTTAGCGATTTGATCAACGAGGGCAACCTCGGTTTGATAAAAGCAGCCCAGCGTTTCGATGAAACCAAGGGTTTTAAATTCATCTCATACGCCGTATGGTGGATTCGCCAGTCCATCTTACAAGCGTTGGCAGAGCAGGGTAGATTAGTCCGCCTGCCTCAAAACAAAATTGGCACCTATAACAAAGCTAACAAAGCCTATATGGCTTTCGAACAGGAGCATGAGCGTGAGCCTTCTACCGAAGAGCTGGCTGAGATCCTGGAAATGAGCGAGACTGAGATCAACAACATCTTTCAAAGCAACACCCGTCACACATCCTTAGATGCCCCGGTTCACGAGGCAGAAGATGTGGCCATGGGCGATTTATTGGAAGGTAGTGATGACACTGACGATGATGTGATGAAAGATTCATTGCGTGAAGAAATTCGCCGTGTATTGAAATCATTGAGTCCGAGAGAAGCTGAGATCGTAAACGCTTATTTTGGTTTGGATGGTGAAAATGGGGTAACCATTGAGCAAATTGGTATGAAGTATGATCTTACCAAAGAGCGTATCCGCCAGATCAAAGAAAGAGCCATCAAGCGTCTTCAGAAAGCGCGTTACAGCAACGCCTTAAAAGCTTATCTGGGATAAGATTGTAAAGAAAATGACCAGCCCTTTCCAACCCGGAAAGGGCTTTTTTGTTTCATATAGTCTTAACATAAACTGAAATACCTTTGCAGCATGTTTCGTAACCTGATTTTTGTATGGGTCTGTATTCTCTTGATCGCCTGTGAAAGAGAAATCAATATTACACCTGTCAATAAAGACAGCCGATTGGTAGTAGATGCAGAAATTGAAAATGGTAGAGCACCCATTGTCGTGTTGAGTAAATCCTTAAATTTCTTTAGCACAATAGATTCTGCAGAATTAGCTAACTCATATATAAGAAATGCGACGGTAAGCATTCAGGAAGGAAATACCATTTACCCGCTCAAAGAATTTGAAATAAGGGATACAAGTGGTAATCGATTTTATTATTACAGTACCGACCCACAAGCAATCCCTCAGTTGATCGGGCAATTTGGGAAAAATTACAAATTATCAATTAACGTAGAAGGTATCTCTTATACAAGCGAAACAACCATTCCATTGTTAACAAAAACGATGGACTCTATCTGGTGGAAACCCGCACCCAATAATGACGATCCTAAAAAAGTAGTATTAATGGCAAGGGTACAAGATCCGCCCGGATTGGGAAATTATATTCGATATTTTACGCGTCAAAATAGTCAAGCATTTCTACCCGGACTCAACAGCGTCTTCGATGATAACATTATTGATGGAAAGACCTATGAGATACAAGTAGACAGAGGTGTGAATAGAAATGAAGATGTAGATTTTGAGACCTATGGTTTTTTTCAAAAAGGGGATACAGTATCTGTCAAACTTTGCAATATCAGCAAGTCGACCTATGATTTTTGGAGAACTTGGGAGTTTAACTTGCAATCTGTGGGTAACCCCTTTTCTTCTCCCGGTAAGGTGATTGGAAATATCAGTAACAATGCCTTGGGTGCTTTTTGTGGTTATGCTGCACAATACAGAACCCTGATTATCCCCAAATAAGGAGCGTATGTGTAAAAACGAAACCCGGAAACTGCAAGGGTTCAATAAATTTGTTCGTCTAATATAAAAATTCAAGTATGGCAAGTGAAGCAACAGAAAAAGTACATGTATTGATCATTGGTTCCGGTCCGGCAGGATATACCGCAGCTATATATGCAGCCCGTGCAAATATGAAACCTGTTTTATACCAAGGTATACAGCCTGGTGGACAATTGACCATTACAACAGAAGTAGAAAACTATCCCGGTTATCCTGAGGGCATTCAAGGTCCGGAAATGATGGTACATTTTGAAAAGCAGGCGGCAAGAATGGGAGCCGATATCCGCTATGGATTAGCAACAAAAGTTGATTTTAGTCAGCAACCTTATAAAGTAGAGATCGATGAGGAAAAATGGATTGAAGCCGATGCAGTGATCATCAGTACCGGTGCCTCTGCCAAATGGTTAGGATTGGAAAGTGAGCAAAGATTGAATGGTTTTGGCGTAAGTGCTTGTGCGGTTTGTGATGGATTCTTCTTCAAAGGAAAAGATGTAGCAATTGTGGGTGCGGGTGATACGGCAGCTGAAGAAGCATTGTACTTATCTAAACTATGTACTACAGTTCACATGTTCGTGAGAAGAGATCAGATGCGAGCCAGTAAAGTGATGCAGGATCGCGTACTCAATGCCCCCAATATCAAAGTATATTGGAATACGGATACAGATGAGATTTTGGGCGATAAAAAAGTAGAAGGTGTTCGTATCAAGAACAACAAAACACAGGAAACACAAGAAATTCCAATCAATGGATTTTTTGTTGCGATTGGACACCAACCCAATAGTGATATTTTCAAGGGTTGGATCGATATGGATGAAACCGGTTACATTAAAACAGTACCCGGCACCACCAAAACAAATCTGGAAGGTGTATTTGCAGCAGGAGATGTACAGGATAAAAACTACCGTCAAGCTGTAACAGCAGCAGGCAGTGGTTGTATGGCAGCATTGGATGCAGAAAGATACCTGACTGCAAAAGGACTGGCATAAAAACAGAGAAACCGAAAACAAGAAACAAGAAATAGGAAACAAGAATCAAGAAATAGGAAACAACAAATCAGGAAATTAAAGTAACCCACTCAACTCCTTGATCCTTGTCCCTTATATCTTCCTTGTTCCTTGATTCTTGTTCCCTGTTTCCTATTTCATATTTCTCATTTTCTCCCATGTTATCAATCCATCTACATCAAGTCATCATCCACGCCTACCATGGTCTTTATGCCGAAGAAAAGGTATTGGGAAATGATTTTCTGGTAGATGTATCTGTTGATTATCGTCCTTCCAAATATCCCATTGCAAAAATTGAGGATACTATTGACTATGTTGCATTGTATGACTTAGTCAAAAAAAGAATGTCGATTGCTACGCACTTATTGGAAACTGTGGCATCGGAGATCGCATTAGCTATTCTGGCACAATTTTCTCTAGCAGAAACAGTGACCATTGCGATCAAAAAACTACATCCGCCGATTCCGACTTTTCAGGGTTCAACGGGTGTATCACTAATCATTCACCGAAAAGATATTCAATGAAAAGAGCGCATATTGTACAACTGATTGGTTTTTGTTTGTTGATAGTGCAGTATTTCACAGTTCAAGCACAAGATATCAATGTACTTTTCAAAGAAGCCTCCAATTTTGAAAGGGTACAAAAAGAGAATGAGGCATTGGAGAAATATAAACTGGTGCTTACTCAAGACCCGGCCAATGTAAAAGCCTTGGTAAAAGCAACAGAGCTGAGTGCATCCATCGGAGGTAGACAATCGGATAAAAACAATAAACGTTTGTTTTATGAAACCGCATTATCATATGCCAAAAGAGCTTGGCAAGCTGACAGCAATCATGCTGATGCAGCTTATGCCATGGCGATGATTGCAGGTAGAATGACCGATATCGAAACGGAGAATAAACAGATCGTTGCATTTGTTAAAGACATTAAGCTATATGCTGATAAAGCTTTGACTATTAATCCTGATCACGCAAAAGCCAATTACACATTAGGTAAATGGCATTATGAAATGGTGACTTTATCGGGATTGAAAAAAGCGGCTGTAAAATTATTGTATGGTGGATTACCATCCGGTGATTTAGAAAAAGCCATTGCATACATGGAGAAATGCAAAACTTTAGAACCCTATTTCGCTTTGAATTATTTGGATCTGGCAAAAGCTTACAAAGAAGCCAGACAACCCGCAAAAGCAATCGAAGTACTCAATAAGCTGGTTAAATTGCCTGTGAGAACAGGAGATGATCCGGCGATCAAGGCAGAAGGAGCAAAAATGCTGGAAGCTATTCAATAAAATCTATAAAACAATCTCATGTCATTACTGGAACGTTTCACAACAGCTGTTGCCAATAGCAAAACATTATCTGAGAAGCCGGATAATGAAACTTTATTACAACTGTATTCACTGTACAAGCAAGCTACCGAAGGTGATAATACAGAAACCGGTCCATCTAATCCTTTTGATTTTGTTGCTAAATTCAAACATGAGGCATGGGAAAAATTAAAAGGAATGACCAAAGAAACTGCCATGGAGCAATATGCTGATTTGGTTGAAAAATTAAAAGGCTAAATAAAGAGGAGATGTACAGCACATACATCTCCTCTTTATTGTCTCTTATCTCTTGTTCCTTTCTTGTCCCTTGTCTCTTATTTCTTGTTTATTATTTAATAAGGTATCCAATCCCAATACTCATATTATTGAATGCAGTTCCCAATGCTCCTCCATAAATATTAAAAGCATTCGATTTGGTTTCATTCCCCGCATTGGAAGATGTTTTTCCATGATCAAAACGAATACCTGCCAATGATCCCATATTAGCGGAGAACACCCATTTCTTTTTGGTCAGATAAATAATTCCGATTGTTGCAGACGCACCTATGGTATAATTATTTGCCTTATTCGCAACCTGATTGTTATTCTTTGATTCAAAACGTGAAAAAACCGTGGTAAAAGTAAATGGGAAACTAAGGTATACCCTTTGTGCAAGTGGCGTTAAAATGGTATGCCCAAAACCGGCACCTACTGAATTTCGAATCTGCTTGTTCTCAATATTGCTGGCAGGATTTTGTTTGGTTACACTATGATTAAAAACCAATAACGAACTATTAAATTTCCTGTCGGATATGAATTTTGATGCTGATATACTAAACCCTGTCCCAAAATTTGAATTGGAGGCTGCAGAAGTGACGCTACTGGTCTTATTGGTTGATAAATCTATATAGCCGGTTAACAATCTATCATTTTTTTGAAACTGTGTATAACCGATCAAGGAAACCAGTAACAAAGGAAGTACTACTAATTTTCTCATGTTTAGTTTTTTTCAAAGAAAAGAAAATTATTACCAACGCTGCATGAATAAATGGGTTTAACAAGAGATTAAACCTCTATTATAGCTTTTGCTTTTTCCATCTTCCGCTACGCATATAACAGAATGAAGGTATAAATAGGGTAGTCCAATAAAGCATTTCACTTGCCCATCCCCATTCGATAGACCATTGAAGTTTCTCGAGTACGGTGTAGACATATAAACAATACAAAACGATGGCGGCAATCTCACTATACAGATTCACTTTGGTATTACCCGTACCTGTAACTGCATTCAACCAAATAACAGAAACCGACATAAATACAAGTGCTACAGACACAATACGCATAACCGGAATAGCAGCTGCAATAAAATCTTCTCCTTGACCATACACAGATAAGAAACTATGCGGGAACAAATTCAACACGGTACATACAAATACCGCAAACCCCACACTCCACAACATAATTTTTTTCACCAACTCTGTTACCCTTTCTTGTTTGCCTTGTCCGATGACATTACTCACCATACTATTCGCAGTAGCCCCAAATGCCCAGGTAAAACAACCAAAGAATCCAAAAATATTACGCATGGTATTCGAAATGGCCAGATCCCTGGCACCATGATGTTCAATTAAGATATAAAAGAACTCCCAGCTGATAATACTGATGGCAAACTGCAGAATTACGGGAAAGGATATGCGTAAAATCAATCGGATATTATTCCAGTCATATTTTGTGTTTTGAAACAGACTCAGGTTCTTGCCGATACCTTTTGCCTGAATGACAAAGAAGATCACGAATAAGCCAGCCACTTCAGAAATAATAGAGGCATAGGCAGCACCGTTGAAGCCTAATTCCGGAAGTCCGAGTTTGCCATAGATAAATCCATAATCAAAATAAACATTGGTAATGGCTTCTGTTGCGGTACCAATGATCAGGTAGCGACTTTGGTTGGTACCCACCAACAAGGCATTGCGCATTTGGTAGACATACAAAAAGGGTAGACCTAAAATACGGATATTCAAAAAAGATACGGCCATATCCACCCGTTCCTGATCTTGTAGTGCGTATTGAAACAATATGGGTGCGAAAAACCAAGTGACCAATATCCCCAACAAAGCCAATACCAATGAAATTCGTATACCCTGAAAAAACAAACTACCAATTTGATCGATTCGATTCTCGCCGGCTCTGCGTGAGATCAAAGCTTGCAAGCCATTATTCAGTCCTTGTCCAATCACCGCAAAAATCAAATAATACACACCGGTGATTCCGGCAACCCCCAATTCCTGCTGACCTAAGCCACTCAGGAAAATATTATTGGTGATAAAATTGATCTGCGGAACAATGATGGAAGCGGTAATGGGTAAGGCAATAGTCAATATCTGTCGATGGCTGATCGATACCTGTAAATTCATATTGCTTTTCCCGATTTCCATAAATGCGGGCAAAGCTACAATATTAACCTGTGCACAAATCAGTGGCTTTTTTTATATCATTGCAATCAATATCGATTGTATGGCAAGAAAAACAATGGCATTCTATCCACCCACACCGTTGGTAATGTCCCCGAAAGATCAACTTCGGGTGGAGATAGGTCCTTTGTACGTAGCTTGTTCTATTGCTGATCAACATACCATTCACGCATTTGAATTTTTTGAACTCGACAATGATATCAATGACTGGAGTGATGTTTTCTTTGAGATCAAAAACAACTCCGTCTTACTTGATAAATATTCCGGCAACGTACATCTATGTTACAATTTCCGGGAAGCATTGATCGTCCCTACTGAAAAAATGAATAGTGCTGCGGCAACTGATTTTTTATCCATGGTATATGGAGAATCGAACAGACATGAACAGAAACATGATAAACTAGCCGATACTAAAAATATGGTCAATTGCTATCGCATCAGAAAGACCATCTTAGACCAGGCAGTCAGACATTTTCATTTGTTTCAGGGACATCATATCTACACAGAAATTTTAAATTCCCTTTTTGCAAGACCCGATTTACCTGATACATTACTACATATTCAAGTATATCCTCAATCTTTCATTGCTGTATTGATGATAAAAGGGCAGTTGCATTTCATTCAGTCTTACACCTTTGAAACTTCTGCAGACCTTTGCTTTTATCTCTTATCCATACTCAAAGAGCATGACTTAAGAGCGGAAGATACCAACATTGAAATGAGTGGTTTTATTGAGCCACATGGTGAATTACACCAACATTTACAACAGTTATTCCCCAAACGATCGTTCAGCAATCTTTCTGAATCAGCACTGATTCCTGAGATACTTGAATCATATCATGCTCATTATTTTACCCCGTTCTTTAATCCGATTGTATGAGAATTATTTCCGGAAAATGGGGGGGCAGGAGGATCAGTCCGCCCGCACAAATGCCACATACCCGACCTACTACTGATATAGCCAAAGAAGGGTTATTCAATATTCTTCAAAACAGGATGGATTTTGAAGGCATCGAATCTTTGGATCTATTTGGGGGCACCGGCTGCATCAGTTATGAACTGGCATCACGCGGTGCAGCGCAATTAACCCTTGTAGAAAAAGACCCTATCATGCATGCATTCATCAAAAAGAATGCAGAAATGTTAGGGATGGAAAACTATAAGGTATTGAAGATGGATGTATTTGCGTATTTGCAATCCTGTGACGAAGACTTCGATTTCATTTTTGCAGGTCCCCCTTACGCCTTGGGAACCATTGATGAATTACCCAAGCTAATTGTCTCTAAAAAAATGATCCGTAAAGGCGGCTTTTTTGTACTGGAACACACACCGCGAAACAATTATGAAAAATTTGAGGGCTTTAGCTTTCAACGAAATTATGGGACTACTTTGTTTTCGTTTTTTATCAGTAGTCCATAGACCATGGTCCATAGTCCATAGTTTTAGAGCCTGTTTAAAATTTATTCAATAAAAGTTTTATAGCAGAAAGTTTAGTCA
>JACBFI010000043.1 GCA_013391385.1 Sediminibacterium sp. Gen4 | reverse complement strand
CAGATTATTTTAAAACCCGATTTAATAACTGACACACTTAATTGAACACTCCCGACAGTTGAGATACTGTCTTAAAATACGAGTTGATGAATGTTGCTTTTGACTAAAAGTGAAAGTGCTGTTTAACTCCGTGTACAACTCTGCGCCACTCTGTGGTTAAAAATGTGTTGATGAACGGTTCATCTGATTACCAAACATACGCTATCTTGTTGCCTCTAAATTGTCATTATGAAAAAGCTTGCATCGCTCATAGTAGTATTTTTTGTTGCTGCCACTTCCTTTTCCCAGGATAAAGTGAATCCCATTATCAAAGATTTTGGTTCTGTATACGAGATACCGGATGCTATAGAAAAGCCGGATCCGAAAATGAACTATAAATTACTGGTAGATCTTGTTATGGCCAGTAGCAAACCTGACACCATCAACTTAGGAATTGAAGCCGCTTGTACCTTGCTCAACTTACATGGCGTAGGAGGCGTACCCAAAGAAAAAATCAACATGGTCATGGCGGTGCATAATGCTGCCGGATACACCGTCATGAATAATGAAGCCTATAAAGCGAGATATAAAGTAGATAATCCGAATCTGCCCATGATCAAAGCATTGGTGGATGCGGGTGTGAAAATCGTAGTATGTGGACAAACCCTCAAAAAAAGAGGTATTGATCCCTCCACATTAGCCCCCGGCGTAGGTGTTGCCACTTCTGCATTAACCACCATTACAACACATCAATTGAAAGGCTACGCGACGATTAAATGGTGAGAAATGTCAGATGTCAGATCTCGGATTTCTGATTTGAAATTTTTGAAAAAAATAATGCGGCGAACACAATAAGCGGTGTTCGCCGCTTCGTTTTTTTTATCCGACATCCGACATCCGACATCCGACATCCGACATCCGACATCTGCCTTCCATGTAATTTTCTGCTCAATCCTGCAACCAATACATTTTCCTTAGTATCTTATCATCTCAAAACTGTATCGAATGAGAAAATTATTCTTCTCGGGGATTGCTATTGCTTCTGCAGCCCTGATGACTACATGGATGTCGTCTAGTGAAGATGGCAAACTGTGGCAATTCTCTTCTTTTTTAGCCGATTCTACTAAAAAAGATACACCTGTGTATACCACTTTTAAAGACCTTCCATTAAAGCCGTCCAGAGAGATCAGCTTTAATACCAAAGAAGGTACTTGGATAAGCGTTGATGTGAGTCCGGATGGTAATACCCTTGCTTTTGATTTAATGGGTGATATCTATACTATGCCTATCACAGGTGGTAAGGCAACACCTGTTACCAAAGGCTTTGCGTATGAAACGCATCCGCGTTTTAGTCCGGATGGCAAAAAACTATTGTTTACTAGCGATAGAAGTGGTAGCGATAATATCTGGATTCTGGATATGCAAAAGCAAGACACTCTTCAGCTTACCAAAACCAGAGTAGATGATTATGTCAATGCGGTATGGACACCCGATGGTAATTATGTAATTGCCAGCCGCGGTAGACGTTTGCCACGTTTATGGATGTTCCATGCAGATGGTGGTGGTGGTATTCAGTTGAATGATGCTCCTAGTGCATTGAAAACCATTGATCCATTTGTAAGTCCGGATGGCAAAACGGTTTATTATAGTCAGCGTAATGGTTCATGGAATTACAATGCCTTATTACCACAGTACCAGATCGGTACTTATGATCGTGATAAAGGTTTGACCAATACCATTACTACTCGTTATGGTTCTGCATTTACTCCCACATTGAGTAAAGACGGGCAATGGATGGTATACGGATCAAGGTATAATGACAAAACAGGTTTGGTGATTCGAAACCTGAAAAGCGGAGATGAGAGATGGTTGGCATATCCTGTTCAGCGTGATGAACAAGAAAGTATTGCTCCGCAAGGTGTATTACCCGGTATGGCTTTCACACCCGATAGTAAACATTTAATAGCCAGCTATGGTGGCAAGATTTGGAAAATACCGGTGAATGGAGATGCCGCAACAGAAATACCCATGGATGTAGATGTTAAACTGGAATTGGGACCTCGTTTGTATTTTAATTATGATATCAAAGACACTACACATGCTTTGGCATCTCAAATTCGGGATGCAGTACCAAGTCCTGATGGCAAGAAATTAGCATTCACCGTATTGAATCGATTGTATGTGATGGATTATCCCAATGGAACTCCCGCGCGAGTTACCAATCACAACTTTACAGAAGCCATGCCGGCTTGGAGTCCGGATGGCAAACAGATTGTATTTGCAACTTGGGAAGAAAAAGAAGGTGGAAATCTGTACAAAGTAACAGTTGGATCCAATCAGGTTACGAAGCTAACTGCTGAAGCAGCATTTTATATGCAGCCAGCATGGAGTTACAATCAACGTATAGCTTTCTTCCGAGGGCCTAAACGTTTGTTTAAAGATGCAGAAGATCCATTCTTTGATGGAGCAGAAGCAGAGATTGTTTGGATGAATGAAAATGGCGGTGATATCAAAGTGGTGGATATGGCGAGGAATAGAGGCAATATTCATTTCACAAAAGATAAAGAAAGAATTTTCTTGAATGGAGGTGGTGGTTCATTGATCTCTATTCGTTGGGATGGTACCGATCCTAAAACACATGTTCGTATTACCGGTATCACCACTTTTGGTTCAGTACTGGACGGACATGGTGATGCGCACAAAGAACCGGTATCGAATGGTAAAGAATATGTAATGGGAAGATACATGTCGGTGTCTAATCCATTGAATCACTGTATGCTTCCTGAGTCATCGGATGCCAGAGAACCACAACCTATGCCATCTGCAGCAGGTATTATCTTAATGGCTCCGGTGGGTAACCAAGCTTTGGCGCAAGTCAATAATAATATTTATGTAGTAACCATTCCTGAAACGGGTAAAACTCCGAATATTAATGTTGCAGAACCTTCTGCGAGTATTTTTCCTTCGAGACAACTCACTGAGATCGGTGGTGAATTTCCTGCTTGGGAAGAAGATGGAAAAAAAGTTCACTGGAGTTTAGGTAATGGACACTGGGTATATGATACAGAACGTGCAAAAGCAGTAGAGGATTCTGTAAAAGATGCGAAGAAAGCAGAAGCTAAGCGTGCTGCTGATAGTATCAAAGCATTAACAGCAGCAGGTCCGGATGCAAAAAAATTAGCTGATTCACTGGCAAAGAAAAAAGCAGCGGATCTCGCAGCGGCTTTAAAAGCGGATCCTGCAAAAGCCAAACAGGATAGTTTGGATAAAGCAGAGCTTAAGAAAAAAGAAAAATATAGTCCGGCAGAAGTACAAGTGAAAGTATATTATGAAAAAGATACTCCAACCGGAACCATTCTGCTGCGTAATGCCAGAATTGTAACGATGAAAGGCGATGAAGTGATAGAACGTGGTGATATTTTGATCGTCAATAACAGGATCAAACAGGTAGGAAAAGGATTATCAGCTCCCGCGGGTGCCAAAGTAGTAGATTGTTCCGGAAAGACCATCACACCCGGATTTATCGATACCCATTCTCACATGTGGCCATTCTGGGGCTTGCATAAAAATAACGTTTGGATTTATGCTGCGAACCTAGCTTACGGTGTTACAACCACTCGTGATCCACAAACAGCTACAACAGATGTGTTGACCTATGGTGATATGGTAGAGGCCGGAACCATTCCTGGCCCAAGAATTTATAGTACAGGTCCGGGTGTGGGTTATTGGATGTACAACCTGCGCGATTTGGATCAAACCAAAAAAGTACTGGAGCAGTACAGCAAATATTACAAAACACAGTACATCAAAATGTATCTGACCGGTGTACGTCAACAACGTCAGTGGATCATCATGGCATCAAAAGAACAAAAATTGATGCCTACCACAGAAGGTGGATTGGATTACAAACTCAATATGACCCACATATTGGATGGGTATCCGGGTGTAGAACATGCGATTCCTATATTTCCATTGTATAAGGATGTTACTAAAACCATTGCCGAAAGTAAAATGGCACATACACCAACATTGCTAGTGGCTTATGGAGGTCCATGGGCAGAGAACTATTATTATACGACTGAAAGTCCATTGAAGGATCCAAAATTGAATCGTTTCACACCTTATGAGGAACTGAATGGAAAAGCGAGAAGAAGAACAGGTGGTAATGGCGGATGGTTTACACCGGAAGATCATGTGTTCCAGAAACATGCACAAGGCAGCAACAGTCTTGTACAACAAGGCGGCTTAGTAGGTGTGGGTAGTCACGGTCAGTTACAAGGTCTCGGTTACCATTGGGAACTGTGGAGCGTGGCGAGCGGTGGAATGAGTCCGCTGAATGCATTGAAGACTGCTACCATTCTAGGTGCTACAGCATTGGGACTGGATAAGGATTTGGGAAGTATTGAATCCGGTAAATTGGCAGATCTGGTGATCATGGATGCGAATCCATTACAGAATATCAGAAATACCAATTCCATTCGCTACGTCATTAAAAACGGACGTATGTATGATGGTAATACGCTGGATGAAGTATATCCAACCGCCAGAAAACTAGATATCAGCTCCTGGACCAAAGAAGCACCGAAAGTGACAACGACGGTGAAGGAGTAAATATCTTTGATTTTTTGATCTTTGATTTCTTGATTTGATAGACTTGTGTAAGCAAATTATTCATTGTCAAACAACATTCAAGAAATCAAAGATCAAGAAATCAAAGATTACATTTGAATACTATTCACCGCAGCCAAAGGAGCAGGTATATCTGTCTCATCTAACATTTCTCTGAGGTCGATTTCTATGGTTCTGCAAAGGGTGCTAATAGGTACATCGTTTGCACCTCCTTCGAATGGGTTTTCGGTGGCTTCACCAATTTTCTCCATGGTATTAAAGACCCAGTTTACAATCACACTGAAGGGGATATTGAGCCAAATCATGTGTTCTCCTAGCTTATTAAACTCTTGTAATAGTCCAAATGGTACAACAAATGTGAACAATCGAATAAAATACAAATTGATACTTGAAAATTGTCTCGGATAAGGAAAGTTTTTGATGCGCTCGCAACGTCCTTGAAGATCATATAAAGTAACCAGTTGGTTTTCCATTTCTACAAAGTTCAATGGGTCAATCAATCCCTGATCTTTTAATTGTCGAAGTCTGGCAGACTGTAAGCTAATCAATTGAGTAGCACGATTCTTTTTACTCCATACATACTCAAAATCTGATGCAGATAAATATGGTTTCAATGCTTCGTCAAAAGGAGTTAAGTGCTCAGGAATTGAATAAAATTTCTTGTACTCGATATTGTAAGACTTATTGATATTTTCCCAAGGTCTTGCTTCACGTAATTGGTAACGCAAAGCAGTAAGCCATGCGATGTGACGGTAAATAAGTTCCTGATGCAGTGATCGGTCATTTATTTGCTGACCTGTACAGTCCTTTACAAGTAAAGCCCAGGATCTACTGGTATTGACAATACCACCCCATATTTGTCGGGCCTCCCAAAGACGATTATAGGTTTGTGTATTTTTAAAACCAATGATAAACGCTGCCGCAGTACCAATCATCGCAATAGGTACCCAAGGTATCGCCAACCACTCCCAATCTAATAATTGGTATAAAGTAGTAGGTATTGTTGCCAGTATGAGTAGTCGATAAATATCTCTTCTCGTCCAGAAAAGAAACTCTTTATTTTGTAATGGTTCCCGATATGCATAGGGAAAAGTTAGACAAAAAAACACATATGGGGAAGAAGTTTTGGGTGATAGTCCATAGCTTATAGTTCATGGCAAATAGCTGATTAATGGTATTGGTATACATCAGCTTACTACTCACTTTCCAGCCCAATAACTATTACCTATAAGCTATCACCCATAAGCGATCTCGCCTCAGGCGAGACTAATACCCCGGATTCACTCCCGTATAATTAGCAGGCGTAATCGCTTTCAACTCTTTCTTCACTGCAGCACTAACCTTTAGCGACTGTATGAATTGGTGCATTGCTTTTTTATCGATTTTATGATTGCCGCGCGTGAGATCTTTCAAAGCCTCATATGGATTGGGGTAGTTTTCTCTTCTTAATATTGTTTGAATGGCTTCTGCAACTACTGCCCAGTTATTTTCGAGATCTTCTTTGATTTTGGGTTCGTTCAATAATAATTTACCCAGTCCTTTTTCAATAGATTTAAAAGCAATAGCCACATGCGCTACCGGTGATCCGATATTACGTAAGACAGTAGAATCTGTAAGGTCTCTTTGCAAACGACTGATGGGTAGTTTTGCAGACAGATGTTCAAGTAATGCATTGGCCATGCCTAAATTACCTTCTGCATTTTCAAAATCAATCGGATTGACTTTATGCGGCATAGCAGAAGAACCTACTTCACCCTTTTTAGTTTGCTGTTTGAAATAATCCATACTGATATAGGTCCAGATATCTCTGCACAGATCAATCAAAATATTATTAATACGTTTGATAGCATCGAAATGAGCCGCTAAACAATCATAATGCTCGATTTGGGTGGTGAATTGCATTCTTTGTAAGCCCAATACATTCTCTACAAACTCATTGCCCAAAGCCACCCAATTCTTCTTTGGAAAAGCAATATGATGTGCATTGAAATTGCCGGTAGCTCCTCCAAATTTGGCAGCATAAGGAATACTGGCAAACATTTCTATCTGATGATTGATACGCTCCACAAAAACCATGATCTCTTTTCCCAGTCGAGTAGGAGAAGCCGGTTGTCCGTGTGTACGTGCCAGCATAGGCACATCTTTCCATTTTACAGCCAATTGGTAAAGATGATTTTGAAGATTCACCAGTGCCGGCAAATATTCATGCTCCATGGCATGTTTCCAACTCAATGGGATGGAGGTATTATTGATATCCTGTGAGGTTAATCCAAAGTGAATCCATTCTTTTAAATGAGGGATGTCTGCTTTATCCAACTGCTCTTTCAGAAAATATTCAACGGCTTTTACATCGTGGTTGGTAACTGACTCAATTTGTTTGATCTGCTGGGCATCATCGAAACTGAACTGATTGGCCACTTTTTGCAAATGTGCTTTGGCTTTTGCCGGTAATTTGAAGAAACGTTTATCAGCCAGAAAAAAGAAATATTCAATCTCCACCAGCACCCTGTATTTGATCAGTCCGAATTCAGAAAAATAATTGTCCAGATGCTGTACTTGTTTACGATAACGGCCATCGATAGGGGTAACAGCGGAAAGGTGGTTGAGTTCCATTGGGGAAATTGAGGTTATTTATTGATTATTGGTTTTCTTTGCATGCAAATTTAGCTGAATTGGACAAGAGAATAAGGATTGGAGCCGTTAGTTATTTAAATACCCGTCCACTGATGTTGGGGGTACGTAGATCCGGCTTAATGGATAAAGTGGAGGTAACCGAAGATTTCCCTGCGAATATAGCGGCTATGCTGCTCAACGATCAGGTTGATGTTGGTTTGGTGCCTGTGGCCATTATTCCACGTTTACAAGAAGCGCATATTATTACGGATTATTGTATTGGAGCGGTAGGTGAAGTAGCTTCTGTGGGTATCTTTAGTGAAGTACCCATCGAAGAAATAGAAACATTGATCCTGGATTATCAAAGCCGTACTTCTGTTAATCTTGCTCGTATTTTGTTACAGGAGTTTTGGAAAAAAGAGGTTGCTATCGAGAATGCTACGGCAGATTATCGACATCGCATTAAGGGAACAACAGCAGCGGTGGTGATAGGAGACAGGGCATTGGCACAACATCAACAATCGAAGTACTATTACGATTTAAGTTTGGCTTGGCAACAACATACGGGATTGCCCTTTGTATTTGCGGCTTGGGTATCCAACAAAGTATTGGATGAGGATTTCATTGACGCATTCAATCGTGCAAATGCATACGGAATATCGCATTTGGATGAAGTGGTGAAGGATATTGAGTTTCCTCATTATGATCTCAAAAAATATTATTCCAAGAATATCAGTTATCAGCTGGATGCAGAAAAAAAAGCAGGATTACAGCTCTTTCTGCAAAAACTATCTGAACTTCCGAATCTATCTTAAGTGTTTTTTATGAACGGGATCTCTGTAATTACCATCTGTTTCAATAACCTGGCGGATCTGCAAAAGACCTGTCAGTCGGTGGATAAGCAGACCCGTCAACCGGAAGAACATTGGGTCATCAACGGTTCAACTACAGACGAAATTGCTAAATGGTTGGAACAAACACCTCAACCTGTTTATCGTAAATGGATCAATGAACGCGATAAAGGAATTGCAGACGCTTTCAATAAAGGAATCAATAAGGCTACAATGGATATTATCCATTTGTTGAATTCGGGAGATATCTATGGTGGTGATGATATTTTGGAAACAGTACAGAGAGTCTTTCAATCCCATCCATCTGTTCAATGGATCAGTGGAAACATACAATTGATAAGAGGAGGAGAGCAAGTGGTGGTAGGGAAAGCTTTTGAAAAATCTAAGTTATACAGAGGCATGCGTAGTATTTCGCATCCAACTTGGTTTGTGAAAAGAGAAGTGTACCAGCGCGTAGGTGGGTACAGCAGTGATTACAAAATTGCTATGGATTATGATATGATGTGTAGACTGGCTGATGAAACCTATCTCTATCTTCCGAAAACCATTGCCATTTTTGATGACACAGGTATCAGCTCTTTACAGTATTTAAGATCATTGGAAGAAAGCAAGAAAGTATACACCCGACATTTCAGAAATTCCTTGAAATTGGTCTTATGGCAGTGGCGATTGATAATCCTACATCATCTTTTACAGAGTAGCTTCGGTCAATGGTTATTCCGCTTGAAAAAGAAAATGGGATTGGAAAACTGGTAACTAATCTGTTGTGCTCTTTATTTATTCGGAAAATAAAGAGACATATTAAAAACTCCAAAGCATAAGGCTGTCAAAATAAATAATTTTTAATCAGTCCCTGTGGACGGGCCTCATTGGGGTCGGTGTCAAGCGCAGCGAAGACAGATCAGATCATGCGTAGCAGATCTGATCAGAGGCCAATGCAGCCCGGGAACAGGGACGGGGCCATTCGGCCCAGGAGTAATATTGAGTTTTGATAATTAGAGTGATTTTAAATAGCACAACAAGTTGGTAACTATTTATTTTCCTAAGAATGTATCTATTGTCTTGATCACTTTTTCCGGTGAAACATTCGCGTAAGGTTCATTAATCACAAATTCATATTTTGTCCTGACAAGATGCTCATCCGCTAATTCTTTTTCAATAGTATCCGGATAACAAGCATAAAAATGAGGTGCAATAGAACTTGGGTAAGGGGCAAACCTTTTATACTGAGATCCGTTGAAGATGCCTATTACCGGACATTCCACTGCAGCTGCCATATGTACGGATCCGGTATCCACAGAGAGTAATAAAGATGCTTGCGCCAATACCGATAACATGTCGGTCAATGAGGTTTTGCCGGTTAAATCAATGACTGGGTACGGATAGGCTGTGCAAAAAGCATCGGTATACATTTTATCACCTGCTGCACCACAAACCACCATGGTAAATCCTTGGGTACGGAAAAGATGTGAAGCAGCCGCAACGAAATTATCGGTTGGCCATATTCGGCTGGCACTTCTTGAGCCGGGAAATATAACAGCAAATTTTTGGGGCAACCCTTCAAAAGATGCGAGTAAAGGTTGAGGTACACGGGTATCTTCCACAGAAGATTCAATACCGGTTACAAATGCAGTGAATAATTGATTCCTGAAGAATTCGAAAACAGGTTTTTCAGGGTGGTCAAAAAGATGGGTATACAATCCCTTGTCATATCCTCTTTCATAAGGTTGAACACTTTCTGTATTGGCTACCATACCAATACGATGTTTGGCAGATGCGGCTTTCACGATACTGTCATCGTATCTTTTGTCTCTGGAAAAGGTTGGATTAATAACAGTATCATATCCCTGGCGATAGATCATCCTCAAAAAACGATACCTGTATTTCAAGTCTTTCTTGAATTGTATCTTGTCGATCCAGAATGATTTGTGTACGGTTTCTGCATCAAATGTTTCGAATAAAGATTTCCAGCTTTTGTTGCCTGCGAAATGGATGTCAAATCCATGATACCTTGGTGCAGCTGTAATCTCATTGAGAAAGTTGCGCCATAGCATATAATCTCCGATCTCATCTATTCGAACGATGAGGAGTTTCTTTTGTGCAGACTTCTGTCGAAAACCAATACTGGCGAGAAGTCCGATGATGTCGTATATGATTCCTTTGATGCGCTTCAATGAATAAGTTGAATGATGCTCACAAATGTACACTTTGAAAGGATGATTTGATATAGACTCGTTCAAAGCAATTTTTTGCCACAGATTCACAGATTTAGCGGTTGCATTTGCCTATTTTTACTGGACAAAACAAAAACTATGGGTTTTCTGGGTAATCTGAAGCATCGTTTATATACTAAACTTCGACGTACTTTAAATCTTGAGCAGATCGAAGCCAGGCAAGCGAAGATGCATAGTATTCAGATTGAACAGTTTCTTGAAGAGAACCTCTATCGTAATCCTCGCTACCAACAACCGGATAAACTGAATCGTTACGAGTTCCAGGCATTTTCACAGATGGGTGATGATGGTATCATTGAAGAGATATTTCGTCGTATTGGTACCACCAATCAATACTTTATTGAGTTTGGGGTAGAAGACGGTACCGAAACCAACACGACTTATTTGCTCTTTAAGGGTTGGAAAGGACTTTGGATGGATGGTGGTGCAAAACACATTGAAGCCATTCATGAACATTGTTCCAAAGCCATTGCTCGCGGTGATTTAAAAGCCATACAAGCGTTTATTACCGCAGAAAATATTGAAACCCTGTTTGACAAAGCAAATGTGCCAATTGAACCTGATTTATTATCGATTGATATTGACAGAAATGATTACCATATTTGGAAAGCCATCCATCGATACAGACCAAGAGTAGTCATTGTAGAATACAATGCCATCTTCAGACCCGGTTGCGAATTTGTGATTGATTATGATGCCAGTGCCATGTGGGATGGATCCGGTAACACAGGAGCCAGTTTGGAGTCATTTTGTAAGCTGGCCAATGAAAAAGGATATAAACTTGTTGCCTGTTGTTTTGCAGGCGTGAATGCCTATTTTGTTCGAGAAGATGTCATGGGGGATCATTTTGTAGGTCCTTTTACGGCAGCCAACTTTTATGAACCTCCTCGCTACAATTTATACCATAAGACCGGACATCCACGGAAACTGAGTCTTTAAGAACGCAGTTGATTTTCTGATTCGATAAATACTTGGGCCAAATCTTTATCATCTTCATGGAACAAGCAAACATCATAATAAGCAATACAACTATCACCTTCTTTCGCATACCGATGAAGGTCTTCCAAAATATTTACCTGATCAATCGGAACGGTTAAGAGATAACGTCCTTTATTATCAAATAAGATCACATTTTTATATCCCACTTCTCCTAAAGTGAGTAAAGTAGACAAACCTTCTTCTCCAATGGCTTGCATGTTGGTAGTATTGTATTCGAAGTAGATGACGGGTCTTTTTTCACGAATCAATTTCGCAGATCCTCTGATAATGATGGTGTCGAATCCTTCACAATCTATCTTTAGCAACTTCAATGTACGGTTCAATAAATGTTCTTCACCCAATACTTCATCCAATGTTTTGAAGTGAACGACTTCTCCTTGGTCTTCATTGGGAATAAGCGTAGTGTTCCAACCCGTTTTTTCCATGGCTACTCGCTTACTTTCTATTTTTTCACCCAAAAATGTTTTGATCAGGGTCACATTTTTCAGTGACATGGTATTTTTTCTCAGAAACTCAAAAGCAAAATCATCGCCTTCGATACCGATCACAGGAAGTTCAATGGCAGATTTAATAATGGCTATGGTATCACCAACATTGGCACCCACATCTAATACAGAAAGAGAAGGATATTTATTGGCAATGCAAGCAGACAATCGCCCCAATTGTCGATTAGCTCCCGGATCATATTTGTAAGTACTGATCTGAGGGTTGTTGCCCGGCATTTCTAAAATATAATTGCCAACGATCACTTTTTTGATCCGCTTCTTTTTTTGCTCACTGTGGACATTTACCTTGACAACATCATATCCGAAAACATTCAATATCGATCTGATGAATTTACGCATAGCTGGTACTTTATAATGACTTTGCCTCCGGCAATATTACTACCTGTTCAGGAGATCTGATACAATCTTTTCAAATTGAGGTTGATAACAGAAGTCATAAGCATTTGCACCTTCAGGTATTACATTCGGACATTGATGATATACTTCAAGGATTCTGGGTGCTTTCAAGGCTTCTGCGAGCGAAAAAGGAAAAGATTGATTTCCGATAAATAGTTTACAGCCTGCAATGATAGCTGCAAGTGCTGCAAAATCGGATACCTGCTGATATTGCAGATGTGGGATTTCATTTTTCATCGTTTCATATTCTTCCGGCACACCTACAAAAAATAGGTTTTCATATTTTGAGAGAAATGAGTAAGAGATCTCCGGTGCATGGTATCGGCTGCTTCGGGCGATGACAATTTTATCTGAGAAACGATTGTCCGGACTGATCTGTAACCAAGGTTTGCCAAGATCAGCCGTTACCGCAAATGTCAGAAAATACCATCTGGTGATGCTGTACATCCTGTAATCAAATGGCAAAGATCGAAATGCAGTAAGATCATAATGGATGGGTTCACCATTCCAAGTTCCGAAATATTCGATCTCAGGTTGCTGTTGCATCAACGGGGCAAACAATGCTACACTTTTCTCTGTCAGCATAACATTACCATTGGGATGACGCATCTGCTTGGTAAAGTCGCGGTTGGGTTGATTCAGTTCAAAATATAAATGAATTTTTTTCCCATTGGCCAATGCCTTCATGGCAGGTATGGAATAAATGACATCACCTGCATGTCCGGTATGTTTGAAATGTACAGCATTGCCGGTAATGGGTGTCAATGGCTTCAATACCTGAGGCGCCATCGTCAAACCACTTTTAAAGCGCTGTTCTTTTTGACGATGATTAAAACTGAGCTTCCAGTCTGTCCATATTTTTTGTAAGAATGACATCAGGTCTAAGGGTGTTTGGTCACTTTCAATACGATCACGACATTATAATCGATCTCACAATTACTACTAAAAAGAATTTCATAACTGATCCCGGAAAGCTCATTCATTCTTTGCAGCATCAGATCATAGCCCATATTGGCATGAATATGATAAGGATTCATGGGTATTCCCATTTCTTTACAATACACTTCATATTTGGGTTGATCGGGAAATACCAAAATAAGATTGCCGCCAGATTTCAGAATGCGGATGAATTTTCGCAGAGCATCACCTGTATCCGTAAAGTCTTCGATTAAATGACTGGTATACACATAATCATAGGTATTATCCGGAACAGGAATTTCATTATTGATCACATCCACGCCAATATCCACTTTATCTTTTCCTGTATGTGTGTAGGGTTGAGGAAAATCAATACCGTCACAATCTGTCTTCATGATCTTGTCGCCACCAAAGCCAATATCACAACCTTTGCCTTTGCAATAGGGAAGTACCCAATGTCTTACTTTGGATGTTTCCGAGGGTGAAATGAATTGAATGCCAAACCAGCGGCTAAGGGTTCCTTTTATTTTTCTTTCCAGGGTAATTGCAAGGCTCATGTCTAAATGTATAAATTATGTCATAAATTTTATCAGCTTCATCATTTTTAAATAGCACGGGGCTTAAGCCCCGTGCTATTTAAAAATGTAATAATCCTCTCAATGCATCAATCCTGAATCGAATGACTGGCCAGGATTTAGCAGGTTGTCCTTTCAGCGCATATACAATACCCAATACCAAAGCCGCGCCCAATTTAAAAAGGTACTCCAGTATTTTCAGGCAATAAGACAAAGTGCTTATTTGTAAGGTTCTTACTTTTTCTCCACGCCCATAACCACTGGCAACACGGTACAAATATGCAGGTGTCAGTTTTGCTGTTTCTACAATGTGATGAACAATGACCTGCGGATCATAATAAATCACTGTATTTTTAGCTTGCAATCTCAAAAAAAACTCTTTTCCTTCGCCTCCAATTCTCAATGTTCCTTTCACGCCGGGTAAGTCAGTATTAAAGCCTCCGATTTCATCAAACAATGATTTTTTGACGATCATATTAGATTCTAAGGGATATTTTCCGGGTTGAAACACACATAAGGTATCGGAATAATCAAAGTTGCCCACCATGGATGAGACATAATGACTCATCCATTTGGGTTCTGACGGAATATATTTCGGAATGATGCGTCCACCTAATCCACCGGCATCAGGATGCAGTTGAAAGAATTCGGTGATTCTGTATAGATAATCCGGTACTGCAATCGCATCATCATCCATAAAACATAACAATGGAGATTGAGCAAGTTGAGCACCTGTATTTCTGGCAAAGGAAGCCCCTTGGTTGAGTTCGTTTGTGTAACTGATACGGGTATTAGCAAACCGCGCAATGCAGTTCTTGCATACTTCTTCCGTGTCATCTGTTGAGTTATTATTGACAACAATAACTTCAAATGCATCTTTGGACAGTGTTTGTTCTGATAAGCTTTTCAAAGCTTCAGGAATATAGGCCGCCCTATTATACGTACAGATGATCACAGATATTTGTAAGGGCGTATTCATAAACTGCGTAAAGATACAAGTGCTTTTGCTATTATATTTTTCCAGTTATGGTGTTCAAAGAATGCATCAGGGGTCATAGATTGATGATAGGGGTTCAAATTACTCATCGCATTCGCAAATACGGTCCAGTCATAATCCGGAATAACTTTTACTTTATCACCCGTTAGTATAGGGAGAAGCCCCTTGACTCCGGTAGTAGTGGTAATCACCGTTTGGTGGCATGCCAAAGCTTCTACCAGTTTTGTTTTGATACCACCTCCCAGTGTAACCGGATTGATAGAACAATCTGTGCCGATCATAAAAACATTGATATCATCCACAAACCCACCATAAATAATCTCTGGTTGTTCTTTTAAGACCTGTTCCCATTGCTCAGATAAATCACTTCCGCAGATAAAAATTGTAAAGGATATTTTTTTTTCTCTTAGTCTGGGTAGCAACTCATATACGATAATATGCAGTGCATCTGTATTAGGCGTGTAATTAAGCGTACCGTTGAATAAGAATAATAAGCTGTTAGTAGGGATTTTAAAATATTCTAAGATGCGTCTGCGAAGAACGGGCCTGCTGGTATCAAGACCTGCCTCCGGTTTTACACCATAAGTAATAACTGTACATTTTTCAGGTTTGAGCTGCCAGTCGGTAATCGCATAGTTCAAATCTTCTTCTGTAATGAAGAAATTATGATCTGCTTTGCGGTGAACATATTTTTCATAACTGTGGTAGGTCTGCCAAAACAAACGCTGCATATCCCTGAAACGATGGGCTTCAATATTATGTGAACGAATCACAAAAGGTTTTCCGGTAAACCATCGCAATAACAACCCCAGCCAACCAAAATAAGAGTGTTCAATGATGATGGTGTTCACTCGATACTTCCGAATCAGCTTAATCAAACGAAAGAGATAAATGATATTCAGTGGTCCCTTCCAATGATCAAAAAGAAAATTTTCTACTTGCGCGCCCGGTACGGTATCGGTTTGATTGTTTTTTGCAACAGCCAATATGAGCTTGGTTTCTTTCGCCAATTGCTCATAAAATCCCTGCACACATTTTTGTCCACCCATCCTGGCAGGAAATACAGCATAAGAAACAATACCTAAAACAACGGGCGTATCCATCACACTTTTTCTTCCCTTTTTCTTCTGAATGAAAAGAAAGCGGCAAGGATCAGTAATATCCAGATCGGTGCAGATGTGATAACAGCAATTTTTGCACTATTGTAATAAGAAGCTGGTTTGAATTCAAACACAATTTCGTGATTACCTGCAGGTATTGCCAATCCACGTAACACATAATTCACTTTTACAATCGGTGCTTCTTTTCCATCAATCGTTGCAGTCCAACCACGATCATAGAATATCTCACTGAACACAGCAAATTGGTTGCTGTTGCTGCTAGAGCGATATCTGATCAGATCATTATCATTCAGTACCTGAACAATGTTAGCTGTGGAATCAGCAACGGGTTCAAAAGGGATGTCTTTTTTCGCTGTACTTTCTACAATAGCTGTATCAGCAGGAGAGAACTGATCCATGGCTTTCATCACCGACGCTGCATCTTTCTCATAACGAATGCCTTTTACAAACCAAGCATGTCCCAATGCAGCCGGATTTACTTGTAATCCGGGTTGACCTGTTTGTTGATTAGGGACGATGAAATATTTTGTATTCAACATGTTCAGCACAGATATATTCATCGGCTGCTTGTTCAGTTGAAAACTGATCAGATCATTGTATATACTGAGTTTTGCCGGATGATACCCCCCAACAGATCGATGATGATAAGCTGTGTACGCATCTGTATAAGGATCAACAGTAAGATTCAATACACGAGGACGTGTGGTATCTTTTAATATTTCTTGATCCACCGGTGAAGCTGCAAATTGATTTTCATTCACCACTTCTGCATCCTTGAAATTTCTTTCACTCAAATATCTTTTTCCAACAGCAAACAAATCGATAGAACTCAATGCTACAATAGCTATTAATACATAAGCAGTTTTGAGTTTATCTTTTATAGCTAACCATAATAATCCGGCTGTTGCAGCAATGAAGAGGATAGATCTGATCAGGTCTGATCCAAATAGAGATCGTCTGTCTTCTTTTAACGCATTATAAAAACCGTTGGCTTCTTCCTGATTGCCACCAAGTGATTGTGTGAGATAGTTTTTGATCTGCTCATCTCTACCGATATAATCAAAAGTCAAATAGAGTAATACTGCACCTAATACAATACCACCGGTCGTATACACGGCTTTCTTCCATGCAGCCAAAGCAATGACTTTATTTTTTTCTTCAAATAGAAATTGTTGCAATGCCATGATGGCGAGTAAAGGAAATAATAGTTGTGGGATAATGAGAATAATACTAGGAGCCCGGAATTTATTGTACAAAGGCAGATAGTTGAAAAGAAAACTATTGAACGACATGAAATTGCTTCCCAAACTCATGAGTACTGCCAACACACACACTGCCAATATCCACCAGCGATGCCAGGTTTGTAAGTAGACCATTCCCAGAATGAATAAAAAGCAAATAACGGCACCGAGATAAACAGGTCCTGATGTCATAGGTTGTGGACCCCAGTAGGTGGGCATAGAACCTGCAAACTGTGCAGCCTGATCTTCAGGGATTCCTTTTTCTATGGCTCTTTTGGCAAGATGGGAGTTTGCATCCAATTCACCATTACTACTACCCCCATAAATGCCCGGTACCAAAAAAGTATAGGTTTCTGCAAGACCATAACTGCCGTAATAAAAAGCGTAATCAATATCAAGTCCCTTGCTTTTAGTGGCTTGTCCGGTAGAATCCAATTTCACAGAACCACCGCGCATAGTTGCTTTTGCATAATCGCTGGTAGTGGCTAGTGTAACAATATTAGGGCCTACACCTAAAGCGCCCATTGATAATGCGAGCGCCAATGAAATACCCAAGTGCTTATAATCCTTTTGCTTGATCCATTGAATGATGAATCCTATGGTCATACATCCCGCCACAAACAGAAAGTAATACGTGACTTGTAAGTGATTCATGGCAATCAACAGAAAGCTGAAAAGTGCCGTGAGTGCGGCACCCCACCAATATTCTTTTTTATAAATGAGCCAAAGTGCACCCAATAATGCAGGCATATAACCCATGGCTTGCATTTTGGTATCATGTCCAACAGCAATGATCACCGGATCATACGTGGCATAAGCATAGGCAATGCCCCCAAGAATACCGATCCAAGGTTTTGTACCAATGACCTGTGATAAAAAATAAAAGCTGATACAGAGCAAGAAAAAGAAACCAATAGGCTTGCCCATGAACAGCATGAACAGTTGATGGAAATAAATAGGTGTGATAGGGTTGGCTGCTTCCATGGCAATCTGGTAAGCAGGCATACCACCAAAAAGGTTATTATTCCAAAGCGGATAATGTCCATGGGTTTCTTTGTAATTGAATAAATCCTGCGCCATACCCTTCCAGTGAGATACGTCTAACTGCTCGATGACTTTACCCTCTAATGCAGGTTTGCAAAAAATAATGGCCACTAAAAGAAAAATACCCGCCGCTGTTAGATGCGGTAATACAGATTTCCATTGAAATTGCTTCATGATCGTTTTTTGAGCTATCAGCAAACCTACAGGAAAAATGTTTGATTTTTTCCTGTGAAGGCGGTCATTTACAAACAGTTTGATAGTATTTTGTGTAAAATCTGATACCCGAATTACAACGAAACAGTTATGGCAGGATTTTCCTTTTTTTCCAGGTTTGCATTTATCTGTAATATCTTTTTTCTGGTCTGTTTACTGATAAATCTATTTGTGGTGGTGGAACAGGCTGAAAAGCTTGGTTTTCTGGCTGATACAGCCATAGCCATGGGCATGGTATTAGCTCCTGTATTGAATATGGGAGTGAACTTATGGTTCATCATTTTGTTGCTTGGTAAAAAAGAAATCACAGTAGCAAAATGGCTAACTGCTTTTAACTTTTTGGTATTGGTGCTTCAAATCATTTACTTCCTGAATTAATTTGTATGATCACACATATTTTACGTGATAAACCCACAAAACTTTTTATCAGTATCGCTGCTTTCTTTGTAGCGAATGCACTGATTGCTGAATGTATCGGAGGTAAAATATTTTCACTGGAAAAAGTTTTTGGATTGGATCCTGCCAATCTTACTTTATTTGGACAAACGGGACTCTCTTTTAATCTTACCTGCGGTGTTTTGTTATGGCCACTTGAGTTTGTGATTACAGATATTGTGAATGAGTATTATGGTCCGCGTGCAGTAAGAAGAATCAGCTATACGGCAGTTGTACTCATTACGTATGCATTCATCATGTTTTATGCAGCGATGAATATTCCTCCTGCTGATTTCTGGATTACCTCCAAAGAAACAGAAGGTATCGCCAATATGCAGGATGCATTTGGTGGTATATTCGGACAAGGCATGTGGATCATAGCCGGAAGTTTGATTGCTTTTTTGGTAAGTCAGATTGTTGATGTGACAGTATTTCATAAGATCAAAAAAAGAACCGGACAAAAATGGGTGTGGTTACGTGCAACGGGTTCTACATTGGTATCTCAGCTGGTGGATAGCTTTATTGTACTGTTCATTGCTTTTAAAATTGGGAATGGATGGAGCTGGAAGCTGGTATTGGCAATATGTTTGGTCAACTATCTCTATAAGTTCACCATGGCAATTATCTTAACGCCACTGATCTATTTCGCCGAGAACAGAATCGATCAATACCTGGGTCATGAAACTGCGAGGAAAATGAAGTTGGCTGCTATGGGAAAGGAAGAGGAGTGAGGGGAAGGGTGAACGGGTTATCAGGCAATCAGGTGATCAGGTTATTGGGGGACCAGTTAATTGGATGGATGTTTAGTAATGAGTCGTGAGTAAATGAGTATGTTCACTTAAGTGTGTCAAATTGTAAATTTAGACACATGAAAGAAGAAA
>JACBFI010000042.1 GCA_013391385.1 Sediminibacterium sp. Gen4 | reverse complement strand
AACACCAAAGGAAAAGTTTAAAGAACTATTGTTGCGATAAAAACTTGAATCTACCGGTAGAATAAAAGTATCCACCCCTAGCTTCACTCTATCATATTTGCTATTGCTACTAACAAAAGTGAGTACAAACTGACTGATGGCTTTGGTTAGTTTTTCTGTCGTGACCTTCTCATCACCAAAAGCAGCTTTGAATAATCTTCGGTATTCTTTTTCCGCCTGGAGTTTTGAAAGCACATTTTGAATGCTCTCTGCCATTTCATTTTCGGCTGTAATTGGTGCTAGTGGCTGTAGGTCTAAATGATTAATCCCACCATCCCACATAAATTCTTTTTGCCAGGCCAGATTGAAGAGTCCTGGTGCATTGCGTGTGGTGAGCGAATTGTTGTAACCATGACTCAAACTATGATCATACGTGTTGAAAGCGCCAAATTGTTGGTGACAAGTACCACAGGAGATCGTTCCATCTTTACTTAACCGGGTATCATAAAATAATTGTCTACCCAATTCTATACCTTCTTTCGTTAAAGGATTTGATTTGAAATCATATACAGGTTTGGGCCATCCTTTTGGCACCATCAATTTTACAGGTGTTGGTTTGAAATACTGGCTGCCTGTAACCCAACTGATGCATATCAGGCATATAACTACAATAACTCCTATCGTTTTACGGTACTTCATTTTTGTTGGGATAGGATTGAAAACATGTTCGCATAATTATTCGCAATGCTTACTGCGAGTGTGCCCGGACTATGACAAACAGGTTCTTTTGAAATCATTAATGGATATGATCCTTCAAACCATTTTTTAGCATCTGCAATAATTAAAGCTTTATTATCAGGAACAGATAAAGGCAATGTAATGGATCGGGCGGTATTATTATTTCCTCTGAAACCTCCAATATGATACGTAAATTGTTTTCCTGCGATCTGTGAACTGGTAGCAGTTCCTTCCAGCTTTGCCATGATGTAGCCACTATTCCATGTCCAGAACATGCCATGTAGTGGATCCAATGCCCCCGATTGCACACCGGATACATTTCGCAAACTATCTACCCCTAATAAAAAATGAATCCAGCGATATTTCCCAATGGGGATGTTCAATGTAATGTTTCCGGAAACTGAGTCTGCAGCATCAATCAAATAATACTGTACAGGCAGTGTTATTTTTTTTCCTTGTTCATTGGTTAACTCGAAGTGAGAGACATAATATTTGAAACGATTGATGGTAATGGTATCTCCATGCATCATATACGATTGTTCAGGCACCAATAATGCTTCCCCAAATCGGTTGTGAAAATGAATCATCAGCTGTTGGGTCTTTTGCGACTGTACAGATGATGTCAGCGATATCAATAAAAAGAATAAGAGTGGTTTCACGGCTAGCGATAATCGTTTTTATTAATTTTTCTTCTTAGTTCTTTATTTTGGGTATTCTTCTTTTTAGATTCTATTCGCTTTTCTTTTGATGCCTTAGTGGGCTGAGTGGGTCTTCTAATCTTTCTTTTGATCAGTGATGTGGTCAGCAATTGAATCATTTTTTTAATGACTGCTTGTTTGTTTCCCAGTTGTGTTCTTTCTGATTGCGATTTTACCAATAATAACCCTTCATCAGTAATCCTGTTTTGTAAACGTTCCTTGATGAGTTGTTTTTGTTCATCAGTAAATAATATAGATGACTGAATATCCCAACGCCCTTCTACCATGGTTTCCACCTTGTTCACGTTTTGTCCCCCCTTACCGCCACTTCTGGCTGTCTGGAATTTTATTTCAGGGGTTATATCTATCTTCATCGCACTAAAGTTCGGATAAAAAGAGTTAAGGAAATATGAGAATTGTAATTCAAAGGGTAAGTGAAGCTGCTGTAAGCGTCGATGGACAAATAACAGGCAGTATCGCTAATGGATTATTGGTATTGATGGGTATTGAGGATGCGGATACGGTGGAAGATATCGAATGGCTGAGTAATAAGATTACTAATATTCGTTTATTTAATGATGCAGATGGGGTGATGAATCTCTCTGTAAAAGATATCAATGGGGACATTTTATTGGTGAGTCAGTTCACCTTGCACGCCAGTACTAAAAAAGGAAACAGGCCTTCGTATATCAAAGCATCAAAAGCTGAATTTGCGATTCCGATGTATGAGAAAATGATCCGTCAGTTAACCATTGATCTTGGAAAGCCGATACAAAAAGGTGTTTTCGGTGCTGATATGAAAGTGTCTTTATTGAATGATGGTCCGGTGACTATAGTCATCGATTCAAAAAATAAGGAGTAATGGATATTGAGAACAGAGATCATATTGACCAACTGATGCGTGCTTTTTATGCAAAAGTGATTCCGGATGCAGTTATTGGACATTATTTCACACAAGTGATTCAAATGGACTTAGAAAAGCATTTACCGGTGATTGTTGATTTTTGGGAAACGGTGCTTTTTGGTGTTGCGAAATATAAATCAAATGCCATAGCGATACACCAGCATTTGCATGAAAAATCAGCATTTGAAGACAAACATTTTACACAATGGGTACAAATATTCCAATCAACAGTTGATGAATTGTTTGAAGGAGAGAAAGCAGAACTAGCCAAACAAAGGGCACTATCTATTGCTACTGTAATGAAACTCAAGCTTCTACATCAACAACAAGGCTTCTTCGGGCAGAAATAATCAATTATGACTTTTTGTTATGATTTTTTATTGTTAACTTATACGTTCACAAGAGAAAGTTGTCGTATAATCTCAATCTGTTTGTAGTGAAATACTCGATGACGGGTATCATAACAAAAAACTGTTTTTCTTCGGCAATTATTTGGCATCAAACCTAAGGAAAACAGATTTTACGAGTCGTGATTATATTCTTTGTCTATGAGTGAAAAGCAAAAAAGCAGTACAGTTGCAGGTACCCATTTAGCCCAGGATGCTGTTAAAAAGCCGATTCTTGTTTTTATTATTCCCGATCATTCTCTTTCGTTAGATCAATTGATTGGTTCTTTTACAGATCCCGGTAAAATTTGTTTTGTCATTTGTGGACTACTTTCATCCACACAGAAAAAACAATTAAACACAATAGCTAAAAAAAATAATGTTTTAAAGCTTCGGTCTATACAGTCGGATAGTATTCCAAACTCAGGGGATATATTGGTAATTGATGATGAGCAGCCAAGTATTTCATTTATGGCTGCCATACGTGAATCAAAAAATATTCCATCCTATTACAAGGATGTGATCCGTTTACTGAATCAAGGAGATGGATTACTCAAAATCATTCTTTTTTGTAAAGAGTTATTGAAAGATGATCTAGAATCTTTTGAAGATTTGGCAGCTCATTTAATTGTAGAGGAAAGATTTGTAAATGATGAGTTGCTGGCATTACCTGAAGCAAACATCATGGATATGTGCTTGCCGGTAAATGAAATGTCGGCAGCCGTAGAAAAGATCATATCCGGAAAACTGAGACTCAGGAATCGTTCTTTTCATCATCTAACGACCTTACAACAATCATATCAACTGGCAGAGAATATCAATCAACAGATTGATGGAATTCTTTGGGAAGCAAATGCGCAAACATTTGAGTTTACATATATCAGTCCACAGGTAGAAAAAATTCTTGGATATACTGTTCATGAATGGATGTCGCAAAAAGATTTCTGGCAGAAGCATATACATCCTGATGATCGGGATGGTGCCGTGAACCTATGCCATTGTGAAACAGTAGCGGGACGAGATCATGTATTTGAGTATCGTATGATCGCCAAAAATGGAAAAGAAATCTGGATACATGATCGGGTAACTATAGAGTGTAAGAAAGGCATTCCTTCGATTCTAAGGGGCGTGATGATAGATATTACAAAAGAAAAAGAAGTACAGCAACGATTGTTACAGGAAAAGCAATTAACAGAGTTATTAGTACATAACCTGCCTAATGTTTTCTTTCTTTTCAATGCCGAAGGCAAGTTTCTTTTGTGGAATAGAATACTGGAAAATATTTCAGGATACAGTCATGAAGAAGTAGCGAAGATGAGCCCTCTTGATTTTTTCAGTGATGAAGTGAAGCCATTGATTAAAGCCAATATTGAGTTAACCTATAAGGAAGGTTATACAGAAATTGAAGCCTCTTTCATTGCCAAAAATAAAAGGGCTATCCCTTTGCATTATACTGCCAGACAAATTACCTATATGGGGGAGTCTTGTATTTATGGTGTGGGTACAGATCTCAGTAAGGTGAAGAAAACCATGTTGGAGTTAAGTCAGATGATCAATAATACAGACGAAGCTTTTTTATTATTGGATACTTCTTTAAACATTATCACTTTTAATAAAAGCTTTGATGCCTTATATAAAGATCTTTTAGGTATTACAGTTCGTAAAGGGGAATCTATTCTGGAATATGCAGAAGACAAACGAAAATCCCAACTAAAGGAAATGTGTCAGCAGGTTTTGAACGGCGCTGAATTAGTTAATGAAATCAATATTAATGCAATTGATGGATCTAATAAAACCTTTTCAGTTCGCTATAAACCAGCTTTGGATAACAATAAAGAAGTAATTGGTGTTTTTATTACAGCCGCTGATATAACATCAGAAAAACTAGTGAAAGAGGAGTTGTTAGTATCAGAACAACGCTACAAATATTTGTTCGATAACAATCCGGCTCCCATGTTTATATGGGATTTTGAAACAAGACAGATATTAGATTGTAATGATGCAGCATTATTGAAATACGGCTATTCCCGTGATGAATTTTTACAATTGACCATTTTAGATATTCGACCAACGGAAGATATCGATAGAATTTTATCGGTAACCTCTTCAGAAGAAATCTATACCAATTATGGCAAATCCCTTCATGCAGATACTTGGCGTCATTTGAAGAAAAATGGAGAGATCATGGATGTAGAAATTACCGGCCATATCCTTGATTTTAAAGGGAGAAAGGCGGCACTGGTATTGATTCATGATGTAACCGAACAAAAAAGAGCAGACGCGCAGTTACAGTTGAGTGAGCAACGCTTTAAGTCGCTTATTCAGGATGGGAGTGATTTAATTGGCATTCTCGATATCACAGGTAATTATAGTTATGTAAGTCCAACATCTGTTTCGGTTCTAGGTATAGAACCTTCGGAATTTATTGGAAAAAATGCATTTGATTTTATTCATCCGGATGATAAGGAAGAAGTGATTTCGCAGTTCGGCAGACTTGTTACAGATAAAAGAATCAGTATACCGCCTTTTAGGTTCAAAAATAAAGATGGTGAATGGCGTTGGATAGAAACGGTGGTTACCAATTTGTTGGATGATCCGGCCATCATGGGTATTGTGGCGAATTCAAGAGACGTAACAGATAAAGAACAGTTGTTTGGCGAGCTAAAAGCCAGTGAATCTCGTTATCGTGGTTTCTATGACTCACAAACCAATTTTGTGATTCGCACCGATATGGAAGGCAAATACAGTTACTACAATAAAAAATTTGAAGAAACATTTGACTGGTTATACCCTGATGGAAACATCCTCGGTAAAAGTTGTTTGGATTCTATTTGTGCATACGATCATCCAAAAGTTTTTGAAGCTGTCCAAAAATGTATTCATACACCTGAAACAGTTTACAAAGTAGAACTTGATAAACCATTGGAAGATGGTTCAGTACTTACAACACTTTGGGATTTTACCTGTGTTACCGATGCTGAAGGAAAACCTTTTGAGATCCAATGCATGGGTATTGATATTACAGAAAGGATACAATTCGAAAAATCTTTGAAAGAGAGCAATGAACGGTATGAATACATCAATAAAGCAGCCAATGATGCCATCTACGACTGGGACCCTGCCAATGATAAATTTTATTGGGGAGAAAGTTTCACCAGAATTTTTGGTCATCAGGTTAACATCAGCAATTTTACTTTGGATGATTTAGCAAAGCTGGTACACCCCAATGATGTTGTAGTTGCTCAAAAAGAATTACAAGCTTTTCTTGCTGATCCATCACGTAACAGTTGGACTTTTGAGTGTCGACTACAAAGAGCAGATGGTGCTTATGCGTATATCAAACAGATTGGGTATTTGATACGCAACAGCGATGGCTCTCCTAAACGAATGATTGGCGCGTTGAGGGATGTTTCAGAGAATAGAGAATTACAACAATTGGTGAATAATGCTACCAAACTTTCAAGAATTGGTGCTTGGGAAGTGGATGTTAAGCGGAATACTGTGTATTGGTCGCCTATGACAAGAATGATCCATGAAGTAGCGGACGATTTTGTTCCCTCAATTGAAGATGGGGTTGATTTCTATCGTGAAGATATTCGTGAGGAAGTACGATCTATTTTATTCAACGCCATTCAAAAAGGTGAAACTTTTGACTTTGAACGGCCATTGATCACTGCAAAAGGGAATGAATGTTGGGTAAGAGCAATTGGAGAAGTAGAAATATTTGATGGAGAGGTGATCAGGGTATTTGGAAGCTTTCAGGATATCAATGAAAGAAAAATAGCACAACTACGATTACAAAATACTGCCGATAATATTCCGGGCGCCATATTCCAGTTTCAGTTATTTCCGGATGGAACTAATCGGGTAATAAATTTAACGAAGGGCGGTGAAGATCTTTGGGGTTACTCACCGGAAGAATGCATGGCTAATACGGATCTGATTTGGCAGCAAATGAAAGCAACGGGTGACTATGATCATGTAATGGAAACCATCCGTGAATCAGCGAATACATTAAGCCAATGGTATTGTTTGTGGCGAAGCCGTAAGCCTGATGGAAGTATCAGCTGGCATGAAGGTCTTGGTTCTCCTCGTAAACTGTCTGACGGCAGTATCCTTTGGGATTCTATTATCACTGATGTTACTGAAAAACAACAACTGGAACAATTGCTTGAAAAAGCCAGTCAGATGGCTAGAATTGGTAGCTGGGAGAAAAATTTTATCAATGATCAGCATAATGACATGTACTGGTCTGCTATGACCCGACAAATACTTGAAGTAGATGATCATTACAATCCTTCTTTAACTGGAGGCTTTGAATTTTATGACGAGAAAAGTAAACAGCTTATTCAAAATGCAGTAGACATATTAATCAGCGATGGAAAAGAGTTTGATCTAGAATTATTATTGACAACCGCAAAAGGTAATCAAAGATGGATTCGTTGTATTGGAGAGGCGGAAATTTCAGAAGGTAAATGCACACGTATCTATGGAAGTTTTCAGGATATACATGAAAGAAAAGTTGCTGAACTTGAGATAAAGGGTACCAATGAAAGATTTGAAAAAGTAACCAAAGCCACCAATGATGCTATTTGGGATTGGGATATATTAACTGATCAAACATATTTGGGAGAAGGGTTCCAAACACTTTTTGGATACGATCTTTCCAATGTACAGCATGATTCAATGTTACGGGACTGGTCTGGACTCATTCATGAAGAAGATGCAGAGCTGGTAAAAAAACATTTTAAACTTGCACTTGAGTCATCGAATATCTATAAATGGCAAATGGAATATCGGTATAAAAAAGCCAATGGTAGTTATGCTTTTGTTCAGGATAAAGCATTAATTATTCGCGATGATCAACTCAAGGCGGTTCGAGTAGTAGGAGCCATGAGCGATATTACTTATAGAAAAGAATACGAAGAATCTTTGCGACGATTGAATACATCACTGGATGCAAAAGCAAAAGATTTAGCGGTTTCAAATGCGGAACTGGAACAATTTGCATATGTAGCATCGCATGATCTTCAAGAGCCGCTTAGAATGGTCACAAGTTTTCTAACCCAATTACATAAAAAATATCATGATCAGCTTGACGATAAGGCTAATCAGTACATACATTATGCGGTAGACGGTGCTAAAAGAATGCGACAGATCATTCTTGATTTACTCGAGTATTCAAGGGTAGGTAAGCATGAAAGCACATTGGAAACAATTGAAGTAAAGCAAATCATAGATGAAATTCAACTTTTACAGCGCCAACGTATGATCGAAAAAAACGCATCAATTCATTGTGAAGAACTTCCGGTAATACAGTTTTATAAAGTGCCATTGACACAAATATTTCAAAATTTGATTGGGAATGCATTGAAGTACTCAAAAGACAATGAAAAGCCACAGATCATTATAAAAAGTGAAGTAAAGGAACATTATTATGTGTTCAGTGTAGCAGATAATGGAATTGGTATTGGTGCAGAGTTTCACGAAAAAGTGTTTGAGATTTTTCAAAGACTACACAGTAGAAATGAATACGAAGGAACCGGAATGGGATTGGCTATTGTAAAAAAAATCCTCGAGAATCTGGGTGGAAAAATCTGGTTAACATCAGAGGAAGGTAAAGGGAGTACTTTTTATTTCACGATTCCAAAATAATCGTCATGGGTATCTGGAAGCGTTATAAACAACATATCAAAAACAATTTTTGTCTTGATCAGATACCCATCAATGATATATACTATTGGAAAACAAGATTGTTTGCCAACGCGATTATCTATACCTTACCGCTCTCATTAATAGCATACATCCCGGGTGTTTATTATAGTTGGCGTTTGGGTTTATATTCACTTGTGTTGATTGATACACTTGCTGTTTTATTAATATTCCTTATTGGCTTTTTACCGACCTTATCCTTACAGTTAAGGAAAGCCTTATTTGTTTTTTGTGTTTATTTTATTGCGGTAACTTTTGTCTGGTTGATTGGAACTTCAGGTCCCGGACTCTTATATATGTTGGCGGCCTCTTATTTTTGTATTCTTATTTTCCCTAATCAATACGCATTTTATCCTGCTTTTATCAATCTGGCAATTTGTTTACTAACCGCAATCATAATTTCCATGAATATACTTCCATGGAAAGAGAGTCCTACACATAATGTTTCTGAATGGTTTGCCGTATGTACCAATTTGATTTTTCTGGGATTTATTTCATCTGCACTGATACCAAGAGTATTTAACAGTTTGGATCGGGCTTTGCGGATGGAGCAGGAGATGCGAATCGAGAGAGATCGTCAAAATTTGATGTTAGAGAAAACCTTAGAAGACCTGAAAGTAAAAAATCAGGAGCTGGAGCAGTTTGCATTTATAGCATCACATGATCTGCAAGAACCTCTTCGTATGATCACGAGTTTCTTAGGACAGATCGAAAAAAAGTATGGTGACATACTTGATGATAAAGGACGTCAGTATATATATTTTGCTAGTGATGGCGCTAAGCGGATGAGACAAATCATACTTGATCTACTTGAATATTCCCGTATTGATCAGGCAAGGTTCAAATCTGAATTTGTTGATCTTGGTTTGCTGATGGATGAGATTTGTGTTTTACATAGTAAGGTCATTGAAGAAAAGTCAGCAATGATCCATTATCAGGATTTACCAGTGATTCATCATTATCGGGCTCCTCTTTTTCAGGTACTTCAAAATTTGATCAGTAATGCTTTGAAATATAGTCATCCGGATAGGAACCCGGATATCACTGTTTCTGCAATCTGGAGAGACAAAGCATGGATTATTTCTGTGCAAGACAATGGTATTGGAATTGAACCAGCCTATTTTGATAAAATATTTGTGTTGTTTGAAAGATTACATTCAAAACATGAGTACGGTGGAACAGGGATGGGATTGGCCATTGTTAAAAAAGTAATGGACAGTCTTCAAGAACGTATTTGGGTAGAGTCAGAAAACGGGCAAGGGGCTGTATTCCATTTTACTATAGAGCCCATTGGTTCAGAAGTTTAGTATACATACATTTCTATGTTAGCTTTCTTTCATTAATATGCATTACAATGCTGATCTTCGAACAAAAATATTGGACTATGACAATTCAGGAGGCACAAAATCAGGTGGATACTTGGATCAACACAACTGGTGTAAGATATTTTAATGAACTCACCAATCTGGGTATTTTAATGGAAGAAGTTGGGGAGCTTAGTCGCTTGATGGTTCGAACTTATGGGGAGCAATCATTCAAAGAATCTGATAAAGGAAAAGAATTGTCAGACGAGATGGCTGACGTATTGTGGGTATTGATCTGTTTGGCCAATCAAACAGGTGTCAACTTAACAGAAGCGTTAGAGAAAAATTTTGCTAAGAAAAATTTGAGAGACCAAGACAGGCATAAGAATAATGAAAAACTTTTATAGAAGATTCAAGAATCAAGGAACAGGATACAAGTAAGCTACAAGTTGCAAGCCACAGGCTGCAATAAGATTTCAAGATGAAAATAAAAAAGGCACAGAGTTCAATATTGATGCTTGAACCCTGTGCCTTTCTTGTGTCTTGACCCTAGTGTCTTGAGCTCTTCCAGATTTATTTGTCAAAGATACTCTTCTGCTTAGCCATCTTCTCGATCTCAGCAACTGTTCGAGGAGAAGAAGCGGAGAGATTTCGATTGCCATCTTTGGTGATCAGGATATCATCTTCAATACGCACCCCAATGCTCCACCATTTTTTATCGCATTTACTTCCGGGTGGAATATAGATACCGGGTTCAACTGTTAAAAACATTCCCTCTTGTAAAGGACGAGGTCCGGTAGCTCCCATATCGTGTACATCCAGTCCAAGATGATGCGATGTGCCATGTGGGAAATATTGACGAGCTTCCTGTTCATTGGCAGCAATACCTAATTTTATTAATCCACGGTTGATAACGCGACGAGCAGCAGCGTCTACACCATTATAGGGATTACCGGGTTTACAAGCTGCAATACCCGAATCTTGTGCTTCCAATACCAATTCATAAATGATTTTTTGTTCCGGCGTGAATTTGCCATTCACAGGAATAGTTCTGGTTACATCAGCAGTATAGCCATGGTATTCAGCAGCACAATCACTCAATAACAAATCACCATCTTTCATCAAACGCAGATTGGTAATATAATGGAGCACACATGCATTTTCTGAAGAGCCGTTAATACTTGGATATCCGGGATATTCAGAGCCATTCTTTTTGAAATGGTATTCCATAATGGCCTGCGCCTGGTATTCAGTCATACCGGGTTTAATAGCACGTATCACATCATTGTGACCTTCACAACTCATCTTTGCAGCTTTTTCCAGCAATGCAATTTCTTCTGGTTGTTTAATACCTCTTAAAGAAGTGAGGATTACATTGGTGGTACGTGCAGCAATTGGCTTGTTGTGCAAGATGATCAAACTGTCAACGATACCTGCCATACGAGACAAAGGATCCGGACTTCTTTTATATTTCGAGAAAATATCTTCTCCACGGAAAGCCGTTAAAACAGAGTCAACCGTATTGAAATCAAATGTATTGGCAGTGAATTTGTCATTGGTAAATACATTGGCGATTTTATATTTATTCTTTACGCCTTCAGCACCCAGAATTTTTCCGGTCCAAAGCTCTCTTTGAGGGTCACGATTTTGTACGAAAATGAATTCGGTACCAGTCGCTCCCAGGATGGTCACGGGTTGTTTGAAGAGTAGGAGTAAGGCGTTCGGCTCTTCCAATCCTGTGAAATAGTAAAAATTCTTGCTTTGCGCATATTGGTAGTCCACATCATTATTTCTTACCCTTACTTGTGAAGCAAAGAAAACACCCACTGAATTGTTAGGCATCATTTCCCTGAATGCAGTCCGACGACCGGCATGGAACTCAGGACTTAAGTAATCATTCGGATACTCTGTTGTTTGCTGAGCCCAGCTAAATGCAGGGAGTAGCAACAATAAGAGTCTAAAACATTTGTTTCTAAGCATGTGATAATTTTTTGAGCGCAATAAAACTATAGGTTTTCGGTGAGTAAGGCGAAAAAAAGTGAGGAAAGGGGGGAGGTGGGCCACAAGCTACAGGCTTCTAGCCGCAAGTAATAGGGCTTGAAGCTTGTAGCTTGCCGCTTGTAGCTCAAAAATCTTACTTTTGCCGCGTTATGAGCATACAGCAAGACAATCGGTTTCAGGCTATTATCTCCCATGCCAAAGAGTATGGATTCGTATTTCCGAGTAGTGAGATTTATGACGGATTAAGTGCCGTTTATGATTATGGTCCTTATGGAAGCGAATTAAAAAAGAATATCCGTGATTATTGGTGGAAAAGCATGACCCAAATGCATGATAATATCGTGGGTATTGATGCTGCCATCTTTATGCATCCTACGACATGGAAAGCCAGCGGTCACGTAGATAATTTCAGTGATCCGATGATCGATAATAAAGACAGTAAGAAAAGATACCGTGTTGATCATTTGTTGGAAGCAAAAGCAGATCAGTTAAGAGAAAGCGGACAAGCCAATGAAGCAGATGCTTTATTGGGAGAAATGGATCGTTTATTGGCGGCAGAAGATTTTACAGGGTTGAAACAACTCATGAATGATCAAAAGATTGTTTGTAGCGTGAGTGGTACTGCTAACTGGACAGATATTCGCCAATTCAACCTTATGTTCTCAACGCAATTAGGTTCTGTAGCAGAAGATGCGGATACCATTTACTTGCGTCCGGAAACAGCACAAGGTATTTTTGTGAATTTTTTGAATGTGCAGAAAACTGCCCGCATGAAAATACCGTTTGGTATTGCACAAACCGGTAAAGCATTTCGTAACGAAATTGTTGCCAGACAATTCATTTTCCGAATGCGCGAATTTGAGCAGATGGAAATGCAGTTTTTTGTTCGTCCGGGTACACAAATGGAATGGTATAACTATTGGAAAGAAGCGCGACTGAAATGGCATACCAGTTTGGGAATTCCTGCGGAAAAATATCGTTACCATGATCATGTGAAATTGGCGCACTATGCAGATGCAGCATTGGATATTGAATATGAATTTCCATTTGGATTCAAAGAAGTTGAAGGTATTCATAGCAGAACAGATTTTGACCTAAAGAGCCATCAGGAATACAGCAAAAAGAAACAACAGTATTTTGATGCGGATGTAGACCCTTCAACCGGAAAGCCTTACGGCAACTATATTCCTTATGTAGTAGAAACTTCTATTGGACTAGATCGTATGTTCTTACTGGTATTGAGCCATGCTTACGAAGAAGAAACCATTACCAAAGAAGATGGTACTTCAGACAGTAGGGTTGTGATGCGTATACCTGCTAAGATTGCGCCGAATAAATTGGCGATATTACCATTGATGAAAAAAGAGGGATTGCCTGAGATTGCTAAGCAATTGCTGGATGAGTGCAAGCCTCATTTCAAATGTTTTTATGAGGAGAAAGATGCCATCGGTAAACGCTATCGCAGACAAGATGCCATCGGTACACCTTTCTGCGTCACCATCGATCATCAAACAAAAGAAGATGGAACAGTAACGATTCGTCATCGTGACAGCATGAAACAAGAGAGAGTTCATTTGAGCGAAGTAAAATCATTGGTTTTAACAGCTTTAACGTAATCTTTCTGCATGGAAAAATCGAATCTTAAGTGGAAGATTGCACAGAAACTGGAATATAAATGGTGGCAAAAATATCTGCGGACTAAAAATGTAGAGGAATACCTGACAAGTAAAAGCGCGTATTGGGATGCAATTTTAAAAAGTATAGCGCCTTTCTTAACCGTTCAAGGCCAACAACAGATCTTGGACGCAGGTTGTGGTCCGGCGGGCATTTTTATGGTATTGAAAGGAAATCATGTAACTGCTGTTGATCCATTGTTGCATAAGTATGCTGAATTACCTCATTTCAATGCGTCTGATTATCCATGGGTTAATTTTTTACATCAGCCTTTGGAAACCTTTCAACAGAAAGAAACATTTGATATCATCTTTTGCATAAATGCTATCAATCATGTCAATGATATTGAACTTTGTTATGATCGTTTAGTAGCTGCTTTAAAGCCCGGGGGCGTGATGGTTATTTCTGTGGATTGCCATCGCAGTAATGTTCTCAAAAAAATATTTCAACTTTTACCCGGAGATATGTTACATCCTGTTCAATTGAACCTTGCTGAGTACAATCAAAAACTTACAAAAAGAGGAATGAAAGTGTTGAATGATATGCTTTACAAAAGGGAGCCAATCTTTGATTATTTTATAACCATTGCAGCAAAAAATCAGCACTAATCAATAGCGCTAACCGTATAACTCCAGATGGATATCTTTTTTATCATATCCTAAAGCAATAATGCGCTGTTTGGCTTCATCAATCATGTTTTTCCAACCGCAGAGGTAGAAATAAGCAGGTGTTTTTTGGATACGAAGCAATTCTTCATACACACCATGTACATAACCTTTGTGAGCACCTTCAGGTACAGATTCTTCACGAGAGAAAACAGGATGATAATAAAAACCCGGTTCATCTTTTTCCAGTTGTTTCAACTCAGGTCCATACAAACAGTCTCCATTTTTACGACAACCGAAAATAATATGAATGTTCTGATGTGGAATTTTATGCCGATGAATATGATGTGCCATAGAACGGAATGGCGCAATACCAGTTCCGGTACATATCAAAAACAGATCTTTATCCAAATGTTCCGGTAAAGTAAATACACCCTGTGGTCCACGAAGGGTTAATTCTGTGCCTTCTTTTACTTCTTTAAAAAGATAGTTAGTACCTGCACCATCTTCCAATAGAACAATGACCAACTCAACGATATTAGTACCATCCGGAGCAGAGGCGATGGAATAACTGCGCCAGCGTTTATTCTTCTTCTCATGTATGGGAAGATCAAGGGTAATAAATTGTCCGGGTTTGAAGTCAAAAGAGGTCAATTCCGGAATTTCAATCCAAAAGCGACGGGTAGATGCAGTTGCATCTTCTATTTTGATCACCTTACCGGTGCGCCATGGTTCCAGCATGAGAATGGTTTTACACAATATAAGATAATTTATTCTAAGAACTTCTATGGCGAAAATTGTACAATTTAAAAATGAGATAATTTGAAAATGGAATAACGTAAGAGGCTTTTTGACGCAGCCAAAGGGTGCTATCATTTTAACATTTTCAAATTGCCATCCGCCTGAGGCGGATCAAATTAAAAAAGGCGCAGTATTGAGTTACTGCGCCTTTTAAAAGATAGAAAGTCATTTATTTAGGATCCAATGCTCTTTTGATTTTTTCAGCTAAGTCCTGTAAATGAATCTTACTCATTCTGTCAGGATTAGTAGCAGCAGCTGCAATCACTTGTGAACGCAACTGGGTCAATTGTGCACGAGCAATACTGTATACATCGCTACGGCTGTTCGCGCCAGATGCATAAGGATTGTTGAATCCGCCACCACCAAATGAGACCGTGATGGTAGTTGTTGGAGGATTCAAAAGTGAATTCAGTTTGTCAACATAGCTTTTCTGCAACATTCTGCGATAGTTATCAATCGCTTTATTGGATTTCAGTTCACTGAACAAGTCAGACTGAAGATCATTCATCATTTCCAATGCACTGTATGCTTTATCTGCACCAAAACGATCAGCGCAATATTGCATACGGTTCAATCTGTCAAGTGTCAGCAATCCTGCCAATGCACCTTCCTGAGCTGAAGCCAATGGATCAGCAGTTCCCGGAGGATTAATCTTGTTCCATATCTTTTTATCAATCAACCATGTTGGCGTTTGGAATACTTGACGATTCAAATAGCCCAATGCATCACGCTGCATAGCTTTGGGTGTTACTTCATATACGGGTTCATCTTGTTCAGCCACTTTAAAAGTTTCATAAACGCCACCAATGTTACGAGTAACATGTCCGATGTAACGACGGTACTGACCGAGTAACTGTCCGTACATAGTAGCAATATTCGTATTCAGATCACCTTCTTCTTTGGTCCACTCAGGTAAACCAGCCAATAAGCGCTGTAAGTTTTTGATACCATAATCACTCGCTTTCACCGCATTATCACTCAGGTCTTCGCTCTGACTTCTAGGGTCTGCTTGGTTACCTGATTCATAAGTACCAAACCATGTACGTGGATTGGCTTTCAGTGTTTCAGTGATTAGTTTATTGCTGTTTTTCTTTATTTCTTCTTCATTGTTACCTGGGATATATCCATAGCCCCAACGAATGGCCCACTGATCATAATCACCAATACGAGGATATAAACCTGCTTTGCTGATATTGTCTTCAGGTTGTGCCACATAATTGAAACGAGCATAGTCCATGATAGAAGCAGTATGTCCATTGGCTTCTACCCAAGCTTTGTCACGCAGTTTTTCAACCGGAGTCTTACTACTGCTACCCATATTATGACGCAGACCAAGGGTATGTCCAACTTCGTGAGAAGACACAAAGCGAATCAGATCACCCATCAGGTCATCATCAAACTTCATGCTGCGTGCACGTGGGTCTGTAGCGGCAGCTTGCACCATATACCAGTCATGTACCAGTTTCATTACGTTATGGTACCAACCGATATGACTTTCCAGGATCTCACCACTTCTAGGATCGTGTACATTCGGACCATAAGCATTCTCAACAGGAGATGCGAAATAGCGGATCACAGAATAACGGGCATCTTCCAGACTCATGGTAGTGTCGTTTTCTGGCCACTCTTTACCCATGATAGCATTTTTGAAACCGGCTTTTTCAAAAGCTTTTTGCCAATCGTTTACACCCAGGATCAGGTGTTTTCTCCACTGCTTAGGAGTAGCAGGATCGATATAATAGATAATTGGTTTTTTAGGCTCAACAAGTTCACCTTTTTTCCATTTTTCAACATCTTCATCTTTTGGTTCCAATCTCCAACGAACAGCAAATTCTTTGTTTTCAACTTTTTGTTGATTATCACCAAAAAGTACATAATCATCTGTGAAGAAACCTACGCGCTTATCAGCGATTCTCGGAGTCATTGGTTTTTCAGGCAACAGTAACATGGAAGTATTCAGTTCAATGGTCACTGCACCTGCGGCATTGGCAGCAGGAATAGTAGCACCACCACCTTGTCCACCAAAACCAGCAGGAGCAGCGGCTCCGGCAGCATTAAATGTTTTAACGCTTCTGATCTCAGTATTGATAGGATAAGTGCTGATCTTTTGAATAAAGGATCTGTCAGCAGCAATCGGACCTAAACCCAATGAACGCTTAATGCCAGCGTTGATACTTACTACTTGGTTATCGCCTTTAAAGTAATCAGTTACATCCAATACAACTGAAGCACTGTCTTTACCAAATGCTGCGATGGGGAAGGCAGCTGCAATGGCATTCAGGTTAGAGTTGGTAACGGCTTGATAGATATCATCTTTAGGATCAGCAGCATTTACCAGGGTGATGGTGCGCAGGAAAACATTATTGCTTGGTCCTTTTTCAAAAGCGAGGGTTTGCTGATTCGCTACTTCTCCGCCATAAGCACCTCTTCCGCTTCCTGAAATAGCAGGTACTTTAATATAACGAGTTACAGCCAGGATCTCACGACCCAAAATAGTATTGGGCACTTCAAAGTAGTATTTGTCTTCTACCTTATGTACCGTAATCATCCCTTTCTGAGAGATGGCTTTATTGGTAATTACGTCCTTGTAAGAACGGGGTCCCTGACGCTGAGCGCCTGGAAAGCCACCGGGGGCTTGAAGATTGTTCAACTGAGGTGCACCTGCAGGTCGGGTCGTATCCCGGTTCTGCGCTGTCGACACGGTCGCCGCCAGCATTGCTGCTGCGATAAAATAATTTCTCATTGTTTCAGTGTAAAATGGTTTTGAATAATCGTTAAAGATAGGTTGGTAAAGGAATCAACAATTTTTTTTAGGATAGTGTTGTATGAATGGTAAAATCTTTAATTTGGGTCGGTGAAAAGGTCTTGGGAGTATTTGTATTCCTCTTATCTTGCCACCCCTGAAATAGCGGATAAATGCGGTTTTTTGCTGAATCAAATTTGCCGCTTTCAGGAAATTACCTATTTTGTAACCCCTTTCGGACTGATGAAATGGTGTTTGAGTGACTTCAAAGATTTTTCATTAGCATTGCGAGGATATTTTTTAAATCAACTGTTATTTTAAAAAACAAAAATCAATCGAATCATGGCTGAGACAAAACCAACTGCAACAGCTGCAAAAAGCTCAACGTCTGTTCAACCAAAGAAGAGCAGTAATTTAGTTGCAACACTTGCCCCCCTCTTATGTATCCTGGGCGGTTATTTTATCTGGCGCGTAGTATTAGGTAGTGCAGGTAACTTTACAAATCCAGATCCTGATCCAAGCCATTGGTTCTGGCCTTCACACCACGGTCCAAAAGGTACTTTCACTAAAATGTACGAAGGTGGTATCGTAGTACCTGTATTGATCGGTACATTTTTAACTGCTGTTACTTTTAGTATCGAAAGATTCTTGACTGTATCAAAAGCTACTGGTGCTGGTAATATCGCTGAATTCATCCGTAAAGTACAGTTCCACTTAGCGAATAAAGAAGTTGATAAGGCTTTGGCTGAGTGCGATAAGCAAAAAGGATCTGTAGGAAATGTAATGAAAGCAGGTCTACGTAAGTATAAAGAAATGATCAGCAATACTGAACTGGCTACTGAGCAGAAAGTATTGAATATCCAAAAAGAAATCGAAGAAGCTACTGCATTGGAATTACCAATGTTGGAGAAGAACCTCGTGTTCCTGTCTACCATCGCTTCTGTAGCAACCCTATTGGGTCTGTTTGGTACCGTATTGGGTATGATCCGTTCATTCTCTAAATTAGGTGATGAAGGTGGTGGAGAAGCTGCTCGTGAACTGTCTCAAGGTATCTCTGAGGCCTTGTATAATACAGCACTGGGTATCGGTACTTCTGCGATCGCGATCATCATGTATAACGTGTTCACTACTCGTATCGATGGTATCACGTATGGTATCGATGAGTCTGGATTCACTTTAACTCAAAGCTTTGCTGCTAACTACAAATAATCGTTGATTGTTTGTATGGAAAATCAAATGTTTTGAATCTAATTAGTGAATGCATATAAATAATTAACAATGGGAAGAGCCAAATTACCTCGTAAAAGTACCAACATCGACATGACAGCCATGTGCGATGTGGCCTTTCTCCTGTTGTCGTTCTTTATCTTAACTACAAAGTTCAAACCGGCTGAAGCTATTGCGGTAACCACACCTAACTCGGTGGCCGCCAAAGTAGCTCCCGATAAGGACATTGTACTGATCACGATCGACAAGGATGGTAAGGTATTTATTACGATGGATGATGAACAAAAGAAAGAAGCGGTATGTACCTATTTGAATACCAACCTGAACCTGAACATGAATGTGTCAGCGTTCAAGAAAGCTGGTTTCTATGGTGCACCGTTCAGCAGCATGGCATCTTTTCTTTCAATACCTGAAGAACAGCGTAAGGGCGATAAACTCCCGGGAATTCCTGTGTTGGATTCTACCGACAATCAGATGAATACTTGGATGAGAGCCATTAAAGACGCTTACCTGGGTTCTAAAATGAACTTATTGGTGAAAGGTGATAATGCCGCCAAATTCCCTTCATTCAAAGCCGTTATTGACGCTTTCAAGAAAAATGATGAACTGAAGTTTCAGATGATCACCAATCCTGAGAGTGTTCCGGCCGGTACTGAACTGTGGAAGAAAACCATGGCAGGTGAAAAAAGAGAAGAATAAGCACTGTTGAAACAGTAAACAAAATACTCACGAAAACTAAATTCTACCGTTATGGCAGAAATGGATACCTCGAGTAGCGGGGGCCACAAAAAGGGCCCCGGGGTCAAAAAAGGGAAGAAACTTTCAACCCGCGTTGACTTGACGCCCATGGTAGACCTGGGCTTCCTACTCATTACATTCTTTATCTTCACCACAACGATGAGTCAACCTACGGCTATGAAGCTCTTTTTACCAAAAGATGCCGATAATCCGGAGGATCAGAATAAGGCGAAAGAATCAGGTGTTATTACCCTTTTGTTAGGAAAAGACAATAATGTCTTCTACTATGAAGGTCAGTTAGCACCCGATGGTTCTAATTTCAAGTCCTCTACTTTCAAGGAAATTCGTACCGTACTGCTGGATAAAAAGGCACGTACCAATGAGAAAGACTTGGTGGTAGTATTGAAGCCTTCATCTGAAAGCACTTATAAAAATGTGGTGGATATTCTGGATGAAATGACCATCAATGTATTAAAGCGTTATGCGCTCGTGGATATTTCACCTGTTGAAGAGCAATTGGTTAAATTATCAGATGCTGCCGGTTCAGCTTCTGCTTCCAACTAATTGGATTTTCACTTGTGGAAAAAACCACACAATGAATCATACTATTTAAAGACCTAACAATGGACGTAAATAAAATTTTAACCGCGGATATCCTTGATATCGTTTTCGAGGGTAGAAACAAAGAGTACGGCGCGTACCAACTCCGCAGAACCTACAACAAGCGTATCACTTACGCAATCATAGGTACTGTATTGGTGTGTCTGCTTTTCCTCGTAGGTTCATTGGTTGCAAATTCCGGCGACAAGGAAAAGACTCAGATCTTCGTTGAAGATGTGAATCTGGAAGATGTTAAACGGGATGAAAAGAAACCTGAGCCTCCGCCTCCGCCTCCACCTCCCAAACAGGAGCCACCCAAAGTGGAGATCACTAAATTCACCCCTCCCAAAATTGTGAAGGATGAAGAAGTGAAGCCTGAAGAAGAGATCAAGGAAGTGGAAAAACTGGAAGATACCAAGATCGGTACCATCAATCAGGAAGGTATCAAAGATGAAGGTATCGTTGCCCCTCCGGTAGAAGTAAAAGGTACCGGTGTGGTAGAAGCTCCTAAACAAGAAGAAGATTATGATAAGGTATTTACGGTGGTACAAATCCCTGCAGAATTCCCCGGTGGTTTGCCTGCTTGGACCAAATACCTCGAGCGTAACCTGAACAGAGATCTTCCTGTTGAAAATGGAGCACCTCCAGGTAAATACACGGTGATCGTTTCATTCATCGTGGATAAAACGGGTGGTATCAGTGAAGTAAAAGCTGAGAACGATCCCGGATACGGAACCAAAGACGAAGCAGTACGCGTTATCAAAAGAGGACCTAACTGGAAACCTGCCGTTCAAAACGGACGTAACGTAATCTATCGTCACAAACAAAGTATCACATTCATGGTATCAGAAGAGTAATCTTTTAACTGATAATTTTTTAAAAGCCATCCCGCCTCAGGCGGGATGGCTTTTTTTGTGAAAGGTGAAAGGTGAAAAGTGAAAATGACGCGTACTATTTCATCCCTCTGTGTAACTCTGCGCCGTACTCTGTGCAACTCTGTGATTTTTTTACCACAGAGGTAAAAGAGTTTAGCACAGAGTTACACAGAGGAAAATCATCAGGTATTGTCAATGGGTATTTCTTTCACGTTTCACTTTTCACCTTTCACGTATGGAATTTCTCTCCTTGCGTATCTCATTAATAAACCCAACGCCATGGAAAAGAAATTCACTTCGCGAAACGATATCCTGGATATTTTATTCGCCAATCGTAACAAAGCGTATGGTGCTTATGAATTGCGCATGACTTATAACAAACGCATGAAACTAGCACTATCATTGATGTTTATGGTGTGTCTGCTTTTCACAGTAGGCTCTATTCTTGCAAAAAATAAAACAGATAAAAATGAAAGGATGTATGTAGTGGGAGAATTCGAATTGAGTAAAGTAGAAGAACCCCCTGTTGAAGAAGTAAAGCCTCCTGAACCAGAAATTGAAAAACCGAAAATAGCGCAAGAAATATTGACAGACCCCAAGATTGTGAAAGATGAATTAGTAAACGAAGATGAAGTAATGCTCGCAGTCGAAGAATATGAATCTGTAAAAATAGGCTTACAAAAAATTGAAGGTGCAGAAGACGTGGGTATTGTTGCGCCACCGGTTGAAAAATCAACAGATGTTGTAAAGCTGAAAGAATCCAATGAAGACGCACTTACCAATGACTTTGTTTCTGTTCAAATACCTGCTCAATTTCCAGACGGAATACAAGGCTGGACTCGCTATCTGGAAAGGAATTTAAACAGAGATATTCCAATTGAAAATGGGGCGCCTCCCAGTCAATATACGGTGATCGTAACATTTATTGTAGACAAAGATGGAAAAGTGAGTGATGTAAAAGCAGAGAATGATCCCGGTTATGGTACCAAAGAAGAAGCCATACGAGTGATTAAAAAAGGACCTAACTGGATTCCTGCTAATCAAAATGGTAAACTCGTAGTATACAGACATAAGCAGGCAATTACGTTTAGAGTGACAGAGCAATGAGGATAAGTCAAAAGTCAAAAGTCAAAAGTCAAAAGTGAAAAGTCAAAAATCAGAAAGGAAATCCCTTTTATTGGTGGTGTATTGTAGAAGTCAAGATTTAATCTGACAGTTGGGATTAATTTTAAGTAACCACACT
>JACBFI010000041.1 GCA_013391385.1 Sediminibacterium sp. Gen4 | reverse complement strand
GACCTTATAAACCCCGATTAAAAGTTTACACACTTAATGAGATAGTCCCAACTAATATTTACAGCACAAGGTTCAAGCATCAATCTTGAATCTTGTGCCCTGTGCCTTACTTGTTCCCTGTTTCTTGTTTCTTATTTAATACTTCTCTAAGTATTTCTTCTTTCCCATCAATTCTTGCTGCATCATATTGCAGTCCGAGTATATCTGCAATTAATGGATAAACATGAATGTTCTCAAATCCCTGAATACGTAAGTCTTTTTTAAAGGCGGGACCCCAGGCTTGGAAGCTGGCACGCATATCAGGGTGATGAGGATCATAGCCATGTTTTCCCGGACCTGTAGGACGTCCACCTCTATTGAAAACCTTGGGTAAACGAGCTAAAAGAATGATATCGCCGATTCGGTTATAACGATCATCGGCAGTGCTGTAATGTAAATTAACAGGCATGTTTGCTTTCAAATACACATCATAATCTATGGCATTTTTTTTCAAGGTCTCATAAAATGGAGTAATTGCATTTTTGTCTTTAGCATAGAATTGTAATACTGCACTTCCTGAATTCATGGAAAACAATGCCGTATCTATCAACGGATAGGGAATGGTATTTTGATGATCTACTTTTGCCATGCCGTGATCGGCAACAAAAACAAAGTTTACCGGTAATCCGGATGCAGCAGCAACAGCTTGAAGTTTACCAATACTTTCATCTACAAATTGAACTGCGTCAGCTGTTTCTTTACTATCAGGGCCAAAACTGTGTGCTGCATGATCAACTTCCGGGAAATAGAAACTAATAAAATGAGGTCTTTTATCTTTCGGTAAAGCCAGCCATTGTTTCACTGTTTCAATACGTTGATCGATACCAATTTTTTCATTGTAGAAATAATGATAGGTAGGCGGTAATTGTTGTATAGGAGCTTCAGACGCTACCCAATAAAAACTGGCAGCAATCATTTGTTGCTGTTCTGCAAGTACCCATAAAGGAGTGCCTCCATACCAATAGGGGTCTGCCACCATCTTCTTGTCCTGCATACCATAGGTTTGCTGACGCCCACGATCATAAAAACTATTGTCTACTAGACCATGATGCGCAGGGTATAAACCTGTTACAATCGTATAGTGATTTGGAAAGGTGAGGGATGGAAAGGATGGCTGCATGTAATCAGCTACTACACCTTGTTTTCCCAACGCAATCAAATTTTTTGCATCGTATTTTTTAGCAAAATCACTTCTGAAACCATCAGCAGAAATAAGAATCACATAAGGTTTATCCTGCTGATGAGGAGCATTTTGTCTACCCGGCATGATTTGCTGGGTAGTGTCTTGTGCAAAAGAGCAGATGGCACAAAAAATAAATAGACTGAAAATTATTTTTTTCATCATGTCAAAAGATTGAATTACAAATCTAATCAGATATAATCTAAAGTCTGTGTGACTTTACTGTCAATTCTTGACCCATTTGTTTTGAATAGCGATCGATATCAAAACTGTTAAGATGGCGGCAATGATACCTCCCGCTACATCTACCGGAAAATGCTGTGCCAAATAAATGCGCGAATAGCCGGCAAGGATAGCATACAATAATCCAACAGGTAGTCCCCATTTTTTATTGATAAGTATAGTTCCTAAAAGAAAAATGGTAAAAGCAGTCGTGGTATGTCCGGATGGAAAACTATTCAAACTATGCAATTCTACCCCGGTAACACTATGAAATAAAGAATGATCCGGTATCGCCAAGGCAGGACGAGGAGCTCCTTTGAAAAAAATATTTTTACTCAGCTGGGCGAATAGGGTAGAAAAAACGATGGAACTGATTACCAGTAATAGCTGTCTTCTTTTGAAAAAAAATGTCAATACAACAATGGGCACCCATATAACTCCATCTGCCGTATGGGTCCAATATCGGAAGAAATTGTCTGCAGACAGACCAAGATCGGTATTGAGTAATAAAAAAGCGTTTTCTTTTCCCAGCCAAAATGAAAGCGAAAAAAGTACCATCCCTATAACAAGTGAAATCAGGATTGCGTACTTGGTTGGTGGCTTCATGGATCAAAGCTAAGAAAAGGAAAACGCTTTTTTATTATTTCTGATCAGACAATTCCAGCCAATTCCAAACTTTTCTTTTTTAGTTTGATGATGTCCAAATTATCAATGATGGGGTCAGTAGATAAGATTAATGAGGTATTATTCTCCTTCCACCAGCTTCCTTCAATCAGTTTGCTGACATGTAATACACCTACCAAATATTTTCTTTCTGCATCTGCATGCCATTCTTCTATCCATTCAAAATCTTCTTTGGAAATGTATTTCCAGTCATCAAAACTAACATATACTTTCAGGAAATAATCGGTAGTTAGTTCATGGGGACGATGATGATACAGTTTTTTATATTCATATCTGTAATTATACCTGAGTGCTGATATATCACTCAATACCGCAGATGCGGTAGGAAAGCTGCCGGCGCCTTTGCCATAAAAAAATTGCTTATCTGCAAATCCACTTTCAATCACAACGCCATTGTACTCATTTTTCACAAACGACAATGGTTCATCTTGTTTTACAAACTGCGGTAAAACAAATGCAGCAACTGAACCATTCTTGAGTTTTTTGGCCTGTGCAATCAGCTTGATATCATAATGTTTCTCTTTGGCAACCAATGCATCACTAAGCTGAATATTTTGAATACCACTGAAAAGAACTTCTTCCGGGCTAGTAATAATACCATAAGCATGGTTCAATAGAATCACCCATTTATTCAAAGCATCATAACCCTCTACATCTAGTTTGGGATTGCTTTCTGCAAATCCGAGTTGTTGCGCTAATAATAAAGCTGATTGAAAATCGAGTTTGTCTTCAAACATTTTGGTAAGAATGAAATTCGTAGACCCATTCACAATTGCTTTGATAGAATGAAGTAGATCATTGTCATAATACTCTTCCAGATTTCTGATCACCGGAATAGAAGCACAGGCAGATGATTCATACAAGAAAGGTAATCCTGTTGCTTCTTGTAATTGTAGTAAAGCAGGTAAGTTTTCTGCGATCATTTTTTTACTGGCACTTACAACCGCTTTTCCATTATTCAATGCGGTTGAAACAATTTCAAATGCGGCTTTAGAATCATCAATTACTTCAACGATCACATTGATCTCCGGGTCATTCAATAATTCTGTTCGGTCGGTAGTAAAAAGAGAAGCAGGCGCATCTCTCTTTTTTTCCGGGTTACGAATACATACTTTTTTAATAGATGCTTTCAGTGATGGGGTTTGTTGTAAAACCTTATACAGACCTTCGCCTACTACGCCAAATCCAAATAATCCAATTGTTAATTGCTTGTGAGCTTCCATGGTTGATTATGCTATTAATGTTGATGAGAATTGATGATTCAATGAAGTTATTTTTTGAAAAGTTTGATCCAGGTCCTGTATCAGGTCTTCTGTTTCTTCCAAACCAATAGATAAACGAATCAGACTATCTGATACACCTGCTGCTCTTCTTTTTTCAGCAGGAATAGATTTATGTGTCATATTAGCCGGGTGTGAGATCAAGCTCTTGATACCGCCCAAACTTTCTGCCAGTTTGAATAACTGTGTTTGTGTTACAAAATCAATGGCGGCTTGTTCTGTATCATTTTTTAAAGAGAAGGATACAATACCTCCAAAGCCTTTTGATTGTTTTTTAGCGATATCATGATTCGGATGCGATGGTAATCCAGGATAGAATACTTTATCTACAGCCGGATGTTGTTCCAAAAATTTAGCTACTTCAAGTGCAGATGCACAATGTTGACGAATACGTAAATGCAAGGTCTCGATACCTCTAATCACCAACCAACTGTCAAACGGACCTAAAACAGCTCCACAGGCATTTTGCAGATATTTTAGTCGGTCTCCCACCACTTTATCTTTGGCAACTACAATACCTGCGATCAGATCACTATGACCGCCGAGGTATTTGGTAGCGCTATGAACTACAATATCAGCTCCCAGTGAAAGAGGTTGTTGTAAGGCGGGTGAAGCAAAAGTATTATCCACGCAAAGTAAACAGGCATTGGCTTTAGCTACCTGTGCGATAGCAGCAATATCAGAAATTTTGAGCGTTGGATTGGTAGGAGTTTCCACCCATATCAGTTTTGTTTGAGGTGTAATGGCATCCACCACTTTTGCGATATCTGAAGTATCCACATAATGAACTTTGATGCCAAACTGTTCATACACATTGTTGAATAAGCGAAAAGCACCGCCATAAATATCATCAACCGCAACTATTTCATCTCCTGTTTTTAGCAATTTGATGACGGTGTCAATAGCGGCCAATCCACTGGCAAATGCCAATCCGGTTTGGCCATTCTCCAGTTTGGCAATCAATGATTCCAATGTTGCGCGCGTGGGGTTGCCGCTTCTCGCATAATCATATCCTTTATTCACACCGGGAGCATCCTGAACAAAAGTGGATGTTTGGTAAATAGGCACTGAAATGGCGCCAGTAAGTGGGTCAACAGGAATGCTGTGAATCAGTTGTGTTGCGTTGCTCATGTTAAACAGTTTTGTTCCTTTCATTTGAAAGGGTGAATGATGTTGTTACATTTCTTTTTTGCAACTGATCGAGAAGGAGTGGACTTAACAGCGGAGCATAAAAAAAGCTCATCTGTTAAGTCAGATGAGCTTGAAATATGTAGAACGGCGAACCGTTTTGAATCAAACTTTACTCTGACTTATCTTCTCCCGCGTGAACGAGATCGGATTTGGCACCTTCATATCAACGAGTGGTGATATGGGTTGCCAAGGCTTCAACGGGCCAATTCCCTCTGCCTTTCTTGATAAGTTGTTGTTTAAAGAACTGGTACAAATGTATAAGCAGCTCGGTCAAATTACCAAATTCTATTTCAAAAAAAAATATTAATTCGATGAAACCCTTTGCCAGAAAGGGTTTTAATTTCTGCTTTTTTTCCTAACAGTCGTTCGGTTTCAACTTTATGGCTACTAAGATGTTCTTATCTTTACAAATCATCATGGCAAAAAAGATCAGTAAGGAAGCAATTGTCAACCCTGTTCAACATCAGGAAGAAACCATCTCCGTATTTGGAGCGCGTGAACATAATCTGAAAAATATCGACATCTCTATTCCAAAAAATAAGTTGGTAGTTTTTACAGGTGTAAGCGGAAGTGGTAAGTCATCTCTTGCATTTGATACCATCTATAACGAAGGTCAGCGCAGATACATGGAAAGTTTTAGTGCTTATGCGCGACAGTTCATGGGCGATATGGAAAGACCTGACGTAGATAAGATCACCGGACTATCGCCGGTAATTTCCATTGAACAAAAGACCACTAATAAAAATCCAAGATCTACCGTTGGTACGGTTACAGAAGTATATGACTTTTTACGACTTCTGTTTGCAAGAATCGGGGAAGCGTATAGTTATAATACCGGCAAGAAAATGGTGAAATTCAGCGAAGAGGAAATCGTTGAAAACATCTTTCAGAAATACAAACAAAAAAAGATCACTTTACTGGCACCATTGATCCGCGGACGAAAAGGACATTATCGCGAACTGTTTGAAGATATCCGTAAAAAAGGATTTTTGAAAGTGCGGGTAGATGGCGAAATCATAGACCTTACTCCCAAGTTACAAGTAGATAGATACAAGATCCATGATATCGAAGTAGTCATCGATCGTCTACAGGTAACTCCGGATATGAAAGTGAGATTGAGTCAGAGTGTACAACAGACTCTACGTATGGGTAAGGACCTGATGTTTTTGTTATTGAACGATACACAAAAAACAGTGCAATATTCCAAGCAACTTATGTGTGAGGATACCGGCATCAGTTATGAAGAACCTTCCCCCAATGCTTTTTCTTTTAACTCACCTTATGGGGCTTGTCCGGTTTGTAAAGGTTTAGGAAACGTATACTCTGTGAGTATGGAAGCTGTATTGCCTGATCGTTCCCTTTCAATCAAAGAAGGTGGCATTGCTCCTTTAGGCGAACAGCGAGATGCGTATATGTTTCGGAATGTAGAGACATTGGCGAAAAAAAATAAGATCAGCTTAGATAAACCGATCAAAGACCTCCCTGAAAAATCACTCAATATTTTATTATACGGTAATCCTGAAGGCATTACAGAAGAGATCATCGATATGGATGAAGTATCTGGCGGAATGCCTTATGAGGGTGTATTTGAAGGAATCATTCCCATGCTGAAACGATGGTTTACGGGCACCAGCAGCAGTGAAACACTTCGCGAGTGGGTAGAGCAATTCATGGAGTTAAAAACTTGTGCGGAATGTAATGGCGCCAGATTGAAAAAAGAGAGTCTTTGGTTTAAAGTAGATGAAAAGAATATCGCTGAATTGAGCCATCTCAATCTGGATAAATTACATCAATGGTTTACGAATATTGAAAAACGTCTCGATACAAAACAGAATGTCATTGCAAAAGATATTTTGAAAGAGATCAGAGAAAGACTTCAGTTTCTACTGGATGTAGGGCTTACTTATCTCTCCTTGAATCGTCCGTCCAGAACCCTGAGTGGTGGCGAGTCGCAGCGTATTCGTTTGGCTACACAAATCGGCTCTCAATTACAAGGCATCACTTATATATTGGATGAGCCTTCTATCGGACTACATCAACGCGACAACCATCAGCTCATCAAAGCACTTCAAAATTTGCGTGATATCGGTAATACGGTATTGGTGGTAGAACATGATAAAGACATTATGTTAGCAGCCGATCATCTGGTAGATATTGGCCCGCGTGCAGGTAGTTATGGTGGACAAATTGTTGCTGCAGGTACTCCAAATGAGGTATTGAATAGTTCTTCTGAAACCGCCTTATACTTGAATGGTAAAAAAAGTATTGAGGTACCTGCTGAAAGACGAGCCGGTAATGGTAAAGTATTGGAATTGAAAGGTGCTTCAGGGAATAACCTGAAACAAGTAAGCGTAAAATTCCCTTTGGGTAAATTGATCGTAGTGAGTGGAGTAAGTGGAAGTGGTAAGTCTACGCTGATCAATGAAACTTTATATCCATTGCTCTCTAAACATTGTTACAATAGTCGAGTAACACCTATGGACTTCAAAAGTATCAAAGGTTTAGAGCATGTTGATAAAGTGATCGAGATCGATCAATCTCCTATTGGAAGAACGCCAAGAAGTAATCCTGCTACCTATTGTGGGTTCTTTACAGAGATCAGGACATTGTTCGCTTCTGTTCCTGAAGCAAAAATTAGAGGATATAATGCCGGACGTTTCTCTTTCAATGTAAAAGGAGGACGATGTGATATGTGCGAAGGCGGAGGTATGCGTGTTATTGAAATGAATTTCTTGCCGGATGTATACGTGCATTGTGAAAAATGTAATGGCAAAAGATACAATAGAGAAACGCTCGAAATCCGATACAAAGGAAAATCAATTAGCGATGTGTTGAATATGACCGTTGATGAAGCCTGTGATTTTTTCCAGCCCGTTCATTATTTGTACAGAAAAATAAAAGTATTACAGGATGTAGGTCTGGGTTATATCACACTCGGACAATCAGCAGTTACACTAAGCGGAGGAGAAGCACAACGTGTAAAGCTGGCTACAGAATTGGGAAAAAAAGACACAGGTAAAACATTCTATATACTGGATGAACCTACTACCGGACTTCATTTTCAGGACATCAGGCATTTGCTGGATGTGTTGAATAAACTGGTAGACAGAGGTAACACCGTACTAGTGATTGAACATAATTTAGATGTAATCAAAGTAGCCGATCATATCATTGATCTTGGGCCGGAAGGTGGGGATGGTGGTGGATTGATTCTATTTGAAGGTACTCCTGAAGAAATGATTCATAATAAGCAAAGTCATACTGCAAGGTTTGTAAAGGAGGAATTGAGGGTTAAGCCGCAAGCTTCAAGCGACAAGCTGCAAGGAAGAAAATAAGCGTAATACTTGAATATTGTGCACTTGTCTTCTTCCTTGTAACTTGTTACTTGTCACTTGAACCTTCCCTTCTCATTTCAATATGTGGAATATTGTCTTCCAAATACATGTCACTGACCTGTACAAATCCCAATGACTCATAAAACTTCTGTAAGTACAATTGTGCTCCAATCCTAATGGGCTGATCTCCGAAAAGTTCTTTACAGGTTTGAATGGCAGTCTCCATTAATGTTTTACCGGCACCGGTGCCTCTGTAGGCAGGAGAGCTTACCACTCTGCCAATAGATACTTCAGTAAAAGCCAACCCTGCCGGAAGTAATCGGCAATAAGCTACTAATTGGGTTCCATCCCATCCCATCAAGTGCCAGGACGACAAATCTTTTCCGTCAGCATCCAGATACACACAATTCTGTTCTACTACAAAAACCTCACTTCTTAAATGCATGATCGCATATAATTCATGGGGTGTTAATTCAGCAAAGGGCTTATAATACCAATTATAGGTGCTCATGGATATGATTAAATGATGATGGTAGGCAAAAATAATGGTAGTCCCACATTTATTTCACAACTTTGGCGCATGACAGGGAAATTATCCTGTATTTCTACAACAATATGAAAAAGAGAATAGCCATTATCGGCGCCGGACCTGCGGGACTTACTGCAGCTTATTTATTGGCAAAAGACGGACAACAAGTGACCGTATTTGAAAAAGATCCACAATATGTAGGAGGAATCTCCAGGACAGAGTCATACAAGGGATATCATTTTGATATCGGCGGACATCGGTTCTTTTCTAAATCAAAAGAAGTGGAAGATTTCTGGACAGAAATTTTAGGCGATGAGATGTTAGAAAGACCGAGAAGTTCCAGGATTTATTACAATCATAAATTCTTTTCTTATCCATTGGTAGCTTTTGAAGCGCTGAATAAACTGGGTATTATTGAAAGTACATTATGTGTATTAAGTTATTTAAAAGCAAAGGCGTTTCCCATCAAGAATCCCACGAATTTTGAAGATTGGGTGACAAATCAATTTGGAAAAAGACTGTTTAATATTTTCTTCAAAACGTATACGGAGAAAGTTTGGGGTATTCCTTGTAAAGAAATCAGTGCTGATTGGGCGGCACAACGTATCAAAGGACTTTCATTGAGCAGTGCTATTTGGAATGCTTTATTCAAACCTGCTAAAAAAGCTGGAGATAAAGACAAAGTGATCAAAACCTTGATCGATTCATTTCGTTATCCGAAACAGGGGCCGGGTATGATGTGGGAAGTGTGTGCTGAGAAAGCAAAAGCCAATGGGATGATACTTGAAATGAATTGTGGTGTTCAGAATATCAGTTATTCCCATCAAAAATGGACAGTACACACGACTTCCAAAGGGTCTATTGGTGATTTTGACTTTGTACTTTCATCCGCTCCTATGCGTGAATTGATTGCCAGTGTACAACCGGCATTTCCTCAACAGGTATTAGAAGCCGCTGCAGCGTTATCTTATCGCGATTTCCTGACCGTTGTATTGATTTGTAAAGATGAAGATGCATTTAGCGATAACTGGATCTATATCCATGACCCAAGTGTGAAAGTAGGTCGTGTACAAAATTTCAAGTCTTGGAGTCCGTATATGGTTCCGGATCCATCGATGTCTTGTTATGGATTGGAATATTTCTGTTTTGAAGGTGATGGATTATGGACGAGCAACGATGCGGACTTGATTGAATTGGGGAAGAAAGAAATCGAAAAGATCGGGTTGACAAAAGGAACTTCTGTTGTAGATGGTTATGTAGTTCGTCAACCTAAAGCTTATCCTGTGTATGATCAGGATTATAAAGAACGCGTAGCATTGGTTCGGGAAGGAATCAAAGCTTATCAGGGTTTATACCTAGTTGGAAGAAATGGTATGCACAAATACAATAACCAAGATCATAGTATGATGACAGCCATGCTGGCTGCAAAAAATATCATTGCAGGGAATGAGTTATTTGATGTTTGGGAAGTGAATGAAGATGCGGAATACCATGAAGGAGGCAATCGCGGAGCAGAAGATAAAGTGGCGGGAAGAATGATTCCTACAAAAGTGGATGCGTAACGTGATTTGTTTTATTTAGCCACAGATTCACAGATTATTGCTTTTATGGGACGCAGATTTTTATGATTTATTATGATTAACGCTGATAGCCCTGCTATCATAACTAATCATAAAAATCTGCGTCCCATCATCGAACACTTAGTTTGTATACAAAATAATCTGTGGCAAAACTTTTGCTCTTATCTTCCCGGAATAGGCACTACCGGTAAACTTTCGTTTCCTGATTCATTCACAGATTGCACTGCAAAGAAATAATTGTCTTTAGAGTACGGTAATTGATAGCTATTATCCGTAGTGAATATTTTTTTCTGCCAAACAGCACTAGTAGTTTCTCGCATCAAAATATAATATCCTTTTACTTTTCCTGTCTTAGGTGCTGCCCAAGTCAATAAGCTATAATTGGTCAATCGTCTGGTTTCGATTTTTACATCTTCAGGCATAGCAGGTGCTTTAGCGAGGTTAGCCAGATTACTTAAGTTCATGGCAGTATTCTTACGCAGGTATTCAAAATCCATAAACTCAGGTAAGTCACCATATTGAATACCATTTTCAAGACGTACATTTTGGTGTTGATGATAATAGTTCTCATTCATTTCTGTAAAACGAACAGCTGCATAGCCCTGTTCTACAAATGAAGTATGATCGCCACCACGCAGGAATCGATCATTGCGATAGATCATCACTACTTCCAGATTATCTACATAACGTTCTCCCACTTCTTTAACATAGCGAGCCAGTTGTCGGGCTTTGCCATCATTCTCCAATCCCAGTTGACGAATATTTCTGGCAGCTTTTTCTGTTTCATAGGCAGGCAAACCTTCGCTAAACACGCGGATACGAGTGTTGTCTATGATATTGGTTTCACTGGTATTGTTACTACCCATGATATCATTGTTCAATACCGCTTCAATATTCCAACCTTGGTTTTTTGCCTTGGTCGCCATAAATTTTGCACCCAATAATCCTTGCTCTTCACCACTTACAGTCACAAAAATGATGGTGGCAGGAAAACTTTTTTGGGTCATAATTCTTGCACATTCAATCACCGCAGCACAACCACTGGCATCATCATTGGCACCGGGAGCATCACCAATACTATCTCTTACATTGGTACGCATATTATCGAGGTGACCACTGATGACAAATATTCTTTTATCTGCCGTATCCGTTCCTTTCAGAATACCTACCACATTGCCCAAAACAACCGGACGTTCAACCCTGCTTCCTGCAACAGGTTGAAGGGTAGTGGTATCAATAAAAGAGGAGAATCGTCCGTTAGACTTTTTAGCAAATTCATTGAATTTTTGCAAGACCCAATTACGAGCTGCTCCAATTCCACGATTGGGGTCGGACTGAGTACTCAACGTATTTCTGGTGCCATAGCTCACCATCTTGAGAATATAGGATTTGAGTGAATCAGCATTCACTTCTTTCACCATTTTTTCAATTTCCGGATCGCGTTGAATCAATGTTTGTGCAGAAGAATAGAGTCCGAAGGATGTGAGGACTAGAACAATCAATAATTGTTTTGTGATTTTCATAATATTAGCATTGGGTCTTAAAGCTACATATAACAGCCATTCTTGTTGAGAGTTCTGTAGATAAGTCGGTAAAAGCCAATCGCTGAGGGGTGAATTGCTTAATAATTGTATTTATCCTTCCAGCGGTCTTTTAAGAATTTGCGCAGTTCCTGTTCACGGGCATTATTGCCGGGTTCATAAAATTTTGTTCCGGCAATTTTTTCAGGTAAGTATTCTTGCGGAATGAAATTGCCTTCGCCCATATGTGAATACTGATAGCCTTTGCCATAATCCATATTTTTCATCAATTGTGTAGGGGCATTTCTGATATGCATGGGAACAGGCAAATCACCATATTTATGAACGGCTGATAAAGCATCATTGATGGCTACATATGCTGCATTACTTTTTGCAGAGGATGCGAGATAAGTGGCACATTGCGATAAGATGATTCTACTTTCAGGGTAGCCGATCTTATTGACTGCATCAAAAGTGGTATTGGCCAATAGTAAAGCATTGGGATTGGCATTACCAATATCTTCACTGGCAAAAATCACCATTCTGCGTGCAATGAACTTCACATCTTCACCACCTTCAATCATTCTGGCGAGCCAATAAACAGCACCATTCGGATCACTACCGCGCATACTTTTGATAAATGCAGAAATGATATCGTAATGCTGTTCACCCTGTTTATCATATAAAGCCACTTTCTTTTGCGCTACTTGCATCACCAATGCATCAGTGATTACAATCTCTTTCTGTTCGGTTTTGTTGACTTCTGTACTAATCACTAATTCAAATAAATTCAAGAGTTTTCTAGCATCTCCTCCGGATATATTGATCAGTGCAGTTGTTTCTTGAATGGTTACCGTAAAATTTTGAAGTACTGCATCTTTTTGTAAAGCATGTTGTAATAAGCGAATCAAATCATCATCTTGTAATGATTTCAACACATACACCTGACACCTGCTCAATAAGGCACTATTCACTTCAAAAGAAGGGTTTTCAGTAGTGGCACCAATTAAGGTGATGATCCCTTTTTCAACAGCCCCTAATAAAGCATCTTGCTGACCTTTATTAAAACGATGGATCTCATCAATGAATAAAACTGCCCCACTTGTATGCTTGGCTTCTTCGATCACTTCCCGAACATCCTTCACACCACTACTGATAGCGCTTAATTGAAAGTAGGGGGCTTGTAAACTGTGGGCAATGATATTAGCAATGGTGGTTTTGCCAACACCCGGTGGTCCCCATAGCAACATAGAAGGGATACGCTTATTCTCAATAGCAGTTCTTAAAATACTGCCTTTACCGGTCAAGTGTTCTTGTCCGACAAGGTCATCCAATGTTTCAGGACGTATTCTTTCTGCTAATGGAATATGACTGTTCACCTTTGTAAAATACAGAAAAGATGTTTTCTGATCGAGGAAATATTAAGACAGGGGAGATGATTGGAATACATGTGCGAACTGCTTCAGCATTTTAAATGTCAAGATCACATGTACCAAAATAAGGATGCTGACTACCAGCATAAAACCGGCTACGCCTTTGATGATTGAAACAAAAAGACTAGAATCAATGCCCTCCGGCAAATTTGGTTGTGATTCCATGGCGCGTTCTACAAAATCCTGTAAAGCAACCGGACCGAGCATGTAAATACCTACGGCGTTTAAAAAGAAAAGAGCACCCATACCCAGACAAACAAAAGCATTTACACGAATCCAATCGCGCAACGAAGATTTGCAGGGAGCGTTTCGATCTATTCCGTTGGATAAAAACTTAAGACTTGAAAATGTATAAATTACCAAACCGGCAAACATGAATAACATGAACCACATGGGCGGATTGCTTAATGCCGGGATCAAAATCAGAAAACCCATCAAACCAAAGAAACACGCAACTGGAATAAGGATATAAGTCAATATTCGGTAGATGGTTAATTGTTTCATCGTATGGGCTTAACTGAGTTTTTGGTAAATGTTGAAGCCGCAGATTCATCTGCCTTAGGCAGGCGAATCTGCGGCTTCAAATAATCACTGATTTTTTAGATCCAATTTAATTTGCAATTCATCAAACTGATGTGCATCAATACTACTAGGCGCATCCAACATTACATCTCTTCCGCTATTATTTTTCGGGAAAGCAATAAAGTCGCGGATACTTTCACTTCCTCCAAGAATGGAACAAAGTCTATCGAAACCAAATGCAATACCACCATGCGGAGGAGCACCATATTCAAAAGCACCCAATAAGAATCCGAATTTGTGTTGTGCCTCTTCCTCACTCATACCTAAGGCTGCAAACATTTTTTCCTGCAATTCACGCTGATAGATACGAATAGAACCACCTCCAATTTCATTTCCATTCAATACCATATCATAAGCGTTGGCTTTGATATTTGAATAAGGATGTTCTAAATATTTATCTGCGTTCTCAATAACCGGATTGTTATTGATCATCACACTGATCTGATCAGGCTTGGGAGAAGTAAAAGGATGGTGACGTGCTACCCATCTGTTTCCTTCTTCATCATATTCAAACAATGGGAAATCCAATACCCATAATAATCTGAATTCATCTTCTTTTCTAAGCCCTAAGCGTTTACCCATTTCGAGTCTGAGTTCACTGATGGCTTTACGCGTTCTTTCTTCTCTTCCCGCTAATACTAATACAAGGTCTCCAGCTTTTGCGCCTGCCGCATCAGCAATGGCTTTCAGTTTATCTTCTGTATAAAATTTATCGACACTGCTTTTATAAGTACCATCCGCATTACACTTGATGTACACCAAGCCCTGCATGCCTATTTGTGGACGCTTCACCCACTCTGTTAATTCATCGGTTTGTTTACGGGTATATTCACTGCAACCCGGTACTGCAATAGCCAATACGGTTTCAGCATTATCGAATACACCAAATCCTGCACCATTAATGAGTTCACCGGTTGCAGCAATCTTTCCACCTTTCAGAAAAGCTGATTTGAGATTTGCGATCTGCATACCAAAACGAATATCAGGTTTGTCATTCCCATAGGTCCACATAGCGTCTTCCCAGGTCATACGTTCAACCTTATCGGTATAGTCAATATTCTTTACCTCTTTGAATATGCTTTTGATCATTCCTTCAAACATGGTGAGAATATCTTCCTGTTCTACAAAAGACATTTCACAATCTATCTGTGTAAATTCAGGCTGACGATCTGCACGCAAATCCTCATCTCTAAAACATTTTACGATCTGATAGTAACGATCATAGCCGCTCACCATCAATAATTGTTTGAATGTTTGTGGTGATTGTGGCAAAGCATAAAATTGTCCGGGATTCATTCTCGAAGGCACCACAAAATCTCTGGCTCCTTCCGGAGTAGATTTGATCAAAAAAGGTGTTTCAATATCCATGAAATGATTTTCATGCAAATAATTACGAGCTGCACGATTTACGGCATAACGTAACTCCAGATTTTTCTTGACAGCATTACGACGAAGATCGAGGAAACGATATTTCATGCGGAGGTCATCACCACCATCTGTATCATCCTGAATAGTGAATGGGGGAACCGCTGCTTTATTCAATATTTTAAAACTGATGATATGGATTTCAATATCTCCGGTAGGAATATTGGGATTTTTATTACTTCTTTCTGCAACAGCACCTGTAGCCTGAATCACAAATTCTCTTCCCAATGGTTGTGCATCCAATTCAGTATTGAGTTCTTCACCAAATAACAATTGAGTAATACCATAACGATCACGCAGATCCACAAAAGTGATCGCACCAAATTTGCGAACGGTTTGTACCCATCCGGCTAGGGTCACTTGTTTTCCGGCATCACCGGTTCTTAACTCTCCACAAGTATGTGTACGGAACATAAAGAATCTTTGATTTTTTGATTTCTTGATCTTTGATTTTGCATGTAGTTAATGGCTAATAGTTCATAGCATATAGTAGTACATTGCCATTTGCCATGAACTATTAGCCACCAGCCATAAAGCCGCAAATATACTCCAAAACCCCCAAGCCCCGAGAGGATTTGACGATGGAAAAACTGTGATTTTATACCATCTTTGTAGGATGCAGGCAAGCCGAACACGGAAGGTGAACAGAATATCTGTTGCCGTTTTCTTTTTTATGGCCGGTATTTGTTTCGCCAGTTGGGCGAGTCGAATACCGGATATTAAGTTGCAATTGGGATTAAGCGATGCAGGCTTAGGCGCTGTATTGCTCGCCCTGCCTTGTGGATTGATGCTCAGTTTACCCGTTTCCGGTTGGGCTGTTACTCGTTTCAGCAGTAAGACCATGGTAACCATTGCTGCGGTAGGTTACCCCCTAACATTGATTGTAATTGGTTTAGTAACAGCCACCTGGCAATTGGCTGCTGTATTGTTTGTATTCGGAATTTTTGGGAACTTATATAATATCTCTGCCAACACACAGGCAGTTGGGGTAGAATCATTGTACCAACGATCCATCATGGCTACCTTTCATGGTATCTGGAGTCTGGCCGGATTTTCAGGTGCTGCTGTGGGTACTTTTATGATTGCGCAACAGGTAGCGCCCTTACATCATTTTATGATCGTTTGTATTTGTTGTTTGGTGGTGGTGTTATTGGCGCAAGGAAAGATATTACCTGAAGATGCCAAATCAACAACCAAAACACCACTCTTCGCCAAACCGGATGCGACCATATTAAGATTGGGATTAATTGCATTCGGTTGCCTGGTATGTGAGGGCACCATGTTTGATTGGAGTGGTGTATACTTTCAAAAAGTAGTGAATGCTCCGAAAGAATTGGTAACACTGGGTTATTCTGTCTTTATGGGAACAATGGCTACAGGCAGATTTGTGGGCGATAAACTGGTAACAAGATTTGGTATTCAACGTATGTTGCAAACCAGTGGTATCATCATCTGTACCGGATTATCCATTGCTGTACTCTTTCCCACACTGGTACCTGCAACCATTGGTTTTTTTCTGGTAGGCTTTGGCGTTTCTTCTGTCGTTCCGTTGGTATACAGTGCCACCGGAAAATCAAAGACCATGTCTCCGGGAGTGGCTTTGGCTGCTGTTTCTACGATTGGATTCTTGGGATTTTTAATCGGTCCACCCTTAATTGGTTTTATTGCGGAGATAGCAGGATTGCGCTGGTCGTTTACGGTGATTGCTATGATCGGATTGTCTACCACCATCATGGCTACTTTCATGAAATGGGATCGTTAAATAAAATCTAAAAGGACTCGGTTCTTCTGTAAAATCATTTTTTGGTCAAAGAATTGAATGTTGTTCTATGTAACAACTTTTTGAACCCTGAAATGATTTTGTATGAAACGACTTTTACTTTTTTCTACACTGATTGTATTCCTTTCTTCCTGTTCAAAAATTATAGTAGTTCCTGAACAAAGATCTATTGAAGGATCTTGGGTATTAGCAGAAGCCTCACGCAGCAATGGTTTTGGCTGGCAATATTTTCGATCCGGTTTGGAGGACGGGATATTTGATTTTTATCGAAATGGAGAGGCTGAGTATGATGATGGTCATAGTTTGATGCGCGGAACTTGGCGTATCAGAACTGTTGCCGGTGGTTATTATGATCAATATGGTAACTATTATGATCGACTGCATGATAGCTGGGAAGTGAATGTTTATGATGCGTATAACCGTACTTCCGTCGATATGTATTTTGATGAGATCGTAGTGTATAACAATCGCATTGTAGCTACACATTATGATGGTTACTACATTCAGAGATATACATTCCGAAGAATATAATCTGTGAATCTGTGGCAATAGATAGCCACAGATTCACAGATTTAGGGTGGGATGTTTTTCATACTGTTACCCGTTTATTTACGGACTGTTTTAATGGTGTTGACAATCGCTGCTCTTTTAGCAGCAGTTTGTTTTCGTTGTTGATGTTTCGGGTTGCCAAGGCAGAGGAATAACAGGGCGCTGCCGGCAATCACCACTACAAATGGTTTCATTTTTTATAAGCATAGAATGGTTAGGAAAAGGTATAGGTCGACCCTTACCGTCACTGACGGCACCATTGGGAACCTGAGATATAGGGTATTAGCACACAGCTGCAGCTATGCATCTTTTTAACCTGTTCTAGGTTTTTTTCCGGAAATGGTGAACGGGAAGATTTAGTTCAGATGAACTTCTGGTGGCTTCACGCGCTGGCGGAAACGGGCAAACAGAAATTCGGTGTGGTGGTTCATATTACATGGGAGCGAGGCTCCATTTACTTTGAAGACATAAAGGTATATGGGGGGTGAATATGCGCATATAAAAACAGGGATAAACGGGACTTGCGCTTTCACAAACGGTAAAGTACCTGTGATGAACGGTAAAATGAGTGCGTTGGCGGCAAAATAAGTTTATCGGCGGCGCCTGGTCTTGATGAGTGGTAATACTTATAAAGCACGAAAAAAAACAGCAAAAGCCGATATTTAATCAGCATGAATCATCCGAAGACACTTTGCTGATGGGGGTACATTAATAGGCTTCTTTATGTCTTGGCTTCCAAATCAGGTAATAAAAAGCCAGTATGAGAATACCTGTTATAAAAGGAATGAGAGCAAGATCTTTATACGTGTAATGAGCAAAAAGAATCTTTTCATCAAATCCTAAGAATTCAGTGATCATCCAATAAGAGTTGGCGCTGATCCAAACTGCAATGGCGAGATTATGACAGAGTTCAGAAACGATATGTCTTGTTCTCCAACTTATGACCAATGCAATAATAAGCGTAGGAAAGATCATAGAGATGCCAAGAACAGCAAAGCCTAAACACCAAGCCACATCTTTAAACAACCAGAATACGATGTGCAGGTTTTCCATTTTGCGATAACGCAAGGGAATAATATAATCTTGTTTGCTCCCGCCAGGTTCAGCCATTGATTTTAGTTTTTGATGATAATGGCTGCAATATTAATTTTTTGTCACCAATCAGCGGCTTAAAATGCGCGTAAATCTTGTGACATCAGCGGCTGGGGTCATGGCTTTTCCTTCCGCCAGATATTGTGCAAACTCATGGGCAAAATAAGGAGCCAACGAACACCCTTTTGTTCCCATGCCATTAAAGACACCCACAGACGGATGCAAAGGATGTAATCCTACAAAAGGTCTTCTCTCCATATTAGCCGGACGTTCAGCAGCCATATGATCTAAAATCTGATAGGGTAGTTTCAACCAATGTTTCAGTTGTTCTTCCGTTTTCATCCTGAAAGCTTCCGATGGATTCAGGTCTGTAAAATCCCATTCATAGGTAGAACCTATCCACCATAACCCATCTTGCCAAGGAACCAGATTGATGCCTTGTTTATAAATGTTGGTAGCGGGTAATCCTTCTATCGCAGCGATGATGGCCTGACCTTTATTCGGCGCATAAGGTAATAGATGGAAATATGGATTCTGAAAGCCGGCGGCTCCTTCGCAACAAATGATTGCTTTCGCAGTGATATGTTGGTATTCTACTTCAGATGCTTTGATGGTACAATCTTTCCAATCAAATCTTTGTTCTAATAAAATATTTTCCTGTTGTAATTTTTTTCTCCATTCTTTTAATAAGCGGTTTAGATCAATCAACCAGCAAGGATTGATTTCTCCAACTCCAAAATCAAACTGAAAAAAAGATCTTAGTTCTTCAATTTCATCAGGTATGCGCAGGTATTCTTGTTCTTCCGGTAATCTTTCTTTGAAAGCCAACATCATTTGTGGTGTTGGATGAAAATCCAGAATATTAGTTTGCCGGATCAAGGAGGTATTTAATTCTTTTTCAAATGCACGATACACTGCTACTGCAAAAGGCATGATCTTTTCAATTTCCCAGGTTCGTACAATTCTTCTGCCGGTAACAGGGTTGATTACACCACTGGCTACTTTAGAAGCGGTATAAGGACGTGGCTCATCTATGACCACGACTGTTTTACCTGCCTTCAATAAACTATGACTCAGCATTGTTCCACAAATTCCTTGTCCAACGATTATATAATCCACCACCATATTCGTAAGCTATAATAAGCTGCAAAGTTCATTAAATAGGTTCATTCTTTTGCATGGAATATCTTTTATCCTTTCTTGAAACCGTCAATCCTAAAATATCATGATGCAGGCATCATTATTGAATTGGGCTGTGTCATGTTTCAAAATCAATTGCATGAAAAAACTGTGGATGGGTTTATTACTGTTATGTATTTGTTCTGAAACGATAACAGCACAATCAAAAAAGTTTCGATTAACGCTATTGCCTGAGGCCGGCTTGGTAAGTTTTGATGGAAAAAGTGGAAGCGGCTGGGGACTATATGCAAAAGCATCATTCGTTACCAGTTCAACAGGAGCATTAACGCTAACATCAGGAATGGGAAGAGCTAGTTTGAAGAAGCTGATTGGTTCATCTGAAGATTATGCCATACGGTCTATTCCGATTTTGATTGGATATGAGCATGCCATGGGCAATTTCAGAATAGAACCACAACTGGGTTTGGGAGAATTGGGTGGTAAATATACTTTGTCGGGAGTGGTAGCTCGTCCATCTGTTGCTTCCTTATTTTCAGCACTGACCCTTAGATACCAATGGAAACCGATATCGGTTGGTCTCAGAGCCCAATACCAAAAATCCATCGAAGGAAAAGAGGCGGGAATATGGTATCGTTCAAGAATGGGATTTTACACCATTCAGGTAGGTATACCCCTGGTGAAATGATCTTTGATTTTTTGTCCGAAGGACTCCGTTGGAGATCTGTGATTTCTTGATTTTATATATGAAAAAATAAATCAAGAAATCACAGATCAAAAAATCAAACTTATTCTTCTACCCTCAATATCATTCCCCCCGAATTGGCTGTGAACTCAGGAGCGTACATACATTGTATGCTGGCATTACCTGTTGAGAATACACCTGTGTGGGTGATGTATACAGGATAGTCGAATACATATGTCCCTTTATTCAGTTGACCAATAAAGAAATTAGTACTGGCATCTTTGGTGCTTTCATAATAGCCAAGTCTGTCTTGCCACTTGAATCCACTCAACACATTCACGGGTTCCATGGTGGCAGATCTTGTGTCTTTCAGATGTAGGTATTCCATCGGACGATCACTTTTGATGATCATTCTGATGATCACTTTATCTCCGGGTTTTACCACGTCATTTTCTTTTAATGCTTCCAATACTTTGCCGGCATTGCTATTTTTCTCAACAAACAATTCTTTTGTGATCGACAATGGAGTTGCAGAAGGAGTGATCTTATCCATATCCTCAAAATATTGCCAATGTACAGCACCCCATGATATGGATTCTTTAGATGCAGTTCCTTTTGTTTGTACGGTGATTTCAATATTTCCCATCTCTGGTTTTACCAACCTGCCCTCTACACGTTGCTGGAAATAACCCGTACCTGCTTCTTTTGTATGGGCTTGGTTGTTATAAACGGTATTACCCAATTGGGTGGTGATATTTTTATCGGTATGTAACAAGTCTGTTCCTGTCATGATCAACGCATAAGCGGCATCGGCAGTTGCTACTGTGGTATTCCAATGATTGGTTTGTTTGTTCAACAACAACCAGTTTCTGGCATGATCAATACTTCTTTGCACGCCTGCAAAATTTTGGTCTTGCATGACTTCTTGTAAAAATTGAATCACTGTACTTTGATGTTCTATCTGTGAAGTAAACCATGAATAGCCGGATCGATCCTTCCAATAAAGGGTTGCTTTTGATGGATCTTCTACTGCATTTTCTAATATCGAATTAAAAATATTTACATTCACAAATCTCTTTTCGTTATTTCTGAAATATATCAAGCCTAATAAAGACTTATTGTAAACACTTTGTCTTTGAATATTTCTTTTACCAAGATCATAGTAATACCTGTAAGCATCATAAGTGTCGGTATGCTGAATATCTCTGAAGAAGCTTCTCATATACAGATACTGAAGTTCAAAACCGGAGAGTATTGGCTTTATAGAATCTATTCTCGCTCCTTTTAATGTACGATAGTCTCTTGCGATAGTGGCATCAAGGAATTTTATGGCTTTATCTATGATAGGTTTGAGTCTTATAGCAATATCCGGTGTTATAGCTCCCAGTCTTTTTAGTTTACCAACACCTGTCATGATATAGTTGGTCATGTATCGATCTGCATAACCTCCTTTGAACCAGGTAAAACTACCATCCGGCAATTGCATGTCTTCCAATTTTTTGATCAATTGATCTGATTGTTGGTTCATGCGAAAGACATCAAATAGTAATGCGAGATTTTTATTTTTCTGTTCTTGACTTTCAGCTTCAAAAACCCAAGGTGTTTCTTCCAACATTACTTGTTTCAGAGATTCATTCAATTGAAGTTTGCTCTTTAATGCCACCGTATCTTTCTGCCATGTCTCAAATACTTTTTTGATTTTAGGATCTCTATTAATGATATAGTGCGCCAATGCATTGGCATAAAACCTATTAAAAGTTTGTTCTACACACTCATAAGGATATTCCATGAGATAGGGTAGTGAACGAATGGCTTCCCAAATAGGGTTTGCGGTGTAACTAATCGTTAATGCTTCATGTGTGAGACTTGGACTATTGGCATTGATGAGTTTTTCAAAGCTAAATCTTTGTGTAGTATCCTTTGTAATGAGGATGGGTAAACTTTCAGTCACCAATTGTCTGTTTGTCAAGACGGGAAGTGTATTTTCTTCGCCATCACTATAATTGCCTGCCTTAGCTACCAATCGCCAGGTAAGGGCACGATTGAAACTGAAAGGTATTTGAATAGGAAATTTTACAACTGAACTTTGTTTAGCAGGTAGGGTAAAATATTGTGAGGGAAAGACATTTTGAAACCAGCCATCCACTGAAGAACCCGCACTTGCATCAATGAGTTCCAGCATTATTTGTCCTGATAGCTCCTGATCACTTAAGTTGGAAACTTTGGCGCTGAATTCCATTTTATCACCTTCGCGCATGAAGCGAGGAGCATTGGCTTGCACCATCAGGGTTTTCTGGGTAATGACATCTGCCTTAGCAGTGCCAAAAGCCAAGTCTTTGTTATGTGCTACCGTCATCCATTTCCACTGGGTAACTGCTTCCGGCATTGTAAAACTGAAACTGTAGTTGCCGGTACTGTCTGCATATAGATGCGGATAAAAAAAGGCGGTTTCATTGAAGTTTTTACGAATGACTACAGGAGGTTGTGCATTCTTTGTAGTAATGATCACAGCGCCTTTTTCAGCTTTTTGTCCATATCGTTTAATAGCTTCAGTTGGATCCAGATTTTCTATCGAAATAATATCTGCCGGATTCAAATTTGAAATACTTGAAACAATGATACCATCCACTAACAATAAACTACCAGTCACTATTGTGGAAATGTCAGCTCCACTGATTTTGACGGCATCATCTCCGAGAGAAACTCCAGAAACAAATCCGGCTTCGTTAGCGGCGGGTGGTGCACTAGCTTTTTGCCTTGTAACAACTGTTTCATTCAATGCCGTACTCATGGCTTTATTCTGATCCATCATCTCATTTCGATAGAAACTGTAAGAATTCTTTGATGTATATTTTAAATTTTCTACTAAATTCTTTTTTGCTTGAGTAGAAAGAAAACCAACAGGCTGTTGAGACCAATATCTCAGATTCTGAACCATCAAATCTTCGGAATGTATGGCTATTCTGTCTAGCTCAACTTCCTGGTACTCAATAAATGGAGTGTGCGTGTATTTATCTAAAGATTGTTGAATACTAAAATTATCTCCGGCATAGAAATAATTATACCATCTGTTATTCAGCCATAATGCCGGTTTTTGCCATTGATGTTGTTTAAATTGATCTAAAGATGCATCATACATGCCGGTGAGTACTTCAGCATCCGAATTGTCACCTTTTAAACCTTTGATCTTGATCGTCCAATTTTCTTTACTTCCGGGCTCCGTTTTATTACGATAAGAACTGTATTCCACGTCCAATTGTTTATTGGTCCACGGAACATTGATCCTGTATGTTTGAGTATACATTCTATTGTGAATCACATAGGCTTCAGTAATTATCATACCGCCTCTATCTGTTTCTGTCGGAATGAAACTGATATCTGTACATCCTTTTTTGCGGGTTTGATATACAAGGACTGCTTTTTTATTAAAGCGTTCTGTTTTACTGATTACGAATATTTCATTAGCAGATACTCCATGAACAAATACAGCAGTATCTCCCGGTTCAACTGTTTCTTTCTTTGTGAACGTAAAATCATATTCAGGTGAGGGTAACTGTCTGGATGCGGAATTGAATACCTTGACATAGTTCACTGTTTTTACAACAGTACCATTTTTATCCTTGGTTGTTGCTTCTATTTCATAATGACCAGGTTGTAATGGGTCTATCAAGATCAACTTATCCGTATTTTTTGTATCAATATCTGTTTGTTGGAGCACAGATCCTCTTGACCATGTAGATGGATCGGTTTCATTTTCGTACTCATCATTAGGAAATAATGAGATAAAATCTTTTGCATTGTATAAGAAGAGGTCGGGTCGCTCCCATAATCTTTTTTTGATCAGTCTATTTGGATGTTGAAGTGAAGTGATTTTTATTTGAACGATGGCAGGTTCTTTTTCATTGCTTAAGTTGGTAGTTAATACAGGAATATCTTTCCATAGATTAGCATCTGCCCATTCTGGTACAGTTAGAGAAAGTGATAGTGAGGTATTTCCGGTAGTGATGGCAGTTTGCGCACTTCTCGTTTCGCCATTGGCATCTGTAACCGTTGCACTGACAGAGAAATCAAATAATTGAGTGGATTCTTTTTCAATGGCAATATCGTCTGTAGTGGCTTTGAATTTGATTTGGAAATTACCTGCAGCATCTGTCGTAAGAGTTCCTTGGCTAATCTCTCTTCTGTTATAAGCATTGGTAGGTCTTTGTCGGTAATTGTAATAACGAAATCTCACATCTCTTGTTACAGTATATGTTACTTTTGCGCCATCAATACTATTCCCTGCAAATGCTTTGGCAGTACCGGAAACTGTGATGCTGTCATTGAGTTGATAGGCTTCTTTAGGTTTTTCCAGAATTACAGAAAACGTTGGTCGCTTGTATTCTTCTATTGAAAAATAGGCAGACGAATTACCATATTCTCTTTTGGTATAGATAGAGTAGCTGCCGGTGAGCCCTTGCATAGGCAAAGTGAAATGGCCACTAAATGATCCATGACTATTTAACTGATAACGAGCAGAGTCTATCGTTTTTCTGTTGACATTTTGTAAGTATACCCAGATAGAATCCTTTGTGCCAATCACTTTGTGTTGTTGGGTAGCATAGTCTTTCATAGTGCCAATACCTTTGAAAAAAAGCGTTTGTCCGGGTCGGTATATGGATCTATCTGTAAAAAATAAAATCCTTTTCGTTTTATTTTCATATTCAGATATTTCACCGCTATTGGTAAGATCATTGGTTACTGGTTCGAAATAATTTTCATATTCTGTTCTGCTAAATGAAAGACGGTCATTTTTGGTTTCAAAAGTATACTTGTACGCTGCATAGCTTTTTTTCTCAATGAAACTGAGATAACCGTTTTTATCAGTCGTTTTTTTGGCAAGCAATTTTAGCTGATACTTATACAATGCAGAGTTATAAGTGTTTTCAGAGATTGATACAGTCACATTGGCCAATGGCTTACCTGTTTCACGATCTACTACAAAAATGTCATTTTTATTTTTGATATAACTAATATTGGAAATGATGAAACGTTGATGACTCAGTTTACTAGCGGTGTCATTTTTGAATGCGGGATCATTCGAGCATAATAACTCATATTCGCCAGATGGCAACTCCGGTAAGGCAATTTCAACACCATGGTATTGATGATCTGTCGTTTTTGGTAAGATTTGAGCAATGGTTTTAAATGGTGTAACCAAAACTATTTTTTCCCAAAACTCATTTTTCCATGGCTCAGCTTCCTGACCATCATTTCGGGCTTTTAGAATACGGATATATAATGTATCCATATTTTTATACGCTATGCGTGCTCGGAATTTTTTATTAATTAGGTTGACATGCTCTGTCTTGATAGACCAGCGTGGAGCTGTTATTTCCGATAAAAGTGTTCGCATTTTTTGTACAGCAGGTAAACTGGTATCAAAACTCGATTGTACATCAGTGATTATTTTTTTTGCATGGGTAAGTGCATATCGATGTATAGTATCTAAAAATGGTTGGTAAGAGTCACCTTTTCTTTTTTCAGTAGCTGCTAAAGTATACCAGTATGAAGCGATAGCAGGAGTGCTAGGATATAATGCGGTAGTTTTTTTCAGCGCATTTTCATAATGATGATCTTTGTTGGGAAATCTAGCTTGTTCATACGCCCATTCTATCCTTTCAAGATTAAATTGAAGCAGCCATCCCAAACTGTTTCGGTTTTTATGCTTTCTTAAAAGTTGCTGGTATAACTGTAGTGTTATGAAATGATGTGCGTCATCATTTGGGGAAGTAAATTTTGTTTCTATAAATTCATTCAATTCATTCAATACAGCAGGATCTTGTAAGGAGAAAAAATCACTGGTTCTGCTGACGAAATACTCTTCAGATTTATAAAAATCAATCGCTTCCACTAAGCATATATCTGCCAGGTCAAGCGGTGCGTAAGAATAATGACCTTTGATAAGAATGGCATCGTATTGATCTACTGTAATTTTCTCGAGTGCAGGAATATTTTGTGTGATTTCTTTGAATTGTTGAGTAATATTTTTTCGAAAGTCGTCAATGGTCCATGTATCAATATCTTGATTTTGATTATTTACGACAGACTTTCTGTTGTAAATCACCCATCTATTGTTTTGAAAATACTTTTGTAATTGTTTAATGAACAGTAAACGGTATAAGCTTTGTAGAACAGGATCATTGGTATTTTTTATTTCTTTTCGTAAATCGCCGGCAATTTCAATAGGTCCTTTTTCAGTCACAATGTTTTCCAAAGAGTAACGATAAATCAAGCATTTAATCTTTTGGGCCGGTAAGTTTTGCTTATTTGCTCGCTCATACAGTTGATTTACTTTATCCAAAGCTGTTTTAGTCAGCCCATTTTTTAATATCAGCGTATCAATGTGTAACCATTCTCTGGTGAAACTGGTATCTTTTTGTTGCGAGAAAGAAATGATGGAGACGAATAATAAAGCTGCGAAAAAGAACTTCCTGAGCATCATGCATTAAAAATTTAGTAGAAAAATACATCCTATTTCATAGGGATGCAAACATCCTGTAATATTCATACAAAGGGGGGTGGATTAACAAAAGTTTAGGGCAAAAAAAGAAGCTTGCAGCAATCGCTACAAGCTTACCCCCAATTTGTAGTTGTTGTTTATCCTTACGGACTGATTTTCCAACGAGTGCAATTTCGATTTTTTTAATGATGTCGCAATACCTGTAAATGGGTATTTTATCTTGGTAACAATTAAATAATAGGGAAAAGAAACAAGAAAGAAGAAACAGGGAACAAGAAAGTTTCAAGTAAGTAAGCGATAATTTTAAATAGCGCCGGACTTTAGTCCGGCGAAAAGAGAATGAGGTATTGGATTGGGTGTTTACAACAATCTTGGTTAGTAATACCAGGGGGAAGAAACAAGAAAGAAGAAACAGGGAACAAGAAAGTTTCAAGTAAGTAAGCGATA
>JACBFI010000040.1 GCA_013391385.1 Sediminibacterium sp. Gen4 | reverse complement strand
AATCAATAATATTAACCCAAGTTTAAAAACGGTCAACGTATTTTAGGCATTGACAAAATACAACCCTATACCTTGTACCTAGTACCTAGCACCTTGTACCTTGCCTCCACCACCTATCCCTAAAATCCCTAATTTTGAACCATGCTTCCAGACTATCCACATAAAATCTTTGGCGATAAGCGTAGTTGCTATTGTTTGCTGATGGAAGCATTGGCCATGGATGCCTGTTTGTATGTTTAGTTGAGTCACCTATTTTCTATTTTCTATTTTCATTCATCTTTTAAACATATTGTATGGAATCGATTGCTACTTCTACGGTACAGTCTACTACTGTTGATTTTTTACCATTATTGGGAACTGATTATGTTGAATTTTATGTAGGCAATGCCAAGCAGGCAGCACATTTTTATAAAACAGCTTTTGGTTTTCAAAGCTTGGCTTATGCAGGTCCGGAGACGGGTGTAAAAGACCGGGCTAGTTATGCGGTTAGACAAAACAAATTGACTTTTGTGTTTACCACTGCATTACGTACCGATAATCCGATTGCTGATCATGTATACAAACATGGCGATGGGGTGAAAGTATTGGCATTGAAAGTAAAAGATGCTACCGATGCATGGAAACAAACCACAGAACGTGGTGGTAAAAGTTATATGGAGCCACAACGTTTAACAGACGAATTTGGAGAAGTGTTGATCAGCGGTATTCATACATATGGAGATACCGTACATCTGTTTATTGAGAGAGAAAATTATAGCGGTGCATTTTTACCGGGATATAGAAAATGGGAGAGCCATTATAATCCAACCGATACAGGTTTATTGTATGTAGATCATTGCGTAGGAAATGTAGGATGGAATCAAATGAATCCGTGGGTGAAGTTTTATGAAGATGTTATGGGTTTCAAAAATATCCTCAGTTTTGATGACAACGATATATCCACAGAATATTCTGCATTGATGAGTAAAGTCATGAGCAATGGAAATGGATTTGTCAAATTCCCCATCAATGAACCTGCTGAAGGAAAGAAGAAATCTCAGGTAGAAGAATATCTTGATTTTTATAATGGAGAGGGTTGTCAGCACGTGGCTTTGGCAACCAATGATATTGTCAAAACAGTTACGGATCTTCAAAACAGAGGGGTTGAATTTTTGAAAGTGCCTACGACATATTATGATGATTTGTTAGACAGGGTTGGACATATTGATGAAGACCTGAATCCTTTACGTGAGTTAGGTATTCTGGTAGATCGAGATGATGAGGGTTATTTATTACAAATTTTCACCAAGCCTGTTGAAGACAGACCCACACTTTTCTTTGAAATCATCCAGCGAAAGGGGGCCAAGAGCTTTGGTAAGGGGAATTTTAAAGCGCTTTTTGAAGCGATTGAAAGAGAGCAGGCAGACAGAGGAAATTTATAATTGGAAGGTATATCTAAGACCGGAGTCTTTAAAAGGCTCCGGTCTTTTTATACAATAATCCTAACTTGCCAGCGTTTCAATTTAACAGTAGCTTGAGTTGTACCTTATTGACCATTTAGTATTTTGCAATTATGATACGCCCCCTGTTTTTATTCTCAATATTGATGACCTCGTTATCCATGTATGGACAGTCGGGTTTCATTGAAAATCAGCGTGTATTTCCAAGGGTTGCACAAGCCATTCGTTCAAAAGAGGATAGTCTGAAGAAACAATTTGCCACCGCCAAACTTCAATGGCCGGCGAAAGATGTCTATATCAGGAGTTTCAAATATGATAGTCAATTAGAAGTATGGGTAAGAAATACTTCAGCAGAACCTTATAAACTATTCAAAACCTATAAGATATGTGCTTTGTCGGGCACTTTAGGACCCAAAAGAATGGAAGGCGATTACCAGGTACCTGAGGGGTTTTATTATATCAATGAATTCAATCCGAAAAGTATGTATCACTTGTCGCTGGGATTGAATTATCCCAATGCATCCGATTTGCTTTTGAGTGATTCCATTAAACCCGGAAGCGATATTTATATTCATGGCAGTTGCATCACTGTAGGTTGTATTCCCATCCAGAACGATCAGATAGAAGAATTATATGTATTGGCATCGCATGCCCGCAATCAGGGACAAGATTTTATTCCGGTACATATTTACCCCGTACGTTTCAGTAACAACCGAAGCCAGGAGTATCTCGAACGAAACAGCAAAGAAGACAAAGAATACCAAAAGTTCTCTACCCGTCTCAAAGAAGTATACGACTACTTCGAAGAAAATAAAAAACTCCCTCTGATATCGGTGAATAGAAAAGGGGAGTATGTGATACTGTGATGGCGGATGGCTGATAGCAAATGGGTGATAGCAGATCGCAGATATCAGATGTTAGATTTTTTTTACTGCAACCACAATAATCCTAATCCTAATCAAGTTTTTCCTATGGACTATGGACTATGGACTATGGACTATGGACTATGGACTATGGACTATTAGCTACTCCACCTCTTCTTCACCACATCATACAATTGCATCGCATCGGGAGTGAGTTTTAAGAGGAATACGCCTGCAATCATAATGGAGGAAAATACGATGCCATTGCAAATGATCTGTATCCAGCCTCCAAGGCTACCAAAAGCTTGTTCACAAATAATATAAGCTACTACTGCCAAGATCAAGGAATATAATGTTTTGATGGAGAATGGCTGCATATTGAATTTGCGTCGGAGAAATTCATAGCGAATAAAATTATAGGTGGCATACGCGATCAATTCTGCATAGGCAGACCCAATAATCCCATAGTTTTTGATCATGAAATATGTAAGTGGTAAACGAAGTCCAATTAATACCACACCGCTAATGAAATCAAATCTCCAATGGGTAGATGTGTTGATAACCATGGCATTTAAGCCGGTACCTGCATCAATGATTCTTACAAGACCCAAAATGAAAATAACATTCAAGCCACTCAGGTAATCATCTTGAATATTCAGCACTTTGATACCTTCCTCTGCATTGAGCCATATATTTCCGAAAAGAAATAATGCCATCAATAAAAGGTTGATACAGGATCTGGAATAAATCCGATGAATTTCCGGATAATTTTTATCCTTCCAGGCTCTGGAAAGAAAACTGGAAGACACTGCCTGAATACTTCTTTGCGGTACTTGGATAACGTTCGCAGTAAACTGAGCAAATACAAAAATACCCACTGCTGTCAGACCTTGAAAGCCGGCAATGATAAAGCTATCTATTGTGGCTGCAACAGAAGCAATCAATGTGCCGCCATAGATCAACACCTGCATAGAAAGAATTTTCTTCCAAAACTTTCGGGTTACCCTGCTGATCTTAAAGTGAAAGTGCAAATGACCACTTCGTAGTAGATAAACAAACAGGAATAAAAAAATGACCAGGTATTGAAATGCAAATAAGTAAATAAAAGTGCTAAAGCTGATCCATTTGAAATAAAACAAACCTATTAGAATACTGGTAAGAACACGTAGTATCGTTTCTTTTAAAAAATTGGATACCACAGACAATTGCAAAGCCCAGCTAAACCCTTCAATAACAGAAAAAAACAACATCCCCATAGCAAAAGGGAACATCCAGTAATAATAATCGAGAATCAGTGGTGATTTTTCTTGATACTTTTCTACAAAAAACGGCTGGAAAACAAATCCGCTTACTAATACAATGATAAATCCAATGATGGATGCCAACATGGCCCAACTCATGAGGTCAATTTTTCGGGGCTCGAGGTTGTCTTTGTAGTATGGATAAAATTTATAAATAACCGGTATAACACCCATGGCTCCAAAGGCCATCATATTTTGTGCGAAATCAAAAAAGATGCGTGTTAAACCAAATTGTTCAGGTGTAAAAGAGCCATTTTTGGTATAGAAATAATGATTCACAAACCCAATAGCAAAACCAACATACACCAATAAGCTGGAAATGATGGTTTGTTTACGAATACTTCCCATGGGTCTGTTGATAGATTTCTGTAAAAATAAGGTGCAGAAAACTAGTTTACACAGATTTTGCCGGGGTGGCTGCTAAATAAAAGCAAAAAAAGAAGCCGCAGATTCGCAGATTGGTTTCTACATCTGCGAATCTGCGGCTAAAATTCATTAATCGAATTATTGTTTCTTTAGTTTGTCTTTGAATACCTTCTCGAATTTCTCCAATTTAGGTCTGATCACAAATCGGCAATATCCCTGATTAGGGTTGTCATTGTAATAGTTTTGATGATAGTTCTCAGCCAAGTAAAAGTTCTTGAAAGGCTCAATGGTCGTAACAATCGGCTTATCCCATGCACCGCTTTTATCCAGTAATGCCTTGTATTGTTCTGCTTTTTGCTTTTGTGTTTCATTGTGATAATACACCACACTTCTGTACTGCGGTCCAATATCATTTCCTTGTTGATTAGGTGTTGTGGGATCATGTGTTTTCCAGAAAACCTCTAAAAGCTCATCATAAGTAATTTTGGAAGGATCGTATACAATTCTAGCCAATTCCACATGTCCGGTATTTTTATCACAGACCTGTTCATAAGTTGGATTTTCCACAAAACCACCTCCATATCCACTCACGACTTCCAATACGCCTTCCAATCGTTGAAAAAAAGCTTCTGTACACCAAAAACATCCTTCCCCAAATGTGGCTGTATCCGTAACAATGCCACTGTAATTCACTTTTGTATTCATATTTGTCGCTTTTTTTGATGGCTGCTGAGCGCAGGAGGCAAAACCAATTGCCCACATCATGATACTAAAAATAAAACGCATTTTATCCTTTTTTATAAAATTAGATATTCTCATACTAACAAATAGACAGGATGAATGTTGTGACCTTACAAAAGGGTTGTTAATGTTTGATTTTTGACCCTCGACTGCTTGTTTCTCTCCATAAGCCATCGGCTATTACCCATACGCCAACCAAATCAAGAAATCACAGATCAAAAAATCAAAGATCAACGATCACCTTTACCTTTGCGCCTTAATCGTAGCACAGTATTATGCGTTTGTATCCTGAAACGGCGTTGACTCAACTGGAATTTGATAAGGTCAGGACTTTATTGGAAAGTCACTGCAAGACCTTACATGCACGTGAAAAAGCCATGCAATTGAGGATACATACCCGTAAGGAGTACATCCAGTTGGAGTTACAACAAACTTTTGAATTCAAATCAATTCTTCAACAGGCACAGTATTTCCCGAATGACTTTACCCTTCCTTTACAACAGGAACTTCGTTTATTGGCCATTCCGGGAGCATTGATTACCGGGGAACAATGGTTGCAGATTAGGAAATTATCTGAAAATACCGCCAATATCTTTCGTTGGTTCGATACAGAAAGACGACAGGCTTTCCCTGCCATGGCGCAAGTGATTAAGGATGTGTATTATGAAAAGACGATCATTGAAATGATTGATGAAGTGATCGATGAACAAGGGAATGTAAAAGACAATGCTTCTCCAGATCTTCAGAAGATACGCATGAACCTGTATCGGAAAAGAAATGAGCTGAGAAGGATGTTTGAGAAAGTGATTGCGAAATTGGCAAAAGCCGGTTACACTGCCGATATCGATGAAAGTTTTAGCAATGGCAGAAGGGTGGTAGCCGTTTTTTCAGAACATAAACGACAAGTCAAAGGGATCTTGCACGGTGAAAGCGATAGCAGAAAGACTTCATTTATTGAGCCCGAAGAAACCATCGATCTGAACAACACTGTTTTTGCTTTAGAACATGATGAGTTAAAAGAAGTACAACGCATACTCAGACAACTAACTGCCCGTTTATCTGTGTATGCACCACTGCTTTCGCAATACCTATCGATATCAGGTGAATATGATTTCATCCGAGCCAAGGCTAAATTGGCGATTGATATGAACGGACAATTACCGGAGCTATCAGACAAAGCCCATGTTCATTTGATCAATGCCTATCATCCCTTACTATTATTATACAACAAAGCTGCCAATAAACCTACCATACCTGTATCGCTAACATTGGATGAACAAAATCGTATTCTGGTGATCAGTGGTCCGAATGCAGGTGGGAAGACGGTTACCATGAAAACCATTGGTTTGAACCAGCTATTATTACAAAGTGGATTACTGGTACCTGTGAGTCCGGATTCACAAATGGGTATTTTTAAACAACTATTCATTCATATTGGTGATACCCAAAATCTTGAATTCGAATTAAGTACGTACAGCAGTCATTTACTTCACATGAAGTCATTTATTGAATCGGCTAATGGAAAGACGTTGTTTTTTATAGATGAATTGGGTAGTGGGAGTGACCCAAATTTGGGCGGTGCTTTTGCAGAAGTGATCATGGAAGAGTTGGCACGTAAACATTCATTTGGTGTAGTAACAACGCATTATTTGAATTTAAAAGTGATGGCCAATCATACCAAAGGTATCATCAACGGAGCTATGCAGTTTGATGAAGTGAATCTTCAGCCCATGTATAAACTAATCGTGGGTAAGCCCGGTAGCTCCTATACGTTTGCGATTGCTGAACGAATTGGTTTACCACAACATCTTATCAATAGAGCGCGTAAACTGGTAGAAGAAGATCATTTTAAACTGGATCGATTATTAAATAGAACTGAGCAAGATCTACAGCAATTGGAGCAGGAAAAGAAACAATTGCATAAACTGTTGCGGGAAAATGATCGTTTGAAAAAAGAAATGGAAGTGGTGATGGATAAAGAACGTCATCGCCAACAAGTAGAATTATTAAAGCAGCAGAATCGGATAACAGAAGATCGGTTGCTGTATTTGAAAGATATGGAGCGGAAGTTGAAGCAGATTGTATTGGATTGGAAAAAATCAGAAAATAAGCAGGAAGTCATCAAAAACTTACAAAACCTGTTATTCAAGCAAAAGGAAACAATTGTTGTCAATAAGCTCGCTAAAAAAGTAGATCAAAAATACAAAGAGCTCAACCAACAGATTGTTATTGGCACATTGGTGAAATTGAAAAAGAATTACCAAGTAGGTGAAGTAAAAGAGATCAGAGGGAAAAAAGCCATTGTACAGATTGGCTTACTTCCAATGCATGTGGATCTATTAGACCTCATCGCAGTAGAAAAAGTTGCCGAACCGGAATCTAAATAGTGAGGAGTGAGTAGTCAATAGTGAGCAAAAATAAAACTCACTATTGACTATTGACTACTCACTATCCTTTCTTATACACTGCTTTCGTACTCATTTCTCCTTGAGGGGTATTAATGGAAGAATACTGTGTAAGTGTTTTTCCATCGTTGCTGATTTCCCATTTTTCATTACCCGTTAGTTCTAGACTTTGTCCTTGGAACTCCAACATCAATTTGACATCAATTTTAAAACTTTGCTCACCATCCCAATTCAGAGTAGAGATTTTTTTACTGTTCATGATACCTGTGTTTTGGGATTCTTTACCCACTAAATGTGTTTCAGTAATTTCATAATTACTACCATCAAAACCGGAACCGCTTACCGTCATTTTAATGGCTTCATCAGACTGTTCAATTACAACTTTACTGTAAGCACCTCTTGCTCCAAATTGTCCGAGTTCACTGGCACTTTCATCTAAATTCCAAGTGCCTGAAAAATTAGCGGCTTTATACGAAAAAGCGAATAGCAGGGAAAGGCTTAAAAAAGCAGTTGTGTACAGGAAAAATTTACGAGTCATAATGGTAAGTTTTAGATAAATATAATAAAATAAGATGTTATGTGATGTTAACATTTGTCTATCACATTCATTCACTACTTAGCCATTTTAATAAAAAAGAAACGCCCACCGTAGATAAAACTATGGTGGGCGTTGGCGGAGAGAGAGGGATTCGAACCCCCGGACCTTTGACAGTCAACGGTTTTTCCAAAGGATCCTGCGGGCAAGAGCGCCGCAATCGACCTTAAATAATATTTTTCGATTTTAAATACACTTTTCCTGCTGCCGATTTAAACAACAACTCCCTTCGATATGCTTCTGATTTTGTTTGAAATACTTCATAATAATGAAGCTCAAAAGGCCTCCTTGACTTCGTACTTCTCACTTTTCCGGCATTATGCGTTTGAAGTCTTTTCTCTAAAGCTGAAGAATGACCATAGTAATAACCTCCATCTGATAAACTAATTAATATATATGTATAGTAGGGCATTAATTATAATTAAAAAGGTTTAAATGCTAAGCACTTAAACCTTTCTGCGGAGAGAGAGGGATTCGAACCCCCGGACCTTTGACAGTCAACGGTTTTCAAGACCGCCGCATTCGACCGCTCTGCCATCTCTCCGCGGCAAAAGTAAGGGTTGAAATATTTCTACCAAAAAATATTCGAAATAATACGCGAAAAACATTCATTAATAAGTAGTTAGCCTTGTAGAAGGCGGTGGGCAATTACAAAGCAGTGCCTATTTGAAATTTACCTATAGGGAGGAATATCAACTAACCAAACTAAAACTTTACAATAAAACGATCCTATCCACTGCATTTCTGTGCATTTATCTTTGGGCGGAAAAGGCAGTCCTATGAAATCACATTATACTTTCTTATTGATTCTTATCGCTTTTGTTACGAACTCCACAGCACAAGAAATCAATGTCAGTTCACCCAATATTCATCAATTCTTGAATAATGCAGAGAAAAATCTTGATTTTAATGGAACCGTACTTTTGATTCGTGGCAATGATACGCTCGTACACCAAGGTTATGGATATTCGGATAGAAAGAACAAAATATCAACCAATAAAAGCATTGCTTACAATATTGCTTCCGTCACAAAAGGGTTTACAGCTATTGCGATTATGAAGTTAGTGGAAGAAGGAAAACTGTCGTTATCTGACCCTTTGAAAAAATATTTTGAAAATCTACCAATAGATAAAAACACTATTACAATTCACCATTTATTAAGTCACACTTCGGGTATTGGTCAAAATTATGCTGCCGAAGGGGAAAAAGAGCTAGAAAAAGCAGCAGAAAAGATACTGCAACTACCATTAGTAGACTCTGTGGGAAAACGCTTCCTATACAGTAATGATAATTATATGCTATTGGGAATCATCATTGAAAAGTTAACCGGAGGCACTTGGGAATCATATATAACACGTACGATACTTAGTCCATTAGAAATGAATGAAACCTTTTTTCAAAATGAATATGGTGCAGTTACAAATCTGCGAGTACCAATGATTGATGGGAAAAAGCCGAATATCAATAATCGTGATTACGGAATGATGAGCTCTACAGGTATTTTTTCAACCGCTATTGATCTAGCAAAGTTGGGAAAAGCTTTATACACGCATAAAATACTAACACAAGCATCTAAAAATTTGTTATTTGGAAAATACACAAAAATTCAAAGCCCTTGGGCTGGTTCTAACTCTTTCTATGGCTATGCTTTTTTTGTTACAGAAATTGAGGGAGTGCCTATTGAAAAAATTTGGTTAAGGGGTAACGAAGATCAGTGGGGAACTGCAATTGCATTTTGGCTACCAAAAACAGAGACTACCCTCATTGTATTGTCGAATAGTCTAACACTATCAAATGGAGAGAAGCCTCACATTTATATTTCTAATCAAATACTCAAAAATTTTATTAGGTAGAATTGAAGGAATATCCGATTTACGATAGGGTAGTAATAAAATATAAAGCATCCCATTATTTATAAGAATTTTTCCTAAAAGCTAAGGGAGATAAACCGGTTATCATTTGAAAGTATTTACAAAAATGGCTTTGATCATAAAAACCACATTGTAGTGCAATTTGTACCAATGACAACTGTGAATCTTTCAGCAAGCGACAAGCTTCATCAATTCTACATTTACGATATGATTCCGTTATCGTAAGTCCAAACTCTTTTTTGAATGATTTAGAAAGGTAAACAGGATGAACCTGAAACATTTTTGCTAATTCAGAAAGTGATAATGGGGACAAGAAATTATTTGTAATTACTGACTTCACATCATATAACCATCGTGCCTGTTTTGGCTTAGAGTAGCTAATGAATCTTCTTGAAAGATAAATAAATAACTAAAGGAGCATTCAATCGCCAATGCTGAAAATTGGTCATTTCTTTTAAACTCTGTATAAATTTTAGATATGTAGCTGTTTAACGACCTGTCTTTACAAACAATTCTTTTTGCTAAAGCAGTGTTTTCGAATGAAGTAATGCTCTTAAACCAGAGAGGGGTTATTTCAATATTAAAGGTCTTTGAATATTGCTGTTTTTGAAAATAAGTTTGATGTATCTCTTCTTTTGGATGATATACAACATTACCTGTATGACATTCAAAGGAATCTCCCTCTGCAAACTCTTTCCAACCGCCGTTAAGTGCTAGGCAGAAATAGGCATTTTCATGATAGTGAGCAGGTAAAATATCGCCAGAAGGATGTATTTTTTCAGTCAATATCAAACCTGATATAGATAACGAATCTATTGTTTGACCAAAATATTTCCCACTTTTAAGTTTCATGGTATCATAATAAGAGATTTAATGTATCATAAAAAAGTGGCTTTAGGATGTCCAATATACAAACGGCTAAATACTCTTTTGAAAGGAGCTAATTGGTAACAGGCATAGAGTATTATTTACTTTTATAATTACTTATTACTTGCTGATTAGTCATGGATAATGACTAATTATTAACTTATCTTGGTGTTAGTATTTGCAACGTCCCCATTCTTTCATTTAGGGTGATAGAGGAAGACGATGCAGGAAAACGGTTATTAAGAAATGATAGGTAAAATGGAAGTGTTCGCTCTTCAAAGAATTCGTTTATTATAAAATAACTACATGCAGATTTTTCTTGTACTTCTTCTTGTCATTATCGGCCTAACAGTACTAACATCTGTATGTAAAATATCTCCATTCATTTCATTTTTGATCATTGCTATTGGAGCCGGGTTACTTTTTGGGATGCCTTTACTAGGCATCGCAAAATCTTTACAGAAAGGGATAGGAGAGATGTTAGGCTCCATCATTATTACACTGGCTTCAGGAGCTATGATTGGTAAACTGGTTGCCAAAAGTGGTGCAGCCAATGTCATTGCAGAGAAAGTCATTACGATTTGTGGGCGAAAATATTTATCCTGGGGCATGATGTTGACCGGACTCATCATTGGCATTCCCTTGTTTTATAATGTTGGTTTCGTATTGGTGATCCCTATTATATTCAGCTTAGTGTATAAATACAAGCTCCCCGTTATACAGGTTGCCATCCCGATTCTAGCTGCACTTTCGGTAGCCCATAGTTTGTTGCCTCCACATCCGTCTCCGGCTGCTTTAATTGGCATTTTTAATGCAAGCATCTCTACCACTTTTTTTTACGGGATCATTGTTGCTATTCCTGCTGTGGTTTTAGCCGGTCCTATTTTTTCTAAGTCGTTATCACGAATCAACACCGCTTCGTCAAAATTGAATTTTCAAGAAACTATTCAGGTCGAAAATCCACCTTCATTAGGTATCAGCATAGTGTCTGCCTTAATGCCTATCTGTTTATTACTCATAACGCTTTTGATATCGATTATTTTCAAAGGAAATAATACGGTTGAAAAACTGTATGATTTCATCAATGAGCCTTCTATTTTGATGTTAGTGTCTTTGCTCATTGTCACCATACTCTTGGGTAAAAGACAGGGGATGTCTATACAGAACGTTATGGATACCTATGATCAGGGAATCCGGGAAATCGCTACAATCATTTTAATAATTGGAGCTTCGGGTGGGTTGAAGCAAATATTAATCGACAGTCAAGTAAGCAATGAAATAGCACTAGCATTACAAGCTATCCAAATACATCCGCTGATTCTAGCCTGGCTTGTTGCTGCTACGATTCGATTATTGCTTGGATCAGCAACCGTTGCCGGTCTAACAGCAGCAGGAATTATTGCACCAGTCATAACAGATTTGAATGTTGACCCCAATTTGATCATTTTAGCGATCGGTTCCGGTAGTATTTTTTGTTCTCATGTCAATGATACCGGCTTCTGGATGTTTAAAGAGTACTTTAATGTTTCGGTAAAAGATACTTTTTTATCATGGTCACTGATGGAAACAATCGTTTCAGTAGTAGGATTATTAGGTGTTTTGGTATTGAGTTTATTTGTTTAAGTAGTATGCTGTATGAATCAAAATGGTAAGATTTATTTGGTAATGGGTGTTTCCGGCAGTGGCAAAACCACTATTGGACAATTGCTAGCAAGTCAGCTGGGAATCGATTTTTTTGATGGTGACGATTTTCATTCAGCAACCAATATTGAAAAAATGAAATCGGGTCAGCCGCTTGATGATCATGATCGGTATGATTGGTTACAAAATATCCATGCTATTGCAAATAAAACCTTAGCTACGAATGCATCTGCCGTCATTGCTTGTTCAGCCTTGAAAAAACAATACCGCGATATCATTTCGAAAAACATTGAAGAATCTATATTTTGGATTTATTTGCATGGTTCAAAAGACCTGATTCAAAAAAGAATGGCTGAGCGAAAAGATCATTACATGCCTGTTACTCTTTTACAGTCTCAGTTCGATATTCTTGAAATTCCAAATGAAAGTATTAAGATTGATATATCATTAGATCCACAAACTATGGTCAATACAATTCTTCAGGAAACCAATAAGTCTACATTGGGTATTGTAGGATTAGGTGTGATGGGTAAAAGCCTGGCTCGAAACTGGGCTCGTGCCGGGGTAAAACTTTCACTGTACAACCGGTTCGTGAAAGGTGTCGAGGAACAAGTAGCTGAAAAAACCATTCAAGCCTATCCTGAGTTAGAGAATGCTTCCGGTTTTGAGGATTTAAGATCTTTTGTACACTCTTTAGTGAAACCACGGATCATTTTCATGATGATCAAAGCAGGAAAAGAAACAGATGTATTCATTAATGAAATCCTACCCCATTTAGATGCCGGCGATATTTTAATCGATGGAGGTAATTCCCATTATGAGGATACTAAAAATCGCATTGTACGTTTGGAAAAACAGCAAATCCATTTTATGGGTACCGGTGTTTCCGGTGGTGAAAAAGGAGCACTTTATGGACCTAGCATTATGCCTTCCGGTTCATTTGAAGCTTACCAAAAAATTGAGCATCTTTTATTCGCCATTGCTGCCAAAGACAAAAATGGCAACCCTTGTTCCGCTTATATTGGTCCGGAAGGTTCGGGACATTTTGTAAAAATGATTCACAATGGCATTGAATATGCTGAAATGCAGCTGATTGCAGAAACCTATGCTTATTTACGTTATGTACAAGGCTTGGAACCATCCAGCATCGCTCAAGTATTTGATGAGTGGAATCAGGGCGCGCTTCATAGTTACTTACTTGAAAGCACTGTTCATATTCTACAAAAAAAAGAAGGCGACACTTATTTGATTGATTTGATTTTGGATGTGGCAGGTAACAAAGGAACAGGAAACTGGGCAACTATCACCGCATCTGAATTGGGAATACCTGCGGGAATGATTACCAGTGCTTTGTTTGCACGCTATGTATCCACACTGAAGGAATCTGTGCGTAATCTCAGACAAGCGTCCATTAAGAATATTCATTCCACACAGCTAAGTATTGATACGCTAAAAACTGCCTATACTGCAGCAAGAATCATCAATCATCAACAAGGTTTTTTAATCTTGCGAACTGCTTCGATGGAATATAACTGGAATCTGGATCTTTCAAACATAGCACGTATATGGACCAATGGTTGTATTATCAGAAGTACACTCATGGAAAAAATGATCCTAGCTTTTCACGAACATCATGATGTCTTTGAATATCATGATTTCAAAAATGAAATCATATTATCAAAGCCCGAACTTAAATCTTTTTGTATCAGCGCTTTAGAATTTGACTTGCCCATTCCTTGTTATACTGCTTCGTTGGATTATCTGAATTCGCTCAGTGGCCTATATGCAACAGCAAATATTATACAAGCACAAAGGGATTTTTTTGGTGCTCATACCTATCAAAAAAAGAATGATACAACAGGTGCATTTTATCATACTGAATGGTAATTGATTCTATATAACATGGGACTAACATCTATTCTTCACTATTTCTTACACTTTATAGCTCCCATCATAGTGGCATATGTATTTTTTCGAAATCATTGGAGGAAAGTATCCGTGATTTTTCTCCTGACCATGTTAGTGGATCTAGATCATTTACTGGCTAATCCCATTTTCGATCCATGTCGATGCAGTATCGGATTTCATGTATTGCATAGCTGGTATATGATTGCCGTCTATGTTTTATTGTTGTTTACCAGAATGAGAATCTTGGGGATTGGCTTATTAATGCATATGTTGACCGATCAAATTGATTGCTGGATGCAGGGAACTTATTGCGCATAAAGATTAGAGTACATACAAAGTCATTTCTTCGCAATCGTGTTCAGCAATATAAATAGGAAAGGGACGTTTTTCTATCATTGAAAATTCGCCAGCATCATCCATTTCTTTAAATGCTTTATGAAGAAATAATCTGGATTGATACTGATAGTAATTCATTAATTCATAGCCAAGTTCCAATAAAGGATGCTCTTGGACTGCTTCATCAATCAATGCTGCACAATCAGGCCAAACACCTGAAAAATCAGGCCCTTTTGCAAATCCGGTATAATGTCCGGGAGGTAGTTCACGATATAAGTATCTTGGTTCAGCAATGATCGGGAAGTCTAAATCTTGTTTAAAAAGATTAATACCCGAGTCATAATGAAAATACCAATCATAGCCTATTTCCATAGCCCCGGATTTGATCAGTTGTGGTAGCACATCAGGATCAAACAAACAAGATCTCAGCTCATTCTTTAAGTAAATAATACAGTCATTCTCCCTCACGGGATATGTATCAATAAAATTTGAATAAGGATTAATAATCGTAATGTCAGTAGCTTTATCCCCAATTTCTTCTTCCAAATTAGTGCCATCCATCATCGCCGATTCCCCTTTTCGATACATCTCGAGCTCATCTGCATAGCGTTTAAATAAAGGAATGTATATCTCATCCCGAATTACCAGGAACTGTTTCTCTAATTGTTCGTACAGTATTTCGTTCAGAGAAGCTTGATTCATGCCATATCATTTTTCTGCTAAAAAAACCTCTGCCATCATACATCTGGCACTACCGCCACCATTGGTTTCAATCGTCGTAATATCAGAATGCAGGATCGGATTATAGTGTTCAATACGCTTGATCTGTTCAGCAGTCAGGCTATTATATGCCTGCGATGACATCACCAAAAAACGATCTCCGTTTGTGTTTTGAACTTGCAGCATATTGCCTGCAAAACGATTCATTTGGTCGAAACTGATTTCGATGATTTCTTTTTTGGTATCCTTCAATGTTTCTATGACAGTACGCTTTTCTGTTTCATCGGGAATCGAATCCAGACAAATAACAGCAAATTGATCAGCAATACACATCATTACATTGGTATGATAGATAGGATCGCCTTTGCTATCAACAGAGGTAAACGCTACCGGACGAAATCCTGCTTTATTACACCAATCATGCAATACTTGTATATCAGTTCTGGGTGACAAACAAGCGTAGGATATTTTATTTTCCCGGTCTAAGACCATACTACCAGTTCCTTCTAAAAAAACCTGTTGCTGTTCATAAGCGCTAAGGTCTATTGTATTTGCAACGCGGAACTTTTCAGCAATCACAGATAAAACATGCGGTTTACGTTCAAGTCTGCGATTGACAGCGAACATTGGATATAAAAAAATAGTTCCGTCGTCATGAAAGGATATCCAATTATTGGGAAATACCGAATCAGGAGTATGGGGTTCAGGAGTATCTTCAACAACCGTTACCTGAACACCCGCATTGTTAAGTACCGATACAAATCGATCAAATTCAGCCGCCGCTTTTTCACTTACTTGTTGATCTGCCGAAGCTTGTTGAAAACTATTATTAACCGCCGTTTCTGCATTAAAATCAAAACGAACGGGTTTTATCATGAGAAGATTTGAAGTTGTTTGCATGTTGATTTAATTGGTAATGATCGTTATGAAAAGGGGGGGATAGTTGATAGTTGTTAGTTGACAGTTGACAGAAGAGAAACTGTTTTCCTGTCAACTAACAACTGTCAACTCAAATATCCGCTCTCCACAAAGGCATACTCATACAATGGAATCCACCACGTGCTCTTGATAGTTCTGCGGATGGCATGAGTATGAGTGTATCTGTCATGGTTTCTGGATTCAATTCTCCTGTTTCTAATTTGGGTAATAAATCTTTTACATGAATGATCGTAAAACCTGCTTTGCGAAATGCTTCTGTGGTTTTATCATTACGATCATAACCCAAGACCACACCTTCTTTCAATGCCAGCAAATTGCAGGAGTCTGTCCATTGTTCGCGGGCGTTGTACGGAAATTCATTATTTCCGGAAAAAATAAAACGCACATCATTCTCGCAACGCAGATCTGTTAAGCTGATATCTTGTAACAGGTCTTCCAAACTGTCGAAATAAACAGGGTTATCCGGACATTTCTTATGAAACTGGGTGATCTTGATTTTTTCATCTTTCTTTACCTGTAGTTCCCTTTCAATCACGTTATCATCTTCATGCTTCACTGCTTTACGTGAAAAGTTACCCAGCATTACCCATACATCTCTTTTTACTTGTGTGAAGACGGTATCGATGTGCATGTAATCTCTTTTCTTGGGTATACGTACAATGGTAACCTTATCCATCAATCCCTTTTCAAACATGACATTCGTAATCATAGCAGCAGCTTCTGCAGATGTTCTTTCGCTGACACCCACTAATAAGTGATTATCGCTTACTACCATGATATCGCCACCTTCTAAAGTTGTTTTGCGATCATCTTCTTCCTCTTCGGGCATCAAAAAACTCTGATTGGAATCTGCCAATTCAATGATATTATTTTGCCACTTCGCAAAAATGGGATGATAGAAGAAAATATATTTTGCCAATAAAGCTTCACGTGTACGTGCTTTTTTAGCCGGTTTATTCAATAAAACATGGTCTTTGATGGTAATTCCAATATCTCTGGTAAAAATGAAATTGGGAATAGGAGCGAAGAGTAGTTTTTTATCGGATGAAGTCCCCGATATAAAAGTTTTAGACAACTCTTTGGCATTGTATGCCAATAGTTCCTGTTGGGTTTGAAAAGTGCAGCCTTCAATAGCCGCTACTGATGCCACTAATTGAGATCGGATATCTTCGTTTTCAAGGATTTCAGCCAATAGCCATTGTAATTCGATGACTTTATCAGATTTATAAAACCCCTCTGAATCAGGTTTGAAAAATGAACGATCATTGCCATCAATCTCTTGTAGTTTGCCTTTGATTTTTGTAGGATCCAGGAAGTACAACAATAATTTGGTGTAATAATCGTATTCGTCTTTACGAATCGTATCCAAATGAACAATGTCTTCAAATAGCCAGTCTTGTGCTTTCGAGGGTACTACTTTACCCAAACCACTGTCTGGACTGTGTACCAATAAACGTTTTAAAGTACCTATTTCAGAGGTAACATGCAATGTATGTTCCATACTAATTGTATTAAGTAAAAATGATGGGATCAAATCCCAATAATGTCAGAAATGGTTAAATAATAAAGAAAGGGCCTCAGTGATCGGGCATAGAGTTGAGTCCACGATACATCCACGCGAAGTGAGCGGTAAGGAATGTGATGGTAGAGCAATGATGCATATTACAAAATTAAGGATTTCTTTTGATAGGGTCATATCCCTTCAAACTACCCTTAGAATCAATGATTTGGAACCGTACAAAAAGCTCTTCACTATACCATTTTTCTTGTCTGGTCTTCCTTACCACTTCCGCATGTTCTTGTAAGCGATAAGCAAAGGCTTTCATGTCTTCTTTTGATTCCCAGATACTGAATGTGGCTTGTTTGATCCATGGAACTTCACCAATACCTACTGATGTAATAAAACCCGGAGCTCCGCTCATTCTTTGTGCAACGGCATCTACATGTTGCCAAAACCTTGATAATTGACTGATTCGGATGGTAGCCCTGGTCATAACAGCAATTCTTCCGGTATAGTCGGTTTGTTTGGGTAAAACACCAAACACCTCTTTTCCATCCCATAAACCATGTCCTTCAATTGGACGTAAGATCAGCTCCCATTTTTCACAACCGAATAAATGCCACCAGTTGAGTAAAAAACGGGAGAGAGGTACATGTTTATCCTGAATGATTTCCAGCACTGCCCATTGCCGCCAGTCGGGTGTTTTATCGAAACTACCGTTTCTTCCACATCCCATCAGTTTCCAAAATAAAATGTCTTTTCTCAACCAAAGTGGCAAACGAAACAATGCCATGGATAAAAAGCCTGCCCATCCAAACCAAGAAGGGTAACGTACTATGGTGAGTCGGGTAATCATATTTTGGCTGCAAGCTGCAAGCTGCAAGCTACACGCTACACGTTGCAGGCTGCAAGTTTAGGTAAATGTATTATATCTAAATAGTCATACCGGAATAAAAAGATAATTATAGTAAAAGCTTGCAGCTTGTAGCGTGAAGCTTGCCGCTAAATCCTTATTTTCCCACTATGAATCAAACGCTTCTTACAAACATTCACCAACTGATAAATGTTCGTCAGCAACCCTCACTATTGCGTGGAAAAGAGTTGAGTAGTTTACCGATCCTTGAAAATGCATGGTTATTGATGGTGAATGGACGAATAGCAGATTTTGGAACCATGGATGCTTATCCTGAAGTAAGTAATGTAATGGATTTGAAAGGAGCTAGTGTATTACCCTGTTGGTGCGATAGTCATACCCATTTGGTATTTGCTGCAAGTAGAGAAGAAGAGTTTGTTGATAAGATCAAAGGAATGAGTTATGAAGATATTGCCGCGAAAGGTGGTGGTATTCTCAATTCAGCAAGGCGACTCGCGTTAACTACAGAGGAAGCACTGTATACTGCTGCCAAACAAAGATTAGTTGACATCATTCGGTTAGGTACTGGGGCAGTAGAAATCAAAAGTGGCTATGGATTATCGGTGGAAGCCGAGATCAAAATGTTACGTGTTATCAAACGACTGAAAGAAACATCACCCATACCTATTAAAGCTACTTTTCTGGGGGCGCATACCTATCCACTTTTATTCAAAGAAGATCATGAAGGCTATATTGATCAGATCATTCATGAAATGCTTCCGATCATTGATCGTGAACAATTGGCTGATTATATCGATGTGTTTTGTGAAAAAGGGTTCTTTTCACCCGAAGAAACCATACGTATTTGTGAAGCCGGAAAACAAATTGGCTTACAACCGAAAATTCATGCCAACCAATTAAATCTATCCGGCGGTGTCCAGGCGGGAATCCAAACCAATGCCATTTCAGTAGATCATTTGGAAACCATGGATGACGAGACCATTCAATTACTTGCATCATCCAATACCATCGGAACTTTATTACCTACAGCTGCTTATTTTCTACGAATGCCCTTTCAGCCGGCAAGACAATTGATAGATGCGGGATCAGCTATTGCATTAGCATCTGATTATAACCCGGGTTCCAGTCCGAGTGGTAATATGAATATGGTTGTATCAATGAGTTGTATACAAATGAAAATGTTACCGGAAGAAGCTATCAATGCTGCTACAATTAATGGTGCTTATGCCATGGAATTAGAAAAGGAAGTAGGTAGCATTACCATTGGTAAACGTGCCAATCTGATCATTACACAACCCATTCCTTCCATTGCTTACCTACCTTATGCTTTCGGATCTAATCTGATAGATAAGGTATTGATCAATGGAGAACTGTTTGATTAGTCAATAGACCATGGTCCATAGTCCATGGTCTATTGACTATGCTCTATGTACTAACCCAAAAAATCAGTATATTCATTGTAAATCGATACGCTTTGCAACTACCACATTTTAAAATTTACAACAAACAGGATATCCTTTCTGTCACTCGGATCAGACGATTTGAGACCAAAATAGGGGAAAGGGTGCAAGTAGTTAAAGATAGTGTTGCATTGGAATCATCTTTGCAAAAGTCCAGTGCCCCATTTGTATTGGTGGGCATACCCGAAGATATCGGCGTACTCGCGAATCAAGGTGTGGGCGGTTGTGATTCTGCCTGGATAGCATTTTTACAGTCTTTCTTGAATACCCAGAGCAATGATTTTTTTGAAGGGAGTAGTATCCTTGTATTAGGTCATTTCGATTTTTCAGATGCCAAAAATCTGATTGAACAAAATGCACAGAGTTATGATGAGAAAATTGCAGCTTACCGACATGCAGTGAATATGATTGATGATGAGGTTGAGCAATTGATTCACATGATCACGCAAAACAATAAAATCCCTATAGTAATTGGGGGTGGACATAATAACGCGTACCCCTGTATCAAAGGGGCTGCAAAGGGCTTGTATAAATCTGGATTGATACCGATTGCACAGATCAATGCGATCAATCTAGATGCACATGCAGACTTTCGCCCCATGGAAGGCAGACATAGCGGAAATGGATTTTCGTACGCAGAGGCGGATGGTTATCTCGAAAAATATTGTGTACTGGGATATCATGAAAATTATCTCCCGCAAAATGTATGGATGGATATGGTTAATAATCCATTTATTGATTGTATTAGTTATGAAGATATTTTCATTCACGAAAAAAGAACATTCCTTCAATCAGTAGCCCATGCTACGGGATTTACAGAAGATAGTTATTGTGGCATCGAATTAGATCTGGACGTTATCGAAAATGCTACAAGCAGTGCCTCCAGCCCCGTAGGTATTACACTTGCGCATGCCAGACAGTATATCAACTTCACTGCTACAGATAGCAAAGTTGCCTATTTGCATATTTGTGAAGGAGCCACACAACTTGCAGATGGCCGATCAGGATATCATACCGGAAAAATGATCAGTTATTTGGTAACAGATTTTGTAAAAGCGATGTTTACGAGTAGATAGTGAGTAGTCAGTAAAAAAATACTACTCACTACTCACTATTAGCTATTCACTATTTTTGCCCCAAATTCCAGTCATGTCAGTGAATATCGAGCAGTATCAGCAGATCAGCCGCGAACTTTTGGCAGCTAGTGTAACATTGGTAGCAGTAAGCAAAACAAAACCTGTTGAGGATATAAAAGCGTTATATGATATAGGACAAAAAGACTTTGGAGAAAATTATGTGCAAGAATTGGTTGATAAACAAGCTGTTTTACCAAACGATATCCGATGGCATTTCATTGGCCATTTACAATCCAATAAAGTAAAATATATAGCTCCTTTTGTTCACCTGATACATGGGGTGGATAGTCTTAAACTATTGAAAGAAATCGATAAACAAGCAGCAAAGAACAATCGCATCATTGACTGTTTACTACAAGTACATATTGCTACAGAAGAGACTAAATTTGGAATGGATGAACAAGAGTTGAAAGATACTATCGAACAACTATCAAGTTTTCCCAATGTACGTGTCCGTGGATTAATGGGTATGGCTTCCTTTACTGATGATCAGGAAAAAGTAAGAAGTGAGTTTAGATCTCTACACAATATTTTCAAGCAATCTGTTATGAACCATCAGCCATCAGCCATCCTCAGCATGGGTATGAGTGGCGATTATACCATTGCTATTGAAGAGGGGAGTACGATGGTCAGAATTGGAAGTTTGTTATTTGGGGCAAGGGTATATTCTTAAGTGAATTGCCACTGAAGACACTGAAATACACAGAAGCTTTCTGTGCCATTCTGTGCTTTCAGTGGCAATAAACCCTTACTTCTTACTCTTAGCATAATCAAACACCAACTGACAAAAAGCTTTCACACCCAAATCAAACCCACTTTCATCAATATAAAAATCAGCGGTATGATGTTGTGGCGCTTTGTTTGGATCCTGATCTTTTGGCATACCACCGAGATAAAAAAAGAATGAAGGCGCTTTTTCGCCATAAAATGAAAAATCTTCCGCACCGGTATCCCAGTCACGAGTTACTACTTTTCCTTTACCTGCTGCTTTCTCCAAAAAAGGCAGTGTTAGCTTTACCAATTCAGGATCATTGTAAGTAACCAATGTTTTGGTATCAATCGTTACCTCTGCTTCCGTACCATTACTTGCTGCAATATGTTTAACCGTATTACGTATTCTTTCATGTACTTCTTTTTGCATCTTACTATCCAATGTTCGAATGGTACCCAACATCTCGCAGGTTTCAGGAATGATATTATTGCGTACACCTGATTGAATAGCGCCAACCGTAATAACAACAGGCGCTTTGGTTAATTCCATTTGTCTGCTTACAATGTGTTGCAGACCTTCAATAATCTGCGATGCAGATGCAATAGGATCAATGGCTTTCCAAGGTTTAGAACCATGTCCGCCTTGCCCCTTTACCACAATTTTAAACCAGTCAGAGGAAGCCATAAAAGCTCCGGTTTTATATTGTATTTCTCCAACAGGAATGGTTGAATTGATATGCAGACCAAATACTGCTTCTACTTTCGGGTTATCTAAAGCACCTTCTTTGATCATAAGCGATGCACCACCTTCTTCATCATTAGGCGCACCTTCTTCCGCAGGCTGAAATAAAAATACAATCGTACCCGGTACATCTGCCTGCATTTTTTTCAATATAGTAGCGGTACCCATTAGGATAGAAGTGTGTGAATCATGTCCACAAGCATGCATTACCCCAACAGTTTGTCCATTGAATTCAGTGGTTACTTTGGATGCAAAAGGAATATTAACACGTTCGGTAACAGGTAATGCATCAATATCTGCCCTTAAGGCAACAACTGGACCAGGCTTACCGCCTTTTAGAATAGCTACTACACCTGTTTTGGCAACATTCGCTTTCACGTCTAAACCGATCGATTTCAAATAATCAGCGATATATGCTCCTGTTTTAAATTCTCGGTTAGACAATTCAGGATTCTGATGAAAGTGACGACGCCATTCTACCAGCTTGGGTGTGATCTCTTTTACCAATTGCGGATAAGAACTAGGCAATTCCTGTGCTTGTATGACTAAGCTGCTACTTAAAGCAAGTACCAAAAAAGAAAATCTCATGTAAGTTGATTTTGATCAGTGAAAGTTACTGTTTTCTAAAGGTATATGGATCATATTCCAGAAAATCATTAACAGGAATATCGATGCTTTCCACTTTTTGTTGTTGTGTTATAAACTTCACCATAAAAATTCCAAATGCAGGGTTACTGTAAGTGAGTCGCCATTCTTCATTGTCCATGTATTGTAATCTTGCACTGAGTTGTCGATGTCCTTCAAACTGAATAAGCAAATCATGGTTATCACTTGTAATGGTTATGCCGCCGTACAGTGGATGGATGTATTTACCCAAATAAGAAGTCAATGGGAGTGGAGGCTCATTCATTTGCTGTACTCGTTTCTCAAGGATATTGATCCCAGCAATTTTACCGGTTTCACTATCCTGAAATTTTTTGTATCCTACACTATGTTTATCAATGAATGGAGCACCGAGATAAGCATCGAGTATCTGATGACGTAGTATTTCAAAAAATGATTGGTTATCATTATTGGTTAGAATAACGATACCTAATTTTTCTTCAGGCACCAAACAAGTATTACTTACAAAACCAAAAGCTCCACCGGTATGCCAAAAGACTTGTTTACCTAAATAATCTGTCATGAATAAACCCAGACCATAACCGGTGAAATGAGAGGAGGAATTTGCATTCTTTCGACTCGATAGTGCAATATTGATATCCCTGGTTTTTTGTATCACATTCCATGGCAATATTCTTTTGCCCTCATAACGTCCACTGTCCAGTTGCATGATGAGCCATTTGGATAAATCATGTACACTACTCACCATACTACCTGCCGGACCCAAATTATCTACCTGATCGTAAGGCAATTCGGTTATTTTGCCGGTGAAGGCGGTGGTATAGGGTTTTGCAACATTGGGACGCTGGTTCATTCCCGTCACCAATGTATGTGTGTTTTTCATACCTAATGGCATCAATAAACTATCGTAAACATATACTTCCCATGGTTTTCCGGTTACGACCGGGATGATTTCTCCGGCAGTGAGATAGCAGCTATTACAGTATCCAAAATCCTGACGAAAAACTCCGGTGGGTTGAAGCAACCTCATTTTCTGCATGATTTCCTTACGACTTATTTTTCCATTCCAGAATGTAAAATCACCTTGAAAGGTTTTGGTGCCTACACGATGAGAAAGCATATCCCTGATGGTGACTTGCTTTGTTATCAGGGAGTCATACATTTTAAAATCCGGGAAATAGCGAGTGATCTTATCATTGAGGGAAAGTCGCTTGTTATACTCCAGTTGGGCAATGGCAGTTCCTGTAAATAGTTTACTATTACTTGCAATCATGAACAATGTATGCTCCGTAACTGGGGCATGTGTTACCATATTCCTTTCTCCAAACCCTTTACTGTATATGACTTTCCCATCTTTAACGATGGAAATAGCCAATCCGGGTATTTGCCAGTCTGTCATTCCTTTTTGAATATACTGATCAAGGCTATCACCAATAAAAGAAGGCTGCTGCGCTATCGAATATTGAAAAAAGCTCAAAAAAAGTAGTGTATTGAGTAACAACTTCATAACCATATTTGATGGTAAAATAGGTAATAAATGCTTGATGTATTAAAATTAAAAGGAATGCTTTTTTTGTGTAATTTCAAATTCTAAAATTCTACATATGAGAAAGATTATCCTATGTTCACTTGCGGCAGTGATCAGCTTCACCGCAACGAGTAGTGTTATTGATGTAACGGATGTAACATCAAAGACAAAAGAAACAACTACAGTACAGACACCGGTGATGAATGATGTAATTGTAGAAGATGCCATTCGTGAATTCAAAAGCCTGAGCAGAACTGAACGTAAAGCCAGGATCAAAGAAGTGAAAAAAATTGCCAAAGAATATAAAGCAGCAAAAAAAGCAGGTAGTGACGTACAAACCAATACGGTATTATTAGCTATCTTATGTGTAATCTTACCGCCACTGGCTGTTGGACTTCATCAAGGAGAACTCAATGGTAAATTTTGGTTAAGCGTATTGCTCACCTTATTATTCTGGCTACCGGGAGTGATTTATGCTTTGATTGTTGTTCTAGGCTAGAAAATAAGAAATTTGAAATAAGAAACAGGAAATGAGACTTTTAACTTCCTGTTTCTTATTTCTTATTTCGTGTTTCATACTTCCATTTTCCTATTAATCTTTCCGCCAATCCCACACTACTACATTCCATTCATCCATATGATCACGGTAAGTGTGAATGGTTTTAAAACCTACCCGTTCGTGGGCTCTCATGGAACGATGGTTGGATGTAGATACTTCAGTGAGTAATATATCGTACCTGTCTTGATATATTTTACGATGATGCGCATATAACTTATCAAACAAACCTTGTCCACGGTGTTCTTTGGCAATACAGATTTGTCCCATCATATAGTACTTGTAGTCATTCATGGGCTTGCCTTCATAGGTTAATGTGGCAAGATTGTTCAGCATCACATTCATTTCTGCATGTACACCTGACATGGCATGTGTTGCAACGAGTGCATAACCGACTACGTGATCATTCCACTTAGCGATGATACTGGGAGCTATCGCGTGCATATCTTTTAATAGTTGTACACTATATTCCCAAGTGATAAAGCCTTGTTCTGCTTTTTCTGCTTCGCTCACAATCGTGCGAAGATTCGCTGAAGAAAGTGCAGCTATTTCTTCTAATTCTCTAAGGTTACTAGCGAGTTGTATTGTATACATAAGACGAGCTTATTGATATTCACCAAAAACATTTCTCAAAGTATCTGCTATTTCACCCAATGTTGCATAATTCTCTACAGCCTCTATTACCAATGGCATCAGATTCTCATTTGTTTCGGCTGCTTTACGAATAGCTTGAAGACAAGCATTCACTTGTTCCTTGTTCCTTTTTTCTCTGAGTGCTTTCAGTTTATCTGACTGCACCTGCCGGATACTATCATCAATTTTAAAAACCGGGGTATCATTTTTTTCTTGTACTTGAAATTTATTGACCCCGACAATGATCTTTTCTCCACTTTCTATATTGCGCTGGTATTCATAGGCACTTCTGGCAATTTCATCTTGCATAAAACCTTCTTCAATCGCACTCACACTTCCGCCCATGGCATCAATTTTTTCTACCAATTGCCAAGCTTTGTCTTCCACTTCTTTGGTTAATGACTCAATGAAATAACTACCCGCCAAAGGATCTACGGTATCAGGTGCTCCACTTTCAAATGCAACGATCTGTTGTGTACGCAAAGCAATACGAGCTGCTTCCTCCGTTGGTAAACTCAAAGCTTCGTCATACCCGTTGGTATGCAAACTTTGTGTTCCACCTAAAACAGCAGCCAATGTTTGAATGGTAACCCGACAAATATTGTTCAAAGGTTGTTGAGCTGTGAGTGTTGCACCTCCGGTTTGTGTATGAAAGCGAAGCATCAACGCTTTTTCATCAGTTGCCCCCAATTCTTTCATCATCATAGCCCACATTCTTCTGGCAGCACGGAATTTTGCTACTTCCTCAAATAAATTGTTATGCGCGTTGAAGAAAAAGGAGAGACGCTTACCAAAAACATTGATATCAAGTCCCTTGTCGATCGCCGCTTTTACATATGCTTTCCCATTGCTTAACGTAAATGCGATTTCTTGAACTGCGGTACTGCCAGCCTCACGGATATGATATCCTGAAATAGAAATCGTATTCCATTTCGGTAATTCTTTACTACACCATTCAAAAATATCCGTAATGATACGCATGGAAGGTTTGGGAGGATAGATATAAGTACCTCTCGCTGCATATTCTTTGAGGATATCATTTTGAATGGTACCACTGATTTTTTTTAGATCAGCTCCCTGCTTTTTGGCGAGCGCTACATAAAATGCCAATAGGATAAATCCTGTAGCATTGATAGTCATAGAAGTACTGACCTGTTCCAATTGAATTCCCTTGAAAAGGGTTTCCATATCTTCCAAACTATCAATCGCAACCCCTACTTTTCCAACTTCTCCTTCTGCTAATGGATGATCACTATCATATCCGATTTGTGTGGGTAAATCAAACGCCACACTCAATCCCATTACACCCTGCGACAATAAATAATGATAGCGTTTATTACTTTCTTCCGCAGTAGAAAAGCCCGCATACTGACGCATGGTCCATAATTTACCACGATACATATCCGGTTGTACACCCCTGGTATAAGGGAATTGTCCGGGTTGTTCCTGCTCGGTATGGGATGCATCAGCAGGGAAATAAACTTCTTTGATCTCAATGCCGCTGTCGGTGGTTATTTTTTTCATAAGTATGGGTGAAAGGTGAAGGGTGAAAGGTGAAAGGGCTATCTATTTCACGTTTGCCCTTTCACTTTTCACCTAAAACAATCTCTTCGCTTCATAACTCAGTGCTTCGCTTACAACTTCATGCAGATTGGCCTTAGGATCCTGCATGAGGTAGTTAAGAATAGCACGATTGAGGGTAGCCGCAGAGTCCAGGCTTGAAACAGATGCGCCTACTCGGTGTATGATCAGTAAATTGTTTTCTTTGAGATTACGTATGGCATTCCATATTTCAGGTGAAACATAAATTTGTTGTGAGATATTATAGTCAAACTCATCTTTGATATTTTTTGTCAGTAAATACTGCATCTCACTGGCAGAGACTTCCGGATTGCCCAGGCGACTAATCAGATTGGGCAAAGCAATACGATCTGTGAGTAAGGTTAATCGTTCATAAGCCTGCAACTGTAAGGAAACAGAAGCCCTTTTCGATTGCTGTTCATCTCGCTGATTCTTTCTCTGTAGATAAAAGAGATATCCTGCAAATCCTGCAATCATCAATGCAATCACAACCGTCAGCAACATCGTGGTATCGAGCATGGAGTCGAATTTTGACAAAAATAAGACAGAAAAAACCAAGAAAGTTGGAATCGATAAACGAATCCAATAACTATGCTTTAACTCCTACTTAACACCGGTTTAGATCAATAATAAGTTTCTGGACAAAAATTTGTTATGAGTAAATAAGGATATCTGTTAGAAAGACTGGTCAGTTGAATTATTAAACGCTTAACCTAATTACATGAAAAAAACGCTACTCACACTTTTAGTATTATTCATAACGACAGTTGGTTGGTCCCAAAAAATTCCCAAAGGAGCGGTATTACCTGAGTCTTTGAATGACTATAAAAACATCACCATATCTTTTGAACAAGAGCTGAATACCTTGTATAATATTATGATGTTTCGGAGGTTGATGATTGAAACTGACTATAACCAGTTTACCAGTTTATGCGATAGCTCCGGTAATAAAATCACCTTTCGTACACCTACCCAGGCAATCGGTTTTTTTGAAGACCGTGGCTGGGAACTTCGATTTGTCAATACCACGCCTTTGATCAGTCGTAAATCCATTACCCAGGAAGATGAAATTACAAGCAGACTCAGTTTGTTCTTTAGACGAAAGAAGACTGGAGAGTGAGCAAAGGAGGGTTGACAGTTGTTAGTTGACAGTTGACAGAAGTGTCAATGCCTAAAATACGTTGACCGTTTTTAAACTTGGGTTAATATTATTGATT